>NZ_MLYR01000056.1 GCF_001866655.1 Bacillus sp. MUM 116 | reverse complement strand
TATAACTAAATGCTTCGTGGCATCTTTTCGTAGGAACATTTGCGAAAATTGCCTAGAAACTTAGTAGATGACCCTTATTAAGGTCCAAAAGCAACAAAGTTTACGAAAAGAGCCTTTACAAAAAAACTTTCCCGATAGTAAAAAATCCACGAAAAAAAAAGCCCCCTGGAAACTCTGGGGAGCCTTCACAGGGGGAAGTAGGTATCAATTTTGCCACTTTTTTGTGTAATATTCCCTTGTGTAATAGGAAATTCGGGTAGTGACAAGCACCACCCGAATTTACCGAATCATTATTTCAAATAGTTTTTGTCGATCCAAACCATTTTGCTGCCGAATGTTCCGTAATACCATGTTGCATTCCCAACTTTCCAAGCGGATGTGGTTTTGAATGTTCTTCCTTTGTATATGGAGAGGCTTTTGTAGACGGTGTCTTTTGTGCTGCCCCATGGTTGGTTGAAGGCACTGCCGGTTCCTTTGACAACAAGTTTTTTGCTGTTTACGTTGACCTGAGCATAGCTCTGGGTGGAAAGGTCGGAGGATTTTGCCCAGCCGATGACTCCTTTGCTGCTGCTTGGTTGTGAGCTAAGCAGGTAATAGGTTTGGCCCAAAAAGCTTGCTTGTTTCTTTATATAGTAGACACGATTGGTATAGGTAGATCTTGCATTAAAGGCATTTGCGCTGTCGCCAATCAGCTTATAAATCTTTACGGAACTGCTCTTTACCTGGCCTAACTGACTTGTGCTGCTCTCGTTGATTGTCTTTACAGAATTAGATGGAATCCAGATGGTTTTACCACCAAGCTGTCCTTGATACCAAATAGTACTGCCGATTTTAACGGTCAGCTGTGCTTTAAAACTTTGATCCTTATAGATTGATAGATTGTTAATGACGGAATCCTTTACGCCACCCCAAGCCTTGCTGTAGGCACTGCCAATTCCTTTAATCAAAAACATCTTCGGATTTTTATCCACTTCCACATAAGATTGCGTTGTTAAATCTGTGGATTTTGCCCAGCCAATAACCCCTTTTGTTGTGCTTGGTTGCGTGCTAAGCAAGTAATAGGTTTTGCCGTTTGCCGTAGCTTTCTTTTTAATGTAAAAAACAGTATTAGTGTAAGCTGAACCTGCAGAAATCGCAGATTCTGCTTCTCCGATGTTCTTATAAATCTTAACGTCGTCATTTTTTACGACCCCTAATTGGTCGGTAACGCTTTCCGTAATAGTCGTTACATTACTGGAATTTACCCAAAGCGTTTGACCGGCAAGCGTCCCCCTATACCAAATCGAGTTTCCGATTTGCTCCGTCGCATTAGCCGTGAATTCCTGATCTGCATATGGAGAAAGTGCCGTAATGACCGCATCCTTATCCTGGCCCCATTCCTTGCTATAGGCTGCTCCGGTTCCTTTTAAAATAAAATTCTTTGATTGTTTGCTAATTAGGGCGTATGGCATGACCACTAAGTTCGGTGACTTTGCCCAGCCAATGTTTCCTTTTTCATTACTTATTAAGAAATAGATTTGACCGTCTTCAATCGCTTGCTCTTTTATGTAATAGACACGATTAGTATAGGTGGAATCTGCTGTGATGGCAGTGGCATCATCGCCAATTTCTTGATAGATTTTCGTGCCTTCTTTTTGGATAAGCCCAAGTCTATTCGTACTTATGTTCGTATTTAAGGTATTGTATTTTTCTGTTACTAGTTCCGCAAAGTCATTCCAGATATAGCCCCATTGGGAGAAATAAGCGATTGGGTCGCCGTGGTCCGTGCCACCGAGGAATTTGGAAACAGCATTATGGGACCACAATGTGCCCTTACCGGTTTTTTCTGCGCTGGTTACGCCCAGATTGTATTCAAATAGAAGATAGGCAATGTAGTTCGCATAGTTATTAATAGAACGGGCAAATTCGGGGAAACTTTTGACCCTCACTAATTCTACATGGATAAACCTTTGATTGGCATATGATCCAGCGCCCCAGGCACCATAATTGGGGTTGTGGATTTCAATAACATGAGAGCTATCGACAAACGCATGGACAAATGCCTTTTGATAATTTTTCGACATATAGGCGATTTCATTGTAGATGGTTGCGCTATTGTTTGCTGTCTCGTGGGCGACGACCCCTTCAACCATGGCAAAGCCATTACGATAATTGAAATCTGGAAACTTACTGATATGCTGATACGAGACTTTTATCGGTGTGAACATGTTTGAAGCGATATAATTATTTACATCCGGATATTTCCCCGCCGCAAAAACTTGGCCCCCAGACCCACCCTGAGGGAATATGCTCAAACACATGAGCAAAACTACTACAAAACTAACTACTTTTTTCATACTTCCTCCCCATATTTTCACTCTCGAAATATTTCCATGACTATTATACTATTTATCTATTAGAAAATATAAGAAATATTGAGATTTTTTGAGTTATTTTTATAAAAAATGGGGTGATTCGACAAAATTTGGATGGCGCCAGGCACCATCCAAATTTTTACTGTAATTCTACTAGCTTTTCTTCAAAGTATTCGTTCATGAGGAAATTGAGTTTGAGTGAAAGGGTGATATAGTCGGGAGTACTAGGACCTTTTTCATAGTAGAGTTTTCGCATTTTTATTTTGAGATCACGGATTTCCGTTAAGAGTTTCAGATTTTCACTGTGTACAGCTTGAGTTAGCTTCATCATCGACACCTCATATACATATTTTTTGATGATTTTGGAAGGGATGATGACTGATTTAATTTGTTGTTTCGTTTTTGTATAGGCACAACAATTCCAAAACCAAAATTCATAGTATCATAGTCCATTTTTCATGTGAACTAGGAAAGTAAAAGTAGAAATATTGAAAAAAATAGCAAATAATATTGAAATATCAAGTAGCCCGTACAAATTTGTACAAAATCCCTATATATCATCTTTACTACAAAAAACACATTATATTGTAATAACATCCTATGTAAAAATAAAAGTATTTCGAAATCACAAAGAATTCGACAAAATTCGAGCATTACCTGTCGCCACTCGATTTTTGTCGGATACAATTTGCACAAAAAAAACGGCCATTTTATTCGAAATAAAATGACCGCTTTTACGTTTTGGAATACATCATTATCTTTTTCATAGTCTATTGGTTCGCCAGTTTTTCTTCGACGTGTTCTGGAAGGTGTTCACAGAGTTGATTATTGAACAAGTAAGTCAGATAGGAATGAAGCTCGAAGTGGTCTTCCCTTACGAAATAGTCGAACAAGTTTTTATGTTTCTCCATGTTTCTGCCCCTTTCTTTTTTCATTTGCCGGATTTTCTTTATTATTATTTCGATTATTAGATTGTTTGTTCCGAATCCTACATACCTAGTAATCAATCATTTTACCAGTATCGGCCCCACCCTACGCTCAATACCATGATGGCCACGCGCGCCATCCACCTATCCTTATTATATTTGAAAACGTTTACATATTCAAATAATTTTATACTACAAGATTTGACAAAGTGTGAATAGCATAGATAAACTGCCCAACCCCATGGGTTCAGCAAAGTACTCCTCCTTTAAACGCTTGTATAAAAATACAAACATAATTCTAATTATACAATTGAAAACTTGGGTATATTCCCCGCAGATAAGACCAATTCAATTTAAAATTGCTGCAAACCTTGGACAAACTCTCAAACACCATTTATCTATCATAAGAATGGGAAGTGAATATTTTTGAACATTAAAATTATTAAAAACCCATCTCCTTGAGTTTATAATCATAATTAAGGAACAATAGTAACTATTTATATAATTGATATTGTTAAATAACAGCACGATTGTAAACACAACCACCTTATAAGATAAGGGGTTCCGAAAAGGGATGGAGACGCATTAAAAACGGAGCCCAATTTTTATTGGACCCCGTTTTTTTTGAAAAAAAATAAGATTATATACTATAGATTTTACATTTGTCATAAAAACTGGTCTTGCTAATCTGCAAGATCTTTGCTGCTTCCTGTTTATTCCCCTTCGTTACAACCAGAGCATGAAGAATCGCTTGTTTTTCAGCATGAGCCACTGTATCTTTTAAAGACATTAAAGTAGGGGAAGAAACATCTTTTTCCACTTCTGATCTCATTTGTTGATGGACCTGACGATTGTCTTCAAGTTCTCGAAGGTACAGAGGCAGGTGAACAATCTCGATGGTTTTCCCGTCCAAAACATTGATTGCCCGCTCTAATACGTTCTCAAGCTCACGAATATTTCCCGGCCATATATGATGTTGAAGTCTCTCAATGACTTCAGTTGATAAATGAAGATCATGGCGGTGAAAATTCGATCCGACTTTTTTCAATAAATGCGTGCCAATGATCGGGATATCTACCTTCCGTTTTCGAAGCGGCGGAATCTCTATTTTGATCACATTTAAACGATAATACAAGTCTTTACGGAACTTTCCTTCCTGAACCATTTTTTCTAAATCCCTGTGGGTTGCGGCGATCACCCGTACATCAACAGGAATTGATTTTTGTCCGCCTACACGCTGAACTTCTTTTTCCTGCAAGACTCTTAAAAGCTTGCTTTGCATCGAAATTGGCATATCCCCGATTTCATCAAGAAAAATCGTTCCGAAATTGGCATTTTGAAATTGTCCCTTTTTGCCGCCCTTTTTCGCACCGGTAAAGGCCCCTTCTTCATATCCGAATAATTCCGATTCCAATAAATGCTCCGGAATCGAAGCGCAATTAATCGGAACAAACGGGAAGGCGGCCCGCTTGCTGTTGGAGTGGATGGCATGTGCAAATAACTCCTTGCCTGTACCGGATTCCCCCAATAACAACACCGAAGATTGACTTCCTGATACTCGTTCCGCTAATTTTTTCGTTGCAAGGAACTCTGGGCTGTTCCCGATTAAATCATTAAAGCCGTATTTACTTTTCATTTCTTTTTCAAACCGTGTTTTGTAATACTTCAACTCTTCCACAAGGGATTGAATTTTTTGCTGGTAATGCAGCCATTCCTCAGGGTTCCTGAACATTACGGTTCCAAGTGCACCCACCAATTCCCCATTTACAATCAGCGGAAAACGATTGGCAATCATTTCGCTCCCATTGATCGATTGAACAGCCGCCAATTCCGCTTGACCCGTTTGCGCAACGATATGCATCCGGCTGTTCTCAATTACATCCAGAACATGCCTACTCGTTGCCATTTCCACCGTTGTACCGATAAACTCACAATAGGCAGGATTGATATAAAGAATGATCCCATTACGATCAACAATGACAATCCGTTCTGCTGCCAGATTGATAATTTCTTCAAGCCAGTCATTTGGAATATGTATAAGTCCATTCATCGAATTTCTCACCTTTTCAACGTGATGATTCTTATTATATCAAAGAATCACCAGTACTTATTTCCTGAAAACGGAAAAAGAACCCACTTGGGGTCCATTTTCCAATCTTTATTGAACAGTATATCCACCATCAAGCACCACGGCCTGCCCAGTAACTCCTCTTGCTTTATCGCTGGCTAAAAACACCGCATAATCCGCAATTTCCTCAACGGCTAACAATCTTTTTTGCGGAACAAGCGGGAGAAGAACTTCTTCAATCACACGATCAAATTCAACCTTTCGAGTTACTGCCAAATCCTTTAATTGATTTCTTACAAGTGGTGTATCGACATATCCAGGGCATATCGCATTTACTGTAATTCCATGTTCAGCCCCTTCTAACGCAGCCACTTTCGTTAAGCCGATGACTCCATGCTTGGCGCTATTATAGGCGGCCTTTCCAGCAAAACCGACCAAGCCATTGATCGAGGCCATATTGATGATTCTTCCAAATCCCTGCTCTTTCATAAATGGAAATACGTTTTTAATTCCGATAAACGGTGCTGTAAGCATCACATCGATTAATAGCTTAAATTTTTCAGTAGGAAATTCTTCAATGGGTGCTACATATTGCAGGCCGGCATTGTTTACTAAAATATCAATTCGGCCAAAGGTTTGATGAGCCGTTTCCAGACTTTTTTTAAACGCTTCCTCATCGGTGACATCACAAGGAGCAGCGATTGATTCATACCCCTGTTCCTTTAGTTCAACAGCTGCCTTTTCCGCCGCTTCACCGTTCAGGTCTGAAATCACGACCTTTGCCCCTTCCTGCGCAAAATTTTTGGCGATTTCCAATCCGATTCCGCTGGCTGCCCCTGTTATAAAAGCTATTTTTCCTTCTAAAGCCATCATCATTGCTGTTTCACTCCTAGTCATTCAATCAAACTTATTGTTGGTTGGACATTAATTGTGGGCTTACCGTAAAAGAAGCCTCCGTTTTTTCTTGCACTTCTTTAATTGTAGTACCCTCTTGTAATTCTGATAAAATCATTCCATCCTTGGTAAAATCAAATACAGCCAAATCTGTGATTAACCTGTGGACAACATTTTTCCCTGTCAATGGGAGCGTACACACTTGTTTCACTTTCGATTCGCCATGCTTATTTACATGCTCCATGACGACAACGACTTTTTTCGCTCCATTCACAAGGTCCATGGCACCGCCCATCCCTTTGATCATTTTCCCAGGGATCATCCAGTTGGCCAAATCCCCTGTTTCTGAAACTTCCATCCCGCCAAGAATCGCTAAATCGATATGTCCGCCGCGAATCATTGCAAATGATTCTGCGCTATCAAAATAGGAGGAACCATCAACAGCTGTTACCGTCTCTTTTCCTGCATTGATGAGATCGGCGTCTACTTCGGATTCCACTGGATATGGGCCAATCCCTAACAGTCCATTTTCCGATTGAAGCAATACATTGAAGTTGGCAGGAATTTCATTCGCAATTAGTGTTGGCATCCCAATCCCCAAATTTACGTTCATCCCATCTGCAATTTCTAATACTGCCCGAGTAATGATTTTTTTTCGTACATCCATCAGAACAATCCCCTTTCTAAGCTTGAGTAACTACTCTTCGTTCAATTCGCTTCTCGTAGTTTTCGCCTTTTAAAACTCTTTGTACGTAAATGCTTGGTGTATGGATTTGGTCGGGATTCAGTTCACCTGCTTCGAAGATTTCCTCTACCTCTGCAATCGTAATTTTCCCTGCCATCGCGGCAAGCGGGTTAAAATTCCGGGCGGTTTTTTGATACATCAAATTCCCAAGGGTGTCTGCTTTCCAAGCCTTTACTAATGCAAAGTCTCCGACGATTCCCTCCTCAAGAATATAGGTTTTTCCATTAAACTCTTTATGTTCCTTTCCTTCGGCAATCGGGGTCCCCACTCCTGTCGCGGTATAGAAACCAGGAATTCCGGCACCGCCTGCCCGGATGCGTTCAGCAAGTGTGCCTTGAGGGACAAGCTCTACCTCTAATTCACCATTTAAAAATTGCTTTTCAAAGATTTTGTTTTCTCCTACATAAGAGGAAATCATTTTTTTAATCTGTTTATTGGCTAATAAAAGACCGAGTCCCCAATCGTCAACACCGCAATTATTGCTGACAATTGTCAGGTCTTTTACTCCTTTTTCCCGTAAAGCTAAAATGGCTTTCTCAGGAATTCCGCACAGACCGAACCCGCCAACGATGATGGTCGCCCCATCATGAATATCTTGAATCGCATCCTCAAAGGATTTAATTAATTTTCCATTACTCAATTTTGAAACACCTCTCTAGTAATCTATTTTTTTAAACATGGCTGTTAGCCTAAAGAAAAGGCTAACAGCCATTGCTAAGGCTCTTAAACAATGCCTGTTAAAGTATAAAGAGCGATAATAAAGAAAACAGCAAGTGTTTTGATGACCGTTACGGCAAAAATATCACGGTATGATTGGCGATGGGTCAACCCTGTTACGGCAAGCAATGTAATAACCGCTCCGTTGTGTGGAAGCGTATCCATACCACCGGATGCCATTGCCACTACGCGATGCATCACTTCCGGAGGAATATGTGCCGCTGCAATCATCTGATTGTATTTTTCCGCCATTGCACTTAAGGCAATTCCCATACCGCCGGACGCTGAACCCGTAATCCCGGCAAGAGTGGTAGTCGTTACGGCTCCATTTACAAGCGGATTGGTAAAGGTGTGGGAAATCCCCCCGCTAATGGTTGCAAACCCTGGCAACGCTGCGATAATTCCGCCAAATCCATACTCAGCCCCGGTATTCATCGTGGCAAGCAATGAGCCGCCGATACTTGCATTAATTCCTTCTTTGAAGTTTTGCGTGACTTTTTTCCAATCATAGAGAAGCGTCGCAATAATCCCTACGACAAGCGCCATTTCAACGGCCCAAATGGCTGCAACCGCAGTCGTATCCACGACCCCAAATGCCTTTAAGCCGATTTTAGAAAAATCAAAGCCATTTGGATACCATTTCGGGATGTTGGTAACAAATATCTTATTCATGACCGCCACTAGAATAAGTGGTACAAAGGCGAGAATTTGGCGGGCTACAGATTGATCCGCGGAGAAATTTGCAACAGGATTTTCATTTTTGGCAAGACCTGCCTCTTCAGAACCTGCTGCAAGTTCAGTATCGAAGCCGAAATAACCTTCCCCTGCTTTGGCTGCCTTTCTCTTTCTCGATTCCAGATAGAGCAGGCCGACAACCAATACAAATCCCCCACCGATAATCCCCAATACCGGTGCCGCATAAATATCGGTTTTAAAGAATTGAATCGGAATCACGTTTTGAATTTGTGGAGTCCCTGGCAGGGCATCCATTGTAAAAGAAAAAGCCCCTAAAGCGATTGTTCCTGGAATCAAGCGCTTCGGAATATTCGCTTCTCTAAATAAATGGGCTGCGAATGGAAATACAGCGAAAACGACGACAAATAGACTCACACCGCTATAGGTTAAAATCGCACCTAATAAAACGATTGCCAGAATGGCCCTTTTAGCGCCAATCAATTTCACAATGGTTTTCGCAATCGATTCCGCAAGACCAGACATCTCAACAACTTTTCCAAAAATAGCACCTAGTAAAAACACTGGAAAATAAGATTTAATAAATCCGACCATTTTTTCCATAAACACACCTGAAAAGAACGGCAAAACATAGCTAGGCTCTGTCAATAAAACAGCTAAAAGCGCACAGATTGGCGCAAATAAAATGACGGAATACCCTCGGTAGGCAACAAACATCAACAGGCCGAGCGCTAGAAGAATGATGATTAAATCCATGAAAATCCCCCTTGTTCAATGATAGTTTTCCCTGAAAGCGTTTGCAGGAAATTGAAACCTCCTTTGCAAAAAAAATCCCTTTCATACTCATTTAGTTGCAAGTTCCATGCCAAAATATTCCTAATTCAAAATTGATTGAAAATTTCATAATCTCACCGTTTTCTTTTTTATTAACGGAAATCGGACAAATGATAATTTCCAGAATTACGGAATTTTCCGGTGAATTCATTCCGTATTTTAGGAAAATTCCGGTTTAGCGGAATGCTTTTTTTCACAAAAGTTTCTTTTATAACATGAAACTTTTCCATCTCATCATTCGTAGGAGTAGTTATCAGGGAAAGGAAGGAAATGGATTTATGGGGAATATATTTTTATTTACATTTATTATCGGGTTGGTTTCGGCTCTTGTTTTAAATCCAATTAAAAAGCCGAAGGGAAGCACTGCTCCCACTCGCGGTTTGGTTACGGGTTTGATTGTTTTGATTGTTTTGATTTTCTTATTCTTTTATTTTACCAATCTAGACCGCAATCTATCTGCTATATGGCCGCTGGCAATCCTTTTGACTGCCGCCGGAACTGCGCTTTCGACGGGGAAGGAGCAAAAGATAAAAGCAGCTCTATTTCTGGGGAGCTTGGCAGTAGGTGTATATTTTTTAACGGCCTTTCTTTTTAACGCAAACGAAAAATATACCTCAGCCAAAATGACGGAAAAAGTAGAGATCAAAGCATTTGATGAGCATGAGAAACCGGCAAGTGTCCCGCCGCAATTTGCCAGAAACAAGATGAAAAAGGCATTTGGCCAAGTCCCGAACACAAGCTACTATGAACTTGGCAATCTGCAAATCCAAAAAGTAAACGAAGACTATGTTTATATTGCTCCCGTTGAATTCTCAGGATTTTTTAAATGGTTGAGAGGTTCGGAAACACCAGGCTATTTTACCGTTAGTGCAACCGATTCATCCGCTAACCCAAAGTTTATAAAAGAAGAAATGGCCTATACTCCTTCTTCTTTTTTCAATAAAAATATCGAGCGGCATATCCGAATGGAATTTCCGAAAAAGATTTTCTATGGCAATGTCAAATTAGAAGTGGATGAAAAAGGGAAACCCTACTATATTCGTACCTATGGTGATTTTGTCTCGGCGAGGAATGGTTTTAAAGTAAAAGGGATTGTGTTAGTCGATGCAAAAACGGGAGAAACAAAGGAGTATTCATTAAACAATGCCCCGGAATTTATTGATGGCGCAGTCTCACCGGAAGCCGTCAGCCTTCAAAACAGTTATTTTGGGAAGTATGTTCATGGCTTTTGGAATAGTATTTTTGGAAAATCAGATGTAAAGCTGCCTTCTGATGAAGGAACAGTGGCAAATGTAAGTCCGATCTTTGACGAGAACGGGGTCATGTACTATTTCACTGATTTTACCAGCCCAAAGGAAAACGTCGATTCGATGCTCGGTTATTCGTTGACAAACGCAAGAACAGGCAAGGCAACCTATTATACAGGAAATCCGGACGAATCGTATATGGATTCACAAGGCGCACTGCAAATTATTGAAAAAAAATTTATCGAGAAAAAATGGAAGGGAAAAATGCCGATTCTTTATAACTTTTATGGTGAGGCAAGCTGGCTGACCGCTGTCCTCGATTCGAATGGCTTTTTACAAAACTACTTTATTGTTTCGGCGGCAAATCCGGAAATTTCCGCTTATGGCTCAACGCCGAACGAGGCCTTAAAGCAGTATAAAACAGCCTTGCAGCGCGGCAAAGGCACGGTCGACGGCAGTTCGAAAGCCGATGAAAAACAAGCTAACGGAACCGTACTCAGAGTTTATAAAGAAAAATCTGGTGATTTCACGTTCGTCACCTTCCTGCTCGATAATCGCCAAAACTTTATTCTCTCTTCTGAAAAAGAACCACTCATTATCTATCTAAAAGAAGGAGATAAAGTAAGGCTAACCTACTTAAATACAGAGGAACAATTCCTGCCGGTGAAGGAAATTAGGATTGAAGGAATTCAATAGCGCAGTCGACAAAATTCGGATGGTGCCTGTCACCATCCGAATTTTGTCGACTAGGTATTTTTTCACATCAATTCACATGAGTTGAATTTACTATTTTTGTTAAATTTACCAAACATTTATATTCTATTAAAAATCACTTTACAATACTTCTATAAGTTTAAGTAGGAATACATAACTTTTAGGAGATGAATGACAGATGAAAAAGAGTTTAGTAGCTGGAATCGCGTGCCTCTCATTATCATTATCCTCAGCCGCTCCATGGGCTGTTTTAGCAGCACCACACAAAACCGTTACGACAGACAATGGACAATCTACCTTGCAGCCATTAACCCATGATGTAGCGGTCATCGCCCATCGCGGCGCATCTGCATACGGACCGGAACACACACTGTCCGCCTACAAGCAAGCGATCAAAATGAAAGCTGATTACGTGGAATTCGATTTACAAATGACCAAGGACGGTCAATTGATTGCCATGCATGATGAAACACTGGAAAGAACGACCAATGCAAAGGAATTGTATCCGGACCGTGCTCCTTGGCGCGTTAAGGACTTTACGCTGGATGAGATTAAGCGTCTCGATGCCGGTTCGTGGTTTAACAAAGCCTTTCCTAACCTGGCAAAAAAAGAATACATCGGCCAGCATGTCCCTACCCTTGATGAAGCGATTCAATTTGTGAAAAAGCATGGGCATGGAAAAGTCGGCCTTTACATGGAAACAAAGGCACCAAATGTCTATCCGGGCATGGAAGAAAAATTGATTGAAATCTTGCAAAAAAACAAAGTGCTAGATAGCAAGAATCTAATTCTGGAATCATTCAGTGAAGACAGCCTGCGCAAGTTGAAAACATTGGCGCCAAATGTAAAGCTGATTCAACTTTATACGGGGGCGATGCTGAAGGGAAAAGATGTCTATCAGGAATTCAAACGAATCGCTGATTATGCCTCTGGAGTAGGTCCAAGCAAGGAACTCGTTGTGCCAAAATTCATGGAAGCGGCACACGAAAATAAACTGCTTGTCCATCCATGGACGGTTAATTCACAGGATGATTTGGCGTCACTACTTTCTCTTGGAGTGGATGGCGAGTTCACAAATAATCCGGATAAAATGGTTGAACTGGTCGATAAGCCGTTTATTTCACATGGAGTTGCGAGCGGAGATGTCACGGATTCATCAGCGATTCTTTGGGCACGGACAAACGGTAAAGCAAATGTTCAATTTGAAATCTCTACGGACAGCAGCTTTAAAAAGCCGTTTATCGTAAAAACTATTCATGCTGAGGCGGAGCATGATTATGCGGTAAAGGTTAAAATGGACGGTTTGAAGCCGGATACGAGGTATTATTACCGTGCGCATACGGTTTCTAGCAGCTATACCGTGAACGGATCCTTCAAAACGACACCGGCCAAGAACAGCTTAAAACCATTGACCATGGTCTGGGGCGGCGATACGGGTGGACAGGGTGAAATCCCGCCATATAACTCTTTTAAGGCGATGTCCGCTTTAAATCCAGACTTCTTCTTATTCAGCGGTGACACCATTTATGCTGATAACAAAACACCGGCTGTGCCAAATCCGCCATCAGAAACGGTACAGGAATTCTGGGCAAAATATAAGGAAAACCGCACGGATGCTGGGTTACGCGACCTTTTACAAAAAACAGCCACATATTCGATTTGGGATGATCATGAAGTAACCAACGATTTTTCGGGACCATCACAGCCATTGACACCGACTGGTTTGAGCGCATTCAAAGACTACTGGCCAATTTCGGAGGACCGCAGTATCGCGGACAAGCTTTACCACACCTATTCTTATGGGAATACCCTTGATATGATGATTCTGAACAACCGGGGATACCGCGATCCTAACACACAGGCGGATGTTGCGGGTAAAACAATGCTTGGTGACGAACAATTAGAATGGCTGAAGAAGCAGCTCCTTGAATCCGATGCAAAAATTAAGCTTGTCGCTACCTCCGTACCAATCTCCGTTCCAACTGGAAAGGCGAATGCCAGGGATGGCTGGGCAAATGGCAATCAATTAAACCCAAATGATCCGACTGGATATGAGAATGAGTTCAAAAAGATTTCTGATTTTATTGTGGAAAAAGGAATTAAGAATGTATTCTTTGTCACAACGGATGTCCACTTTGCCCAAGTGATTAAATATGATGCAAATCACGACGGTAAAACCGATTATCACGAGCTGATCAGCGGCCCAATCGGTGCGGTAAAAATCAATCCCGGCACACTGGACCCAACCTTTGGCCCGGAAAGTATGTATGCCGAAGGTAATTTCTTCAATTTTGGCGTGTTCAAAGTTGATCCGGCAACAAACAAGGCGACAGTGGAAATCCGCGATGAAAATGGAAAAATTCATTTCAGCCATGATTTCCAATTAGAAGATTAACCATTTCATTCCCTCCCACGCCTGGGGGGGAATTTTTCTATTTAAATTTCCCCAGTCCAAACTATTAAGATGCTTAAAGAGTAAAGATTTTTCGCAAATGAATAAAGACTTAAAGAAAAAAACAAGTAACACAGCAGAGTCCTATGTGACTAAAAATAAAGCAAAGAGAGTTTCAATTATAATAGTGCACCATCCCTTTGAAATAACGATAAATTTTTTCTAGTTTTTTCACTTGTTTTCCATTTGGGCTTTCCATGTTACCAAATTCAAAAAACTTTATATTTTTGATGCCTACAAAATGAAATAGGGCTTTTTTCATTAACATCTTATGGGCATTATTTAACCAGAGAAGCGGATAGTGGGTTGGTCCTTTCATGGTGGATATACATACAACGGATTTTCCCTTTAAAAGCCCTTCTGGAAATAGTCCCTTTTTATCCTGATAGGCGAAATTTGCAGCAAATAATTGATCAATATAACCCAGCAACATGGCTGGAGGTCTTCCCCACCAGATCGGATAAACAAAGATCATCTGGTCAGCCCACATAATTTGTTTTTGATATTTTTCAATTTGAGGATCTCGATACATATCACGTCTTCGTTTATGTTCATTAAACACAAGAAGTGGATTAAAATTCTCTTCATATAAATCAAGGACCTGTAACTCCTTAACGTTAGGATTTTCATTACATCCTTTGATAACTTTTTGTAAAAATGCATAGCACAAGCTTTGGTGATTAGGATGAGAATAAATAACCAGTGTTTTCATTACGCACCCCTTTATACTTATCATTTGACAACTAAATAATACCTCCCTTTTCATTTAGTTGTCAAATGATAATTGTTATTTGATAACAACTTTGTTATCTTGTCTGTAAGAGGTGAGCGTTATGGACAAAAAAACTCTTTTTTTTAAATGTGTGGCCTTTACAACTGCTGTTCATCGAGTGACACACGAATTAACAAAAAATGCAAAATCAGATTCGATTACACCCGTTCAATATAGCATTCTTGAGTATATAACGGTTAGTCAGCCTGTTTCACCAAGTGAGATTAGCGATTGCCAGCATATTTCCTTGCCAAATACAAGCCGTGAGTTAAAAAAATTAACAGAAAAAAATTTAATTGAAAAATTCAGTGACTCAGAAGATCGGCGCAAGCAATACATTTGCCTCTCTAATGAAGGGGAAAAAATAATGGAAAAGGCCTTTGCATCAATTGAAACGCGTTTTCTAAATCGCATCCAAAATACTTCGGAAAAAGATTTAGAAGACATAAACCGCGCACTGGATATTCTGAAAGAAAAATTATTTTATTAATCTATTCGACAAAAATCGAGTGATGCCAGGCATCACTCGATTTTTGTCGAATTTAAATTTTTCTTAAGATGGCACGGACCGGACTTCCGTCGCCTTCTACTAATGGAAGGGGGAGCGCGGCTAGTTCGTATTCTCCCGGTCCGATTTGGTCTAGGACCAATCCTTCGAGGATATGGATCCCGTGGCGGGTTAGTTCGTGGTGGGCGGCGAGTTCTTTGCTGTCAATCGGGTCGACGGAAGGTAAATCGAGCCCAAGGAGACGGACGCCGCACCCTGCTAAATAGGAAGCCAGTTCTGGTTTGATCTCTGGAATCGCGCTCGGGAACTGCTGCCGGTCTTCCCAGGAATCAGTCCGGATGATTAGGCGAGTTACTCCGTCAAGATTGTAACCGGATAGTTCCTTGATTCCAATTGATGACGGTTTTAGCAGATGAATCAC
Source organism: Bacillus sp. MUM 116 (assembly GCF_001866655.1). Classification (GTDB taxonomy): domain Bacteria; phylum Bacillota; class Bacilli; order Bacillales; family Cytobacillaceae; genus Neobacillus. The sequence goes on along the minus strand of NZ_MLYR01000056.1, from coordinate 22,164 downwards.
CCTTGCAGAGCCAATATATAGATTCACATCGAGATCGATGACTTTTTTTCCGTTGTTATCAAAATGAAACGGGGCATCAATATGGGTGCCGGTGTGGGTACTCATATTGATTTGCCCGACATTGACCGAACCGCTTTGTTCTTTACTCCAATTGACTTTATAAGTAAAAGGCGTGTCCCCCGGCCAGACAGCAATTTGGTTGTCTAGCGGTTGTGAGATATCAATCCATGGGTTCATAGGAATGTCCTCCTTTTTATGTAGAAATTCCTTTAGTTGGCGACAGTTTCTACTATTTTTACGTAAAAAGTGTCTCCTAGATGCGCCATTGGAGACACTTCCTACTGTTATTTCTTCAAAAGTGTCTTCTATAAGCGGCCACGCTCGCCCAAGACCTACAACTTTGTCCGCAAGCTCAACAACTCAGGGAAAAACTGCTGATCCAACACTCTTTTTAAATAGGTAACACCCGACGAACCGCCCGTCCCCATTTTATGCCCAATAATTCTTTCCACTGTCGTCATATGATTAAAACGCCAAAGCTGCTGCTGATTGCCGATATCCACCAGCTTTTCCGCTAACTCATACAAATCCCAATATTGGTCCGGGTTACGATACACAGTCAACCAAGCTGCTTCAACACTCGCATTCAGTTCATAGTTTTGTGACAAATCGCGGTTCAGCGCTTTTTCATCAACCGATAATCCATTCGCCACAAGTGCGGAAATCGACGCATCATAAATGCTCGGCTCATTCAAGGCCTCCACCATCAACGGATACAACTCTGGCTGATGTTGATAGACTGCAAGAGTGCGAGCATTCTTGTTTCCTAGCGCAAACTCAATCAAGCGATTCTGATAGGACTGGAATCCTGAAGAATGCCCCAATTTATCACGGAATTGCATATACTCGGACGGCGTTAGTGTTGAAAGAACACTCCACGACTGAATCAGCTGCTGCTGAATCCGGGAAACACGGGATAGCATTTTAAACGACGGCTCCAAATCATTGCGGCGGATGCAGGCGATGGCCTCATTCAACTCATGCAATATCAGCTTCATCCACAGCTCACTTGTCTGATGAATGATGATAAACAGCATTTCATCGTGGTGATCCGAAAGCCGGTGCTGGCTCGATAAAATTTGATCAAGATGAAGATAGTCGCCATAGGACATATCTTTTTTAAAGTCTAATTGAATACCTTTTTCTAAGTTTTTATTCTCTAAGTTTGTCATTTTGTAGACCTCCTAAACTTTCTATTAATCTTCCACCACAAAGTCCTGCTGGGAAGTTGCATCCACTCTCTTTTTATGAAAAAAGAAATACACAACCGTTAAAAATACGAGCCACGGAATGCCAAACTGAAGCAAAATTTTAAAAGGCGTAAACCAAGTGGTAATCATCAAACTCACTAACAGAACCGCCCCAAGAATAGTTAAGTAAGGAAACCCTATCATCCTCACTGGCAACTTACGGCCGCCTGATTTTTCCCACATTTTTCGAAAAAATAAATGCGAAACAAAGATCATTAACCAAGTAAACATCGCACCAAACATGGAGATCCCCATCATGAAGGCGTATGAAGTTCCCGGAAACAAGGCGCTGACTACTGCCGCCACAATAATTCCAACAGCGGAAATCGCAAGAGCAGATGATGGAACACCTCTTTTATTGACCTTTCCAAAAACGGCTGGAGCAAAATTTGACTGTGACAATGAAAATACCATTCTTGTTGATGCATACAGCTGACTGTTCATGGCTGATAAAGCGGCGGTTAAAATAATAAAGTTCATGATTCCGGATGCACCAGGGATGTTCAAAATTTCCATTACTTTTACAAATGGACTTTTATCGATGCCTGCATTTTTCCACGGAACAATCATCAACATGATAGCCAGAGTTAAGACGTAAAAAGTAGAAAGACGGAAAACGGTGGCCTTCAAGGCTTTTGGTACTGCAACATCGGGATCCTTCGCTTCGCCTGCGGTCACAGCAATCAGTTCCGTTCCTAAAAAGCTAAACAATGAAATGAAGATGGCAACCCAGACTCCCTTAAAACCAAACGGAAGAAATCCCCCGGCATTGGTGAAATTTTCAGAGCCAATTTTTGCAGCGCCTGAGTTTCCAAATAAAACATAAGCTCCTAGTAAAATAAAACCAATAATTGCGCTGATTTTGATCATTGAAAACCAGTATTCAAAGGTGGCAAAGGTGTTAACACTCGTAGCGTTTACATAAATAAGTACGGCTCCAAACAGCAAAATCCAGACGATGCCCGGGACGGTTGGGAACCAGTATTTCATATATACGGCAATCGCGCTGACTTCGACGCCGACTGCGAGTACGTTGGCAATCCAATACGAATAACGGACGAGATACCCTGCCATCGGGTGGATATATTTTTCAGCGATTAGTCCAAACGAGCCTGAGGTTGGGTGGGCAACGGTCATTTCCGCCAAACAGCCCATGAGCAAGAGGACAATAAACGCTCCAACTGCATAGCTAATTAGTACACCAGGTCCTGCAGTACTTATTGCAAGACCGCTTCCAAGGAACAATCCTGTTCCAATGGCACACCCCATCGCAATCATCGTCAACTGCCGGGTTTTTAACTCCCGCTTTAATCCTTTTTCCATCTTATTCTCCATACGTCCCCGCCTTTCCTTTGTTTGAATTTATTTATAAAGTATAAAATTTCACTTAATTATTGTTTATCCGCGGATTTTTGGGTTTTATCCGCGAATAGAACCCTTTTTTCCGCAAATCCGCCTACGCCACAATTTCCCGCTCATTCGCAAACTTCTCATATTGCTTTTCAACCATAATTTTTTTCAAAATCTGAACAACGTTCCAAACATCTTCATAGGAAGTATACAGAGCAATCGGTGCAAGGCGGATCACGTTCGGTGCACGGAAATCCGGAATAACGCCGTTTTCTTTTAAAGACTTACAAATTCGTGCCGCTTCCGGATGCTCAAGGCAAACATGGCCGCCCCGTCGCGCATCCTCACGCAGATTGCCGATTTCAAACCCGAGACCGGCCAACTCTACTTCGATCAATTCCATAAAATACTGATTAATCTCAAGCGATTTTTTGCGAATATTTTCAATTCCCGCTTCCTTAAAAATTTCCAGGGAGCCAAGCAGCGGCGCCATGCTCAACACATGCGGCGTGCCAATTTGATAAGCACCCGCAGTTTCCGCAGGCGTAAAAGTATGCTCGAGGTCAAACTGCTTATCCTTTCGAGAACCAAACCAGCCGGCCAACCCAGGGTCCGCTCCAAAATGTTTGCGGTTCACATACAAGCCGCCGACACTTCCCGGACCGCCGTTTAAATATTTGTAATTGCACCAATAAGCAAAATCGATATCCCATTCACTAAATGAATGCGGAATTGCCCCAACAGAATGACAGCCGTCAAAACCAATTAAAATCCCGCGTTTATGTGCTTCTTCTGCTAATCTCTTCATATCAAGGATTTGCCCGCTGCGATACTGAACGGTTGGAAGGACGACTAAAGCTACCTCATCGGTCATGGCTTCGATAATATCTTCTTCTTCAATCACGCGGCCGTCTCGGCTTTTCACGCGAATTAAATGCTCTTCCGGATCATATCCGTGGATACGAAGCTGGCTTTTAAGCGCATAGATATCCGTTGGAAAATTGAGCTCATCGGCCACGATTTTTGTCCGATTTCCCTGCGGCTGATAAAAAGTAGCCACAAGTTGATGAAGGTTGACCGTCGTGGAACCGGTTACAATTACTTCCTCAGTTGAAGCGCCTACTAATGGTGCCAACAATTCTGCTAATCTCTCAGAAAGGTCGAACCATGGATGATTCCCCTGTGTCCAGCCGTCAATTCCATGTTCCTTCCAATCTTCAAGCGTTTCGAGGAGAGTCCGCTCTGCCCGCTTTGAAATCAAGCCCAACGAGTTTCCGTCCATATAAATCGAACCCGGCCTTAGATAAAATTCCTCGCGAAACCTTCTAAGCTCGTCCGCGTTGTCCAGCTTTTTTGCATATTCTAACGATGATTGTATCATTATGATAACCCCCTTCTTTATTGCTTGAGGAAACTATACCAATAAATATGACATGATGTCAATATTATTTTCAGAAAATTATTAATGTTGTAACCGCTATTATTTTTAGATATTCTTTATAGTAGAGAGTACAGGAGGAAACGGAAAATGAATGAGAAACTTGATGTGGTTGACAAACGCCATTTACGTTCCATTAAAACAAAGCAAAAGCTGCTGGAAGCGGCTAGGGAAGTGTTTCTCGAGGAAGGATTTCAAAAGGCAACCATTTCACAGATGATTAAGAAAGCCGGAATTGGATACGGCACTGCCTATGTCCATTTTGAGGGCAAAGAGGAAATTTTGATGGTGTTGATGGACGATGTCATGGAAAAATTTTATGAAATTGCCGAAGTGTCGTTTTTTCCAAAAACAAAAGAGGAAGCCCGTGAAATCATCCTTTCGCAGGCTACGGCCTTTTTAAAAATGGCTGAAACCGAGCGGAGCATGATGCAATTGTTTGAGCAGGCCATGGGGATTTCCCCTTCAATTTCAACCAAATGGAAAGCCATCCGCGAAAAATTCATTCAACGGATTTCCAAGGATATCGTATTCGCCCAAGCGCATGGACTGGCAAGAGCCGAACTAAACCACGGACTTGTCGCCAAAGGCTGGTTCTTCACCAACGAAATGTACCTATGGGAAATCGTCCGTAACGAACACCAAGGTACCGTTGAGGAAATCGCTGAGACCATGACCGCTGTCTATACAGAAGGACTTTATATTTAAGGATTCGACAAAATTAGGGTGGTGAAAGTGTACCACCCTTTTTTGTCTGTCCACTCCAAATAGACAAAATGCCCCATTTGTCCACGAAGGGTGACAGGCACCATCCACTATCCCTGTAATAATTTGTTCAAACCTTTTTTACAACTTTGTGAAACAGTGAGCAAACGACTCTTATTTCAAGATATACGGATTATAATATAAGTGTAATCAAGTTAATAATACTTTTTCAAAAAGGGGTCCTTTATATGTTTAGCAAATTTTTAAGGGAGAACAAAGTTGCTGCTGCCGTTCTTACAGTCATTCGGTTATACCTAGGTTATGAATGGATGATGGCCGGTCTTCACAAACTTACAGGCGGATTTGATGCGACTGGATTCCTAAAAGGTGCAATTGCCAACCCCGTCAAGGGGCCGGATGGAAGCATCGTTTACGCCACATATGTTAGTTTTTTAAAACATTTTGCACTACCGAATGCGGATATTTTCAGCACAATTATTCCTGTAGGTGAATTCCTTGTCGGCTTAGGATTAATTCTTGGTTGTTTAACAACTGCTGCTGTGTTCTTTGCCTTAGTCATGAACTTTGCTTTCGTGATGGCTGGTACCGTATCTAGCAATCCATTGTATATTCTTTTAGGTGTCATCATCATCGCCGCCGGCAATAACGCAGGCCGCTTCGGTCTAGATTGCTGGGTGGTACCTTTTATTCGCAGAACAACTGAAAAAGGAAACAAGGCGGTGAACCATACCGCTTAGTTGAAAAAATCGGGTGGAGACTAGGAACCACCCGATTTTTGTCGTACTATCTTTCATCTTTAGCCCAATCATATTTAAAAAACCACTTATAAAAAAACCTAGAAACATAAAACGATATCCACATGGTAATGAAGCTTAAGTACAAGTTCCATATTTTATAGTTAATATGCCGAGTATATTTGACTCCGATGATTTCTAATGTACAAAGAACGGAGCAAAAAGATAGAAAGTAAAGTGCTTTATTCCATATCTTCTTTTGAACAGGGTAATAAAGATTAAAAAACCTTCCAAGGGGGTGTTTTCACTATGTAAATTTCGACAAATTTCACGAAGTGACAGGCATCTGTCGAAAAATCCCCTATAATATTTCGTAAACCTAAATTCTATACTTCCCCACTAACACTACAGTATAATAAAACATGTAGATTTGGAGTGTTTTTCCAAAATTAGTGGGGAGACTACCTTTGAAGTCGATGCACAAAAATTATAGTAAGGGAGAGAGTTCAATGAATTTTGTTACTCTTAACAACGGTATAAAAATGCCGCAGCTTGGTTTCGGTGTTTGGCAGGTTGAAGACAGCCAAGCAACTGCTGCCGTAGCGAAGGCACTTGAAGTTGGTTATACATCTATCGATACAGCAATGATCTACAAAAATGAAGAAGGCGTTGGAAAAGCAATTAAAGCATCTTCCGTTCCGCGTGAAAACCTCTTTATTACCACAAAAGTATGGAACAGCGACCAAGGCTATGAAAACACACTGCGCGCTTTTGACGAAAGCCTTGTAAGATTAGGCCTTGATTACGTAGATCTATATTTAATTCATTGGCCAACTCCACAATTCGATCAATACGTTGATACATACAAAGCATTAGAAAAGCTCTATCATGATGGACGCGTCAAAGCCATCGGTGTTTGTAACTTTGAAATCGAACACTTAGAGCGACTTTTAAAGGAATGCGAAGTAAAACCTGTATTAAACCAAGTGGAATGTCATCCATTCCATGCCCAAACTGAATTAAAAGATTTTTGTGCAAAACATGATATTTTTGTGGAAGCGTGGAGCCCGCTTGAACAAGGCGGAGAAGTGCTAAAGGACGAAGTAATTCAAAAGATTGCGGAAGCGCATCGCAAAACTCCAGCTCAAGTCGTGCTTCGCTGGCATTTACAAAACAATACGATTGTTATTCCTAAATCCGTCACACCAGCAAGAATCGAAGAGAACTTTAACGTATTCGATTTCGAATTAACTGCAGATGAAATGCAGCAAATTCACCAGCTCAACCGCAACCGTCGTAAAGGTCCACATCCAAACGACTTTCATATGCAATAATTTTTCACTAAACTTAAAAGCCCATTCCAGCGAACCTGCTGAAATGGGCTTTTATTTTCCCGACAAAATTTGGGTGGTGCCAGGCACCGTCGAATTTTAATCTTTATGTATTGCAAAATAGAGCATTTCCGTTATGGCTGCCACCGCTCCTAAATGAGCATATTTTTCTTCCCAAAATTCTTCATCAAATTTTTGCATAAACAACTCTCCCTTTTTTGATTTCCATCCTTTCTATTCAATATCAACTAGAATGACAGATTCTATTCAATCACAGGCTAATTTTTTAAAAATTCATAAATCAATCCATATCTTACACAAAAGAAAGGCCCATCCCAGCCATTGGCTGAAATGAACCTTCCTGGTTTTTGGAGTGCGTCCATTCGCAATTCCCTTCAATTTTTTAACAACAAGGGAAGAAACTTGGACAGCAGCATGGGTTAGGCATCGGACAACAACATGGATTTGGCATCGGGCAACAATAATCTTGAAAATATGGAACCATACAGTATTGCGGCTGCATTTGCGGAGCTACAACCGGCATAACTGGTAGAATATTTGAAGGTAAAATATTCGGCGCTACATTCTGAGCAATGTTTGTAGGCATCACATTCACAGGTGCATTCGTCAAATTGGGCATTACATTCGAACTTCTATAAATCATATGTTCCATTTTCCTCTCTCCTCATCAAACTAAATTTAAATTCAACATAGTGTATGTGTCCAATAAAAGAGAGGAATAAACGCTTACCCTGTTCTTAAAAGACTGTTGCAGTCGGCAAAAACCCTACCTCCTATTTCTTCGTTATCCCGCTCACATCGATAAAGGGAGTTGCGCCACCAGTCACACTTGGCAGCTTTCCATCCCATTTTTCGAGGGCTTTTTCTTGGACTTCAATTTGTTTTAGTTGGATGAGTTCCGGGGTAACTTCAAGTTTTTTCAATTTTAAGGCTTGGGCTTCTGCTTCCGCTTGCGTGATTTGCTGCTGGGCTTCGATTTTGACCCGGTCTAAATCCCGTTTTGCCTTTAATGCGTTCTGTTCGGCCGTTTGTTTGGATTCAATGGCTTTATTAAATTCCTCGCTAAACGCAAATTCTTTAATATTGATATCTTCTAGTTCCATATAATATTTCGATAATTTTTTGCTAAGCATATCCTTTACTTCAGCTGAAACTTCTGGGCGTTTGGAAATCAGCTCTTCCGCTGTGTACCGCGCCGTAATCGCTTTGAGCGACTCGGCAATCGCCGGGTCCACTATTCGGGAACGATAATCCATCCCGATTTGTTGGTACAGTTTATTGACAGCTTCAGGATCGACCGAGTAGTTTACCGCCACTTTGGTCGTGACCATCTGAAGATCCTTGGAAGCTGCTGATTGTGAACTTTCCTCTTTTTGTACGCGAACCTCAATCTGCTGAACCGTTTGAATAAACGGAATCCTAAAATGGAGTCCTTCTGATAAAACCGTCGGTTGGACCGCCCCAAATTGCAATAGAACTCCGCGATTACCCGATGGCACTGTTGTGAGGGATGAAAACACAAGAAACAAGACCACAATTGCCACAAGACCTCCTACTATCGACTTTCTATACTTCACTCTTTCGGCCCCCTCTTTTATTTGGTCATTAAAATAACCTATGAGTGTCTATTTAGATTTATGAGGGATTAGATATAAAATAACTAATTAAAGTATTGCCCCAATAACAATAGGACAACATTTTAACCTCCTCCACTTTCCTAAATGACCAAAAATAGATTATACTGGACTAACTACCTTATTTAAAAAAGGAGGATGTACCTATGACTGAAAACAATCAAACGGAAGCTCCCAAAAAGAAGATTAGCCTCCAAGAGGCCATGAAACAGCAGCTTGAAAACAAAAAGAATCAGAACTCCGCTGGTAAAGGAAAAACAACTGGCGACCTTTCTACAAAAAAAATGAAAAGCCAACAAACGAAAAAAACTAGCAATACCCGTAGAAAAATGGGCGTGTAGTGAAATGAACGGACAAAACCGCAAAGACGTTTTACCGGGAATGATGGTTGATATCGTATTAAAAGCAGATCAAAGAACAGGAAAACGAACTAGAGGCATTGTAAAAGATATCCTCACCAAATCTGCCACCCATCCCCATGGAATCAAAGTAAGACTGACAAACGGACAAATTGGACGAGTCCAAGCAATCCATAATACATAAAAAGCATTCAGGGCAAGTACCCAGAATGTTTTTTTATTTCCGACAAAAATCGAGCGGTGCCTGTCACCACCACAAGAAAAAGTGACCTTCAAGGACACTTTTTCTTTTTCCAGGCTTTTTCTCCTTCCAATACGACTTTAAAGACAGGCACCATACTCCCTTTACATTGCCTTAATATTGTCAAAGTTTAGTGAGTTATCCGTTCATTTCTGCTGATACAATGAAGGTAAGGAAGAGGAATTTTGATTAACTGGGAGGATGAAGAAGATGTTAACAATTTGCTCAAGAATTGTGGTTCCGTATGATCATTCTGAATTAAGTAAGAGAGCGTTGGAAACAGCCATTACACTGGCCAAGCAAGATGAAAGAATCGAAGTGAATGTTGTCACCGTTGTGAATACACAAACGACCATCTATAACTACGTCAATTTTGACACTGACCCTGTGCGTCAAGCACAGCTGGCTGAAGCCAAAGAAATGCTCAATGAGGTAAAAGAAAAGATGTCCGGCCTTCCAAACAAAGTAAGAACCATTATTATTGAAGGAAGCCCCGCCATGTCGATTGTCGATTTCATCGTAGAAGAAAATGCCGATCTTGTTGTAATGGGAAGCCGTGGATTGAGTGGATTAAAAGAACTATTCTTGGGCAGCGTCAGCCATTATGTTGTTCAAAAATCTCCATGCCCAGTGTACATCGTTAAATAACAGCTATCCTGCCCCCATTTCTGTTTAAAAAACATGAATCTTGGCGATGCTAATCGAATAAACAGATTACAAATTGAAGTGGGGAATGGAGAAAATGAGCAGAGATTTATCCAGTATTTATCATGAACTAACGGTTATGAAAACACTAGATTTAGAGGAATGTAACCGGGAACTAACCAAAAATCATTCCGAAATTGTAAAAAAGGCACTTATGGTTTATAAAACGGAACTTCTAGAGTGTTTAAAAATGTATGATCACTATTTGAATAGATTATAGAATGACGGGGCCTTGGTAAAAGGCCCCTATTTTAAACTTTTCGCGGAACTCAGAAGGTTCCTTTAGCTTTCCAGGAGGAGTTACGTTTTACCCGAACTCTATTTAAATAGTTGTTAAAATACAGTAAAATATTCGTGGCAAAATTCACAGGAAGCACTACTTTTTCCCTATAAATTAATCCTATAACTAGATTGCCATCTAAACATATAAAACTATTCCCTTTTATACGAGAATCACCCTTTGTTTCTGACAGCGGAGGGTGATCTTTTTTCTAAGCAAAAATAGGAATGACCAAATGGTAAAAAATTGAGTCATCTTGCAGCTTTTACTATCACTTACCACTTTATAAAAAATCAAGTAAATAGAAAATACCACTCTAACTATAATCTTTCATATTCATTTCCAAAAAATTTGTAAATACATTGAGCCTCCGACTATTTTACTATATATTGTAATTAGATATTCGAAATAATTAATTTCTATTTTGTAAAACTGATACTGCTTCTAATAACTATTTTATACCTTGTATATACAATAATTTTTGAGATTTTGCTAGCTAGAGGGGGATTAGAATGGAGGTTTTTGTCGCAAGGCAGCCAATATTCACAAAAAAAAAGGAAATTTTTGCATACGAGCTTCTTTATAGAAACAACCAAGAGAATACTTATCCTGATATAAACGGTGATGTGGCTACAACAGATGTAATTATTAATAGTTTTATAAATATAGGAATTGAAGAACTTTCAAAGGGTAAACCATGTTTTATTAATTTTACTGAAGGACTGCTACAACAAAGGGTACCTACCTTTTTCAATCCTAACGAAATTGTAGTTGAAATATTGGAAACAGTTGAGATAAATCCAGAATTATTAGAAATATGCAAAGAATTAAAAAACAAGGGATACCAAATTGCACTTGATGATTTTATTTTACAAAAAGATAACCCATATTTTCTTTCCTTATTAGAATATGCCGATATAATTAAGGTTGATTTTAGAATTACTTCTATGCAAGCGAGAAAAGTAATAGAAGTACTTTCAAAAAATTACAATATTAAATTGCTCGCTGAAAAAATCGAAACAAAAGAGGAATTCGATTCGGCAATTAAAAATGGCTATGAATATTTTCAAGGTTATTTTTTTTCCAAACCCGTCATTCTTTCTACTCGTGATGTACCTGAGAATATCCAAAATTGTCTGATCATCATTAACCATTTATCATCCGATGAACCAGACCTTAATTTTATTACACAATTAATTGAGCAAGACTTATCTTTATCGTATAAGCTCCTTAAACTTATTAACTCACCAGCCTATCGTGCAAAAAGCAAAATAAACTCAATAAGACAAGCGATTATCCGCCTTGGTATGAATGAGCTAAAAAAATGGCTCTATATACTTTCAATCAGGGGGAATGTTGCCGGAAAAAGCGAATGGTCTTTGGAAATACTTAACAATAGCCTTACAAGAGCAAAAATGTGTGAGCTTGTTGCATTACATAAAAATAAACGAAAAGAATCATCTTCGTATTTCCTAACTGGAATGTTTTCTTTAATGGATGTGTTGTTAGGTATGGAAATGGAAGAGGTATTAAATTTAATGCCCCTCCATGAAGATATCTGTGAAGCATTAAATGGTAATCCTAATCAGATGAAAGATATACTTGATTTAGTGATCTCCATTGAAAAAGGTGTTTGGGAAGATGTGGACTTCTGGTGTACAAAATTGCAAATTGATGTTTATAATGCTATACGTTCCTATCAAGACGCTTTTAAATGGGCGAGTCAGTTAAAGATATAATAGAATAAAAACTTTTAGTTAATTTCTGCGAAATAATGTAGACTCTGAAGATCTCCTTTTAAAAATGTATGATAAGCAAAATAGAACCTTGTCCTTATAAACAGACAAGGTTCTTTCTATTTAAAACTTCTGATTCTGATGCCACTCCCACGCTGTGGCAATGATTTGCTCCAAGTTCCGTTCTGCTTTCCAGCCAAGTTCACCAAAGATTTTTTCCGAGGAAGCTACGAGTCTTGCCGGGTCTCCTGCACGACGGTCTGCCATTTCAACATTTGCCTTCAAGCCGGTCACTTTTTCACAGGTTTCAATCACTTCTTTAACCGAATAACCAAGTCCATTCCCAAGATTATAAACCTCTGCCGATTTCTTTCCGGTTAAAAGTGCTTCAAGCGCACGAATATGTGCATTGGCCAAATCTGTTACATGGATATAATCACGGATACAAGTGCCGTCATGGGTATCATAGTCAGACCCGAACACTGCTACCTTTTCCCGAGTTCCTAATAACTGCTGGAGAACAATCGGAATTAAGTGAGTTTCCGGGTTATGGCTTTCACCGATTTCTCCTGACCCATGTGCTCCTGCCGCATTAAAGTAACGAAGGACCACATAGTTCAGGCCGTATGCATTTCTAAAATCAGCAAGAATTTGCTCAATCATTAATTTCGAACGGCCGTACGGATTAATTGGCGAGGTCACCGTAGTCTCATCTATAATCTCCACATCTGGTATACCGTATGTTGCTGCTGTGGAAGAAAAAATAAAGTTTTTCACCTTATACTTCATCATTGTTTGCAACAATGTCAATGTAGCCGCCACATTATTTTGATAATATTTCGCTGGCTCAACCACTGACTCGCCCACTAAGCTATAGGCAGCAAAATGCATAACCGCCTTGATTGGATAGCTTGAAAAAATCATTTCCAAATCTTCTTTATCACCAAGGTCGCCTTTTACAAAAACCGCCCGTTGGTCCACTGCCTCCCGATGTCCAGTCGACAAATTATCAAGCACAATCACTTCTTCAGTTTCTACCAGTTCCTTCACAAGATGGCTGCCAATATATCCTGCCCCACCAACAACAAGTATCATATTCTTTTCTCCTTTTCTAAAACTTACTACTCAATAAAGAAGCCTCTTCTAAAGTATAACAGTTATTTAATAGGGTAATCTAATGAACTCATCTATAAAACATTGGTCTGGCAGTTTGTTTTAGTATTAAAATTTATGAGTTAAAAAATAATCATACGTATTTTTTGCCAATAATAAAAAGGTAACAATAATAAAAAGGGTACGGACGTACCCACTTCCCCGTTTAATCGCAAATTTCGAACCATAAATAGAACCAGCTATTTGTGCCAAGCCCATAGGAATCCCATAGGCATAATGAACTTGTCCTAGATAAATGAACATGATGAGGGCAGCTATATTACTTCCGAAGTTTAAAAACTTGGCATTCCCTGCAGCTTTTAAAAAATCGAAGCCAATCATTAAAAACGCAAACATTAAGAATGAACCTGTTCCTGGCCCTAAAAACCCGTCATAAAAACCAATTGCAAAAATGGAAATTGCAAAAATAATGTAGTGGTAGGTAGATAATTTCTTGTAAGTGGAAATACTGCCCCAATCTTTTTTAAAAATAGTATAAATCGCAACTGACGCAAGCATAACCAGCATAAGAGGCTTTAGCAGCGTTGGATCCATTAAATGGACGGTCCACGCCCCAATCATTGAGCCGAAAAACGTAAGTGGAAACAACTTATAAACCGATTTTAACTGGATCTCACCTGAACGATAAAACATAATCGTACTTGTTAAAGAACCAATCGACCCAGCTAATTTATTCGTTGCAACTGCTGCCGCCGGCGTTAGACCCGTAAACAACAAAGCAGGTAATGCAATTAGACCGCCCCCACCGACAACCGAATCAATAAAAGCAGCTAAAAAGCCAAATACAATTAAAAGAATCAATACCGATAAATCTAAATCAAATGGCATCTAATCACCCTTTTTCTTAGTAACTATGGAAATGTTATTTTCTTGAAAAATCAATATCAATTGACTATACATATAAAGTAGAGATACTAATACTCAAAAATTTGAAAATAAGTCTTTTATAATCATTTAAATTCACCTTAAATAATGTACCATAATATTAAGAACCTTTTAAATAATTTATCGCTCTAAGTTCTTCCATTGTTTCTTGAAACCTTCCCCATTTGGTTTAACTCCAAAATTGCTTTTACGATATTGGGCTGATAAACTAAATTCAGCAAATTGGAAAAAAGGAGCTTTTCTTTATGATTAATAAAATTGGTAAAGTAACCGTATATGTAAAAGATCAAGAAGAGGCAAAAGATTTTTGGATCAATAAGGTTGGTTTTGTTTTAAAAATGGAGCAGCCGATGGGACCAGACTTCTCCTGGATTGAAGTCGGACCAAGCGAAGATGAATTTACCACTTTAGTTCTCTATGCGAAGGAAGCGATGGAGCAACATGACCCATCAAAAGTCTCCCACCCATCGATTCTTTTTAGCACAACCACCATTGAATCCGCCTATGAAAAAATGAAACAAAACGGTGTCAAAGTAGACGAAATGATGCGGATGCCGTTTGGTACCATGTTCTCTTTCAAAGACCAGGACGGAAATGATTATTTGTTGAGAGAAGATAAATAGGCTAACGCAAAAAGGAGAAGTGCAGATGACACTTCTCCTTTTTATTGGATGGTTGAAGGTGTAAGACGTTTGCCGGACACCTTAATCCTCTACCAGCAACTTTTGCTACCAATGAAACGATGAATCCACTTTCAGCAAATTACCGGCCATATCTCATTCTATCCAGCCGACACCCGGGCATAAGCCCCTCATACGACAAAATCTGGTAAAATAAAAAAGAGGGCTATAGAGCATCCTCAAAACTTGGTTAGGAGAGAAGATATGATTCAATATAAAGAGCTCCATCACGTTAGTTTATCGGTTTCGGATTTAGAAAGAGCGAAACATTTTTATAGCAAGATTTTATGTTTACCAGAGCTCCCTCGTCCCGATTTTGATTTTGAAGGGGCTTGGTATGGAATTGGGCAGCAACAGCTTCATCTAATTGTTCTCCCCGCTTCCCAAACAATTCGCCCCCAAAAATACTTGAGCAGCCGGGAAGGCCATTTTGCTTTAAGAGTGGAAAACTTCAAAGATACCATAAACTGGTTGAAGGAAAATAGCGTAGAAATTCTAGAAAAGCTAAACAGTAAAAGCGGTTTTGCACAAATATTCTGCGCCGACCCTGATGGTAACTTAATTGAACTGAATGTGGACCAGAAAGAGATCTAATCCAAAAGGGCGCCCAGCCCCATGTAATTTCGGGTGGCGTCCGGCATCTACTTAAAATATCCAAACCAATATAAATAGACGGAAAATAAGATAGGTAAAGAAAGGTCGCCAATGTGTTTACGATAAAAACATGTATAAGTTCACAAAATTTCCAAAAACTATAAAACTTTTTACCCTAATCATTACTTCTAATTATATAGTTTATAAAATGAAAAAAAAAAGAGGCAAGAGAACACCCTTGCCCCTTGATTCTATTAATCTCCCTTCTTTAGTAAGTAGGATCACTTCAATCCCACAATCAGCGGAGATTTGCGGAATCCTCTCGAGTCAGCGGAGCATTGGGTGAATCATTCCCAATCATGTTCCTGCCTGAAAAATCTTGATGAACATCCGGCCAACAAACCGACCATCCCGCCAAGTGCGCCGCCCGTTGCTGCTCCGGCAGAAAGCCCATCCTCCGTTTTCGTACCCGTCACATCGTTGATTGCAGGTACATCCTCTCGATTTTTTCCAATTACCGAAATATCTTCTGAGGCATACCCCTGTCGTTTGAGATCTTCAACCGCCCTAATCGCCTCATTCTCCGTATCATAAACCCCCACTAAATGCTTTTTATGTTCAAACATTAAAATCCCCTCCTTGCTGATTAATACTACCCGCATTATGCAAAAATGAAACATTCCAGGACCATATTCGACATAATACCCGGATAAACCATTCCATCAAGCGTTTGTTTAAAACCCCAAACCATATTGAAAACCGTACTCTATTTCTTTTCCAGGGAAATTTTTGTCGAGAAAAAGGATTTGCTTATCCACCAATCACCCGGCTTAGCAAATCGTGTAATCGTACTACAAACTTTGACCGGTTCCTCCAAATCTTTTCACCAATCAAACATTTGATTAAAGATCTTGCAAGCATTTTAAAGATAAGGAATTTCCCCCTTAAGGAAAGAAAAGGTTGTCGAAGGGTGTTTGTCGAAAGTTCCATTTTGATCCAATTCTATCAATTTCCGATAAACCAAAAGGCTAGTATGCCTTCTATTTTTTTGTTAAGTTAGAATTATCCAACTTTTTTAGGAGGGAACTTATTGAAAAAAGGTTTAAGTTTAACGACCGTCATGGTATTGGCTTTTCTTTTTATCGGGGGGTTCACGGTTTATCAAATCATGAAAAATGCAACAAAATATGATAAAAAATATAAAGTAGAAGCCACTGCGACCGTGAAAAAAGATGCAGCAAAAGAGAAGAAAGAACAGACCGGCTATATTGGCGGAGTTCAATACGACATCAATTTGGATAAAAGCAGTTCCCAAGAGGCTGTGATTGAGGTCATGCACAAGATGACACACCAAAAGGTGAAGGCCAAAGAAAAATGGGGCGCCATCCCGATGATTCCGGATACCATTAATCAAGTCTATCAAATAGTGAACAACAGCAAATTCGAACTAAAGGATGATTTACTAAAAATTCTCGAGAAATGGAAAAAAGGAGACTTTGAAGAAATAGCCGATGACCATAACTACTTCTGGGAGCAACAAGGCGGCACCGTCGGCAAAGCCAATGGAACCATGACAAAAGCTGAAGAAGAAACCTTCATTCAAAACAACTTCGGCGATGAAGTGGCAAAACAAACGAGTACACAGCAATAATTAGTTTTCGGCAAAATTCGGGTGATGAAAGGGATCACCCGAATTTTGCCGAACTGATTCTAAAGAAACGGCCATGACAAATATCAAGATAGCAGTCATAACTACTAAACTCTTAAGCTTTTTATTTTTCCCTGTCATGTATTTTATTAGGAATTTAATAATTTATCTTATCATGCGATTAAGCCACCTATAATGTATTTAGAATGCGATAATTCCTATGCTGCCTCCTTTCTCTTCCTTCTAACTAAATAGGTTAAAAACAAAAAAATCAACGCTCCGCTCCCATCAATCAATACATCTTTAACCGAAGCCATTCTTCCCGGCATAAAGGATTGATGCCATTCATCGGTCATGGCATATAGGAACGCCACAAGCCATGCAAAACGATAACTGCCCATCACCTTATAAAGCAAGAAAGCCAGGATTCCAAATGCGGAAAGATGACTTGCCTTCCTTATGAGAAAATTCAGTTCATCGATTAATCCTCGTCCAACGTCTGCCATATTGTGCTCTTTTGTTACCACCTTATTTAACGCCTTAGCTGTATGTTCTCCAGTAAAATACGGAAGCTGAGTTACCATAAAGATGAGCAACATCCAGATGCTTGCTCCCAACACCCACCACTTCTGATTCCCTTTCACTTTGTCCCACTCCTATTTCATTAAAGTTTCCATATAACACCTTATTTTAACAGCCATGTATAAAACAGAAAAGGGATCAGTTTTCAATCATAATTTGTAAACTATTAGAAAATTCAATAGAATAAGAGAATAAAAATCAATACAGTCCGGGGGTTAGTATTTATGCATTTTGACGTAATCGTAATCGGAGCAGGATCGATGGGAATGGCAGCTGGTTATTTTTTATCAAAGAACGGAAAAAGAACCTTATTAATAGATTCCTTTAACCCTCCCCATGACAAGGGAAGTCATCACGGCGATACCAGAATCATTCGGCACGCGTACGGTGAAGGCGAGGAATACGTTCCATTGGCGCTTAAGGCACAAGAATTATGGAATGACTTAGAAAATATGACAGGGAAAAAATTGTTTCTCCAGACCGGAGTCCTGAACGTTGGTATGGAAAAAACAGATTTTATCCAGAACATCATCTCCAGTTCAAAAACCTATTCATTGCCACTTGATGTTTTAGATTGTAATGAAGTCAATAAACGTTGGCCTGGCATTACGCTTCCGAATGAGTATATCGGGTGCTTTGAACCAACATCCGGCGTGCTGAAATGCGAAGACTGTATTGCAGCATATCGAGAACTCGCTGAACAGCATGGCACTTCCATCTTATCGCATAGTAGGGTAAAAGAAATATCCGTTCATGACAATGGGGTGACGATCAAAACGGACCATCAAACTTTATACTCTGATGCATTAGTAGTTTCAGCAGGAGCTTGGTCCGGAAGCCTGCTTTCTATGTTGGGTCTAAATCTTCCACTTCAACCTACAAGAAAAACCTTTGCATGGTTTGATGCCAATGATGATTTTTTTCATCACAATGATTTTCCGGCCTTTTCATTTGAAACAGCTCAAGGTCTTTATTATGGCTTTCCGAGTATCCATGGTTCCGGATTAAAAGTTGGCCGTCATGACGGAGGAGAAAAAATAAATCCAGACGTTTCTATCCCTGGATTTGGTCAATTAGCAGAAGATGAGGCAGATCTTAAAGAATTTTTACATCACTACATACCTTCTATACAACACTTGAAGTACGGGAAAACCTGTATGTATACACTAACTCCAGATGAAGATTTTATTATCGATTTGCATCCTCACTATTCAAACGTCGCCATTGCTGCAGGATTCTCAGGACATGGCTTCAAATTTAGCAGCGTCGTGGGGAAGATTTTAAGTGAATTAATCATTTCAGGGAAGA
The DNA here is from genome assembly GCF_001866655.1 of Bacillus sp. MUM 116. Classification (GTDB taxonomy): domain Bacteria; phylum Bacillota; class Bacilli; order Bacillales; family Cytobacillaceae; genus Neobacillus. The sequence goes on along the minus strand of NZ_MLYR01000056.1, from coordinate 3,429 downwards.
CGGAGCAAAATATTTCGTCTTTTTCCATCAAACGATTTAGTTAATCATTACAACGGGGGGCAGCTGATGCGGCTCCCTGTTTTTAGTTACATTTGTTGAAAAATTTTAAATTTTGTAGATAAGCTGCTGTTTTTTGTTGATAAAATCTAAGGTTTGTAGATAAGTTACGGATTTTTGTTAATAAAATGATTATTTTGTAAATATTTTTACTTTTCTCGATGTGGATATCCATTCGCATTGTTGATAAACCCGATTCTTTGTTGATATCTTGCGAAAACATGTTGATATAATTCAATTCCCTGTCGATATCGGCAGATAATATGTTGATAAAAGCAAATTGAGTGTGGATATTCCTCAAAAATAATGTTGATATCATAAAAAGGTCGATACCTCTCCCTTTCTGTTCACAAGCTAATAGTTCATCCTACCTGTATGGAAAATAATTCTATTTAACCTATATATCTCTCTATCAAAATGATATGATTACTCTATCACCAAGTTCTGACTTCAATTAAATATTAGGAGGGATTTGAATGAAAGATTCTGTCTATCTGATTCCCTACAAAATGATTGAGCAGTTGGAAACCGTGAACGAGATTCCACAAGGTGTTGAACTGATTCGGGCTCCCGAAATGTGGGCGCAATCAACAGGAAAAGGCATAACAGTGGCGTTACTGGATACTGGCTGTGATACCGGTCATCCAGATCTGAAAGACCGAATCGTTGGCGGACGAAATTTTACAAAAGATGATGGTGGAAATCCGGCTAGATTCAAGGATTACAACGGCCATGGTACACATGTGGCAGGCACCATTGCAGCCACCTTAAACAACGCAGGGGTAGTGGGCGTTGCACCGGATGCAAATCTTTTAATCCTAAAAGTCCTCGGAAAAGATGGCTCCGGGCAGTATGACTGGATTATTAACGCCATCCATTATGCCATCGAACAAAAGGTCGATATTATTTCGATGTCATTAGGCGGCCCGCAAGATGTAAAAGAACTGCATGATGCAATTAAGGAGGCCGTACTGAACCATCAAATCCTTGTCGTCTGTGCGGCAGGCAACGAAGGAGATGGAGATCCCTCCACAAATGAGTTTGCTTACCCTGGCAGCTACAATGAAGTGATTAGTGTCGGTGCTGTTGACTTAGATCGCCACTCCTCTTATTTTTCCAATTCAAACAATGAAGTCGATTTAGTCGCACCAGGTGAAAAAATTACTTCCACTTATCTTAATGGAAAATATGCAACATTAAGCGGAACTTCGATGGCTACTCCACATATTTCTGGAGCCCTTGCCTTATTAAAAGAACTATCCACAAGAGAATTCGAGCGCGAACTAACCGAACCCGAGTTGTATGCGCAATTGATAAAAAGAACGGTTCCTTTAGGATATTCTCCTAAAGCGGAAGGAAACGGGCTAATTTATTTAACATTGTTAGATTACCTTAAAAAAGTATATGAACAACAGGATACGAATGTCTTAATATAAAACTAAGTAACCCCTCTGATTCTTTTTTCAGAGGGGTTTTCCTATGTTTTAAATCTTCATCTCGTAAAAAACACCTGGACAAAATTGTCCAAGCGTTTTTGATAAATTTACGCGCCTTAGAGGATTCGAACCTCTGACCGTACGCTTAGAAGGCGTATGCTCTATCCAGCTGAGCTAAAGGCGCATGAATATATTTTTGGGAATTTCAGCTTACTAGTGTTGCCTTCTCCCTTTTTAAAAAAAATGGCTCCGCAGGTAGGACTCGAACCTACGACCGATCGGTTAACAGCCGATTGCTCTACCACTGAGCTACTGCGGAACAATAAATATTATGGTGAGTTATTTTGCTATCGCAAAAAACTATGGTGGGCCTAAATGGACTCGAACCATCGACCTCACGCTTATCAGGCGTGCGCTCTAACCAGCTGAGCTATAGGCCCTTAAAATGGAAAGTTATTTTCGCTAACGCGAAAAAACTATGGTGGAGGGGGACGGATTCGAACCGCCGAACCCTGAGGGAGCGGATTTACAGTCCGCCGCGTTTAGCCACTTCGCTACCCCTCCATTAAAAAAAGAGTGCATTAAATTTAAATGGTGGCTCAGGACGGAATCGAACCGCCGACACAAGGATTTTCAGTCCTTTGCTCTACCGACTGAGCTACTGAGCCGCATTTTACGAAAAATATGTATATGGCGGTCTGGACGGGACTCGAACCCGCGACCTCCTGCGTGACAGGCAGGCATTCTAACCAACTGAACTACCAGACCAATATTGCGGAGGCAGGATTTGAACCTGCGACCTTCGGGTTATGAGCCCGACGAGCTACCAGACTGCTCCACCCCGCGATAATAGAAAATATTAAGTTTGGATTATGCTCCAAGCCTAATAACCGCCCCGATTTCAAAAAGCTAATTCAAGATACGGCTCAATCGGTGCGCTGTGGATATTTCGAAAAAGCTTATTCGAACGTGCTCCACCCCGCGATAATAAAAATTCTGCCTAATCTAAAAATATATGGCGGAGGAAGAGGGATTCGAACCCCCGCGCGGTTTAACCCGCCTGTCGGTTTTCAAGACCGATCCCTTCAGCCGGACTTGGGTATTCCTCCATATAGATAGACAATAAGTGGAGTCTAGGGGGATCGAACCCCTGACCTCCTGCGTGCAAAGCAGGCGCTCTCCCAGCTGAGCTAAGACCCCAATATAATATTAAGAAGTTCTGGTCGGGAAGACAGGATTCGAACCTGCGACCCCTTGGTCCCAAACCAAGTGCTCTACCAAGCTGAGCTACTTCCCGTTATAATAATGGCGCGCCCGAAAGGAGTCGAACCCATAACCTTCTGATCCGTAGTCAGACGCTCTATCCAATTGAGCTACGGGCGCATTATTGAAAATTTATTTTGCTATCGCAAAAAGCTTAGTGAGCCATGAAGGACTCGAACCTTCGACCCTCTGATTAAAAGTCAGATGCTCTACCAACTGAGCTAATGGCTCAAAAAATATCTCTAGAAAAGCAATTAGTTTTTTGCTTAAAATCCCCTCAGGATTTCTCGCATGCTTCCGCTGATGTAATCCGATAAGTAAGAAGCATGGTGCCGGCTAGAGGACTTGAACCCCCAACCTACTGATTACAAGTCAGTTGCTCTACCAATTGAGCTAAACCGGCATAAGTATTGAAGATTAATTTCACTTTCGTGAAAAATTCATGGTGGAGGATGACGGGATCGAACCGCCGACCCTCTGCTTGTAAGGCAGATGCTCTCCCAGCTGAGCTAATCCTCCATTATAATGAAAGTTATGTTCACTTACGTAAAAAAACTTTGGTGACCCCTACGGGATTCGAACCCGTGTTACCGCCGTGAAAGGGCGGTGTCTTAACCGCTTGACCAAGGGGCCATTATTTAGCCTGGCAACGTCCTACTCTCACAGGGGCAAG
>NZ_MLYR01000055.1 GCF_001866655.1 Bacillus sp. MUM 116 | reverse complement strand
AAGAACAATAAAAATTCCGGGAAAAGTAAAGGCAGTCATGGGTCCAGTGGAAGCCACGGCAGCTCTGGAAGTTCGGGAAGCAGCGGCTCTAGCGGCAGCCATGGCTCGGGGAAAAACAAGAGTGGGAAAAACTCTGGGAAGAATAAGAACAATAAAAATTCCGGGAAAAGCAAAGGTAACTCAGGAAGTTCAGGAAGCAGCGGCTCCAGTGGCAGTCACGGGTCTGGTAAAAATAAGCAAAGCAGAAGAGGTTCAAATCAAAAAAACCGCAACCAATCTAGAAGGAGTAACAAATCCACAAGTCAAAGGTCAGAATTTCGTGGCAGCGTAGGGAACAGTCAAAATAAAAGGAGTTTCAGAGGTAGTTTCGGGTCTTTTAGGAATAATAGCAATAAAAGAAAAAAATAATGATTTCATCATTTTATGATTAACATAAAAAATTATTAATATGCTTAATTCGAATTTACAAATGAAAGTTAAACCGGCACATCCAACTGTGCCGGTTTTTTCCTTTTTCTTTATCTCTATTTTCATGATAAAAACCTAGAAACTGCAAATATGAAATTAGCCTGGAACATGACAAATGGGTATAAATCTACTAAAAAATATTTAGGTTATTGCTGATTTATCACCTTTTCGAGATATTCGTTTAGTTCAACCCATTCTCCTTTTACGTATGATAAAGCAAAGGACAAGAGGTGAACATAAACGCAAATAAGAAATCTATTTTACAGAAGTTTGACATCAAGGGAGTGAAAAATATAGATGTATTCGTTGTTGACAGTATTCATCACCATTTTTGCATTCTTCCTAACAATGATCTTGATTTTTCTCCGTCCCCATAATATGAACGAGGCAATCTCAGCATCAATCGGAGCCATTCTTGTTTTCCTTAGCGGAAGTGTTTCGCCCGGGGATTTACTAGATATTAGTTCAAATGTTACTGGTGCAGCTATTACGATCATAGCCACTATTATAATGGCTATAGTGCTTGAAAGTTTCGGGTTTTTTAAATGGACGGCTGCGCTCATGCTAAAAGTTTCAAAGGGATCGGGAATACGGTTGTATTGGTATACTTTGTTACTTTGCTTTTTAATGACGCTCTTTTTTAACAATGATGGAAGTATTTTAATTACTACTCCAATATTAATTTTAATTTTAAAAAATCTCGGGTTAAATAACCGTCAAAAAATACCTTATCTGTTAAGTGGTGCATTAATCGCAACCGCTTCCAGTGCACCAATTGGTGTAAGTAACATTGTAAATCTAATTGCATTAAAAATTATTGGCATGGATCTTTATCTTCAAACAGAAATGATGTTTGTTCCGGGAGTATTAGGGATACTATTTTTATCCTGTTTATTGTATCTGGTGTTTAAAAAAGACATACCTAAAACCATTCGCTTTCATTCATACACAATTCCACTGCAAAAAAACCACCGTTTCCATCCACTACAAAAAAACAATGAAAATATATTTGAACAACAAAAGAAACTAATGATCTACATGCTTATATTCGTATTTTTAGTAAGGATTAGTCTCTTTGTTGCCTCCTTTATCGGAATACCCGTATCATTGGTGGCCGTTATCGGTTCGTTTGTTTTATTAATTTGGAGATGGATTTATCTCAAGGTTAATCCAAAAGATGTGGCCAGGAAAGTACCGTGGCATATATTAATTTTTGCATTTTGCATGTATGTAATAATTTTCGGCCTCCATAATATCGGATTGACAGAATATTTGTTGGTACATTTAAAACCTATTGTAAATGACAGTTTGTTTCATGCTAGCATCACAATGGGGATTATTACCGCAGTGTTATCAAACATATTTAATAACCATCCAGCGTTAATGGTTGCGACTTTAACCTTAACCAAAATGGGACTTGATCCACTTCTTGTAAAAACCGTTTACTTATCGAACATTATTGGCAGTGATATAGGTTCTCTGATTCTACCGATTGGTACTCTAGCCACCTTAATTTGGATGCATATTTTAAAGAAAAATCATATTCCGATTTCATGGAAGGAATACATGAAAGTCACTGTTATCGTTATTCCGCTTACAATGATGTTCACCCTAATCTTACTGTATCTCTGGCTCTTGCTTGTATTTGTGAGTTAACCACATTCTCTAACTATTATTTTTTCGAAGATTTTGTGTATAAAAACATTTAGCCGTTACCATAGTGGTAATGGCTATTCTAATTTTGGCAATGATTTCACATATTGATCTGAAAGTTTCATGAATTCGATTACCTTTTTTTCTTCCTTTATTGCTTCAGGAGGTGCTGATTGCTCTTTACGTCTGTATAAACTTAATATTTCCCCTTGGTTATTAGTTTTTCCCGGAGAAAACTTGTAAGACTGATTAACAAAGGTTCCTGTAGGAGCATAAAAACGGATTCCAATTTGATTTTTATTAACATTAAGCAAATCATTTCCAAATACAAATTGTTTCCTTAGATCTAAGCCTAAAAGATTGGCTACGGTAGGGTAAACATCCACCAAACCGCCAATAGTAGGAATTCTTTTCGCTTTTTCCACTGTTGAAATCTTCATTATTAATGGAATATTTAAGTGGTCTAAAACCAAATCATATTTTCTCCCAAAAATTTTCTGAACTAATTGTTTGTCCTGTTCACTTTTCATTTGCAGTCCTTGATGATCACTGTATACAACAATTACAGAGTCCTTATATAGACCTTCTTGTTTCAAATCCTCTATAAATTTTCCAAAAGCATAATCTGCATAACTAACCGATTTGATATAGTTGCCTACAAAGGAATTTTCATATTGCTTCGGTAAATCAATCGTATAGGCCTGTTTTGATTTCGGCAGCATAAAGGGAAAATGACTCGAAAGAGCGATAATATCTGCATAAAACTTCTTCCCATTTTGTTTGAATTCCAGTAATTTTTGGGTTGTTTTTTTATACATTATCTCATCAGAAACACCATGTGAAATGATATCGTTCGTACCAAAATACTTTTTGTCATAGTACTCGGTAAAACCTAATGATTCATAAAGCTGATTTCTGTTCCAAAAGGAAACACTATTGGCATGAAAAGTAGCCGTATGGTAGCCATTTTTCCGTAGCATTTTAGGTAAACTTGGTACCGCCTTTCCTTTTACAGCGGTAGACATCGGCACATCTCCTAATGGATAGATGGAGGTATTAGTAATAAATTCGGCATCAGACGTATTTCCTTTTCCAACTTGGGAGTAAAAATGTGGAAAATAATAAGAGTCCCTGACCAGTTTATTTAAATTTGGGGTAACTTCTTTTCCATTTATTTTTAAGTTAATAAAAAAGTTTTGAACGGACTCCAATTGAACTATGATAAGATTTTTATCTTTTGCTATACCATGCAGTCTTTTCTGGCCATTATTGGATGCAAGCCGATTTTTTTCTAATGATTCCGCACTTATATCCTGGTTTGAAAAAATTGCATGAAGATCCGCAGCCGCTTCGGAAAACTGGTAGCCCATAATTCCCAATTTTTCATATTTACTCAATTCATTCATAATTTTTGAAGAAGAAAAAAGGCTGTTTCCAGTAAAAAACAATAAGCATGTAATGACTAAGGCAAATAATTTTGGACCCAGTTGAAATCGTTTAAATGGTAAAATACGCTGAATTTTTGGCCAAAAACAAAGCAAAATAAAATCGGAAAAGAGCCAAATGTACTGGGGTCTGAATAACGCAAAGATACTATCAGAAATTTCACCCACCTGATCGATTTCTCCCAGGGATTTATACGTAAAGATTGCGTTGTAATAATCAAAATAGAGTAAAGTTGTGAGGCAAATAAGGGAGTATCCAAAATTGAGAATAAGAAGAAAAAAAACGGAAATCTTATTCTGAATAACCGATACCACAGCAATGAAAAGGGCCAAGAAGGAAATTTCGGTTAAAAATCCAACCAAATTTAACTCTTCCATAATTGTATACTTTACATAAAGTGATTTTAACAATAACGAAAAAAAGACAAATATACCGAATTGAAAATATCGTTCCTTCATCCTGCACCTGCCAAAAAAAGTTTTCCTTTTCTAGCTTTCCCAATAGCATGGCCAGAGTAAACCATCAATTTTGCATTGGATCAAACAATTATTTTAAAGAGGATTTCGTTTTAAAAGAAGTTATAATGGTTAACCTTAAGAAAAAGGGCTCCCAAAAACCCATCATGTTCACGATGACTCCATAATGCATTTAGTTAAAGGTTTCTTTCCTTTTCCAAACATATATCGTTGACACAAAAACTATTTAGGAGGAGAAACGATGGATATTACCAAAATTATGGTTTCGATTGCTTTAGCTTTGTATGCAGTGCTAGCCTTATACATTAACTTTAATACCGTTTATTACTTAATACTCAGTTTATTCGGTTTCGGTAAGGCGAAACGTGATTATCCCTTAGTTGAGGATGAGACAAGATTTTTAGTGTTAGTTGCCGCACACAATGAAGAACAAGTCATTGGCTCTACCATTCAAAACTTAAATAGAATACGGTACCGGAAAGAACTTTATGATGTTTATGTCGTAAATGATAATAGCACTGACCGCACAGGAGAAATTTGTGAGGAACTGGGAATGGAGCAGGTGGACACGAGCTTGAAACTTTTCCCCCGGGAAGGAGTCGGAAAACCGGCGGGCTTGCAATATGCACTTCGATATTTAGGATTTGAAAAACTCCCTGAAAAGTACGATTGCTTACTCATATTGGATGCTGATAATCATGTCGATCCGGACATTTTAAAGGAATTAAATTCCCAATATATTGCAAAGGAAAAACCGGAAGCTATCCAAGCCTATTTAGATTCAAAAAATTCCACTTCATCACTGTCATTGGGGTATGCCATCAGCTATTATTTATCTAACCGTTTTTTTCAACTGGCAAAATACCGGATGGGATTAACGAATTCAATCGGTGGCACTGGATTTATTGTCCGGCTTGATTTCTTAATGAAGCATGGAGGATTTCGCTTTAATTCCCTGACAGAGGATGTAGAGCTTGAAATGGAAATCGTCAAAACGAATGGCCGTGTATTATGGAATCACTTTGTGAGAATTTATGATGAAAAACCGGATAATTTAAAGATGAGTTTAAAACAACGAATCCGCTGGTCGCAGGGACATTGGTTTGTCGCTTTTACCAATTATCAAGCATTATTTAAAAAAATGATTAAGGAAAAAGGAAAACTCAAAATTCTTGACCAATTGATCTATCTTTTTGGAATGGCCCGGGCAGTTCAAATGGTTGTTGCTTTTGTTGGAATTCTCGTTGCCCTTATTTACCAGGCAGCCACAAAAGATTTTGCAGCAGCCACAAAATTAGGAATGAGATTTTCAACGGTGGTTCTTGGTTCAAGTATTATCACTCTATTATTGTTTACCTATCAGTTCCTTATTTGCATGCCTTATGCTGTTCGAAAAGACAGCAGACATAAATTCAATTATTTTTCGATGATTTTTTCCATTCTTTATTACGGTTACACCTATATATTTGCCCAATTTGTCGGATTACTTAAATGGCGGCATCAACACACATGGGTGAAGACAACACATACGAAAACCATCCTTCATCATAAAAAAGTAAAGGAAAATTGGCAGCACACATTCCAATCGTATATAGATGCCAATGATGAGCTGGAATTAGCAGAAGAGGAAAATACCGAAGAAGTATTCCAACCTTCACCAATCAAATAGAAGTAATCTAATGTCAAAAGGGAAACGTTAAGCTACGTTTCCCTTTTGACATTTATGATTTTATCCCATTTTGGTAGTACTTCTCTAACATTTCTGTTGGATCCATACTTCCGCCGGTGGCCCATACAATATGAGAAGCCTTTTTCATCTTATTTTTTAAGTTGTGTTTTTCGATATAAGCAGAGCTATTTTTAAATAATTCAACCGGACCAGACATTCCTGCTAATGCGGAAGGCTCTAAGCGGATTCCCTCTCGATCTTGAGTTCTTTTAACAATAGGTAAAGATGCTCATCATAATTTCTTTCCTTGCATAAAAAATGAAAAGGCTGTCAAAACTTTTTACATTTTTACTGAATTTTACCCGGATGTATGTTTGTAGACACTTAACAAATTGCCCATTTTAGGATAATATTATTTAGTGAATTATTTCAGTTGATTCAATGTTGAAAGAGAGTTGGGAAGACAATGGGACGTAAGTGGAATAATATTAAAGAAAAGAAAGCGTCTAAAGACGCAAATACAAGTCGTATTTATGCTAAGTTTGGCCGCGAGATCTATGTTGCTGCAAGACAAGGGGAACCAAACCCAGAATCCAATACAGCTCTAAAGATTGTTCTTGAGCGGGCAAAAACATACAGTGTACCAAGACATATTATTGACCGTGCAATCGATAAAGCAAAAGGTGGTTCCGATGAAAATTACGACGAGCTTCGTTATGAAGGTTTCGGACCAAACGGTTCAATGGTCATTGTCGATGCGTTGACCAATAACGTGAACCGTACTGCTTCGGATGTACGTGCGGCTTTTGGAAAAAATGGCGGTAACATGGGTGTTAGTGGTTCAGTTGCTTATATGTTTGATGCTACAGCGGTTTTTGGGATTGAAGGGAAATCCGAGGAAGAGGTCCTAGAAATGTTAATGGAAGCGGACGTAGATGTTCGTGACATTATCGAAGATGAGGATCAAGTAATTATTTATGCTGAGCCTGATCAGTTCCATACTGTCCAGGAAGCATTCAAAGCTGCAGGTATTACAGAGTTTACTGTAGCTGAATTAACGATGCTTGCACAAAATGAAATTACCTTACAAGAAGACGCACAAGCAAAATTTGAAAAAATGATTGATGCACTTGAAGATTTAGAAGATGTTAGACAAGTGTATCATAATGTGGATTTAGGTGAATAATTTTATTGTTGCCCTTTTGGTTTTTGAATCAAAAGGGCTTTCATCTTGTTAATAACCTTTGATTTTTAGTATACAACGGGTAAAATCAAACACATAAAAGTTTACATAACAATATTTTTAGATTGGGGTATCATCATGATTGTAAAGACTGAAGAAGATATTAATGGAATAAAAGAAATTGGTCGTATTTGCGGAGCTATTCGCGATGAATTAGTCCGAAGGACAAAACCAGGAATCACAACAAAAGAGTTGGATGAAATTGCCGGTGAGCTTTTTGAAAAGGAAGGGGCTATTTCCGCACCAAAAGGCGAGTATGATTTTCCAGGATATACGTGTATTAGTGTAAATGAAGAGGTAGCACACGGTATCCCTGGAAAACGCGTAATTCAAGAGGGAGATCTCGTCAATATTGATGTCTCGGGTTCTAAACATGGATATTTTGCCGATACTGGGATTTCGATTGTCGTAGGAGAGGGAGATCCAGTATTAAAGCGAATTTGCGAATTGGCAAAAGAAACGTTTGAAGCCGGTCTGAAAAAAGCGAATCCAGGCTCAAAAATAAATGGCATGGGGAAGGTCGTGTATCAAACTGCCCGAAAACACGGATTCACGGTTATTAAGAACCTTACTGGTCATGGAATTGGACGAACCATACATGAGCAGCCCGAGTATATTTTTAATTACTATGAACCGTCAGAGCGCGGTTTGTTAAAGGAAGGAATGGTGATTGCATTTGAACCATTTATTTCTACCCTAGAAGAGGAAGTTTTTGAAAAAGGAGACGGCTGGACCTATGTTACTGAAGAAAGCCGTGTTGCCCAGTATGAGCACACATTGATTATTACCAAAGATGGTCCTATTATTGTCACACTTTAAATAAATTAAAGTAACCAATGTGTTATAGTGCCCGTAGTTATGGAAAAACCTATCATACGGGCACTAACAAAAGATCTCAGTTCCCATTCAACGCAAAAAATCATGTCCACGGGCACTAACAAGAACTCATAGGTCCCATTTAATGCGAAAAATCTTGTCCTCAGGGACTATCCACCATCATCTCTATCATTCATTTTCCTACCGGAGAATTTTAATCCAAAAATACTGTATATTTTAAACTATTTTTTCAATCTTTCGTAGTAAATACAAAATAAATTAATGGTAACAATAGAGCTAATAATATTATATTACATTGGAGTTTGTTAAATTGGAAACTAGAGACGAGTTATTAAAACAACTTTCTATCATAGAAAAATGGGAAAAAGACCAGAGTGGTCTCTGGTTTTGGGAACGAATTGGCCGCCTTCCATTTAAGCTGCTAGATAAAATTACACCCCACTTTATTCATAACAAAATTGGCTTATTGCTAGAGGAGATAGGTTCCTACATCCAAACAGGCGGAAAATATTTAATAAATGAAAAAAGTTTATTCAAGATGATTCAAAAGGAAACCAACAATCCCATCGAAACGATTGCGGACATACAAGATTTGCCCTTAAAAACAATGGATAAAATTAGCCAGGAACTAAGCGTCCGCAGAAAAAACTTTGCGGCACTCCAAGGAGCCAGCACAGGAATCGGGGGAATTTTCACCCTCGCCTTAGATATTCCAGCCATATTAGCAATTTCTTTAAAAATGCTTCAAGAAATTGCGATTCTCCATGGCTATGATCCAAACGATAAAAACGAACGAATTTTTATTATTAAATGCTTACAATTTTCATCTTCCGATATTGTTGGTAAACGAGCGATACTCAATGAACTTGCCAACTTTTATCAAAGAGGTAAAAAATCGAATGAAATGATGTCCCAATTGCAGGGCTGGAGAGAGGTTATCTATACGTATAGAGATAATTTTGGCTGGAAAAAGTTATTCCAAATGGTCCCTGTGGCTGGAATGATATTTGGCGCTTTCATTAACCGTTCAATGATTACTGACCTATCCGAGGCAGGAATGATACTCTATCGAAAAAGGAAAATTTTAGAGAGATTAGAAAAAGCTCAGGTTCACAATTAAACCTGAGCTTTTGTATTTTTATTCTTCATAATGGATAAATCAACCTTTTATTTAAAATAAAAATTGCTGTTTATACAGTTTTCATTTTTATCATTTTATATTATCATTTAACTTATCAGTTGATAAGTTAGAAAGGCTGAAAGAAAATGGCAAAAACACGAAATAATCACTCAGAGGATTCTTCACTTGAAACAAAACAAAATATTTTCGAAATTTCTCGAAGCTTATTTATGACCTATGGCTATCGGTCCGTTTCTACCCGGCAAATCGCACAAGCTTGCGGTATTACTCAGCCTGCTTTATACCATCATTTTGGTAACAAGCAAGAAATTTATATTGAAGTCGTCAAAGAAATCATGAACCGAACCAAATTTCAGATGATTCAAATCAAAGAGCAGTATATGGCTTTTAAGGATCGAATTTACCATATTGCCATTTACATGCTTATGAATCACCAAGAGGATTTGTCCCAAATGTTTCATGATCTAAAGCATGAAATGAACGAAGAGACACAACAGCTGCTTCGTCAGTGGTGGTTTGATAGTTATTTTCTTCCAGTAGTCGAAATGATCGCAGAGGCTGAAAAGGGAGGACAAATTCGAGAATTGGCAAAACTCGATACGAATCCAAAGGAAATGTCCTTCTTTGTATTAGATTTATTAAAATCCTTATTGCAGTTTTCCGGGCTTAATAATCTAAAAGAAGAAGAAAAAGAAGCCGAAGCACAACGAAAAGCCAAATTAATCGTCAGTATTATTTTAAATGGTTTAGGGAGCTAGGCTAAAGGGCCTCTCTTTTTTTACTACCTGCTTATCAACTGATAAGGTATTGAAGGGAGACGAGGAAAATGAAGCAAAATTGGCTATCACGATGGGGTGAGCTAGTTAGTGGAAAAAAAGGGCGTTGGATTACCATCCTAATTTGGATGTTTGTCATTCTGCTTTTAAATATCACTTTGCCACAGGCAAATTTACAAAAGAATGAACGGGCAGATGTATTCTTAAAGAAGGTTGACTCTCAAAAAGCAAAAGAGATCATTGATAAGAACTTTGGAAGCAGTAACGGTAATCCAGCATTATTGACATGGTATAAAAAGAGTCAATTATCGAATGGAGATCTTACTTCGATACAAACTCTAACGAAGAAACTGGTGGAAGAAAATCCGATTGAAGGGATGCAGGTACCGCCATTTTATAAAATTCCACTTCCGGGATTAAAACAACAAGTATCTAAAGATGGAACAACCTTTGTTTTACCATTAGTTTTTGATCAAAACCTCGAGACAGCGGAAATCCAAAAGCGCTTGGATAAAGTAAAAGAAATTTCTATATCAAATTTCCCAGATAATCCTTTTACAAAAAAAATGAAGGATGAAAACTCTTTACTCGTTAGAATTACTGGACCAGCAGGAATATCAGTAGATGCTACGGCGCTATTTAGCCAGGGAGATCTTTCTTTACTTTTTGGTACCGTTTTGCTTGTCCTGATTTTCCTTCTGATCATCTATCGCTCACCGATTTTGGCACTTATTCCATTAGTTGGCGTTGGTATGGCCTATATGGTAATCAGTCCGATATTGGGGTATTTGGGTAAAGAAGGGATGATCGACTTTGATTCTCAAGCAATCTCAATTATGACCGTTTTATTATTTGGAGCTGGAACCGATTATTGTTTATTCTTAATTGCCCAATTCCGAAATAGCCTTAAAAAAGAGGAGAGTAAATTTCGCTCTATCAAACATGCTTTCACAAGATCATCCGGAGCCATTATTATGAGCGGACTGACCGTTGTCATCTCTCTACTCGTTTTATTAGTGGCAAACTACGGTTCCATCCATCGTTTTGCAATTCCGTTTAGTTTGGCCATTCTGATTATGATGGCTGCAAGTTTAACGCTGATTCCTGCCTTTTTAAGCATTTTGGGCAGAACCTCCTTTTTTCCATTTGTCCCACGTACAGAAGAAATGGCTAAAAAATTGGCGGAGAAAAAAGGGAAGGTATATCGAAATCGCCATAATGAGAAACCGTTAGGAAATTTCGTTGGCAGCTTCGTTAGTCAAAACCCTTGGAAAGTGTTTATCACAACCTTAACGATTTTGGGTATTTTGGCCATTTATTCTTTAAAAATTGAATATACCTATGATACACTATCATCTTTCCCGAAAGATATGCCATCTCGCGAGGGATTTGAAATTATTTCTGAACATTTTAGTGCTGGTGAATTAGCACCTTCTACCGTTGTAGTAAAGGGAATGGAAGATGAAAACAGCATAAAAACAAAATTGGAAGAATTCCCATACATTGCAAATGTATCCAATGTAGTGCGAAGTGATAAGGACCCAAGCTTGGTCAAGTTTGATGTGGAATTAAAAGATAATCCTTATTCTAACAAGGCCATGGAATTAATCCCGAAACTAAAACGGGACCTGAAGGAAATTTTAAATATTGGTGAAGAGACCAACCAGATTTTTATAAGTGGACAAACGGCAGAGCAATATGATACGAAGGAGACAACAAAAGCCGATTCGTCCTTGATTATTCCAATCGTCCTTGTGATGATTGCCGTTTTACTATTGTTCTATCTCCGTTCCATTATCGCTACTGTTTATCTAATCGGAACCGTGCTATTATCCTATTTTAGTGCATTAGGGTTAGGTTGGATTATCTTACACTATGGTTTTAATGTGAATGAAATACAAGGTTTTATCCCTTTGTATGCTTTTGTATTTATTGTTGCACTTGGGGAAGACTATAATATTTTTATGATTTCAAGTATATGGAGAAAACGCAATGAAATGTCCATTTTGAGTGCAGTTAAGGAGGGGGTTTCTGAAACTGGCGGGATAATCACATCAGCAGGTTTAATCCTTGCAGGAACTTTTGCTATCTTAACAACCCTTCCAATTCAGATCCTTGTCCATTTTGGAACAATTACTGCAATTGGTGTTCTACTCGATACCTTTATAGTCAGACCATTTTTGGTGCCGGCGATTACAGCCATATTTGGGGAATGGGCATTTTGGCCAACGAAGAAACCAATGGGGCACGTAGAGAAAATGCAAGGATAGTAAAGTAATTTTCTTAAATTCATTAATAATATCAGGCGTGATTTATGAAATCACGCCTGATTATCTTTATGATTGATTAACGAATGGGTTTTCTTGGAACGAAATAGAGATTGGTTTCTTTATTTCGAATCTCCGCATCCGTTACTTCCTCCATTAAGCTAATACTCATCCCAAACATCAGGGTAATTAAAGAAGCAATGACGATACCTACACCTGTTGCAGTATAAAAATAACCTCCGTTGGCAGCGCTTACAAAGAAACTGAAAATAAAAATGAGAATTCCTGTACCGATTCCAAACATGGACGCTTTAAAAATTTTTAAATATTTATACTCCATGATCATCACTCCCTTACTGAATATTCTATCAATTGTCACAAATTTGTCAAACATTTTTTAAAATTTATATTTTTCAAACAAACTACTTGCATTTTAAAAAGAGTAAAAAAGAGTAAAAAAGAGTAAAAAAGAGCAATAAAAAAATCCTAAACAATTCATTTAGGATTTTTGTCTAACGGCTTTGAAAGCAGACGATACTTTGGATTCCAACTAATAGAGATAAAATCGAAACATGCAGGAGAACTGCACCCAAACTTAAATGCGTATAAATTAAAAGGGCACCGCTTAATCCTTGCAGGAGTATAAATAAAAAATTTATTTGACTAAAGCGGTAAATCTCCGGACGATCTTGCCGGTATTTTTTTGTTAACTGAATAAGCGAGAAAAATAGAATGATTAAACCAAGAGCAAACGATCGATGAATCACATCTACCCAAAAAGCATCACCGACTGCTGCATAGCTTTCTGTTGGAATCGGAAAACCGCGAAAGGCTTCTCCAGATCCTGTTTTGGCCACATAGCCGCCAAAATAAATCGCCGCATACAAAAAGATAAATACAAACCAAGAAAAAGCAGAAAAAGAAGCAGGCAACTTTTTCAATTGTGGAATGTTCTTTTCCTCTAAGTAAGTGACATACGCGATATTTATTAAGGCTGCAAATGAAATAAGTGCAATCCCCAAATGTGCTGCGAGCAGAAGAGGGGAGAGAGAGACCATCACCGTCAATGCACCGAGTGTCGATTCTCCAAAGATACCTATAATTGCAAAAAGGACAAGAATTTTTACCTTTCGCTTTTTATATCGAATCCAAGCGATTGCCGAAACAACAAATAATAAAAGACTCGCAAGACCAACCACAATACGATGAGTGTATTCAATTACGGAATGATAATCGGAAAAATCAGGATATAACTTTCCGTTACACAAAGGGTAACCACTACCGCATCCCATTGCCGAGTTGGTCATCGTGTCTATAAAGCCAATAATATTTACTAAAAACAGCGATGCTGCTGCAATGATAGAAAGCCAGAAATATTTCACCGATGGCACCTCCAATGTAGAAACCTTTTACATTTCTGTAAAATAAATCTTCAGTGCCCAGCAATCTTATGAATCGCTGGGCACTGAAAAGCATTTATTAATGAACTTGAGAGTTAAACGACATAATCCAAACCGATCCGGCAACAATCGTTGCGACGAAAATAATCCCTAAGACTAATGCCATTACATTGTATCTTGGTCCTTCACCATCACGAATATGCATGAAGAAGAATAATTGAAGGATAAACTGTAAAACAGCTGCGATCAATATACTGAACATAAGCGCTGATTTTGCCATCATATGATTTAAAACAAGAACAAGAGGGATGATGGTCAAAATAATCGAAAGAATGAAACCTGTCACATATGCTTTGACGGAACCTGTGTGTTCGTGTCCATGTGCTGACATGTTACATCACCCCCATTAAATAAACGACAGTAAAGATAAAGATCCAGACAGCATCTAGGAAGTGCCAATACAGACTGACAATGGAAACTTTTCGTTTTGTAACTTCAGTTATTCCTTTTTTCTTGATTTGAACAATAATTCCAAGAATCCAAAGGATACCGAAAGAAACGTGAACGCCGTGTGTTCCAACTAAACAAAAGAAGGAAGTAAGGAAGGCGCTGCTTTGAAGAGTTGCACCTTCATGAACCATATTTACAAATTCGTTGACTTCAAGACCTACGAATACAGCACCAAGAGCTATCGTTACAATTAACCAATTGATAAGACCTTTTTTATTGCCTTTATGCATGGCCAAAACGGCTAAACCACTTGTGAATGAACTAATTAAAAGAATAAAAGTCTCAAGGATAAATCCTGGAACATCGAATTCCTTTGCTGTGAACCCTCCGTTTGTATGAGTGTGCAAGACCGCATACGCTGCAAAGAAGGTTGCAAATAATAGACAGTCAGTTACAAGGAATATCCAGAATCCTAAAACCTTTAATCCTTCTTGGTCAACATGACCATGATCATGGTCAGAAACATGAGCTGAAGCGCTATGTTGCATGTTTTTAACCTCCTAGTTTGCAGTTCGTTGAACCGACATATTGTTCTTTATTGCTTTTTCAGTTCGCTCGATTTCTTCTACAGTAATATAATAATCAGTGTCATATTGGAATGAACGAGTAATTAATGTTAAGGCAACACCAATTAATCCGATGACTCCCATCCAAATCCAATCAAACGTAAATCCAAAACCAGCAATAAAGAAGAAGCAAGACATGATGAAAGGAATACCAGTATTTTTTGGCATATGAATCGGTTCATATTTCACTGGTTCAGGTTTATAGCCTTCTTTTTTCATTTCTTCTTTTTGATACCACCAAGCATCCTTGCCATTTGCTTTTGGTAAAATCGCAAAGTTATAAACTGGAGGAGGGGATGGAATTGACCATTCTAATGTACGGCCATCCCAAGCATCACCGGTTACATCACGTTCACCGTGTTTAATACTATAAAGAATTTGCCAAACTTGGAAGACGAAACCGATACCCATAAAGAATGCACCAACTGTAGAGATTAAGTTAAGCGGTGCCCAACCCATATCCCAACCTGCTGATTGGTTATACGTATAAATACGACGAGTCATACCCATAAATCCAAGTGCGTACTGTGGCATAAAGCATACATAGAAACCAATTTGCCACAACCAGAATCCCCATTTTCCTAAACGTTCGTTTAACTTAAAGCCGAATAGTTTTGGCCACCAATAATATAGACCAGCAAGGTAGCCGAACACTACACCACCGATTAATACTTGGTGGAAGTGGGCAATCAGGAAGTAACTGTTATGGTATTGATAGTCTGCTGGGGCAGCTGCAAGCATAACGCCTGTTGCACCACCAACAAGGAAACAAGGTACGAATGCATAAAACCAAAGCATTGGCTGTGATAAGCGAACACGTCCGCGGTACATCGTAAACAGCCAGTTAAAGATCTTAACACCTGTTGGGATCGCAATGATCATCGTACAAATCGCAAAAACAATATTTACGTCCGCACCGGCACCCATTGTAAAGAAATGGTGCACCCAAGTGTAATAAGAAACAACAGAGATGGCAATCATAGAGAATACCATTGAACCATAACCAAAAATACGTTTCTTCGAAAATGTAGCAACAATTTCAGAGAACACACCGAAAGCAGGTAATACAACAATATAAACTTCTGGGTGACCCCACATCCAAATCAAGTTAACCCATAACATTGGGTTACCGCCGGCAGTCATTGTAAAGAAGTGTCCACCAAGCATGCGGTCAATCGTTAACATGATTAAAGTAACAGTCAAAATAGGGAAAGCACCTAAAATAGCAATTGATGATGCTAAAACAGACCATGAAAATAACGGCATATCTTTTAAGCGCATTGATGGTGTACGCATTTTTAAGATGGTAACAACAAAGTTAATACCTGTTGCTAAACTTCCGATACCCGAAATTTGAATTCCCCAAATCCAGAAGTTTTGACCAGGACCCGGGCTAAATTGACTTTCAGATAAAGGTGGATAAGATAGCCAGCCGGCATTCGCTGAACCACCGATTACAAAGGAAATATTAAAGAGCATTGCTCCAATAAAGAATAACCAAAAGCTGACTGCGTTTAACATTGGGTATGCAACGTCTCGCGCACCAATTTGCAATGGAACAACCATGTTAAATAAACCAAACATAAATGGCATCGCCATAAATAAAATCATAATCGTTCCATGCGTTGTGAAAATTTCATTATAGTGTTCAGATTCTAAGAAATGCATATCTGGAAATGCAAGTTGAATACGCATTAAGATTGCATCGACCCCACCGCGGAAAAGCATAAGCAAAGCGGCTAGGAGATACATAATACCAATTTTTTTATGGTCAACAGTTGTAATCCATTCTCTCCATAACCAACCCCATTTTTTGAAATAGGTGAGAGAAAATACAACCGCAATCATGGCTAAAACAATCGAAACATCGGCACCATAAATCATAGGATCGCCGGTGACAAAAAAATGCGAGTTATCCATTGATAATTTCCTCCTGTTAGTTTATTTTCCCATATCCATGCCAGGCATTGACTTCATTTCAGCACTATCACTCATGTTCATATGCTTCATGTGATCGTAGTAAATACCGCCGTTTTTGTTCACAATGTCTTGGAATAATCCCTTAGGATATGATGAAAAGCTTAACTCTTTCTCTGTACTTGGTTTGGATAATTTGTCATAACCAGCTTTTGTTAAGACAGGGGAGCTTTTCTTAATACCTTCTGCCCATTTATCAAAATTAGCTTGAGTAACTGATTTCACTCTAAATTGCATATGAGCGAATCCTTTACCAGTAAAGTTGGCTCCGGAACCGAAGTATTCTCCAACTTTATCAGCCTGCAGCCATAAGCCCATGGACATTCCCGGCATGGTATATTCCTGACCGCCTAATTGAGGAATCCAGAAGGAATTCATCGGCGCATCCGAAGTTAAAACAAATTGAACCGGAACGCCTGCTGGAATTTCAGCATAATTTACAGTTGCAATTTTTTTATCAGGATAGGTAAACATCCATTTCCAATCCAATGAAGTTACTTGGACCACCATTGGTTTCACATCTTTAACTGGTGGTTTTGTTAAATTCAATGTTGTTTTTGCAGTAAATACACCTAGAATCGCAACGATGACTACCGGAATTCCCCACCATACGATCTCCAAAATTTTGCTATCAGCCCATTCAGGTTGATAGGGAGCTTTGTTGTCTGGCTTGTCTCGATATTTAACAGCAATATAAATGAAAATACCTATTACCGGAATAATGACAACAGCACATAAAACAGCAGAAATAATAATTAAATTTAACTCTTGATGGGCGACCGGACCTTTCGGGTCAAGGACGATAAAATTACTTTTATCACACCCTGCTAAAAGAACCATACCCAAAACTGCTAAAATACCATATTTAGCAAATTGGTTCCATTTACTCAATGTAAGTACCCCTTTCGTTCTAATTTGTTTTTTACTTATATAACGTTGCAATGTAAAAAAGCTATACAAATATACCAAATATATAGCCGTTTGAGTATATGTTTTTAAATCTTTCACATTTTTGTCACAAAAAGTTCACTTTTGGAATCAAGATTTTTCCTTTCATGTAAATCGTTATTTGAATCGCCAGTTTATTTCCATTTAATGAACTAAAAAAGGCCTTCCTTAAAATAGGAAGACCTTTCTACATTAATTTGTTTTTATCTTATGAACTGATTTTACTTTTTCTTTAACGGCTCATGCTCCTCGGACATTTCCATTCCATATGCAAGCCGGTCCGGAATGGCATTCCTCTTGTTGCTGTCCTCTGGTATGGAACGATGCAGCAACCGGTGAACGAAATACTCACCAGCCGTAATAATTATAGCTGAAATCAAACTTCCCCAAGCGATTTGCATATAATTATCAAGAAGGACACTGCCAAAAATCCAAACAACCATATACGCCAGGATAAAATCTGCAATAAGAGTATTCTTATTTCCAATTTTTGAGAGCAAAATCCTGTCCCCAAGGTATGAAACAATTGTCATCATTACACTAAACCAAACAATATCCACCCATGTCGCATCGAAAAAAAGATCTAATGCCACTGCATAAGCAACAAGACAAGTTACAAATTTTACGATTATTGTCATTGGATTTTCTACCTCCTCAACTTTCATTTTTGACAATTTTATAAAATCCATTCATTCACTTACAGATTCCATTGGAAAATAAAGAGGAGTGGAAACTTATCATTAACTATATTATCCCTAATAATTAAGGCTGTCGGATCCTAGCAGCAGCCTTTTTACCAGAGAATTAACCTCTTATTCACCATTATTTTGACTATAATCCCAATATTTTAATGTTTCGGTGTGGTCGGTCGGAATTTCTTTGATCACTTTACCTTTATCATCCTTGTATACTTCATATTCCTGATAGGTTTCCACGAAGTATCCATCAACTTTTTCAACTTTTTCCAGTTTCTCTTCTAAATCCGGCCCTTCATCAGAAGGCGCGGCCGTTACAGGCCTAGCGACTTTTTGTTTGATCGCCGTTGCCGTGTAGGAGTGATTTTTATTAATAAACGAAAAAGGCGAATCAAGATAGGCTGCAAAAGCTAATAAGAAAAAAAGGGCTAGTATTGACGTGAATTGAGTGAAAGATTTCATGATTCCCGGCTCCTTTACCAATTACATCTTCATAACCCATTGTATGCATGTCCGAACGACATATGATTAATTTTAATTCACGGTTTTCGGACTCTGACTTTTTCCGAGTAGTAAAAACTTAATCTTTTATTTACCATTTTGTAATTAAATTATTACTAATAATAACTTAAAATAAAAAAGAATAATTTTTTTGTTAACTTGGCATTTACAAACCGGAGGTACGAGATGGAAAAGGTAAGTAGAAGAAGGAAAGTACGTTGGAAAAGAGTATTTGGACTGTTTTTTATATTGATGATTATTTTTATCGGCACTTATTCATTTTATCAATATAAGCAAGGGATTTCGATTGCAGAGGCTGGAAGTAACATAACGAATAACAAACAGGCTGACACGTTTAAAGGAACGGAAGTAAAGTTTGGAAAAATCAATGTTCTTCTTTTAGGAAGCGATTCACGAGGTGAGAAGCATTCAAGAACAGATTCGATTATGATTGCCCACTATGATCAAAATTCTCATCAAGCAAAATTAATTTCGATTATGCGAGATACATATGTGGATATACCAGGTCACGGAAAGCAAAAAATAAATGCAGCCTATGCCTTTGGTGGGCCGGAGCTTTTACGACAAACCATTGAGGAAAATTTTAATATTGATGTAAATTATTTTGCCATGGTCGATTTTAAAGGATTTTCCAAGGTGGTAGATGTTATCGCACCTGATGGAATTGAAGTGGATGTTCCGCATCAAATGAAGTATGGAATTGGAATAACGTTAAACCCTGGGAAGCAAACGCTGCATGGGGATAAGTTATTAGGATATGTCCGGTTTAGACATGATAACCAAAGTGACTTCGGCCGGGTAGAGAGGCAGCAAGAGGTTATCGCTAAATTGGAGGATCAGGCATTAAGTATGGGAAGTATTGTCAAGATTCCTAAGCTATTAGGAGTTATCAATCCTTACATTGAAACCAATATCGATTCATCCACTTTATTTTCTTTGGGGAAGGATTTGATTACGAATCAATCCTCTAACATACAAACACTTCGCGTCCCAGTCGATGGTTCCTTCACTAATGAACGATTTGATAATGTAGGAGATGTGCTAAGTATTAATCTCGATGAAAATAAGGCCGCAATCGAAAAATTTTTAGGCCCAACTACTAACAGCTAATAACCATGAAAAAAGCTAATCGATTTATTCGGTTAGCTTTTTTTGTAGATAAGAACCTAGTGAAAGCGCCGTTTCAGCAGGCTGGACAAAACTGTACACTATATTAATAAGTGTTGAAAGGAAATCCAGCTCATGCAAATACTTGTAATATAAGGCAGGTGAAAGGAATTGTACTTGGTCGGTTTCTATTCTCCAAAAGCAAAATCAGGTGTAACGGAATTGTCATTATCCGTTTATCAATGGCTAAAAACGAACACTACGCTATCTGCTGCATTTATTTCATATGGAACTTTAGAAAAAGAAGAAAATTCAAATGAGTTAATTCATGAATTCTCAAAATTATCTCTAACAGAAAAAAAGCGAAAAATTAAAGAAATGAAAAAGGAATTCGACATTATCATTTACGATGCATCTAGTCAGCTATCAGAAGGGGTGTTGAACCTGTTACCCATTGTCGACCGCCTATTTGTAGTTGGGGAAGAACATCGGGATTTTGCTGTAAAACTTCAACAAATTATTGAATTTGATAAAATTTTTGATAAGCGCGTAAAAAATTTTATTACTCATTTAAAAGGAAATAAAACCTATATCATCCGTGAAAGTAAGGAAAACCATGTTATTGGTTTTAATCATTCAAATAAAGAAACAAATGATATTGGTCAAATGATTTATACAGATTATGTCATCTATTATCTAAATAAAAAGCTAATAGAAAAAAACGAAAAAGTTTACAAAAAAATTAAACAAATACCAAAAGATGAATTATCGATCGGCTTATATGAATTAGGGATTGATTTTGAAAAAGCACTATTATTTCATAACTTTATCTATTTGCGGGAAGCATTAGGCCAGGAATATAAAGAATCACTCGAAACGCTATTTCCTCAATTAATCCAATCCTCTTTCGAAGAATTTTTAGACAAGTTCCGAAATGAATTATTATTTTTTACCCAATTTAAAAAATAGCCATTCTGATTTCTATAAAATTTCTTTCCCTTGATTTTTTTTAACTTAAATCATAATCAAAGAACTAGAAAAGCAGGAACCTCTTTAGATTCCTGCTTTATTAGTTGTATTTCTTAATTTAATTGCTGGGCGGTAGACTTGGAAGAGAATCAAGGCCAACACTGAGATGACAGCTCCTGAAATATAGGGCATGCCAACGGTAATTGAAAATAACCAACCACCAAGTGGTGGACCGACTATCCTGCCTAATGAATCAAAGGAGGACAGCAAACCCGTCAAACTACCATGCCCGGCTGAGGAAGATTTTGTTAGTAGTGAGGAAACACTTGGACGTATCACACCATTTCCAATTCCAAAAATCGTTAAATAAATAGCTGCCGTTAGAAAACTATGTACCAGTAAAATGAGTCCAAAGCCAATCCCCGAGAGGAGGATGCCTCCTTGAATAACTACCCTTTCTCCATATTTTTTCGTTAACCTGCCAACCAATCCGCCCTGAATCATAGCGCTAGCGAACCCCATAATCATAAATACATACCCAAGTTCTCTTGTATCCATACCTGCCTTTTTGGCAGCGAAATAAGCAAAAGTTGCTTCTAAACCTGAAAGTGATAAAGAAATCAATAATTGCATAACAAATAAAATGGATGTTGGACCACTAAAAGCCTGAAACAAGGATGGTCTTTTTTCAACCGATTTCTTCTTTGATGATTCTTTTAGTAATAAAAATACAAGGATTAAGGTAATAAAGGAAGAACCACTGGCAAGCAAAAATGGAAGTCCTAAGCTTATTTTTGAAAAAATCCCACCAACCGCCGGTCCAAAAACAAAGCCAAGACCTGTTGCAGCTCCAATAATCCCCATTCCTTTACCGCGATTTTCTGCTGTTGTGATATCAGCGACATAGGCCATTGCGGTGGGCATATTGGCAGAAGAGAGCATACCGCCAAGAATTCTTGCTGCAAACAGCATCCATAATTGCGTCGACAGCCCCTGGATTAAAAAAGAAATCCCAAGACCCGCAATTCCAATCATCATTACCGGTTTACGGCCGAACCGATCTGAGATCCGTCCCCAGATGGGGGCAAAAATCAGTTGCATGAAGGAATAAACCGCCATTAAAAGTCCCAGTTCTGTAGGCGTAGCCCCGATTTGTTCAACGTAAAACGGGAGGACAGGGATGATGATTCCGAAACCAATCATCACTAAAAACATAACAAAAAATAAAATCGGCAAAGCACTTTTTGTTTGCAAAAAATCAACTCATTTCTGTTTGAAAATATCTACTCTAAGGATAAAGGAACGCAGCTCTATTAGCAATTTAATACATGTTTTTCAATGTCTTTCGAAGCTGCAATAGTCTATTTCCGAAAATAACAATTCATAATTATGCAAAAGTTTGTTATGATTACCATACAAAAATGGATATGGGGATGATGGAAATGTAAATAAAGTAGGTATCAGCTTGTTAGCGATTGCTAGCATATTGAAAGCGTAGTTCATCACTATGCTAACTGAAAGAGGGGAGAAAGTTGATTCATAATTTTTATCTATTTATTATTATGTGTATTGTACTAATTATCTTGCCGGGTCCTGATACGGCCATTGCAACAAAAAACACGCTTACTATTGGTAAAAACGGGGGATTAAAAACTGTATTTGGCACCTGCTGTGCTCTGATGATTCATACAACAGCTGCTGTGGTCGGGCTGTCAGCAATCATTGTAAAATCTGCCATGGTCTTTTCAATTTTTAAGTTTGTTGGCGCGATTTATTTGTTTTACTTAGGTGTAAAAACTCTCTGGTCATTAAAAAATAATAAAAACTTAGTAGAGAACGAAATCCTTCCGAAAAATAACTATCAAGGAAAGTCTTGTTTTAAACAGGGATTTTTAACGAACTTATTAAATCCAAAAGTTGCGGTATTTTTCTTAACTTTTTTACCTCAGTTTGTCGAGGTGAACAGCACTACATTTATTCCATTTCTTTTAATGGGAATTACCTATACCATTTTAACTATTATCTGGTTCTTATTTTATATTTCGTTAATTAATCAAATTAGTGCATTTATTAAAAGACCTTCCATCAACAGGGCCATGGAAGGTATAACTGGACTCGTTTTAATAGTATTCGGATTAAAATTAGCTTTCGAAAAAGCAAACTAAAAAGCAGCGGACTTCCGCTGCTTTTTCATATAGTCTAAGAATTTATAAATTGCTTTGAGAATGGTCCAGCTCCGGCGCCTACGCTTTTCTTATACTGTTTGTTTTTGTGACCACTCTTCGACATTCCAAACCTTCGTGACCCATTCCTCGTAAAAATCTGGTTCGTGGCAAACAAGAACAACTGTTCCTTTATAGGCTTTTAATGCACGCTTTAATTCTTCCTTAGCGACTACATCCAGTGATTCGTCGGCTCGTCAAATAAAATCCAGTTACTTTCATTCATCATCAGCTTACAAAAGCGGACTTTTGCCTGCTCACCACCACTTAATTGGTTCATCGGGCGGGAAATATGCTCATTTTTTAAACCGCAGCGGGCAAGAGCTGCACGAACTTGATGCTGATCTATCGAAGGGAACGCGTTCTAAACATCGTCAATTGGTGTAATATTTCCTGCCTTTACTTCCTGTTCAAAGTAAGAAGGGAAGAGGAAATCCCCGAGTTCCACATTGCCGGCAAGAGGATTTATCTTTCCAAGCATTGTTTTAAGCAAGGTGGATTTTCCAACACCGTTACAACCAATAATCGCCACTTTTTCACCGCGTTCAAGAGTCATATTCATTTTCGGCAGAAGCGGGTGGGAATAGCCAATTTCTAAATCATTTGCTTCAAACACATAGCGGCTGCAGCTCCGTGATTCCTTAAATTCAAAAGTAGGTTTCATTGCGGTTTCCGGTCGGTCAATTCGCTCCATGCGGTCCAATTGCTTTTGACGGCTTTTTGCCCGGCCAGTAGTGGAGTAGCGCGCCTTATTTCTCGCAATAAAATCTTCTTGCTTTTTAATAAAATCTTGCTGCTTTTCATAGGCATTAATATGTTGATTTTTATTAATTTCCGCCAATTCAAGAAATTTTTCATAGCTTGCAGTGTAGCGTGTAATCTTGGAAAATTCCAATTGAAAAATAACATTTGATACTGGATTCATAAACTCCGTATCATGGGATATAAGAATAAATGCGTATGGATAATCCCCTTTAAATAGGAGGTTAACCAACGAATATGCTCAACATCCAAATAGTTGGTAGGCTCGTCAAGTAAAAGAACTTTAGGCTGCTCCAAAAGAAGTTTTGCAAGTAAAACCTTTGTACGCTGTCCACCACTTAATGCAGCGACATCACGATCTAAACCAATTGCATCCAGTCCCAGTCCTCTTGCTGCCTCTTCAATTTTAATATCCGAGGAATAAAATTCGCTCGCATCCAGGGCATCTTGGATTTCACCCATTTTTTCCAATAGAACTTCAAGTTCTTCAGGTGTGGCATCTGCCATTTGCGCTGTTACTTCATTTAATTCATTTTCTTTTTCTTTTTCAAAAAGAGGCAAGAATGCATCACGCAATACATCACGCATTGTTTTGCCAGGTGTCAGCACTGTATGCTGATCTAAATAGCCATAATGAACACCAGGAGTCCACTCTACACGGCCGCTATCGTGAATCAATTGTCCTGTAATAATATTCATTAACGTGGATTTACCGACACCATTCGCGCCGACAAGTCCAACATGGTCTTCTGCTAATAATCGAAAGGAAACATCTTTAAATAAAGTTCGGTCTCCAAATGTATGGGATAAATTTTCAACATTCAATAAGCTCATTTTAATCGGAATCCTCGCTTTGTTAAGATTCAATACATTATACGATCATACTCAATTTTCGAGAATTCGACTAGATTTTAGCGGATAAAATTCATTGGAATTTATACTTTTTTTATGCTTTTATAAGCAAACGGAAGGAAGGCATTGGATGGCATTAAAGCCGGAAACATCAACATTAATGCAGACGCCTGTAGACATTAAATCATCGATATTTTCATAATTCAATTGGGAGCAGGGGGAACAAATCGGTTTGTCTAATGGGTGAATCAATCTATAAAAAACAGACTGCCAATAATATAGGCAGCCTGCACCTCTATAAATATACTTAAATTTATTGAGCCGCGTCATGTTGCTGTGTTTTGCCATTATAGAAAAGTTTTTCTAGCTGAATCGGATTTTCTTTTGCACTTATTTCATTTGGTATTATTTTATAGACAGCTGTACGGCTCCCAAGCGAAGAACGGTATTTGTCCACATGTGAACTTGAAAGGGCCTTCTCATAATATCCCGGCACATATTTATCAAGCATTTTTTGCATGGCCCTGACTGCTTCATCTAGATCCACAACTAATTCTGCCTCACCAAAAACAATTACACTCATATAAGCTGTGTCAGTTTTTGCGGGAACAGGGTGGGTTAGTGTTCCCTGATTCGCACTTACCGTAAAGCAGGCAGTTGCATTTTCCGCAATGATATGAACCTTTCTTCCTTCAGCTGCTCCATGAAAATAAATGGTCCCATCCATCCAAACATAATTAAGTGGAATCACATATGGCATTTTACCATCAGCCAATCCTAAAAATCCGGTTTTTTCTTGTTCTAAAAATAAATGAATTTTTTCCTGATCCTTACATTCTAACCCTTTTTGTCTGATTGGTATCATCTCTATCTCTCCTTATATTTTCGTGTTATACTCATTTTAAAAATGAATTGTCCTTGTTAAAAGTGACAGATTTCCATAATTTTATAGGGACAGAAGAGGCGAGAAACGTGTGCTTAACACCATTTATTAAAAAGGAAGATCTGAATCCTATTTATTTACAAATTTATCAGTATTTTCGAGAAAAAATAGAAAATGGAGAGCTCTCTGCCGGGACAAAACTTCCATCCATCAGGCAGCTTTCTCAATCAACAAATGTAAGTAAAAATACAGTTGAACTTGCTTATCAGCAGCTTGTGGCAGAAGGTTATATTGAAGGTAGGGAAAAGAAAGGATTATTTGTTCTTAAATTGGACGATTATCAATTCCCCATTGGAGAAAATATTTCTCGAACTACATTAAAATACCAAAAAGATGAAAAAATAGAAAAGAAGTTTATTGATTTCCACTATGGCGATATTGATTTAGAACATTTTCCTCATAAGACTTGGAAGAAATGTTTAGTCGATGCATTGGAAATTCCAAGCCAAGAAGTATTCTCATATGGCAACAAGAAAGGACATCTCGGACTAAGAAATGAAATTGTACAATATCTTTTTCAAGCCAGGGGAGTACAATGTTCCCCGGACCAAATAGTTCTCACCGCAGGAACGCAAATAGCCACCCAACTGTTATGCCAGTTGCTATCCTTAAGAAATAACAGGGTTGCATTGGAGAATCCCGGATATGATGGGGTTCGCCATGTCTTTGAAAGTCAACAATGTAAAATAAAACCTGTTTCGCTTAAGGAGGATGGAATTTGCATAGAAGAGCTTGAGAATAGTTCTGCCCGATGTGCGTATGTAACCCCTTCACATCAGTTTCCAATGGGAATGGTCTTGCCAATTCAGAAGAGAATCAAGCTATTACAATGGGCAGAGGAAAATTCCAGCTATATTATTGAAGATGATTATGATGGAGAGTTCCGTTATCAGGGGCAGCCGATCCCATCTTTAAAATCACTAGATACAAATGGTAACGTCATTTATCTTGGAACCTTTTCAAAGGCATTCCTTCCTGCAGCCCGTGTAAGTTATCTTGTATTACCCGAAAAATTACTGGAACGATTTCAATCTGAATTTAATTTTTACAATCAGGCCGTTTCACCCTTCATTCAGGAAGCACTTTTCCAGTTAATGAAGAATGGTCATTTTAACCGGCATATTCGAAAGATGAGAAAAATTTATCAATCGAAACAAAAAGTGCTGCTGGAGGCAATCCGAAAATTTTTGGGAGAGGATGTCCAAGTAATTGGGCAAAAGGCGGGACTACATTTATTACTAAATTTTAATAAAAATGATCCTATAAATCTAGTAAAGCAGGCGGAAAAATTGGGAGTAAAGATTTATTTGACAGAACCGTACTGGTATCAGAAAACCTCAGGTTCCAATCAGCCTATAATCATCGGGTTTGGAGGATTATCAGAAGCAGACATTCAAGCCGGTATTCAAAAATTGGCCATTGCTTTGAAGAAATATTAACCATTATTCTCTTTTTTAAAAACAATTGGATAGAGTTTAAACAATCCACAATCCCTCCTTCCTGTCCATATACTATGGTATATCGATAGGAAGGAGGAGCGGTCGATTGACCATTCATAAAGACGGTCCTACTATCGGAACGGTATCGGGAGGAATTGTCAATTTTGGCGGAGCGGTCACTATTGCACCGATCTCCATAACAAAGACAATCACTGGTTCAGGCGACGGCAACACGGGATCATCTGTTACCACCAACTCAGGTTTAAGTTCTGCCAATCAACAGACCATTTCTGAGATTTTAAATGCAATAAGGACGATGCTTTAATAAATGCATCGTCCCTATTTTTACATTCAAATATTGGTAAATATATCTTGAGGCTATTATCCTACCAATGTATAATACTATTGAACTAAATAAAGGGGAGTGAGGGAATGTTTAAAAAAATTGTTTCATTTTTGGCTATTACCTGTTTGCTTGTAATCTTAGTACCGAGTTTTTCTAGAATTGATCATGCTGCATCTACACAACCTACATACAATATATGGGTTTCAAAGAAAAATTTTTATAAGTCACCTACAAGTAGACTTTCTGAAGGAAACATAAGTAAGAATTATTTTGAAGTTAAAGAAGTTTGGTTTTATATTAATACAGAAATCGGTTGGAAATGGGTTCAATTTAAAAGTAGCCAAAAAAGCAACTTCTCACTACAAAATGATGAGTTATATATAAAGAACAAAACTTCATTAAGACATAAGGTTTTAGATACAACACAGAAAGCAGGCACAATCTCTAATAAGTGGTCACAAGTTGGAAGGGTATGGTATTTAGTAAACACAAAAACAAAAAAGGGAAATCAATGGATCACGTATTCCAATTCGCCAAATGTTAACGAATACGCACCAGTGGGTGGAAAGCTTTTTTATGGTCCAAAGCCATTTAGAATTAACTATTCACCTGAAGGAAATGATGTAAGTAAAATAACAGTTAAGCTTAATTCTAATTCGAATGAATATTTTGATTTTCACTATGATAAATCTAATGGGTTGAAACTTGAAAATATAAAAGCAAGTTATGAAATTGATAATTACTCCATTAGTAAAGATTTAGCCATATCACCTGGAGACAATATTGTAGCAACACAAGAATGGTATAGTTCATTGTTTAATGAAGACCATGTGGAAACTTTTATCATTAAAGTAATTAGAATGACTGATAATTATGCTGATGTTGAAATTAGAGCATATACAAAAGAAAAATAAAAATACTTTTAACTCGGTGCCTTGGCATCGGGTTTTTTATTTTTTAGCGGCTGAAATTGTCATTCTTTTTTTGAAGTATTGTAAAGTAAGGGGTAATTCCCTATATTGGATTATTTTAAACATTTAGAAAAAATAATACAAACTTCCTATCTATATGGTAATATTTAGCTATACATAATTAAGAGGGGATTAAATGAAAAAAGTAGTATCGTATATTTTAATGCTTGTATTGTTTGTTTCAATACTTTCTTCACCACAAAGTGCATTTGCGAAAAAAGTAAACTGGGGAAACATGAAAGTTGAGAGATGGCAAGTAGGTAAAATTGATGTAATAAAACCAACAGATATTTATATGGTTAAAAATAACAAACTTGTTTATTATAAAAAAGCGAAGGCTAAAAGCGTTTATCGTGTTTATGGAACTAATAACTCCTACAAAAGTTACCATATCGGTTCGGGGCATTTTATTAAAACTAATTCAAAAACAATTAAATATACAAAAGTTCCAGATAGTATAATTAAAGAAGTAAAAGCAGATTATTCTTATGCTGCTAGGGGGTTTTATTGGGGAGATTCCAAAAGTGACGTTAAAAAGATTGAAATGGCAAAGTTAATTACTCAAGATAAAGAATTTCTTATTTATAAAACAAAAAGATATGGTTATGATGCAAAGTTGGTTTATTATTTTTCTGGTAATGAATTGAGAATGGTATATTATAAGCTAGATTTAAATGAGGATTATCAAACTTGGAATGAAATGGGCTATCTTATTGATGACATTGCATACGAAGTAAAAAAAGCAGAAAGCCTACCGGAAGGTGATTTCTCAACAAATGACATTGATACCTTACGTTACATGTGGAATTTAAATTCTAGAATTATACTCTTAATAGTTGATGATCAAAAATCAACAACAAACGCAACAGTCGCTTACTATCCGAAATGATTAATTTTTAATTATTCTACCCGTCATATTCGATGGGTAGTTTTTTATTTTAATGAAAGGGTTATATATAATTGAAAAATTGTTTTACAAGAAAAAGCAAAAGTTATTGTCATAATTGCTGAAAATGCCACTCTTTTTTGAATGTATATTTTTTGGAAAATATAATCAATATTATTCTTAGCTGGGTTACCTAAACCTTGGTTCCTACTTTAAAAATCCATCCTTAACCAAAACCACCTGCAACCAATACGGTTAAGGATGGTTTCCAACTTATATTATTCCCACCCAAATGGTAAATGATTTACATTTTATTACCACCAAATCTTGAAAAGTTCTCATGGTACAATTTATCATGAGGTGTTTTAAATGTTTGTCTCACCAATGCTACTACACAAAATTGATCATCCATTTGACGATGATAACTATATAACAGAATTAAAACTTGATGGGTTCCGTACCATATGGACGAAATTTAATAATAAAGTAAAAATCTATACTCGTCATAATAACGAAATTACATCTAAGTTTCCCGAATTAATAAACCTTCCTGTACCAGATGGCACTGTTTTGGATGGAGAGATTATAGTTACTGACAATCAAGGGAAACCTGATTTTGAAGCTGTAATGGAAAGATTTATGAGTAGGAAATCAGGGCATGAAATTTCTTACAGTGTATTCGATATTATATATTTTAACGGGGCTAAGGTAAACAACTTACATTTACTTGAACGAAAAGAAATACTTAAAAAAATTATTCCTGAAGATAGTAGATTACTGAATAAAGTCCAGTGGGTTGAAGGTAATGGGGTTCAATATTTTGATTTAATTAAGCAGCATCAGCTTGAGGGAATTGTGCAAAAGAAATCAGACTCCAAGTATCAAATTAATAAGCGTTCAAACGATTGGATAAAAGTGATAAATTATCAGTATCAAGATGTCTATATTTCAGGGTTAAGGAAAGATGAGTTTGGATTGTTACTAATCTTTGAGAATGGTAAATATGCTGGATTAATGGAGTTTATACCTACTCCAAATCGTAAAGAATTTTATAAACAGTATAGGGACTATATTATAGAAGAAAATGATAAATTTATTTATCTTGATCCAAAATTGAAACTAAAAGTTAAATATAGAAATTTAACGGAAAAGGGACTCCTAAGAATCCCAAGTTTCGTGGAATGGAATAGTTAGAGAGTGGCTATAGGTCGCTCTTTTTGTATGAGTTTGTCCAATCAATTTTAATTTATTTTCATCTTCTATAATAGATAAGTATTAGGGAGATGTTTAATATGGAAGATGTAATTCTCACTATACGGGAAAAAGAAATATTCGAGTTATTGGTACAGGATAAGACCACAAAGGAAATTGCTGAATTACTTTTTATCAGTGATAAAACTGTACGTAATCACATTAGCAATGTAATACAAAAGCTTGGTGTAAAGGAAAGAGTACATGCTATTTGTAAATTGGTCAGATTAGGAATACTTCGAATTTAGTAAAAAAGGATTAGAATCCCAAGTATCATGGAATGGGTTAGTTAAAGAGTGTCTAAATGTCTCTCTTTTTTTGTAACTTCTGGATTTGAGTATTGACTTTCATACTTAGTAGCGAGCTATTCTCGTCTAACCATTCCAGCACTTCAACTTGATCATAACGAATTACCCTATAACTAACTTTATGATGTGGTAAACCTTCCTTTCGCAAGCGCCATAGAGTTTGTCTGCATATATTCAATTGCTGTTCTAACTCTTTAGCCGTTAACATTATCTATCCTACAAAATTTTCTAATTTCATTATGTGCTAAATTCACATTATGTATTATATATACGCCCGGACAAAATATGCTATATAATCCAAGCAACGCCACCAAACGGTAAGCAAGAAGGGGGTATTGGGGAGGATAATAAAATAGAAGAAAAAGAGGTAAAGACATGGATTAAAAGACTAACGCTAATTTTAGTTTTAGTAAAGACCCTAAAAAAATAAACTAGCCAAGGATGGATTTACTATCTTTTTCACGGAGGTATTTGTGGGTTTCAATTGTCAAAAATGAAGAAAGAGAAAAGACGGTACATAAAGTATCGTCTTTTCTTAATAATTATCTTAATTTCCCACGCCGTTTTACTTTTACCAATGGGCTGTACAATTCATGTTGATTTTTAATTATCTGTTCATCAAAATGAACGTACTTCTTAGTCGTGGAAATTTGGCTATGTCCAACAATAGCCTGTACAGCAAACATAGATGCACCTGAAGCTAACATTTCAGTTATTGACTGCCTTCTAAAATCATGGCAAGTGAAAGGTTTTGTTAATACCAGCTTTTTTAACGTATCTCTTTAAATTCCTTCTAAAAGTATCTTCAGCCATTTGCTCTCCATACCAGTTTAAAAACAACATCTTGCTGTCAAAGTGTGTTTGGTTTTCTGTTATTAGTTCAATAAGCATCTTGATTACTATGCCTGATAACGGAATAATTCTTGATTTTCTGCCTTTAGTTTTTTCAGCAGGTAATACAATTCTTCTTCCACTTAAATCAATATCATCAACTGATAAGTTTATTGCTTCTTTTATTCGAAGTCCCGTGTCATAAAGGAGATACATGATGCATTTATCACGAAATTGAGGAAACTGACTTGTATCTGGGACATTTAATATTTTTTGAATTTCCTCTTCATTAAGAGGGGTGAAAATCCGTTCATCATCTTTAATTAATTTCACATGTTCTGGAGAGTTGATGTTTGTCATTTCTTCCTTAAATAAGAAGTTATAAAAAGTTTTTAGAAATCTTAACCGAGCATTTGTAGTTTGAATAGATAATCCATATTCTTTTGTTTTGTAATTAAAATGTTTTTCCCATAAGTAATGGACATAAATTCTAACTAACTGTACTGTCAATTGATCAACGGATTTAATTTCTGGATAAAATTCATTTAACCAATTTTTAAAAAAGTTAAAATGCTCTTTATAACCAATTAAAGTAGGCTTACGTAATCCTTCTGCCTTTTTAGAAGACAAGAAGAATTCGTAAGCCTGTTCAAAAGTAAATGTTACTGAGTTGCTTTCTTCATTTGCAGCTCTACTTGTCAA
The DNA here is from genome assembly GCF_001866655.1 of Bacillus sp. MUM 116. Taxonomy (GTDB): domain Bacteria; phylum Bacillota; class Bacilli; order Bacillales; family Cytobacillaceae; genus Neobacillus. The sequence goes on along the minus strand of NZ_MLYR01000055.1, from coordinate 27,222 downwards.
ACGTTTTCTTTTCATTTCGTCACTTTCATTTGTAATTTTCGTTAAGAAAATGTAGGCGACATTCCGACGTATTTTTAATGAAAATATGTTGGATATAAACCGTTATGAAGCTTTTACTTTAACACTTTGAGAAACTACTTGATTTTGTTTTGCCGGCTTCAAAACATTAAAGATAAGGTTTAAGAAAATAGACGTTAAGCTTCCAGCAACAATTCCACTGTTCGTAAGAATTTTAATGCCATCTGGAAGATGTTTAAATAAATCTGGTACTGCTGTTACACCCAAGCCCATACCGACCGAACAGGCAATAATCAATAGGTTTTCCTGGGAACTAAAGTCGATTTTGCTAAGCATTTTGATTCCGGAAGAAACCACCATTCCGAACATGGCAATCATCGCACCGCCAAGAACCGATGTAGGAATCACTGTTGTTAACGCAGCGATTTTGGGTACAAAACCAAGAAAAACAAGGATTCCGGCCATTGTATAGATGACCTTTTTGCTTTTCACACCTGAAAATTGAACAAGCCCAACGTTTTGTGAATATGTCGTATATGGAAATGAATTAAAGAAAGCGCCTAGGATACTTGCAAGACCTTCAGCACGATACCCTTTGACTAAATCCTTTTCCGTTAATTTTCTTCCAGTAATATCACTTAAAGCAAAATATACACCGGATGACTCAATCAGACTAACAATTGCTACCAGTGTCATAGTAATGATTGGCGCCAATTCAAAAGATGGGGCAGCAAAATGTAAGGGAGTTACCATATGGAACCAGGAAGCCTCTCCTACAGCAGTGAAGTTTACTTTTCCCATTAATGAAGCTGCAATCGTACCAGCAATCAAACCTAAAAGAATCGAAATCGAACGAATAAATCCTTTAGAGAAACGGTAAAGCAAAATAATGAACAATAATGTCCCGAAAGCAAGCGAAAGATTCGAAACAGAGCCAAAATCAGGGCTCCCTTGTCCACCGGCAACGTTATTCATCGCAACGGGTATTAAGGTGAGACCAATAATCGTGACAACCGACCCAGTTACAACTGGAGGGAAGAAGCGAATTAATTTTCCGAAAAAGTTTGCAATCAAAATCACAATAAGACCAGAAATAAGAATGGAACCATAAACGGCAGATAGACCATACTGACTGCCAATAGCGATAATTGGTCCAACCGCAGTAAATGTACATCCAAGCACAATCGGAAGTCCAATTCCAAAAAAGCGATTCTGCCATACCTGCAACAATGTAGCAATTCCACTTGTTAAAATATCGAGCGAAACAAGATAAGCTAATTGTTTACCTGAAAAATGAAGTGCACTGCCGATGATTAACGGAACGATGACTGCTCCTGCATACATTGCCAATACATGTTGAATACCTAAAGAAGCAATTTTAAATGAATTTTGTTTCATTAGACTAACTCCTCAACTTTTTCATTTACGAAGATTACTTCTCCGTTTGAAAACTTGGCAATTCTTGCTAATGATTCAACCCTTAAACCAAGATCCTTTAATTTTTGGGCTCCCGGCTGGAAGGATTTTTCAATGACAATGCCAATTCCGGCTACTTTTGCATTTGCCATCTCAACTAAATTGACTAAGCCAAGTGCTGCCTCACCGTTTGCAAGGAAGTCATCGATTATGAGGATTCGGTCATCCTCGGAAATATATTTTTTTGAAATGGAAATATCATTGGATTCCTGTTTGGTAAAGGAATACACTCTAGTTGTCAAAAGTGCTTCAAACAAGGTCAGGGATTTACTTTTTTTCGCAAACACCACCGGAACATTCATATGCAATCCTGCCATAATAGCCGGAGCAATCCCTGACGTTTCAATGGTTACAATTTTCGTGATTCCTTCACTGGCAAAAAGCGATGCAAATTCTTTCCCGATTTCATTCATTAAATTTGGATCAATTTGATGATTCAAAAAAGAATCCACTTTTAAAACATTTTCATTGATGACATTTCCATCCACTTTAATTTTTTCTTCCAGTAATTTCATCGGTTAAACCTCCTAAAATGTTAAAAGCCCAAAGGTCCGCTCACATCAAAAGTTGAGTGAGGCAATGACCTTTGGGCCTTCTATTCCAAGAGGAATCAAGAAGTGCACCATTCGAAAGAATAGCGCGATTCATTACCTACTCATAGTCAGATTGTTTTCGGCAATCCGGTAGAAACTTGCAGGCCATATCCCTGCGATTATATGAGTGAAACGGATTAAATTTATTCACATTATAACCACGATGATAAGAGAAAATCAATCCTTTTTTGATGAAAAAACGAATAATATTTTATTTTTGAAAATTATCGTTCGTGTTTATAAAGTTATAATCAGAGCATAGTAGGTGATTGAATATTCATTCATTTTCCGTTATGATGAAAAGAGAGTATTTTATTCAGAAAATTCTAAATTGAAAAGGGGAAAAAGAATGAACAAATCCATTCCGGAAAACTGGTGGACACAATTGCGTTTACCGGTTATCTCTGCACCAATGTTTTTAGTATCAGGACCGGAGTTAGTAAAAAATTGCTGTTTAAATGGAGTCATTGGTTCCTTTCCATCCCCAAATGCCCGGCCAATTGAAGTACTCGATCAATGGATGGGGCAATTAAATAAGGAATTAGCGGCCGCCAGGAATCAAAATCCGAACCGGAAAATTGCACCTTGGGCAATGAACATGGTTGTACATAGCTCCTATGGCAGGCTTCAGGAGGAACTGGAACTAATCAAAAAACATCAGCCACAACTTGTAATCACATCATTAGGCAGCCCTAAAGTCGTTGTTGACATCGTACATGAATACGGAGGACTGGTCTTTTCAGATGTAAGTGATGTGAAGTTTGCTAAAAAGGCAGTAGAAACAGGTGTGGATGGACTAATTCTAGTTGCTAGCGGGGCAGGAGGACATGCTGGTCAAATCAACAACTTTGCTTTTGTTGACATGGTTCGCTCCTTCTGGGATGGTATTATCGTACTTGCCGGGGCCATTTCAACAGGTAAAGGGATTCTTGCCGCACAAGCAGCCGGAGCGGACCTTGCGTATATGGGAACTAGATTTATTGTGGCAACAGAGAGTATGGCGCGTGATGAATACCGAGATATGCTCGTAGAAGCTACTCAAGAAGATATCATGTTAACCGATGCCTTTTCAGGCGTGAACGCAAATATGCTAATCCCGAGCATCGTTAAGGCAGGTCTCGATCCGAAACAACTTGTGAAAAAAGAAAAAGTTGAATTCAATCATATGCAAAAAGAATCAAATGCCAAAGCGTGGCGGGATATTTGGTCCGCAGGGCACGGCGTAGGAGCCATTGATAAAATCGAATCGGCTGGTGAAATTATTGAACGTTTAGAGACGGAATACCTTGATGCCCTTCAAAAGGTTAACAAAGCTGCTGAAAACATAACAGGCCAAAAAATCAATTAAATATGTTAAAAGAACCTATCCAAGCAGATAGGTTCTTTTATTTTTCACTAAAATTATTTTTATATAATGAAAATTCAAAAGATTTATACAAAATTGCTTTGAACAAATATCCTGTATTTGAATTGGTTACACTAAAGAAGCAAATAAAAAATTTTTAAAAAATGTCCTCTGGATATGAACATTTTTCAAAAAGTATGATAAAGTAATTAACAAGAATGCTTTTATATAGGTGATTTAGCTGGTTTTAACTGTCCGCTTCCAGTAGACAAATGTACACAGGATAACGACACAGTCCAGCTTAAATGATTGGGAGGTATTGAAATGTCTAGTCGAATTTTAGAACAATTTTTAAATGAAAATCTAGAAGAATTAAAAGGAAAAGGTCTATACAATGTTATTGACCCTTTAGAAAGTCCGAATGGTCCTGTCATTACTATAAACGGTAAAGAACTTGTGAATCTTTCCTCTAATAATTATTTAGGGTTGGCAACAGATGAGCGCCTAAAACAAGCTGCAAAAGAAGCACTTGAGCAGTATGGCGTCGGCGCCGGTGCAGTCCGTACCATTAACGGAACACTTAAGCTCCATTTGGAATTGGAAGAAAAATTAGCTGAGTTTAAGCATACAGAAGCAGCCATTGCCTATCAATCAGGTTTTAATTGTAATATGGCAGCGATTTCAGCTGTTATGGATAAAAATGATGCGATTCTTTCAGATGAATTAAACCATGCCTCCATTATTGATGGCTGCCGGTTATCAAAAGCGAAAATTATTCGTTTTAACCACTCTGATATGGAAGATTTACGTGCGAGGGCGAAAGCAGCAAAGGAATCAGGTCTTTACAATAAAATTATGGTTATTACCGATGGGGTCTTCTCAATGGATGGGGATGTAGCCTTATTACCTGAAATCGTAAAAATTGCCGAAGAATTTGATTTGATTACCTATGTCGATGATGCTCATGGATCAGGTGTCCTTGGCGAGGGTGCAGGTACGGTTAAGCATTTTGGATTATCCGATAAAATTGATTTCCAAATCGGAACGCTTTCAAAAGCCATCGGGGTTGTAGGCGGCTATGTGGCCGGAAAGAAAAATTTAATTGACTGGTTGAAAGTACGCAGCCGTCCATTCCTTTTTTCAACCTCATTAACCCCTGCGGACGTGGCAGCAAGTAAAAAATCAATTGAAATTTTAATGGAAAGCACAGAATTGAATCAAAAGCTTTGGGAAAACGGAAATTATCTGAAAAAAGGCTTAAAGGAATTAGGTTTTAATATCGGTAATAGTGAAACACCAATCACTCCTTGTATTATCGGTGACGAATCGTTAACACAAGAATTTAGTAAGCGGTTGAATGAAGAAGGCGTGTACGCTAAGGCAATCGTGTTCCCAACAGTGCCACAAGGAACAGGCCGTGTTCGGAACATGCCAACAGCTGCGCATACAAAAGAAATGCTGGATAAGGCCATTGCGATTTACCAAAAGGTTGGTAAGGAAATGGGTGTCATTTAATTCTTTCACTAAACATCATGGCGAAGAGGATGGAGATTTTATGAAAAAGATTTTAATAACGGGTGCATTAGGCCAAATTGGTTCTGAATTAACCATGAGACTTAGAGAAATTTATGGTGAGGACAATGTCATTGCGACAGATATTAAAAAAAGCGACAACTTAACTGTCGAAAGCGGCCCATTCGAAATTTTAGATGTGACGGACGGGAAGCAAATGGTTGAAATTGCAAAAAAATATAATGTGGATACCATTATGCATTTAGCTGCATTGTTATCCGCTACCGCTGAGGCAAAGCCATTGTTTGCTTGGAACTTAAACATGGGCGGGCTCATGAATGCACTTGAAACCGCAAAAGAGGTAAATGCCCAGTTCTTCACTCCAAGTTCAATCGGTGCATTTGGTCCAACAACTCCTAAAGATCAAACACCTCAGGATACCATTATGCGACCAACAACGATGTACGGAGTAAACAAAGTCGCAGGAGAGTTATTGGCGGATTACTATAACCAAAGATTCGGTGTGGATACACGCGGGGTCCGTTTTCCGGGGTTAATTTCCTATGTAGCTCTGCCAGGCGGGGGAACTACTGATTATGCAGTTGAAATTTACTACGAAGCGATAAAAAATGGTCGATACACATCTTATATTAATAAAGGAACCTACATGGATATGATGTATATGCCGGATGCTCTGAATGCCATTATTGATTTAATGGAAGCTGATTCTTCAAGCTTAATACACCGTAATGCTTTTAATGTGACGGCAATGAGTTTTGCACCGGAGGATATCGCAGCAAGTATCACGAAGTACATTCCTTCCTTTAAGATGACCTATAATGTGGATCCGGTTCGCCAAAAAATTGCTGACAGCTGGCCAAACTCAATTGATGCTACTGCTGCAAAACAAGAATGGGGCTTTAAAGTGGAATACGATTTAGACAAAATGACAAAAGATATGCTTGATAAATTATCACAGAAACTGCAAATAAGAAAGATGGCATAAACCCTACAAAAAAAGCGAAGCAAAAAATGCTTCGCTTATTTTTTTACATAAATGAGTTTTTCTTTTTCCTCTGTTACCCGTCCGATGATGGAAGCAGTGGAAAAGCCATTTGAATGAAGTTTATCGATATACATTTCTGCCTCTGTTTCATTTAATGAAATAAGAAGTCCGCCGGATGTGATGGCATCACAAAGGACCAGTTGTTCATCTGGATTGATTTCTTCATAAACTACATCATTCTGAAGCCATTTATGGTTGGATTTAGAACCTCCTGGGACAACCCCGTTTTTGGCTAACTCCATTGCTCCTTCAAGAATTGGAACCTGGGATAACGAAATTTCGAAACTTACACCGCTGCCGCGAGCCATTTCGCTTCCGTGACCGAGCAGTCCAAAACCAGTGACATCCGTTACAGCATTGGGATGGAATTTGGCTAAAACCTCTGCAGCTATTTTATTGAGCAATGCCATCGTTTCGGTTACAGTTTGTTCTTGCTCCTTGGTAACAGCATTTCTTTTGATTCCCGTTGTAAGGATTCCAACGCCGATTGGTTTGGTAAGAACGAGAACATCACCAGGTTTTGCCCCAATATTTTTCCATATTTTGTCCGGATGTACTATTCCAGTTACGGATAAACCAAATTTAGGCTCCTGGTCATCAATGGAATGGCCTCCTACTGTAAGAGCACCCGAATCTTTTACCTTATCCGCCGCACCACGTAAGATTTCGGAAAGCATTTCCGGACCAAGTTTTTTGATCGGGTATCCGACAATATTCATAACCGTTTTTGGCTGTCCGCCCATGGCATAAACGTCACTTAAGGCATTAGCCGCTGCAATTTGCCCAAACATATATGGGTCATCCACAATTGGAGTAAAATAATCCAAGGTTTGTATCAATGCAATAGAGTCGGTTAATTGAAATACACCGGCATCATCTGAAGTTTCATTTCCAACCAGTAGCTCCGGTACTGGATCTTGTTTTGGTAATTGACGCAAAACTTGCGCCAGGTCCTCAGGACCAATTTTGCAGCCTCAACCGGCTTTTGTTGATAATGAAGTTAGGCGAATTTTTTCTTGTTCACTCAAACTTGTCCACCTCCATTTACTTAGTATAACTCTTTCCTATTCGTTGCGCACGAATGGTGCAAAATAATTGCGGAAGGATAAGGGGTAGGATAAAATGTTTTTACTATCTTGATGTAGCAAATTAGGAGGGCCCGGTATGAAGAATTATCATGTCATTGTTGAATTTTGCATGCAATGAAATTATGCACCAAAAGCTGCGAGTTTCGCAGAAGAATTATTTACACATTTTAATCGAAATATTAAAAAGATGGAATTAATTCCTGCCTCAGGCGGTGTTTTTGAGGTAACGGTTGATGGAGTAAAAATCTACTCCAAAGATGAAACAGGTATTTTTCCTGATACAGATGAAATTATTGAAACAATGGAAAATATGTAAGAAAAGCCCTCTTATCCAAATGGGATAAGAGGGCTTTATAGTTACTAGTAATAGTATTATGTAAACAGCAAAAAAAAAGAAAAACTATTAAGGCAATGTGATAAAACGGTTATTTCCTTTTCCTTTTTCTATTTTAGAGATAAATATCTCTAAAATTCCATTTTCAAAGGAGGCACAAACTTTTTGATTTTTTATTGGAAAGGGGAAGTCAATAGTCCTTTCCTTTCTTACATTTGAGGCTGAAGGGTGTTTTAGTGCTGTAATAATGAGCTTCATATCTTCCACTTTAACAGAGAGATCAGCTGCTTTATAATCATCTAAAACGGCTTCAACAATCCAGTCTTTTTCTGTCTCATAAAGGTCTATCCGGAATTGAGTCATGTCACAATAAGAGGTTAATGGGTCAAGAAAATAGTTTTCCAACCATTTTTCCATTTGATCCAAATCGTAACAATGATCATTTTTCTTTCTATTCAAAATCGATTCCCCCTTGAATGGTTTATCTTATTCAATCTGCCATGAAATGTGAAAACTGCTATAATAGGACATAAGTATCAATTTAAAGGAGTTATAATGGTGAAAAATTGGTTACGCTTCATTCCTGCGGTTCACGAACTGCAAACTCATCCAAAATTTTTAGCCCTTCTTGAAAATCAGGATTTAGATTTTACTCAATTAACGAAGTTGTTAAAAGACGTCCTGGACCAAATAAGGAATGGAATCATAAACGATACTTGGCCGGGTGCAATGCCAGGTTCTAGCATGTTTCTAGATGATGTATTTTATTGTCTGAAAGGAAAAGTGGAAACACAATTTACCTACACATTAAAAAAAGTGATCAATGCAACCGGAACAATTTTACATACAAATCTTGGCCGTGCAAGGCTAAGTGAACACGCCATAAAACACGTGGTCGAAACAGCACTCAGTTATTCAAATCTCGAATACAAGATTACGGAGGGAATACGTGGTTCACGTCACAGTCATGTAGAATCATTGTTAAAAGAAATCACTGGTGCAGAAGCTGTAATGGTGGTAAATAATAATGCTGCTGCCGTTTATCTTGTATTATCCGCGCTTGCAAAAAACAGGGAGGTCATCGTCTCACGCGGAGAGCTTGTTGAAATTGGCGGTTCTTTTCGTATTTCTTCCATCATGGAGGAAAGCGGTGCCAAGCTGATAGAGGTGGGCACCACCAATAAAACACATCTTGAGGACTATGAGAAGGCAATTTCTCCCGACACTTCCATTGTCATGAAAGTTCACACCAGCAATTTCAAGATCATTGGGTTTACCAAATCGATAGGGACAGAGGAACTGGTTAAGTTAACCAGAAATCATGAACAGATTATTTTATATGAAGACCTGGGCAGCGGAGCTCTCTTTGATTTTAGAAAACACGGGATAGGGGAAGAACCAGTCGTAAAAGAAATCATTGAGATGGGTGCAGATCTTGTTACCTTTAGTGGAGATAAACTGCTTGGCGGGCCACAAGCGGGAATTATTGCAGGCAAAAAAGAACTCATCCATCAATTAAAAAAAAACCAGCTGGCTAGAGTGGTTCGGGTGGATAAAATGACCTTGGCAGCTCTAGAAGGCACTTTAATGGATTACATCCGTGGAGAGAAGGGACTGTTAAATATCCCGACAATCCGTGATATACTTGTTCCTGTCACTCAATTAGACGATCGATCACAGAATTTTGTTTCGCAGCTTATGACAATGACAAGCCAATTTCATATAAAAATTTTTCCGGGAACCAGTCAAGTGGGTGGAGGCACCATGCCAGATGTAGAGCTTCCAACGATGGTTATTGCCCTTAGACATAAAACTTTTCCCGCCGAACAGATTAGCAGGAAATTGCGAACGGAATCAAAGCCTGCGATTATTGGACGAATTCAAAATGACGAATTTTTGATTGATTTACGAACGGTCACACCGGAAGAAGAAACGTATATTTTAGATGCACTAACAGCGATAGACCCCTTTTAAAAAGGGGTCTTTTGTGTCTAGCGCAAGCGTCCTATGCTTAGGGCCTGACCAAGGCGCTTCCGCTTTTCCTCTTTACATATCATGATGTGAATTATGTTTTGCCCGTGTATGATTGCGATTCTTTACTTTATGAGAACCGCTCATTGGTTCCGGCTGACCTGATTGTTTTGGTGCATTTTTACGCATATCTTTACCATCATTTTTGTTCACCATTTATCATCCCTCCTCATTAATTAGAATGCTGTGAAGACTACGTTTTCATGCCTGAATATTTTTTTTGGTTCTGTGCATTTTAACGGTATACATTTAGGAAGGAGTGAAATAAACGATATGACGCAAAAGAATCCTTACCATAAGGACAAACAACAGGCTTTCCAGGCAGCTCAACAGGGATTTGAGAATGCCCAAGGTCTTTTTTATGATATTGTTACTGACAGCGCAAATTACGGTCATCAGTTAAAGCATTTAAAGGATGAGGTGAACGAAGCTTATCAGCAAATCGAAAATGCAATGGAGGTAGCCTCCGAACACCAAAGAATACAACTTGAACGATTCCAGCAAGATCTTCAGTCAATCGTTTCAGAGGTAAACCAAACGGAATAGGCAAAATGAAAGCAGGAGGATATCCTCCTGCTTTCATTGATTCTTCTTTCGCTTTTTATTGTTCATTCTTTCATTAACTGTTAACGGCTCTTTTCCTATTTCTTCATTGAAACCTGCCCCTTGTCCTTGGGAACTGGCAGCATTCGCACCAGGGATGACATGATTCGCCTTGCGTTTACCCATTCCAACCACCTCCTTAACTGTTAATATTTCCTGTAAGCCTAAATTAATGACATCAAAAAGTTTTTTAGACATAATAATAAAGAATACAAACTATTCCCTATGAAAAAGAAACCTCTTAGCCCTAATAACGTTTTCGAAATATTTCGAACTCTTTTTATGAAAAAACATAAGAAAAACTTATCGAGTGCAATAACTTTCTTGTTATTTACTTATGTTAAAGGATGTATTAAGATAGGAATTGTGAGAAAAGTTGGGGTATAAGGGAATATTCACACTTTTCGTTGATTTTTGTATTTAATTGAAATGAGGGGGTTTTTACTCATGGTTAAAAATGATGTTTTTAACGCAAAATCTTCATTTGAAGCAAACGGTAAACGTTATCACTATTATCGGTTAAATGCTTTAGAAGAAGCTGGTATTGGAAAGGTTTCTAAATTACCTTATTCTGTAAAGGTACTTCTTGAATCAGTACTTCGCCAATATGATGGCCGTGTGATTACTAAAGAGCATGTTGAAAACTTAGCAAAATGGGGAACAGATGAGCTTAAAGAAGTGGATGTTCCATTTAAACCAGCACGTGTTATTCTTCAAGACTTCACAGGCGTTCCTGCTGTCGTTGACCTTGCTTCCTTAAGAAAAGCAATGGCTGATCTTGGCGGTAACCCAGACAAAATTAATCCTGAGAAAACAGTTGACCTTGTTATCGACCACTCTGTACAAGTTGATGCTTATGGTGCTGCTGATTCATTAAAAATTAACATGGATTTTGAATTCGAACGTAATGCTGAGCGTTACCAATTCTTAAGCTGGGCACAAAAATCATTTAACAACTATCGTGCCGTACCACCAGCAACTGGTATCGTTCACCAAGTAAACCTTGAATACTTAGCAGATGTTGTACATGTTGCAGAAGTAGACGGGGAACTTGAAACATACCCAGATACATTAGTCGGTACTGACTCCCATACAACCATGATCAATGGTCTTGGCGTATTAGGCTGGGGCGTTGGCGGTATCGAGGCAGAAGCAGGAATGCTTGGACAGCCTTCTTATTTCCCAGTTCCAGAAGTAGTTGGGGTTAAATTAGTTGGCGAGCTTCCAAACGGTGCAACTGCGACTGACCTTGCGCTTAAAGTAACACAAGTCCTTCGTAAACATGGTGTGGTTGGTAAATTTGTAGAATATTTCGGACCTGGAGTATCTTCTTTACCACTTGCTGACCGTGCAACAATTGCAAACATGGCTCCTGAATATGGTGCAACATGTGGTTTCTTCCCGATTGACGGCGAATCAATTGAATATTTACGCCTAACTGGCCGTGATGCAGAACAAATTAATGTAGTAGAACAATATTGCAAAGCAAACGGTTTGTTCTTTGACCCATCTGTTGAACCTGTTTATACAGATGTTATCGAAATCGATCTTACTGCAATTGAGGCGAATCTTTCTGGTCCTAAACGTCCACAAGATTTAATTCCTCTTTCAAAAATGAAGGAAGAGTTCGTAAAAGCTGTTTCCGCTCCACAAGGAAACCAAGGCTTTGGTTTACAAGCTGACGAACTTGAAAAATCTGCAACCATTAATTTTAACAATGGGGACGAAGCAGAAATTAAAACAGGTGCAGTTGCGATTGCTTCCATCACAAGCTGTACAAACACTTCTAACCCATACGTTCTAGTTGGTGCAGGACTTGTTGCAAAGAAAGCAGTTGAACTTGGAATGGAAGTTCCTAAGTTCGTGAAAACTTCTTTGGCACCAGGATCTAAAGTTGTAACTGGTTATCTACGTGATTCCGGCTTACTTCCTTACTTAGAGCAAATCGGCTTCAACCTTGTTGGTTACGGCTGTACTACATGTATCGGTAACTCCGGTCCATTAAAAGAAGAAATCGAAAAAACAATTGCTGAAAATGATCTTTTAGTTACATCTGTTCTTTCCGGTAACCGTAACTTTGAAGGACGTATTCATCCGCTTGTAAAAGCAAACTATCTTGCTTCACCGCCGCTTGTTGTTACTTACGCACTAGCTGGTACAGTGAACATTGATTTCGCTAAAGATTCAATCGGTAAAGATAAAGATGGAAACGATGTATTCTTCAAGGATATCTGGCCATCTACTGCTGAAGTAAATGATGTAGTTAAACGTACTGTTACACCAGAATTATTCCGCAAAGAATATGAAAACGTATTTGGTGACAACGAGCGTTGGAACGCAATCAAAACTAGCAATGAGCCATTATATACTTGGGATGAAAATTCCACTTACATTGCTAATCCGCCATTCTTTGAAGGCTTATCACCTGAACCAGGAAAGGTTGAACCATTAGCTGGTCTTCGTGTGGTTGGTAAGTTCGGAGACTCTGTAACAACTGACCATATTTCACCTGCAGGAGCAATTGGCAAAAATACTCCAGCCGGTAAATATCTATTAGAAAAAGGCGTTCAGCCACGTGACTTCAACTCTTACGGTTCTCGTCGTGGTAACCACGAAGTCATGATGCGCGGAACATTTGCAAACATCCGTATCCGTAACCAAATCGCACCAGGTACAGAAGGCGGCTTCACAACTTACTGGCCAAGTGGCGAAGTTACATCTATCTATGATGCTTGCATGAAGTACAAAGAAGATGGAACTGGATTGATGGTTCTGGCCGGTAAAGATTACGGAATGGGCTCTTCACGTGACTGGGCTGCAAAAGGTACTAATCTTTTAGGCATCAAAACCGTTCTTGCTGAAAGCTTCGAGCGTATTCACCGTTCTAACCTTGTGTTAATGGGTGTTCTCCCACTTCAATTTAAAGAAGGCGAAAACGCTGAAACATTTGGTTTAACTGGTAAAGAAACTTTCGAAGTTCAAGTAGACGAAAACGTAAAACCACGCGATCTTCTAAAAGTTACTGCCACTGACGAAGATGGTAACAAGAAAGAATTCGAAGTAGTTGTACGTTTCGACTCTGAAGTTGAAATCGACTACTACCGTCACGGCGGTATCCTACAAATGGTATTACGTGAAAAATTACAAGAAGCGTAATTACGAATTACGAAACCACCATGCTGATTTCAATGCATGGTGGTTTTTTATTAGAAAATGGTTGACAAATTTAAAGCGGATACCATAACATAAAAAGGACTAAACGAAAAGGAATGATAAAAAGGCATGAAGTTTTAATCTTATGATTCAGCTCATATTTCGAATAACCGAAAAATGATGAACCTGAAGAATAGGATGAGTCTGTCCTTTTTACATCCAAATTTGTTATTTACTCAATAAAGCCTTTTTAGGTTTATTTTTTCTTGGTTTTTATTGGGCTATTTTCAAATAATTGGGTCTAAAACTCTCTTCAGGTTTATGGAAGGGAGTTTTTTTATGTTTAATAAATCCAAGATTGTTTTAAAAGCTTCAGGGATAGAAAAAAGCTTTGAATTAAGAAAAATATTAGACAATGTTCATTTTGAAATAAAAATGGGAGAAAGAATTGGCTTAGTTGGCTATAACGGGACAGGTAAGACCACTTTGGCAAATATTATTATGGGCCGGCTAAAGCCCGACAATGGAAAAATAGATATGGAGAAGGAGTTTAAGATCGGTTATTTAACACAATCAATTGATTATGAATTTACCAATTTTGTTGAAGGTTTATTGGATAAAAAGGATTTATACGAACACACAAGCCAGCTTGGCCTCGAAAAGGTATATGATTGGGAGGAACAGAGACTGCAGCATTTGAGCGGCGGTGAGAAGTTAAAGCTTGCTCTATCACTTGTATGGTCAAGCAAACCCGATTTTTTAATTCTCGATGAGCCAACCAATCATTTAGATTTTAAAGGGATTAAATGGTTACTCGCTGAATTGAAAAAATTTAAGGGACCAGTCTTGATTATCTCGCATGACCGGTACTTTTTAGATCAAACTGTCAATTGCATTTTCGAATTAGAAAATAAGAAAATCCATTTTTATTACGGAAATTATAGTGAGTACCGAAAAGAAAAACAAAAAAGAAAAGAGGATCTATATCATCAATATACGGTACAGCAACGGAAAAATGAAAAAATCGAATTGCAAATGGAGCAATTAACGAAATGGTCGGACCGTGCACACCGGGATTCCACCAAACAGGAAGGTTTTAAAGAGTATCACCGGGTTAAGGCAAAAAAACGGGATAAGCAAATAAAATCAAAAATGAAACGGCTGCAAAATGAACTGAGTGAGAATAAAATCGAAAAACCTTTGGAGGAAGCAGAAATCAGATTTCAGTTTGAATCCGACGGAATAAGAGGAAAGCGGATTATTGAAGCTCAGAAATTAGAAAAAAGCTTTGGAAATCGTAAGCTTTTTTCCGACACGCAGTTTTATATAAACCATGGTGAACGGGTGGGTTTGCTAGGGGATAATGGCTGCGGCAAAACAACCTTAATTCAAATGATCGTAGGAAAAGAACAGGGTTCACAAGGAATATTATGGAAAAGTGATTCCATAAAGATCGCCTACTTAAGCCAGGACGTTCATGACCTTCCAGAAGAAAAAACAGCCCTTGATGCATTAGGTTTTACAGCACGCCAAGACCTGTTCCGAGCAAGGACTTTGTTAGCCAATCTTGGATTAAATGAGGATCTGATTATCAAACCCATTGGCACACTGAGTTTAGGAGAAAGAACAAGAGTCAAACTCGTTGACATGTTAATGAAGGAATATGATGTTTTGATTCTCGACGAACCAACCAATCATCTTGATTTGCCTAGCAGGGAACAATTTGAAAAGACCTTAAGCGAGTTTACTGGGACGATTATCACGGTATCGCATGATTATTATTTCCTCAATAAGATTTGTGAAAAGCTACTTGTGTTTGAAAATCAGAAAATTAAGCGCGTCGAATTGAAAGCGGAGGAATATTTTAATCAGGGTAAAGACAATAAAAATAACAGTAAACAAGAAGCCTTAATGGTCATTGAAAACCGATTGGCAACCGTTCTGGGAGAGTTATCGCTGCTTGATCAAAATCATCCAGATTATATGGAATTGGATAGAGAATTCAAAGAGCTTTTAGCGCAAAAAAAGATAATAATCAATAATTTATAGACAATTTTCCAATTTTCTTCGTTACAGATGTAGGTTTGTCTAAAAATCCTTTTTTATAGAAACATTTTTCACCTCAAGACAAATTTTTCCGATAATAACCATCTATCTATGAAAATTTTCCGTTAATTTTAACGATAATGAAAAGTCTTGCATCTATCGAAGATATTGATAAAATTACAATGGTAGAAGTTTTTTGTTAGATTAAAGAGGAGATGGGTTATTTGACAGAGTCATTTTTACAATCAGTTTTCTTCGAAAATGGTGTATTGAAAATACTAGACCAAACGAAAATTCCCAATGTTTCAGAATTTCTTGAAATCACAAATATTGAAGATGCCTGGGACGCCATTAAACAATTAAAGGTTCGCGGAGCACCTGCCATTGGTATTGCTGCGGCCTACGGATTACTACTAGGTATAAAGAATGCCTCTGAGAATTCATTTGAAGAATTTTATGCTGAATTTAAAATGCATTCCCATTACCTTGCAACCTCAAGACCAACAGCCGTAAATTTATTTTGGGCGTTAAAGAGAATGGATGAGCGTGTCCAAAAGGAAAAAGCCCTTCCTATCGCACAAATCAAGCAAGCACTTGTACAAGAAGCACACTTAATAAGAAACGAAGACGAAGAAGTTTGCCGGACGATTGGCGAGCATGCGCTAACCCTTTTAAAGGATGGCATGGGAATTCTTACTCATTGTAATGCCGGTGGTATTGCTACTGCACGTTATGGAACAGCACTCGCGCCACTCTACTTGGCAAAGGAACAAGGCTGGGATATAAAAGTATTTGCAGATGAAACTAGACCACTCCTTCAAGGAGCACGTTTAACGGCGTGGGAACTTATGCAAGCTGGAATCGATGTAACATTAATTACAGATAATATGGCTGCAATGGTAATGCAAAAAGGCTGGGTACAGGCAGTAATCGTCGGATGTGACCGCGTGGCTGCAAATGGTGATGTCGCCAATAAAATTGGTACCTATGGAGTTGCTTTGCTGGCAAAGGCTCATAATATTCCATTCTATGTGGCTGCACCAATTTCAACGATTGATTTGGAAACCAACACAGGTGCTGATATCCCAATTGAAGAACGGGATGCATCAGAAATTACTGAGGGATTTGGAAAAAGAACTGCTCCTGAAGGAGTAAAAGTTTTTAATCCTGCATTTGATGTTACTCCGAATGAATTTGTTACAGCTATTATTACAGAAAAGGGTATAATAACGGGTAACTACGAAGGAGAGCTTCCAAAACTTTTTCAATAAAGTGAAACTAACAATCAGTGAGGGTTTTTTCTTCCCCCACTGATTGTTAGTTGAACCAAACGGGCTTTTTTACGGGCAGTTAGCCCCTCGACCGACCTATCCTTTTTATTTCGTTCAAATTCTTAAAGTTGGGTTTTACTGCCCGTTAATGCGGGATAGAAAGCATGGAAGGAAGGTTGCCTATGATTACGGAAATTAAATTTAAAAAGCAAATATGCGAATTCGGAAAAAGGGTTTATGAAAAAGGATTTGTTGCCGCTAATGATGGCAACATTTCCATTCGAGTAGGCCAGAACGAATTCCTTATTACTCCAACTGGGGTAAGCAAAGGATTTATGACACCGGAAATGATCGTTAAAGTTGATGGCCAAGGGAATGTTCTTGAAGGGGATTATAAACCCACATCTGAAATGAAAATGCATCTGCTTGTATATCGCGAACGTCCGGATATTCGGGCGGTTGTCCATGTTCATCCACCATATGCTACAGCGTTTGCGATTGCTGGAATTCCACTTGACCAAGCGATTATGCCTGAATCTGTCGTATATTTGGGAACCATTCCGATTGCAGAATATGGCACACCATCGACAGAAGAAATTCCACAAGCTGTTAAAAAGCATGTACATACCCATCAAGGGGTGCTGTTGGAAAACCACGGTGCACTCACATGGGGAACAAGTCTAGAATATGCCTATTATTTAATGGAATCACTTGAATTCAATGCGAAAATCAATTGGATTTCCAGGCAAATTAATGGAGACCGAGAGCTTTCCATAAAGCATGTACAGAGGCTGGTAGAGATGAAAAGAGCGATGGGAATAATGGGTGAAACTCCAATCGGTTCGGATGCGCCAAATGGAGCCAATGCCACTAAAAAATCAAGTCCCTTAGAATGCTCCTTATCGGAACATAATCTCAACCAGATTGTTGAAAAAGTAACGAAAAACATATTAGATGCGCTAAATGCACAAGATTAGAGCAAGCCCTCGCGCTTGCTTTTTCTTTTACTTTAAGAATTTATATATTTCTTCGAGAATTGTCCAGCTCCATCGCCTAGAACCTCTAGATCACTTCGGTCCTGCTGATGAGGTCAAAAAACGGTCTCACCGTCAGGCCCTCCAGCGCTTGCACTTTTCTTATTTCAGCAAATCTTCACAGATTTAACATAACCAAGCTTTGTTTCGACTGAGTTTATAGTGTAAAATCGAAATAGCATAACTTTTGATGAAGGAGGTTTCGGGGATGATCAAAAAAGTAATCGCCGCAGTCGTCTTAATCACTTTGCTTACCGTAGCGATTGTTCAAGCGATGGAAAAAAAGACGGAACCCGAAAGCACTACAACACAAACAAGCGTTGAAGAAGGACTGAAAATCGGAGCTAAAGCACCAGATTTTGAACTAAAAACACTTTCAGGAGATAAAATTAAGCTTTCCGATTTAAAAGGGAAGAAGGTAATGCTTAACTTCTGGGCAACTTGGTGTCCCCCTTGTAAAGCGGAAATGCCTGCCATGGAAAAGTTCTTTAAGGAAAAAGACAAAGATCTTGTCATTCTTGCTGTTAATATTGATCCACAATTAGATGTTAAAGGCTTTGTAAATAAAAATAAAATTACTTTTCCGATTCTTCTTGATGTAGACGATCATGTAAATGAAACATACCAAATTTTATCCATTCCAACGACGTATTTTATCAACAGTAAAGGGATTATTGAAAATAAATTTACGGGCGGAATGGAACTGGCACAAATGAAGCAATTTGCCGAGAAATTGAATTAAAAAGACATTGGCCCTCGGGCCAATGTCTTTTTTAGTTAATCTAAATAATAAAATTTTCAAAAAGTTGTAATAATTGCAACCGTTCACGGGCATAATACCTGATACAATAAGAAATAAAGAAGGTGATAGACATGAGAAAACCAAGAAAACGCTCCTTTGCAGAGCTTGTTTCTGAAAATAAAAGCCAATTAATGAAAGATCATGCTGCATTGGAAAAAATCGAACAACGAATTGAAGCAAAACGTCTCGGAAAAGCAGAGTAAACTTACCAATCATGAACTCCTACAATGAGGTTAAACTGTAAAGGAGGAGGGATATGAATGACAAATGCAAATGGAAAAGGCGAACATTTTGTTCCTAACCATATAGGCACACAATCTCGTGGCTTTGGCGGAAACAAAGGAAAAAAAATGCAGGATACATCAGGAAAGCATGCTCAAGTAATTCAAACAAAAGGTGAATAGTCATGGAATTGACCCGTCGCTATAATTTTAGCAGCGGGTCTTTTTTTAAAAAAATTTGTGATATTTTTTTCGCTTCGATACAAACTATATCTGTAACATGTACAATCTTAAGGAGGAGTTAAATCATGACAAATAACAACACTTATAACAACCAACCGAACCCGGATGATCGCAGCGATAACGTTGAAAAATTACAAAAGATGATTGCCGATACAGAACAAAATATTCATGAGGCAGAAGAGTCCCTTCAATTTACTGACAGTGAAACACAACGCCAGCAAATTGAAGCCAAAAATGAACGCCGCCGTGAAAGTATCCAATCATTTAAATCCGAAATTCAGGATGAAAATAATCAATAATTTATGACCTGTCCTTAGTGACAGGTCTTATTTATTTCCAGTATAAATAGTGGTTATGGTAAGATAGAAAAGGAAATTAGCATAGAGAGTGATGAAGGTGATTCAACAAGAAATGTCAAATTGGGAATTCGAATTGCACAAAAATGGGTATATAGCAGACGAAAGTAAGCTAATCAAAACATTACAAAAGGAAAGCAATCCGCAGACGATTTCAAATCTGCTTACGTATGCTGCCTTATCCAGAATTGGCCGAAATAAACCACAAACGCTTTCGGTTCTTATGATGGAGAAAGCTCTGAAATTAGATCCCTATAACAGGAAGGCAAAGGAGTTTTTTATTCAGTTTGAATGGAAAAAGAAAGAGCAACTGCTTGATTCCCTTGCCTTTCCTTCGATAAGAGAAACCGATAATCGAACGGCCAAAAAGAAAATTGCTGAAGAATACATACAAATTTGCGGAAATTTTTTGGAAGAAGCAGAAGAGCACCTAAAAGATCTCGAAAACAATAGAGAGATTGCAGCCACTATAGAGAACACAGAGTTATTTGAAAAGTATCAATCCCTTACCGACACTTTATTCGAGGCCGTTACAATCGTAGGAAATCTCCACAAAGCAGCAATAGAATATGATCAGTCTATAACAGGGGTTTTTCATACTTCTACCTATTACGAGGAATTAAAAGCACATTTATTCGCTTTAGAAGAGCTCAAAAAGCAATGGAAGACTTTTTTCAATCATGAAAACAAAGATGGAGACATGCATGAAAAAAATGCACTCGAACAATTAAATGAAATGATTGGTATGGTAGAGATCAAAAAACGGGTAAATGATTTTTACCGCTTTTTGAAATACCAGAAACAACGTAAAGAACTCGGTTTTCATATAAAAGATGATTTAATTCTAAACATGGTCCTAACCGGGAACCCCGGTACGGGTAAAACCACTATTGCCCGTCTACTGGCAAGAATATACTATGAACTTGGTGTTTTACCAAGTGAGGAAGTCATTGAAGTGGACCGTTCGCAATTAGTCGGTTCTTATGTTGGACAAACAGAAGAAAATGTCCGAGCTGTTGTCGAACGGGCTATTGGCGGTGTTCTTTTCATTGATGAAGCCTACAGTTTAAAGCGGGAAGGCCAAACTGGAAATGATTATGGGCAAACGGCGATAGACACACTCGTTTCGCTAATGGCCGGTCAGGAATATGGCGGTAGATTTGCTGTAATCTTAGCAGGATATCCGGAAGAAATGCGCACGTTTTTAGATGCCAATCCAGGTTTACGAAGCCGCTTTCCACAATCCAACCTTCTCCACCTGCCAAACTATTCAAATGAAGAATTAGTTATGATTGCAGAAAAAATTGCGGATGAAAATGACTATATTCTTACTGATGAAGCTAAAGTCGAGATTCAACATCGATTGGAAAAAGAGCGAGTGGACGATACGTTTGGAAACGCAAGGACCGTTCGCAACATTGTTCTGGATGCCATTTTTAAAAAAGGATCAAAAGACAAGAATCCTGAATTTTTCCATTATTTCATTCTAGGGAAGGAAGATTTCTTAATTGAAAGAACAGAAAATCTGATTTCTCCCTATGAAAAATTAGAACAATTGATTGGCCTGGAGTCATTAAAAGAGGAAATCCAATCAATCATTTCTTTTGTGAAATTGCAACAATATCGAAGAAAGCAGCAACTTCCGACTGTGCCTATCCAGCTTCATGCTGTTTTTACCGGTAATCCAGGAACTGGAAAAACGACCGTTGCACAAATCTATGCCGAGCTCTTAAAGGATTGCGGCATTTTAAAAAGGGGACATTTAATTGTTACAAGCCGAGCTGATTTTGTAGCTGGTTATGTGGGACAAACAGCTGGTAAAACAAAAAAGAAAATCAGGGAAGCATTAGGCGGTGTACTTTTTATTGATGAAGCCTACTCCTTGTTGGGGCATTCCGGCAATGATTTTGGCAAAGAAGTTATTGATACTCTGGTGGATGAGATGACAAAGCAAAACGAAAATCTAGTGGTTGTTCTAGCTGGCTATCCGAACGAAATGGATCATCTCCTCGAAAGCAACCCGGGATTACGATCAAGATTTAAGAAATTTTTTATTTTTCGCGATTATTCATCTGAGGAACTTTTAGCCATCATGGAAGCCTATGCAGAAGGTTATCAATACCAAATCACGGGCGAATCCCGGGAATTATTGAAAACCACTTTGAAATCGAAGAATTTCAAAGGGAATGGACGCTTTGCAACAAACCTGGTGGATGAAATGATTCAAGCGCAAGCATTACGGCTGATGGATGAGTCAAAAGAGGTACATTTAGCAGAACAAATCTACTATATTATCCCTGAAGATGTAAAGAGAGCCATAAATAAGATTGAAAATAAATAAGAAGGAATGATGGTTGTGGATCAATATTTTATTTCAACAAGAGAAATTCAGCTTTACTATGCTGATACCGATATGATGGGGGTTATTTATCACGCAAATTATTTGAAATTTTTTGAACTCGGCCGGACAGCCTTAATCGAAGACATTGGTTATAGTTATGTCGGGATGGAGGAGGCAGGTTACTTTGCCCCTGTCTATGATGTTCAGGCTACTTATAAAAAGCCGCTCCGCTATGGAGATAAAGCCTTTGTGAAAACTTGGGTGGATTATAGTGACGGCGTTAAAACCATATATGGCTATGAGATTGTTAATGGGGAGGACGAAATTTGCGTAACAGGCACCACTACCCATATTATTGTCAAAAAAGATAATTTCCGGCCAACCTCCTTTAAAAAGACTTTTCCGGAATGGTATTTGAAATATGAGGAAATAAAGAAAAAGTAAACTGTAAATGGGGTATGCGGTTATGGCGTTTGGGATTACAAGAGACGAATTAATGGAGTGGAAACAGAAAATTGATCGCGGTGAAATTGCTTTCTTAACCCATTATTGGCTGGATGACCGCTTCCCAGAGTATAAAACCGTCACAAAAGTTGGCTGCAATGATTTAAAAAAATTGGTTGAGTGGGGCAGGAAATATGGTCTAAAAAAGGAATGGATTGACCATCGAAAGGATGGCTACTCTCACTTTGACCTGCTCGGTAAGCGGCAAAAAGAAATCTTACAAGCAGAAGGCCTCCTCGAACATATTTGGGAAAAAAAACAAAAGCACACCTGAAAAATTAACTCTCAGGTGTGCTTTGTTTTTTATAATCGATTACCGGCTCATCAGACCCTGCTGGTAGTTCGATAACCAAATCGTGCTCATCAAAATACCATTCATCTTTTTCTTCAATATAAAAGATAATACCATCTACCTCTTTTTTCACAGCCAAATTAATTGGTTCTTCATTGGATATTCCTAAAGAAAATCCGCTTTGTACGTTGCTGCATCCGCCGTAACGGGCAAAAAAGCGAACATAATCACCATTTTCCAAACTAAGTTCCTCTTTATACCAAGCTGCCGCATCCTTACTAATCAGAATGTTCATATAAAACTCCTTTCTAAATCCATACCTCACATTATATTGCTATTGTTTGCAGAAAGCGAGGGAAATACATTTTCAAAAAAGAAAAGCCCCGAATTAGCGGAGCCATTGAAACATATGATTTTGAATTTCTTTATATTTTCCTTCAGGATTTGCCAAGCCAAAAGGAGCGGCTTTTTCAAAAGGATACACCTTGTAATGTTTCTTTTTTGATACAAAGGTTGGATAAAAGCGTGGATTGGATAAAGTGATGGAAGATCCTTTTTCCGAAGCCTGCTTGGAAATATCAATAGTGGCCAATCCACCGATATCTTTGTAGTCCCCAGATTGGCCGGAAATAAAATTCCCTAATGAATAGACAACAAATGCTTTTCTGCCATCCTTCGTTTTAATCCAATCCATTGGCTGCAAAACATGCGGATGGGAACCAAAAATGATATCTGCACCTTCATCCGCAAGAAATTGGGCTAAATTCTTTTGTTCATCGGTTGGAAACCGTTGATATTCATTTCCCCAATGTATACTCATGACAACGACATCGGCCACTTTTTTCGCCCGATGGATTTCATCCTTCATGATATCCCGATTAATAAGATTCACAAGAAAATCCTTATCATCTGGTATCGGGATCCCATTTGTTCCAAATGTATAGGCAAGAAACGCGATTTTAATCCCATCTTTATCAAGAATTCTTAATTTTTTGCGGTCCTCTTCGTCGATAAAGCTTCCTACATGAGGTAAGCCAATACTGTTCAAATATTTCGCTTCAGAATCAATTCCTTTTTCACCCTTATCCAATGAATGATTATTCGCAGTCGAAACGATATCCACACCAGTATGTACAAGCGCGTCTGCAACTTCATGAGGACTATTGAAGGAAGGGTAACTTGAGAGACCGAGCTCTAAACCGCCCAGTGTACTTTCCTGATTGGCTGTTAAAATATCAGGCTTTTCAAGCAAACTTTTCACATCCGCAAAAAGCGGGTCGAAATTGTAGCGATGACCGTTGTACGCATACTTATAAACTCTGTCATGCATCAGAATATCACCGATGGCGCCAATGGTTATTTTCTTGCTAACACTACGTTCCAACACAGGCTGAGGCCGGAGGGAGTTCGGTTTTGTCACATGGACCGGAGTATCAGCTTTTTGAGTTTGGCGTTGCTGAATAAAGAGAACAGCAGCAATAATCAGACAGAAGAAAATAATAAAAACAGATAAAATGGGTGTTTTCTTTTTCATACTTGCTCCTAACTAATCGGATTTAAGCATATTCGTTTTAAAAATAATCGGAATGCTATACTATATATGTATTATTGTACGGGTTTTTGTCGAATTTTTAAATAAAAAATTGGGAGGTGTGAAGATGTTTAAAATCACTGGCAGTGCCTCGCAAGTTCTACATACCATTATTGATTCCGAAAAAGAGTCACCTTATGAAGAATTATTCGTCCGATTAACGATGGGAATTGGCTGAGGGAGTCCCAAGCTTAATCTGTCTCTGGAAGAGCGGAAAATACAAGGTGACCAACTGTTTACATTTGATGATTTAAAAATCCTTATTCATGAAAAAGATTATGTTTACTTTGAAAATACAAAGCTAGATTATGCCAAAGATGTTCTTGGAAAAGGGCGTTTTCAATTATTAAAAATTTAAAGTGGAGCTTGCTAGCTCCACTTTTTTTATTGTTCCAGATGTTCAAGGAAATCAATTAATTCATCAAAATTTTTTGTCATTTTAATCGGTTTTTCGGTATCATTGCAAAATTCACAGGAGGAAAATTGAATTAAAAACTCATCTGTATCGGTACGATCAGAAACCGTTGTTGAAAAAGTAATCATTTCTTTCACACTTTGCATAAAAATCCCCTCCATATATTGGTACCCTCTATATCTATTTTATCGTAGCAACTACTATTTTAATGGTAAGTATTTTGAATTTTTCATGAAAAAAACAAGAGCAGTTTGCTCTTGTTTAATGATGACGAGAAAGCCATTTCACTTTTGGCTCTGTTTTATTCATAATCCGTTTAATATTGGCCCGATGTCGATAAACCACAAAGGCAGTCATTAAAAAAACAACAATGATTAAAGGGATATCTCTAAGGAAAATCGAATAAATCACCGCACAAACACCAGCAATCATCGATGAAAGAGAAACATATTTTGTAATAAACAAACTAATAAAAAATACGACCAAAACGGTTAAAAATAAAAACGGTGCATAGCATAACAGAACACCGGCTGATGTGGCCACCGCTTTCCCGCCGCGAAATCCAGCAAAAATCGGATAGGTATGACCGAGAATCGCAAAAATACCAAAGATTAATGGACTTAAATCAAGCTGAAAAAGATGCGGCAGGTAGGCAGCTAATGTGCCCTTTAATATATCAGATATTGTAACAGCCAGTCCAGCTTTTACACCCAATGTTCGAAACGTATTCGTTCCACCTAAATTGCCGCTGCCGTGTTCACGAATATCTGTTTTATAAAATACTTTTCCGATGATTAACCCAGACGGGATTGAGCCCAGCAAATAAGCAAGGATCACACACAAAATAATTTGAACCATTTCAATTTAATCTCCTTCTACATATAGATCCAGTGTAATTATTTTATCATGGATTTACGAAAACGCCATCCTACCTTTTGTTAATGCTTAAAAAGAAATGAAAAAATACCTTCTCAATTTTATTTCGATGCCTTACGATAGACATAAGGAGGAAACTAAAAACATGGCACGTATAGAATACTATAAGAATCAAAAAATATCGTCGAAATGGTTGATAGGGGGAATAATCATCGCCCTATTGATGATTGTTTCTTCGATACTCTTTATCCTTTATCCTTTCGCATCGAACGAAAAATCGAGCTATTTTCATGGGAAATATCCGATTCTAATTAACAAACATCAACAGGGAAATGCATTAGTAGAGGGAACCACTATCTATATTCCTCTTTCCTTTTTACAGGAAAATATCGATAAAAGCATTGTCTTCGATGAAAAGTCTCATTCTATCATCATAACAACATCAGATAAGGTCATTCAAATGCCAACGGATTCCTTAACCTATTTCATCAACCAAAAACCAGTGAAACTCCATATTCCACCCATTAAGACTGAGGATGGCAACATTTTCGTTGCTCTTGAACCCATTCTGTCCCTCTATCCCATCCAATATCAAAAACTGGCTGGAAGCGGTGTAATTTGGATTCAAAAGAATGGAGATCAATTCGTAAAAGGACAGCTGACATCCGATGATATTCACATGGAAAAACTAAGACTCCGGACAAAACCTTCATTACTAGCTCCCTATACTGCGCAAATGACGAAGAAGGATACGGTTTGGATAGAAGGGGAGAAGGATGGATATTATCTAGTACGCAATCAAGCGGGAATTAGTGGCTACATCAAAAAAGAATATGTCCATAAACAGGAAACGATCACAATCAATGTTGTTCGAGAGAGTAAACCCATCCATCACAAGAAAGTAAGCGGGCCGGTGCAATTAACATGGGAAGCCGTTTACACAAAAAATCCGGACCCGTCCAAAATTCCCGAAATGGCAGGGGTAAATGTCGTTTCACCGACCTGGTTTTCGCTAGAAGGAAAGGATGGCTCCATCAAAAATCTTGCCTCGCTTGGATATAGTAAATGGGCAAAATCGAAAGGATATCAGGTATGGGGACTGTTTTCAAATGGATTTGATCCACAATTGACCCATGATGCACTTAAAGAATATGAAACCCGGCAAAAAATTATCCGTCAACTGTTGCTTTTCGGTAAAATGTACCGTCTCCAAGGAATAAATTTTGATATTGAAAATGTCAACAGTAAAGATGGAACATTGGTCACGCAATTCATGCGTGAAGCATCACCCTATTTGCACAAAGCTGGTCTTACTATTTCCATAGATATTACCTTTTCGGCGGGTGATAATAACAATTGGTCTTCTTTTTATGAACGCAAGGAACTTTCCGAATTAGCGGATTATTTAATTGTCATGGCCTATGATGAACATTGGGGGCCAGCTTCCGGTGCAGGCAGTGTTGCCAGCCTGCCTTGGGTCGAGAAGAATTTACAGACACTGCTTACCGAAGTTCCCAATGAACGGTTAATCCTCGGAATTCCTTTATACGCAAGACTATGGAAGATTGACACGAAAAATGATGGAACAGAGAATATTACTGCAAAGAACCTCACAATGGACCATGTGAAGGTGTGGCTGAAAGATAAGAAACTGAAGCCAAAATATGATGAAGTAAGCGGCCAAAATTATGCAGAATATTATAATGCGAAAGACAAAACGAGGTATAAAATTTGGATTGAAGATGAACTTTCTTTGAAAAAACGTGCAGAACTTGCTGCCAAATATGAACTTGCCGGTGTTGCGAGCTGGTCAAGATTCTTTGCTGATCAAAATGCATGGGTAGCTTTAGATCTAAAATTGAATAAATCCATTACCAGAAAATAACCGGCGCATTGTTGGTTATTTTTTTTATCAAAGGCTATTTTCGCATAGATTGTTGTTTTTCGTATAAGTTCAACAACCCGTATAACAAAATGCTTCGTGGCATCTTTTCGTAAGAACATTTGCGAA
>NZ_MLYR01000054.1 GCF_001866655.1 Bacillus sp. MUM 116 | reverse complement strand
TTCGGCAGTCCTTTTTCATTGCCGTTATTGAACTATCCTGAAAATAACAATTAGAGGTAAGGGATTTTGGGCAATACCGAACTAGACCCTGAAATATTTGAATTTTTTAAAGGATCTAAAGTTCAAGCTATTTATTTACATCCTACATTATTAAGCTATAGATTCAATTGACACCTTACAGCCAAGAGTTTCTAAGCGCTTAATAGATTGTTTGATCACGATCTCTTTCTTTCTTCGGTCAAAGTAATCTGCGCCCAATTCGATATATGGTACTCTTTTCTTTAACATATGGTAAGTAATTGTTAAGATGGTATGTCCTACGGCAACTGCTGCGCGTTTTTTACCAATTCTTGCTGCCAAACGTTGGTATTGGGAAGAAAGATAGGTGTTTTTTGTCCTAGCTGCTGAATGTGCTGCTTCAACAAGTGCTGCTCGTAACTTTTTATTACCTTTTCGAGTTTTTCCGGACTTTTTTTTTCCAGCACTTTCATTGTTACCTGGGACCATTCCAGCCCATGAACATAAATGAGGAGCTGAAGGAAATTGCTTTGAAATTTCCATGCCAATTCCGATTTCAGCCAAAAGTTGTTCGGCATGGCTTCTACCTATTCCAGGAATAGAATCAA
Source organism: Bacillus sp. MUM 116 (assembly GCF_001866655.1). Taxonomy (GTDB): domain Bacteria; phylum Bacillota; class Bacilli; order Bacillales; family Cytobacillaceae; genus Neobacillus. Next base: position 27,896 of record NZ_MLYR01000054.1, on the reverse strand, counting down.
GCAATTCAATATCTTCTTCATAAGGTTGCATACGTTGCTGGACTTCCTCGCTTAAAAGTTCAATCTGATGATCCATAAAATCAATATGTGAAAGTTGAGTTTTTAACATCATCTTTTGGTGGGGTCCAACGGATCCTGCTAACGCACGTTTCAAATCGTCCTTTTTCTTCTTCAAGCTTCTTTTAGCTAGGCTTGATAATATTTCTGACAATATACCTATTTTATTGCCGTCCTACGGAAGATACATGGATGGTGCTGTATTCGCTAATAACCCAGCATTGCGGGTATCTCATTTGCTGTCGACAAAAACATCGGAAATCAAAAACTTGAAATCATCTCAATTCTGTCATTTTGGACTGGCATACAACCTATAAACTTCCCGATTCCCCCCTCGAATATGGCCTTGAACAGTGATTGAGATATCCCCATTCCACTAGTCACCGTTTTGTTTATTTTTTAAGTCTCTCAATGATAAGTAAAGCATGAATCCCAGATCAATTATTATAATTGATAAAGCCGACCACTGGCCTCCTGTTAAGCCAGAATAACGAGGCGAGTCCCCACGGAAATACTCAAGTATAAAGCGTTCAACAAAATAAAGAAAAACATAAAATGAGAAAATCCAACCTCTATGCAATCTGTCTCCAGCAAAAACAAAAATCATAAATAAAATGCTGAAAAGAACCATGTTTCCTTGGCTTTCCCACACTTCAGCAGGCCACAATGGTTGACTATCATAGTAGGGGTAAGCAAAAGAATCTTTTGGATAGACAATTCCAAAATTCCCACCTGTTGGCTTTCCAAACGCATCCCCATTCATAAAGCAGGCAATTCGTCCAATGCCTTGAGCCAAAATCAAAGCGGGTGAAAGATAATCTGCAAATTCAAAAAAACTGATTTTATGGAAACGTGAGTAAATCACCAGGGAGATAACTCCCCCTGCAATCGCTCCTTCAATGGAAATTCCGCCTTGCCATATGGCGAAAATCTGCAGGGGATGATGTGAATATGTCGGCCATTGAAAAACAAAGACATGCCAAATGCGGGCCCCAATAATTGCCCCAAGTACTCCATAAATAATAAAGTTTTGCAAGTGTTGATAATATATTGTTTTTCTTGTTAGGGCAAGACCTACGCCAAAGCCGAGTATAATAGCGAGAATTGAAATTACTGCATGTGTTTGAACTTCATAGCCAAAAAAGTTAAATAAATTCCTATGCATTTTTTAATCCATCCCTTTAGAGTTTATTATATTGTATATATTTTGTTAAAAAGGCGAAAATCATAATCAATCCATCTCCTTAGATTTTTTTCTGGTTCCGACTTTCGTTCATCTGACGAAAAGGGCCTGTGGCAGCACACCATAATTACGCAGGCATCCAGATTCTATCCGATACACGTTATTAGGCCTAATTCCAGCGTTCCTGTAACCAGGGGCAAAGTATCTATTGAGAATACAGTGTTTTAGGATTAATCAGGCTTGTAACAAAAACGTTTGTTTTTGTTACAGTAATTTACTGAACCAAGATTATTGTGAAGTGTTTCACTTAAACTAACGGGGCAGTTTAGTTGAACAAGAAATAGAAAAATATGGTTGACCAATTTAATGAAGCATATTAAAATTAAGGAAATTACAAAATTTCGAAACGCAGTGACTGGGATTATTAAGGAATGTTTATTGTTTAGAGAGCTGTCGGCTGGTGAAAGACAGTCAATAAAGTCCCCAACTCGCCCACGAGTGGTAAGGCTGATATGTAAGTCTTAACGGTTGACATCCGTAATCAGTTATAAAGTGGATTTGTTGTAATAGCAAATTAACAAGAGTGGTACCACGAAGGTAAAGCCTATCGTCTCTTATGAGATGGTAGGCTTTTTATTTTAAACAATTGGTGAGGCGAGGAGGAATATATTATGGGAACAGTTTATTCATCAATACTTCCAAAACATGAAGAATTTATAAGAAAACAACGGATTTTTTTCGTGGGTTCAGCACCACTATCAACAGACGGACATGTTAACATTTCCCCTAAAGGTCATGATGTACTAAGGATATTTTCACCAAATGAGGTCGCTTATTTAGATTTAACTGGTAGTGGAAATGAAACAAGTGCCCATTTAATAGATAACGGAAGACTGACATTTATGTTCTTAGCTTTTGAAGGTCCCCCGATGATTTTACGTCTATACGGAACAGGTAAGGTAGTGTTACCAGACTCACCAGAATGGGATGACATGGCTAAGCACTTTGACATCCTACCTGGTTCTCGCCAAATAATTCATGCAAAGATTGAAACGGTAAAAACGTCATGTGGTTTTAGTGTTCCATTTTATTCATACAATGGTGAACGAGATACTCTCCAACAGTGGACTACCAATAAAAGCGAAAAAGATTTAGAAGAATATCGTAAAAAGAAAAATTCTATTAGTATGGATGGAATAGTTACACCAATTGGGGAAAAGTTTATCTAGCTTTAAAACGTTTAAATAGTTCCTTGTTGAGCTAAATGGGGCGATACTTCAAGAAGGAGGTCGCCTTTTTTCTTTTTGCACAAGAAAGATTGTGAAATGTTGTACTTAAACTATCGGGGCAGGTTAGTTAAATAAGGGGTTGGTTATGAATGTCGTATTTGACATAATTGCGACGAAAAAAAAATCCAGTTTACCTACTGGACTTATTACGAGTTATGAATAATTGGAAGCTATAAATTACAAAAGCATAGCAAATGGCAGTGTAAAAGATGTGTTTTGGCTAGCAGTATGCCCTGATTTAGTGATTAGTCTACTTGACCTTATTTTTTTGTCCAGTTAAGTGTAGCTGATTCAACGCATATATAATAAAATGGCATCAATTTGCTAGTACACCTTGATACTCTTCCTTACTTTCAAGAACACTTTTTGCGTAAGGACATACAGGAATAATATATAAGTTTTCATCTCTTGCATATTCAGCTATCTTGTTTACTAATTCTTTGCCTAATCCACGACCATTATGTCCCTCGTATACAACTGTATGGTTTACAATAATTAAATTTCTTCCATTTAAATCTTTTCCGCTTGGGATAAATTGAATTTTTGCAATAATTTCATTAGATTCCTCAATATAGAATTCATTCTTGCCCATTTTAATTTCAGTCATTTCCTCATTCTCCTAAATTTTTTAGTTCTGTTTATTTTTGCTCATAAGTAAGTGCTCTGCTTGGACAACGATCAATCACTTCCATAATTTTTTCAGCTGTTGCATTCTGTGGTGATAACCAAGGTCTTTTCTGGGTATTGAATACACTTGGCAGTCCCTTTACACATTCTGCTGCATGTTTGCAAATATTGGGTTTCCAATATATTTTGATACCTTCAGCTTCATAAGTTTTAATATTTTCACTCATAATATCCTCCTTCTAATAGTTCTGTGGGAATAATAATTTAATTCCTCTTAATTCTTCCTCTGATCTAAATTTCACAAAACTGTATGATGGGTTTTTACCAACAAACGAGCCACTTGGTAGCAACATGATAAATTTTTGAAAAACAATATTAATTTAATAGTACTTTATATTATGAGGAATCTCCAATTTGAGACTTGTTATTTAAAAATAAAATACTGTAGACGTAGTGATGTTATTTATAATTGGATTTTATTCCACAGAAATATAAACAGCAAAGGGGCAGCATTCATGTAATAAATAAGTGGTAATTGAGTAGGTTTGTGAAACATTGTACTTAAACTAACGGGTGCGATTGTTCAATAAGAGCAATCGCTTTTTTCTTATTCAAGTAACTGGCAGGATAGCATTCCTGTAGATCGTTATTTTTCAACTTTGAAAAAAATAGGGCTCCTCAGTAAGATATGAGTATAGACACCACTCTAACTCACAACTTTAGGAGGAACCCTACTATGAAGTTTAAAATGCAAAACAAACAAAATCAACTAATTGAAAGAATTTCTGTTAATCACCTTGTTGTTGGCGTGCATATTGCTCAACAATTTCACGTGGCTAGAGCTGTTAATTTCCGTGGAATTGTGGTGGGAGACCCACTTACATTTAAAAATAATGACGAGGGATTTTCTATTTTACTAGGGGGACCGTCAGGAAAATACGGATTTACAACTCTAAGCCTATTCTCAAGACGAATACCCCCATTTTAACAACGTTAAGACAATTTCAGCGGTCTTAGGGAATCTAATAAGACCACTTTCTCTGAATTAAAAGGGTATCCTTTTAGTAAATTGATATGCTCCCAGCCTAATGGTACATATGATGCAACAAGTCTTGAATAAAACTACATGTTCGTTTTTGATTTTCATCTACTTTTGTTAGATGTAGAGTATTCTAGATACTAATGACATTGATGATTATATCTAAGGCAATTTTCGTATTGACTCATTTATTAGGATTTAATTTTGCTCCAAGGATAAGAGACCCTTTCGGACATGAAATTATTTACAATAGATAAAGCATGTGAGTATCCAAAACTATAAGCTATTTTCCGTGGATAATAAATGCTAAAGAGAATTAAGAAAATTACGGAAAATTCTATGCCTCAAAATTAAGTTTTGATATATCTTTCTTCATTATCTGCTTTAGAATTAATAGATAGAATATACCAATTACCGCCCAAGAAATTCCTAAAATAAGGGAATGAAGATTAAGATTAATCCATAAAAAGAACATTAAACTTGTACCAATAAAAGGTGATACGAAATAGTTTAAAACAGATTTGAAACCGCGATTTCGCTTTTTGATTATATAGTGAAAAAAGACTGACAAATTCACAAATGTAAAGGCAGTAAGCGCTCCGAATGTAATAAAGGAAGTTGCAGCTTCTAAAGTTAGAAATATGGCGGTCAAACTTATTAACCCTAGCAAAATGATATTATAGACAGGTGTTCCAAAGCGTGGGTGAATATACCCGAAAAGTTTTCTTGGTAATACATCGTCCTTGCCCATTGCATATAATATCCGTGAAGCACTTGTCTGTGAAATCATGGCTGAAGCAAAAGTAGATGTAAGTGATGCGGAAAATAACATAGATTGAAAAAATATCCCGCCCAAATATTTAGCTAAAATGGAGGAAGTCCCTTCTAGGTCTTTTATTTTTGGAAATAGGGATAAAGCTGATTGCTCAAAATAGGAAGCGGTAATAAACAAAGCACCTGTCATAAAGACAATAAGCAATATTCCATTTGGAATTGTTTTTTTCGGATCTTTCGTTTCTTCAGCAAGTGTGGTAACCGCATCAAATCCAAGAAACGAAAAAGCGAGTAATGCGGCACCGCTCATTAATAGGGAAAATTTCATCTTATTTGAATAAAGCGGATCTAAGGCAAACAGTCCTTCAGGACCATTTGCCTGCCATAAATGGGTTAAACATAATGCAATAAAAACAAAGACAGCAATAAATTGCCAAATAACAAACAAAAAATTCACTGATACAGAAAATTTTACACTAAATATATTTGTAAGCGTTGTCACAAGGACAAAAAAAATAATGGTTAACCAGACTGGAAATTGGGGAATCATTGTTGAAACATAAATACTGCATACTAAAGCATTTATCATTGGTGTAAAAAGATAATCTAATAGGGCCGCCCATCCAACCATAAAGCCAAGTGTTGGGTTCATAGTCTTTTGTACATAAGTATAAGCAGAACCTGAGGTAGGGAAAACTCTTACCATTTTCCTATAACTTCCGGCAGTAAAAAGAATTGCGATTGCAGTGAATAGGTACCCAGCTGGTACATGCCCATCTGTTGCTTTAGAAACAATCCCAAAAGTGTCGAACACGACTGTTGGTGCCATAAATCCTATTCCGATTACGACAATATGCCAAAGAGTTAGTGAACGTTTTAAAGAACCCTCGTTTTCCATTTATTTCCTCCTTAATTTTCGTAGATATTCCTAAACATGAATATGAATATTTTTCGGACCATTATATTGCATAATACTTTCCGGGTTGAGCAAAAGGATTTTATAAGGTGTTCAACAAGATATTTGAATAATCAGATATCTTGTTGAACACTAAATTTAAAATACCTTACCCATAATTGGTCATATAAATACTTATAAATCTAAACTTCATATAAGTAAATATTATTTCATACTAATGGAATCCTGCCGTACCTTTAAGGCTGCCAAACTACCAAAAGTGTGGACGATTGTTGCAGCCAAAAGAGAAGTAGTTTGGGTTGGATCGAACGAAGGAAGCACCTCGACAAGGTCGAACCCAATAAAATTAAATTCATTAAGGGACTGAAGCATTTTTAGGGTTTGATGACTGCTAAAACCACCGACTTCCGGCGTACCAGTACCTGGGGCATATGCAGGATCAACAAAATCGATATCAAAACTTAAGAAACAAGGGGTATCACCTATTATGCTTTTTGCTTGTGAAACGACATCCTTTATCCCTCGATTGAACAACTCATTCTGTGGAACGACATTATAGCTCAAGTCCAGACTTGAAGTAATATCCCAACCCCGCATACCGATTTGAACCACTTTTTGAGGTTGTAAAAGACCTTCTTCATGCGCACGAATAAAAGTAGAACCGTGCCAGTATTTTTCATCCATATAAGTATCCCAAGTGTCGGTATGGGAATCAAAATGGAGCAGTGCTATTGGCCCATAAACTTTTGCTGCTGCTCTAAGGCTTGCCAATGTAACAGAATGGTCTCCGCCTAAACCAATGGGAACAATGCCTTTTTTCATTAAGTCAAACATTGCCTTTTCAATGATCCCGTAACTTTTATGAATATTTTGTGTAATCACTGGCAGATCCCCGATATCAATTGCATTTGTTTCTTCAAAAGGATAAACATCAAGCAATGCATGATATGTAGATAAACACATAGAAGCCTGGCGAATAGCCTGCGGACCAAAGCGCGCACCTACACGGTAGGAAGCCGCAGCGTCAAAAGGCATTCCCAATATAGCTACCTTCGCATTATCGTTTTCTTCGGGCAGCCTCATAAAAGTTCCTGATGTACAAAAATCTGGTTTATAATCTTCAAAAGGGTTTGACATTTTTAATACCTCCAGTATATTTTTTTGGAAACTATTATGGTTTTCTGGGTTTCCGTTAGGTGAAAATAAGAATAAAAGATAGTTATCTTTTATTCTCCATAGCTAGTCCAAATAATAGAATATCTGCAATTTCTGAAAGTGCTTCATCAACAGTCATTCGGTGATCCAAAAAAAATCTTTGATCAAGAGTTGTATTGATGGAATTAATGACCACCTTCATAATTAATGACACATTCAAATTGCTAATTGCTTTTTCCTCTATTGCCTGCTCAATTAAGCTTCGAAGCAATTCCCAATCACTTTTTAATAAAGAGTCCATTTTAACCCATTGATCTGGATAATATCGCTTCATTTGATCTAAAATACCCATGTCTATGAATTCATAATGGTCAGGCAAAACGGTGATTACACCTTTTATTTTTTCAACGATTGATAATTGCTCATTCTGTATTATGGAAGTCGCTTTTTCGTCCATATTTTCAAAGATATAATCAATTACGGCATCAAGCATATCAGCCTTAGAAGAAAAATACTTATATAACGTTTTTTTGCTGACACCGAGACGTCTTGCCATATTTTCTAATGGAAATTTTAAACCGTCCATTTTTAGTTCTTCGATAAAGGCATGAATAATCCGATCTTTAATATAAATCACCTTCCTGGAAACCATAAAAACTATAATAGTTTCCACAATTTTAACATTTCACTATATTTTTTGCAATATTTTTATTATTTTAAAACCATCAAACTTTTCCGGGAGAGAATGTATTCGTTCCCTTCAGATAAAAGCACATTTTTTCTTAATAACTAGATTATCTTTTACAGAAATATGTAAAATAGACGTAGATATTTCATTGGAAAGGATTGAAATAGTAAAATACTTCTGGAAAACACTTTTTGCAATGCTCGCCACCTAGAACCAAATAAAGTATTAAAAAAAGCATATATAGAAGCCGAAGAAGCTGCTTCAAGATTAGCACCTAAATAAATACTGTCTTAAAGGAAAAGAAATATATGGAGGTAATTAAATTGGAACAACGAGTTGATTATTACAATGTAGCACCAGAAGCACTTAAAATAATGATGGAAATGGAGAAGTATACGAAAACAACAGGTATAGACCGTAAACTTCGTGAACTTATAAAAATTCGAGCTTCTCAAATAAATGGTTGTGCATATTGTATTAACATGCATACAGCTGATGCTAGAAAAATGGGAGAAACGGAACAACGTTTATATTGTATTAGTGCTTGGAGAGAGTGCACATTTTACACAGATACAGAAAAAGTTGCTCTTGAGTTGACAGAATATGTAACTTTAATCCCGACAAAACGAGTGCCGGATGAGCTTTATCAACGAGTACGTGAACATTTTGACGAAAGACAATACGTTGACCTTGTACTGATAATTAATCAAATCAACAGTTGGAATAGAATTTCTATTGCAATGGGGAACACAGCGAATGAAAAATAATTACTCTCAGCGAACATCTAATAGTGTTCGTCTCAGATTGTAGAAAAAAAGCATCCAAATGAACAAGTTTGGATGCTTTTCCGTTTTATGCTTATATAAGATTACCTCTTGCTTGATCTGCCTTATGCCATTTCAGAACTTTCTATAATTCTCCAGTAGGATAGTCGCCATCTTGCTTATGAAAAGATTGTGAAATATTGTACTTAAACTATCGTGTGCTTATGTTAAAGATGGGATAGCTGCTGCAATACTGGTTTTAATTGTGCTAACGGACAGGATACTTAACGAAGGATAATTGAAGTACGGTATTGAAGTGAATAGGAGTGAGGAGGATATTTGGGTGGTTAACGTGGAGATAAGAAGGCCAAGAATTGAGGATATAAAAGAGTTAAATTCATTTTTTAAAATAGTGATTACTGATACTTTTATTAAAGAAGGTTTAGGCGAGAAGTTGAATGATATTAATGATGAAGTCAAAGATAAGGAAAAATACTTAGAATGTGATTTTGAAAGCAATGGTGAGAAACGATATTTCTTAATTGCTTTAGATGATGATAAAATTATTGGTTCAATTGAATATGGCCCAGCAAGTGATCTCATATGTAATTGTACAAACAACACTTTCAAAGAGCTAATTGAGGTAGGTACTGTATTTGTTCAGCCGGACTACCAGAGAATGGGGGTAGGGAATTTGCTATTGAATACAATGTATTTTACTTTACAGAGTAAAGGCATAGAAGAATTTTGTTTAGATAGTGGATATATAAGTTCACAAAAAATCTGGAAAAAGAAATTTGGAGACCCTAATTATTTGTTAAAGGATTATTGGGAAAAAGAACACGATCATATGATTTGGAGGATCAAGATCAGCGATTTGGTATTGGGTTGAGAAGTAAGAAAATTAAGTGTTTCTTCAAAGAAGTGCATTACTTCAACAACGGGGTACTACTAATGGTGCTTAGTTTTTTATTTCATATTTTCAAGGTAAGGGGTGCGATTCTTCAATAATGAAGGATCGTTTTTTCTTATTCAAGTAAAGGGGCAGTTTAGTTGAACAATCGTCATTAGCTTTTTTCCACAATCAGCCCATTTAATGGAAGACGAGGCTACATAAAACCTCACCTTTTTATACAGCCATTAGGCAAGCTTGAGCGCACGTAAACGTTGTTTATCAACACAGACGCATTATGAGCTGGGTCAAAAAAATTAATCATAACCTCTTTATGTCGATCAAGGTGTTTAGCGTAAGCCCCCAATCAATCGCGTTTAGTTGCATGTAAATCCCCTAATTTCTTTATTGCTATTTTCATCTATATATTTCAAATCATGTTTCTAGCATGACAGGGCTTAATGTCCAAAAAAAAATTTATACAATGTTCAAAAAGCGAATTCATGTCCATTTTCGAATGGCTGTTTTCAACGCTCTTTAGCACTTTAAACTTTTAAGATTGTGGCAAAGTAATGAACAATGGAAACTTTAGTGTAAAATGGTTAAATTTTATCTCTTAATTTCATACTTTCTGCACATTTTTTTACTATTTTAAATGTATTAAGCAAATTAAATATTTACAGGAGGGAAATCCAATGAAAAGAAGGGTATTAATAATCCCAATATTTTTGATTATATTTTCTGTCTTTTTAGCTGCATGTTCCAATAATCAAAACTTAGCTAAAACAAATAAAAAAAGTGGCAGCAAAAGCAATACTGTATCTTTCAATTTAGAAGCAAAAGAAACGAAAATAAAGTACAACAATAAATTAGTGGAAACAGCTATGACATATAACGGATCTGTACCTGGTCAGGAAATACGAGTCAAGGAAGGTCAAAAGGTTACCATTCATTTCAAAAATTCATTAAAAGAAGATACTACACTACATCTTCATGGATTATCACTTGATAATAAAATGGATGGTGTCCCAGATTTATCACAAAAACCAATTAAATCGGGGGAAAGTTTTGATTATACACTTACAGCGCCAAAGCCAGGAACTTATTGGTATCACTCTCACCTTAATGAATCTTCTCAGATAGGCAATGGATTATATGGTGTTTTGATTGTCGAACCAAAAAATGGTGAAAAAGTAGATGTAGATAAAGCAATTACGATCAATGAACATTCATCTATGGGATCAATGGATGGAATGGGCGATATGAGTAATATGGACATGAGTAATATGGGCAATATGAATATGGGAGACGCAGATCACTCCAAAACAATGGATTCTAATCATTCCGATATGATGATGAATATGTATGACACTCCAATTATTAACGGAAAAGCTTCACCTCACATTCAACCCATTATGGTGAAAAAAGGCGATAAGGTTAAATTAAGATTTGTGAATGCGGGGTTGTTTACACAAAATATTCAAATTCCAGCTGATGAATTCAAAGTAACAGGGTATGATGGACAAAATGTAAATAAACCAGCATTGATTAGTAATCAACTTATACAAATTGCACCTGGAGAACGTTACGATGTCGAATTTAAAGCAAATCATTCAGGTAATTGGGGTATTAAGATCTACGCTGAAAGTAATGACAAATTAAAAGCAGTTATCCCTTTAACCTATAAAGGCTATGAAAACCAAAAGGTGAAAATTGAAGGAACAATAAACAAATACTTTGATTTTGCGACTTACGGAGAAAGCAGTAAGAAGGAAATTCTGCCACCAACAAAAGAATATCAAATGATTTTAGGGACAAATAATGGAGGAAATACATTTACGATTAATGGCAAAAAAATGCCGAATCCCGAAATATATAATGTTAAAAAAGGCGATGTCGTTCGATTTACGATAAAAAATGAAACAAGTCTAGACCACCCAATGCATCTTCACGGACATCATTTCCAAGTGCTATCAAGAAACGGCAAACCATTTACTGGATCTGAAGTAATGAAAGATACATTAAACGTCAAACCAAATGAAACGTATGAAATTCAATTCGAGGCGAATAATCCAGGGAATTGGCTGTTCCATTGCCATGAACTCCATCATGCTGATAGTGGTATGGTTAGCTTGGTAAAATACAACTAAGATTAATGTGAAAAAGGGGAGAGCAAAGTCGTAAAGATTTTGCTCTTTCCTTTTTACTATTTTCAATATTTTAAAAATTTATAAGTATTCGAATTGGGCAAATTACGATATTTAAGAACTCATAAAATTTTTTTCTAAAACCCTTCACATACTGTAGGGGGGTATAGTATAATATAAATGTGGAGGCGATAGAATGAATGAAAATATAAATCTTGATTGCCACCTTCCTGAAGAAAGAAAAAGCCATCATTCAGATAAGGTCAAGAGAAATTTAGTTACCCGTTTAAACCGAATTGAAGGTCAAATTCGAGGCATAAAAGGATTAATTGAAAAAGACACTTATTGTGATGACGTTATTACTCAAATTGCAGCTACACAGTCTGCATTATACAGTGTGGCAAAGATTCTTCTTGAAGGTCATTTAAAAACTTGTGTATTGGAACGGATTAATGAGGGAGATACAGAAGTTTTAGATGAGGTACTTTTAACAATAGAAAGGTTATTAAAAAAATAAAAGGAGTGCTTATAAATGGAAAAAGTAACATTAAAGGTGAATGGAATGTCTTGCGGTCACTGTGTGAATGCTATTGAAGGAAGTGTTGGTAAATTAGAAGGTGTTAAATCCGTAAAAGTTCATTTAAGAGAAGGGAATGTGGATGTAGAGTTTAACCCATCACAAGTTTCATTAAGTAAGATCAAAGAAACAATTGATGACCAAGGCTATGATGTTGAATAGAATAAACAGATAACGTGCTGAGAAGGCACGTTATCTTTAACAAAAATATATACCCCCCACCAGTATAAGGAAGGTGATTTTATATGAGTAATAAAATCAAAGAAACAGATTTTCAAATTACAGGAATGACTTGTGCTGCTTGTGCAACAAGGATAGAAAAAGGGCTCAAAAAAATGGAGGGCGTAAAAGAAGCGAATGTTAATTTAGCGCTTGAAAAGTCCACGATCAAATATGATCCCGAAATGGTATCTGACCAGGATTTTCAAAAGAAAATTCAGGATTTAGGCTATGATGTTGTAAAGGAAAAAAAGGAATTCGATATTACCGGCATGACCTGTGCTGCTTGTGCCACAAGAATTGAAAAGGGATTAAATAAACTCGAAGGTGTCGATAAAGCCACCGTCAACTTAGCATTAGAAAGTGCAACAGTAGAATATAATCCTTCCTTAATCAGTCCACAAGAAATGATTAAACGAGTAGAAAAATTAGGGTATGGGGCTGTGCCAAAGGAAGAGAAGGAAGAAAATGTCGATCATCGCCTTAAAGCAATAAAGAATCAGCAAGGTAAGTTTATTTTTTCATTAATCCTTTCATTGCCGTTATTATGGGCTATGGTTAGTCATTTTTCCTTTACGTCCTTTATTTATCTTCCAGAAATGCTAATGAACCCATGGGTGCAATTAGCACTTGCTACTCCTGTCCAATTTATTATTGGGAAGCAGTTTTATGTAGGGGCCTATAAAGCCCTAAGAAATAAAAGTGCAAACATGGATGTTTTAGTAGCACTAGGAACATCAGCTGCCTACTTTTATAGTTTGTACGAAACCATTAAATCGATAGGTTCCGAAGCAAATATGCTGGATTTGTATTATGAAACGAGTGCGATTTTAATTACCCTAATCATTTTAGGTAAGCTATTTGAAGCAAAGGCAAAGGGCCGATCATCAGAAGCCATTAAAAAGTTAATGGGTCTTCAAGCTAAAACTGCTATTGTTGTTCGGGATGGAGTTGAAAAAGAAGTTCCCCTGGAAGAAGTAGTAGTAGGTGACAATGTTTATGTCAAACCAGGTGAAAAAGTACCAGTCGATGGTGAAATTATTGAAGGACGCTCGGCATTAGACGAATCCATGTTAACAGGCGAAAGTGTCCCTGTTGATAAAACCGTTGGGGATTCAGTCATCGGTGCGACCATCAATAAAAATGGATTCCTAAAAATTAAAGCAACCAAAGTCGGTAGAGATACAGCATTAGCACAAATCATTAAAGTTGTAGAAGAGGCACAAGGATCAAAGGCACCGATACAACGCTTAGCCGATCAAATTTCAGGCATATTTGTCCCAATTGTTGTGGGGATAGCCATTATAACATTCTTGATTTGGTATATCTGGATAGCTCCAGGAGACTTTGCTTCAGCTTTAGAAAAATTAATTGCTGTATTAGTCATTGCCTGCCCGTGTGCACTAGGTCTTGCTACACCTACTTCCATTATGGCTGGTTCAGGGAGAGCTGCTGAATTCGGTATTCTTTTTAAAGGTGGAGAACATCTTGAAACGACACACCACATTGATACAGTGATTTTAGATAAAACAGGAACGGTTACAAAAGGTACCCCACAATTAACCGACGTTATTTTACAGGAAAACATGGAGGAAGAAGAGTTTTTATCCTTTATAGGTTCTGCGGAAAATCAATCTGAGCATCCTTTAGCTCAGTCCATTGTTCAAGGAATAAAAGAGAAAAATATTATTTTCAAAGATGTTCAAGAATTTGAAGCTATCCCTGGTTATGGAGTAACTGCTGTTGTAGAGAACAAAAAGGTTCTAATAGGAACCAGAAGGCTTATGATAAAGGAAAATATTAATATTTCAAAAGCAATATCAACTATGGAAAACCTTGAAGATAACGGAAAAACGGCAATGTTGGTTTCCATTAATGGGAGTTACATTGGTATTGTGGCCGTAGCAGATACGATCAAAGAAACATCAAAAGAAGCAATTCGCCGATTAAAAGACCTAAATATAAACGTTGTCATGATTACTGGTGATAATAAAAGAACTGCTGAGGCGATTGGTAAAGAGGTTGGCATTGACCATGTAATTGCAGAGGTTCTTCCAGAAGGGAAAGCTGAGGAAGTCAAAAAACTTCAAAAAGAAGGAAGAAAAGTGGCAATGGTCGGTGATGGGATTAATGATGCTCCAGCTTTAGCAGTCGCAGATATAGGAATGGCGTTAGGAACAGGAACGGATGTGGCAATGGAAGCTGCTGACATAACATTAATAAGTGGGGATTTAAATAATATCGCAGATGGCATTATCATGAGCAAAAAAACCATTCGAAATATAAAGCAAAATCTATTTTGGGCCTTTGCGTATAACGTAATTGGGATCCCAATTGCTGCTATCGGCTTTTTGGCTCCTTGGCTAGCAGGGGCAGCTATGGCTTTCAGTTCTGTTTCGGTTGTATTAAACGCTTTACGTCTCCAAAGGGTAAAGCTCTAGATAAATGATTATTTAGAACAGGGGAGAAATAATGGTGAATGATGTAAAAATTAAGATCGCCATAAATGGAGGAATAGGGTTTGGGGCAAAACTTAACTCGAAACAGCTTCTAACCATCTCTAAATATTTGAATGAAGACAAGGAACTTGAATTAACGACGTTTCAACAGCTTTATTTAGAAATTCCAGAAGATGAAAAAGCAGAAATCATGGAAGAATTCCAAAGTGTTGGATTAGAATGTTATCCAGTTGGAAACTTCGTAAAGAGCTTGAGGACCTGTAATTTTTGTAAAGGGGAAGAAGAGGAAGGGATGCCAGTTGCGAAAGAATTAAATCGCCGTATTGTTGGCAAATCTGTCCCCTTTACCCTAAAGGTTGCTTATACAGGATGCCCTATTGGTTGCGGAGAACCTATGCTTAGTGACATCGGTGTTATGAAAATTAGAGAACACTATAACCTCTATGTTGGAGGAAAAGCAAAGGGGAAGGATGCAGAAGTTGGCTCTTTATTAATGGAGAATCTGACACCAGACGAGTTGTACGAGGCGGTAGAAAAGATTATTGCTGTATATTCACAAATGGGTAAGAAAAGGGAAACATTCTATAAATTTGTCAAACGGATAGGCAGAGAGCAATTGAAAGGGTAGCATGGACTCCTTTTTTGAATATGTTAAGAAAACATAAAACACCAGTAATTCAAGAGTAATTCTTGATTACTGGTGTTTTACTTTTTATTTAGCTGAAAGTTCGTCTTCTGTAACCCATTTGTGATTAGTTACTTTTTCACCTGTTGTAGAAGTGTAATCAACCATATAAACAGTAGTTTGTTGGGCAGTATCAATTACTGCCTTTGCACCTTGCATTCCCTTCATATGGTCTGCCTCTAAGATCACTTCATCTCCTGGTTTATACGGTTTGGCACTAGCATTTTTAATTTCTTCATGGATAATCCATTTATGATTTGTTACTCTTTTTCCTCCAGTTGTTGGATCATACGAGATCGAATAAACTGTGGTATCGTATGCACCTACAATGGTTGCTTCAGCACCGTTCATTCCTTCCATGTGGTCAGCATGAATAGTGGCTTTGCTTCCAACTTTAAATTTTGGATTCTGTGCCTCTTGTAATCCCTTTGGTACTTCACCAGAACCTGAATGAGTCATATCCATACCTTCCATACCTTCATGATCCATAGAGCTTGAATCCTTTTTTTGCTCAGTTTTATCATTGTGATTCATATTTGCATGTTGGTTCTCCTTATCGCCATTGGAACATGCTGCTAAAAACACGGCAAGAATCAAGGTAAGAAGAAATAGGGGAGATCGTTTCATTTTCACCATTGTTACCTCCTTAATCTTAATTACTTAACCATGGTACAACAAAAATTTGCAGAAATTGTGCAGAACGCTTAGATAAAAACTAATATCGCAAATTTACTCAACTCAATTGTTTCTTTCATTTTTGAAAGAGGTAATTAAAAAATAATAAGGGTAATTAATGCTAAAATACCGACTTGTTAACTATCAGAACTCCATTTGTATCCTATACCCCAGACGGTTTTGAGATGATCGTCGGCTGGAAAACCAACATGACGAAGCTTTTCCCTTAAATTTCGGATATGGGAATCAATTGTTCTATCCTCAACATATGACTTGAAATTCCATATAGTTGTAAGCAAATGTTCTCTTGTAAATACCTTATTTGGGTAATTTATAAAAAGAGCTAATAAGGAAAATTCTTTCACTGTCAACGGGATTTTCTGATTTTGATATGTAGCTATAAAGGCCTCTTCATCTAAATTTAAATCATTAGATTTTAATGATTCATCCTGAACATTGATCGTTCTTCTCATGACTGCTTCCATTCGCGCTAATAACTCTTCCTCGTTAAATGGCTTAGATACATAATCATCTGCACCTTTTTTTAGTCCCTTAACTACTTCTTCCTTAGCACTTCGAGCAGTCAACATAATAATAGGCACATTTGAAAATTCTCGGATTTTTTCACATGTTGCCCATCCATCCATTTCAGGCATCATTATATCTAGGAGAACAATGTCCACCTTTTCATTTACCAAAAAAGTTAAGGCATCCATTCCAGATGATTTCTTGATACATTTATAGCCATGTGGAGTTAGGTATAAAGCCAAAAGGTCCAGCATTCTCTGTTCATCATCAACTAATAACACTATTTTCATTCGTATCCTCCCTAAAAATTATCGTAAAGCAGGTACCTTGGCCAATCTCACTTATAACTGAAATTTGACCTCCTTGGGCCTCTACTAGCTCTTTTACAATAGCAAGTCCAATTCCAAATCCCCCAGTAGCTCTTGAACGAGATTTTTCCACTCGATATAATCGATCAAATATAAAAGACAGGTCTTCCTTGGGTATTCCAATTCCTTCATCTTGAATCAACAAATGAACGTTTCCATCTATTTTAAAAGCTTTTATATAGGTTGACGTATCTCCTTTCGAATACTTCAAGGCGTTATCGAGAAGGTTTGTTAAAATTTGTTCAAATCGTACAGGGTCCAATTGGAGGTAGATGTTGTCTATACACTCAAAAATCAACTTGATACCTTTGTTATTAAAGGCAGGTAAGATTCTTTCATAAATGGATCTCAAAAAATCAGAAAGATTTATCCTTGCTTTATTTATGGTAAATTCATTTTGGTCCAGTTTTGCAAGGTTAAATAATTCTTCTAGGAGATTGCTAAGACGTTCGCCTTCTTCCTTAATGATTTTTAAGTATTGGGCTCTTTCTGTTTCATCGATACCAGGCCGGCCAGCAATGTCGGCATAACCCTTTATATAAGTTATCGGAGTGCGAAGTTCGTGGGAAACACTTGCCAAAAATTCATTTCTTTCTGTTTTTAAAAAATTTAAGTCATTAGCCAAAGTTTGAATGGAGGTCGAAAGTTCACCTAATTCATCTTTTGACCTTACAGGCAGTTTAACGGAAAAATTACCTTTGCTAAGTTTCTTTGTTGCTTCAATCATGGAAATTAAGGGTTTCGTTAAAGCCTTTGATAAAAAGAAAATCGTAAATAACATAAAAAATAATATTAATACGGAGGCCAATATAAAATGCTGGTTTAATTCGGATATTAATTTTTGAACATCATTTGTGTTCTTAAACATATACACATAACCTTTATGTCCAACGCCACCATTAAACTCAGTTACAGTTGCGATATACTTTTCATTCATCCAATCTGGCTGAAGAATCCGTCCTTTGCGAGGAATCTGTTTAATGGGCATTTCTAAAATATGTTTGATATTTTTATCTACTGGTCCAGATGCTAGGATAATCTTACCTTTTAAATTTGTAATGACCACTTCTGTATCTGTATTTGATTCCATTAAACCAATATGATGAAGAGTGGAAAGGTCTGATGATATTTCTAATACATCACGATGGTTATTGCCTCTTGCTTGTAGCGATTGTAATTCTTGGTTAACACGAGAGTGAATTATGTTGCTATGTAGGTAAAACATAGAGATCATTTCGATTATGACAGTACATATGAAGAACCATAAACCTAATTTTAAAGAAACTTTCATGATAATCATCCTTAATGCTTAATAAGCTTATTTTAATCATATATTGTGCAAAAAGTGTGCAGATTTGGAGGGTTTATTAGATATACAATAAAGAAATGATGAAGAACTTAGTTATGCTTGAAAGGAAAGAGGAACTGCCTCCTGAAAAATATTGCAGCTGCTTCAAATTCAAGAAAATGACAATCTTTTAGACTTAGGTGTTGGGACAGGATTTTTCTCATTCCAGTTTCATGACAAAGGAATGGTGTTTGCACTTGATATTGAACCAGAAATGTAAGCAGAGTTACAAAGGAGTACTGGTAAACAGGGGATTAAAATTCTTGATATGTCCCTACATATTAAGAGATTAGATTTTGTTAAGGTAAAAAAATTGTGAAAATTTTCACTTAAACTAACGGATGAGTTAGTTGAACAAAATAGATGTTGTGGCAATGAGCGTATTAATAGTTCAAAAAAAGATAGATGTAAACAGGTATTCACTCGTGTTCATCTATCCTTTTCTTTCACTGATGTATGACATAATTATTAAACCATTTAATTTTAGGTTACTATATTTATTTCTTGGCTTTTAATAAAATCGAGGGGTACAATTTATTCACTTATTATTGGTCTTATCATCGAGCATTAGAATACTATTATTTTGTTTAAGCAGTATTGAATCCATTGCTGATTTACTATTAGTTTCAAACAAGTTTTCTGCCTTAAGCTTTTGTGTTTTTATTTTAATTTCCTTTTCAGTTTGCTTTTTAAGTTCTTCAAATTTTATTTCCCATTCTTTTAATTTGTCTGCATAAGATTGTGCTTCTTTTTTGTAAAACTCTGCTTCATATTCATATTTCTTCTTCTCTTCAGGATCAGAAGTAGCTTGGGCCTTATAATAACTTTCTTCTGCCTTTTCTTGTTTCTCCTTGCCCATACCTTCAATCCAACTCATTATAAGGTCTTTAACTTTACTAAGAATATATTCCAATATCTCTTGTCCATATTTAACTAGTAGCTTTCTAATTACAGGCCAAGCCTTCTGTATAAACCATTTGGTTATTATTTTCAACATTCTCTATATCTCTCCTATTCGATTAGTAAACTGCTATAGCTTTTTTTGACAGTTCAATTCCTTAGTTTATTGAATATCTTTGAAAATGGATGTTTATTTATACTCAATAATATATCGGTATCATCCAAAAATTGTTTAATAATCCGATAACTGTTAGTGGGAAAAAAACTTATTCAACTAGTTTTATAACACCAAAAATCCGCTCATAACAGCAATTATGTGCGTCAATAAAAGATAGAGCTATCTGTTTATTCTAAAGAGGTTGTCTATATTTGGTAATCGTTTTCTAATAGAATTAGAAGGCGGTCAACCACAATCATGGTGGTACTAAAGGAAGTAACCTACACAAGCTTTGGTCGGCAGAGGGTAGGTTACTGCATTCACCGCTTAATTACGTATTTAAATAACGATAATCTTTGCGCTACCTTTCCGGTGGCGTTTTATTGTACAAGCATTCTATAAACTTCCGAATAAATTGATAGTAAAAGCTATAATGGAGGTGATGTATAATTGTTAGATAACAGAAATGAACCTGGTTGGGCAGATCAAAGAGACCCATGTAATCGAAGACGTCGTCGGAAATGGAACTGCAATTGTTCTCCGCAAAGTCCCAGCGAATCGAATTGTCGTTTAATGTGTTTGGCAGAATTTGAGAATTGTCGTCGTGTACGAAGTAGCGAATTTTGTTTAGAATTCCTTCAGCGCTGTATTGCATCTTGTTGAGAAATCGAGGATGCTAATTTCTTTTAGGAAAAATTTTGTAATTAGAGCTGTATTAAGCAGCTCTTTTATTTTTCTTTTCGCACAGAACATTCGCTCGTATCTAATGATACTGGGGTGATTATTGTGAACTAAGCATTATAACTGAGTCTATTATTTGGTCCCAGTCTTCACTATGAATCTCATGCCCTGATCCATCAAGAGTCACTAATTCAGCATGGGGAATGGCTTTCTCAAGAGCAAGACCATGCTCGTATGGCAGAGCGGGATCTTCGGTGCCATGAATAATGAGCACAGGTACGCTGATCTCACCCATTCTATCGTAATACTCATCTCCTCCTTGCAGCATGGCATGATTAAATCTACTCGGAAGCTGTTTGGCGCGGGCCGCCTCTCTTTTCGCTAGTTTATATACTCTTACCTGCTCATACGGTTTGGAACCAACCAAAGTTTTCCATACATCCGCCAGATAGGGAATGACTACCTCCTGATTTGACCAATCTATGGAAGCACTCTTCGCATGATGATCCAGTATGCTCTGATCCATTTGAGGCAGTTTTTCCATTTCAGTCCCGAACACACTTGATGCAATCAACGTAAGTGTAAATATGCGTTCTGGATATCTTAGGGCAAGAATCTGGCCGATCATACCTCCCAGGGACATTCCAACGATATGGGCTTGCTCTATGGAATAAGCATCCAGGACTCCAACCGCATCGTCAGCCATGTCCGTTATTGTATAGTTGGAAGTACCAGGCTCATAAGTGATGGATCGTCCCAGATCACGATGATCGTACCGAATGACAAATCTCCCCTGATCAGCGAGGTGGAGACAGAAGTCCTCATCCCACCAGTCTAATGAAGACATCGCTCCCATGATTAAAAGTACAGCAGGGTCCTTAGGGTTTCCAAAACTTTCTGTACATATATACACTTTATTTATTTTCAGTATCTGTTCACTCATGTTTTTTACCCCCTTTAAATGTTAAATAAAAATAAAATCATTCTTATATTTATTTCTATAATATAGGGTTATTCTCTGCTTTACCAATATTTTACTAATCCCTTTTATTTCATATTCTGCTATGCACACTAGACCTTTTAATTTGAGGGAAATGAAAATAAAAGTTTAATAACAACCCTATCACTAAATCAAAAGGCTTATTAGGTATCAATAAAAAAACCAATTGATGAATGAAAAATGGGGAGAGATATATACTAAAATGATTGGAGGTGAAAAAGATGGTGCAAAAACCTAATCATTATGACGGAAGTGTTCAACTTGACTATGATGTAAACAATGAGCCTCATTCAAATGAATCATTTCAAATAACGGATGAAATGCGACCAAACATTGGTGGTAACCCTTATTTCTTTGATGTAAATAAATAATTTTTCTATAGGGATTTGTATGAATTGACAAATCCTTAGTTTCCTCTCATTCATTATAGAAATTGTAAAAAATAAAATCAGAAGGTGAAATAACATGGCAAAAGTATTATACATAACAGCTCATCCAAATGATGAAACACAATCTTTCAGTATGTCCGCAGGAAAAGCATTTATTGAGACATACAAAGAAGTAAATCCGAATGATGAAATCGTTCACATTGATTTATATAAAGAGAATATTCCTCATATTGATACGGATGTTTTTAGTGGATGGGGAAAACTTCAATCTGGTAAAGGATTTGAAGAACTTTCAGCGGATGAAAAAGCAAAAGTGGGACGTCTGAATGAATTGAGTGAACAGTTTATGTCAGGTGATAAATATGTTTTTGTAACACCTTTATGGAATTTCTCATTCCCTCCAGTAATGAAGGCGTATATAGATTCTATTGCGGTTGCAGGTAAAACATTTAAATACACTGAACGAGGCCCAGTTGGTCTATTAACAAATAAAAAAGCACTTCATATTCAAGCTCGTGGAGGTGTTTATTCAGAAGGACCGGCAGCTGCAATGGAAATGGGTCATCGTTACTTAAGTGTAATTATGAATTTTTTTGGTGTTCCTTCTTTTGATGGTTTATTTATTGAAGGACATAATGCTATGTCCGATAAAGCACAGGAAATTAAGGAAAATGGAATTGCTCGTGCAAAGGACTTAGCTCATACTTTTTAATTAATTGTGAGGAACTGACTTAATAAAATTCAACTTTCTATCTTCAACAAAAGGGCGCGATTGTTGAACAATGATCAGTGGCTTTTTTACTAGGCAGAATCGATTAGTCCTATAAATGATCGGACATATATAATGAAGAAACCCAGCTAATCTTCTCATGTGTGAAGGTAGCTGGGTTTTAAATTTGAATGTGCAAAATAGCACTTAAAATAAGCGCAAATTACATCCTCAAGTGACAAGAAAAAAACTGATATTTTCGTAGTGTACAAAACTTACAACTTTTAGACTGACTCTGCGACTTTTTTTGACCGGCATTCATTCCGGTTTTTGTGCTATTTTCTTTTTCAATAAACGGGACATTTAATGAAATTAGGCTTATCGAGCTCACGGCAGTTAAGTTATAGAAGGAATTTTATAATTAAAACAGAATAAATATATAAGTTTCCCTTGCAGAATTTGTAAGTAATGTTATTTATCAGTTAGGTATCAATTGATCAATACGAAAGAATAGTGGAAAAAAGGAGGAAATTTAGAATGACGCATCCCGCATTAAAAATGTACGACTACCACGTATGGGCAAATGGAGTTATAATTGATCGTTTAAAAGAACTTCCAGAAGACATTTATCATAAAGGAATTCAGAGTGGTTTTTCATCGGTATCAAAAGTGTTGTCTCACATTTATCTCACAGATTACGCATGGTTTGACATTATCTCAGGAAAAAGTATGAATGAAGCAATGGCGTTTACGGATCAATTAAGAGAAGAGGTGGAAACGAAAAGTATTGAGGAAATGAAAAAAATATTTCTAGACTTATCCGAACGAAACAAAGCACTTCTGAACAGTCAAGAAGATATTGAAAAGTTGATTGTGGTTGATAACCCATATGCTGGGCTGCTTGAAACTTCCATTTCTGAATCGGTACTACACGTTGTCACTCACGGATCATATCATCGTGGCAATATAGCTACCATGTTGCGGCAAATTGGACACACCTCCGTGATGCAAGATTATGGACTTTACCTATTCATGCCCCAAATTTCATGATTACTTGGCGGGCATTGAGTACAAACTATCGGATATTCACTAACCAAAAAAGGACCGGGCGGTTTTTGCCCGGTTTTTCTTAAACCAGAAAACTGCTCCAACAATAATTAACTGGATAACTATTAATATAATTAAAAGAACCATTTGCTTCTGTAACGATCCTACCGTGCCCATAACCACATCCGCCGCTCCTTTGAATCTGCCATACACAAACAAAGAATAGTCATCCTTTTAATACCAACCATACTTGCTCAAACTATGTAAAAAAATAAAAAATGAAAGGGCTTATCTATCTTTAAGTCAATTGTGCTTCCGGTTGGATTTCTCCAAGTCATATCCAGCATATGGGTAACTCCAAATATTCAACAAATGGGGCATTTCTTTTCAACAACTGGATCTTTTTATGTTCCTTTCATAGAAATCGTGCTTCCCTTTTTTCTTTTGTTTGTTGCTTTTATCAAAAGAAAATACAAAGATAAAAAGCTCGGAGTCATTAAACGTCTATTATTGTGAAATGGGATAACCATCTATTCCTGTTAAAACAGTTTAAGAAATTTCCAATTAGATGGGATAGTTTTTATGGATACATCACAAGATAAAGATAGGTTCACCACGATTTTCCAATTAACCTTAAACAAAAGGAAGGATCTGTCTGTATTCTTATTAAACAAAAACGACTCCACAAGAAAAAAACTTCTTTAGATATATAACCGCAAGTTAATAGGTCAGCGAGGTTTCCTTTCTATAACCTTCATGAACTCTTGAACTCAATCCTAACCACCAGTCATTTGGGCAAAAACCGGAACAATGCAAAGGAAAATTAAGTATGAGAAGGATGTGTTCGAAAATGATCCCATTCTAACTCGAAACATTTTAAAAATCCTTACTTTTCTTTTCCTTCTTTCGGCTAACTTCCTGCTTACCGGCTGCTGGGACAGAAAGGAAGTGAATGATATGGCGCTGGTGTTAGAATGGCCAAAAATGAAATGGAATCAGAAAAAGGAGAAAGCCGCCTTTAGAACTTAACAGCAATGGGATGGCTATTTGCCATCCTCCTTCTTTTTTTTCCGGAAATGCAGGGGCAACGCAAAAGATTGACATGCTTTTTAAACCGCTTGGTAAGATGCTGGAGAAATAATAGGGGCATAAAGAAGGAGACAAGAGCATGATAGAAAAAGGGAAAATTTCTGCTTTTCAAATGGGCGTAATGATGTATCCGACCATCCTGGCTACAGCAATCCTTACTGTTCCTTCTATTACAGCAACATATGCTAAGCAGGATCTCTGGATATCTCCAATATGGGATTTTCCGATTGGAATGCTGTTAGTTTATGTCCTCCTTAAGTTAAACAAACTTTATCCCGAGGAGAATATTATTCAATATAGCAAAAGTATAATGGGGAGTTTTATGGGGAAAACCCTTGGAATAATCTATTTATTCTTTTTTCTTCACAATAGCAGTTTCGCACTACGCCAGTATGCCGAATTCTTAATCATTACTTCACTTCCAAAAACTCCATTATTTGTGGTGATGGGGGGTATGACTCTCGTTTGTTCGTTTGCTGTTAAAGCCGGTATTGAAGCGCTAGCACGTTCAGCACTAGTTTTTATTCCGCTTTTCACTCTTCCTTTACTACTCATGGTGGTGATGCTTCTGCCTGATATGGAACCACGCAATATACTGCCTGTCTTGGAGAAAGGTATTCTACCGTCTTTAAAAGGAGGGTTTTTTCTGATGACATGGTTTTGTGATCTTCTTTACCTAAGTTTTTTGTTTCCTTTTTTAAAGGATCGAAAAAAAGGGGGAAAATGGGGGACAATTTTAGTTATTGCAATTACATCAACTATGGTGATTACAAATTTGGCTACGGAATTTGTGCTTGGTGGGACTACTCAAATTATGTTATATCCAGTAATGAATGTTGTAAGGTTTATAAGCATTGCTGAATTTTTTGAGCATATAGAGGCTGTTGTCATAGCTGTTTGGGTTACCGGGGCATTCATAAAAATTTCTATTTTCTATTATGCACTTGCACTTGGTACAGCCCAATGGCTTGGTTTGTCTAATTACAAATCACTTGTACTTCCGATTGGCTTTCTCCAACTTATTTGTAGTATATGGGTAGCTCCTAATATTCAACAAATTGCTCACTTCTTTTCTATGGCTGGAACTATTTATTTTCCCTTTATAGAACTCATACTTCCGAGTTTCCTTTTATTTGTGGCTCTAATTAAAAGGAAATACAAAGATAAATGCCCTAATTCTTCAAACATCCGATAACATTCGCAATTGTATATGTTTGAAAACCAAAGGACTTACTATTAGAAGGTATATTTTTATTTCTTCAAATAATGAAATTGAACGCAATAAATTTAGGAGAATTGTTATATTAACTACTTCATTGACAGTTTTAGTGAATATGGCAACTTTTATCTTATTCAACTACCGGGTGCTTTAGTTGAATAGAATTCGAGAAGCGGGAATTTAGAAAAATTCAAAGTTGAGTTCAACGAAATTTGCAAAATAAAAACCCCTCGGCTATTGAGGGGAAAAGCCCTATTTATTACGGTATAAAGGAAATCCTCTCCTTTTAACCATTCCTCTGCCGCCAATGATTGGTTTGAAGTCTTGGTCAAAGATCTGCCCATCAATTCTTCCATTGATAGTATTTGTATTATTTGTAATTATATTATTAATACCATAACTCCCACCCATGCTTAGGTTATACTGCCTGTTGGCGTCCATTCCGTTAATAACAGTTTCACCAACGTTGATTGCTGCGTTGGGTTGGGGAGAGTTTACAAAAAGAACTCCTATTTTTATAATTGAAGGCAAGCTTTTTATCCTCCCATCTTGCTCAGTCTTAACAAATAGTAAGCAACTATTTATTCAAGCTATTACTAATATGTATATAAATTCTGGACAAGTTATGTTAGGGGCAAACATCCTTAAAAAGGATAAAATCAACATTTTCCCTAAGAAATGCAATTACCTCTACTCACTCTATAGTGGCATTTCTATTTTTTTAACGATTTCCGTCATATCATTTCCAGCCAACATCACCTTTTCATAAGTACCCCCGAATGACTGGGTGCTTGAGTTGAAGAACTGAGCTGCCAGCGTGGCAGCTTTTTCTTGTTGAACTAACGTGGTCAGTTTACTTTAATAAGCACAATATGCTCGTATTACGCAACTTTACGTATTAATCACTCAACTTAACAAAAATTGAATAGGCTCACATGCTAAGGTAATGCTTCATAAAGTCGATAAAACCAACAAAATTTCTTTTACTTAGTTTTTTTAATAAAGAAGTTTTATAGACTGCCATTAAGGTGTTCTTCATGGAAATCGTTTATTTCAAAATGACTATAAATTCTTTTCATAAATAATAGCTGTTAAGGATTTGGTAATTTGTTGCTCCCCTGTTTTTATATAGCCAAGTTTTTCATAAAAATGGCGATTTCTACGATTGTCTTTAGGTGTATCAAGTGACCATTTTTTTACTTGAGGGAATTGTTTTTCTAACTGCTGTAATATTTTTGATCCCAAACCTTTATTTTGAAATTCAGACCCAAGGAAAATTCGATACAAATAATAATGATCTTTTGTTTGCTCTACAATACAGATTCCACCTGCAAGCCTGCCATCAACGAAAATAGAATAGTGTAATGAGGTTTGCATTTTTAAAATAAAATAATCCAATGATTCAGCAGCTGGACTTGGATAAAAATCCTTATATTTGATTAATTCGGAATGAAAAGCTTCTTTTTGTATCTTTAACAATTCGTTTGCTTCCGCAAGCTTTGATGGTACAATCTTAAATTTCAATTTCTCCACCTCTTATGCCATTTCTGTCATTATATGAGCATCTGTTTCATTGTTTAGTTAATTTTGAGATAAATTCCTCTGTTATCGAAAATAAGGGCTAACATTTTAATTGAATTTTGTTCATTTATCGTGAGCTTGATTGAATTTGAAATTTATTATAGACATACATGGTACGATATGGTTGAACTTTTTATGCAGTACAATCCAGATACAACAACAAAAAATACTGCAGGTAGGTCGCCTTTAGACTTTGCAAAGCAGATAGAAGATGCTAAATTAATTGGAATGTTAGAGAATTAATGGGATATGAAGAGGAGTATTGAAATGGATAAGTTTGATGAGATACAAAAATTAATTTCTGAAGCAGGGGATGCGGTTAACTTTGCAGATTATGGGGATGGGATTTCTAAAGAATGGATAATAAAAGCAGAAGAACGTCTCGGTTTTAGACTTCCTAATTCTTATAAGTGGTGGTTAAAAAACTATGGCGGTGGAGAAATCTATGGAGAAGAAATATTTAGCATTTATGAAGGAGATTTTGATACTGTTGGTGGTGGAGATATAGTTTATAACTACGAATTAAACACGAAAAACAATTATTACAATAAAGAGAAAGTTGTAATTTGTGAAGTAAGTGATTATGTTTTTTATTTTGATCTATCTAAAAGAAATGATGAAAATGAATTACCGATCTATTCTTTAAATGATAATAAAAAATATGCAGATGATTTTATCGAATTCTTAAAGAAAAGGATGAACCATTATTTAATAATAAATAAAAATTATAATAT
>NZ_MLYR01000053.1 GCF_001866655.1 Bacillus sp. MUM 116 | reverse complement strand
ATATTATATTATATATTTTATTTTTTATAGTCAATAAAAAAAACGATTTTGTCTTTTGAGAACAAAATCGTTTTTTTACATCTATAATCTTTACAAAGGGATTTGCTCAGCTTTATCGATATTCCAATGCACCTCTTTAAAAAACCTTTCTAGTTCAGCCGTATCTTTATTTTTAAAAAGTTCCAATATTGTCCTATGCTCATTATTTGTTTGAGTTAGTTTTTCCTTTAGCCCATCCTTTGGACCAATTTCCCCTAAATTCATTAAAAACTTTTTCTCTAATTGAAGCAGAAGATTTACAAGGCTCTTGTTAGGGCAGATTGATAAATAGACACCATGAAAAGCTTCCTGCATCTTATCATACATCCTGTAATTCTCTGTATTAATGGCGAGATCAATACTTTGAATATAAAATTCCATCTCTTTTAAGTCTTTCTCCGTTAAAAATGGAGCGGCTAGTGATGCCGCAATTCCATCCAATGCACCGATTATGAAATACGTCTCTTTTGCCTCTTCCGTTGTTAGGCTTTTAATGACAAATCCCTTTCTTGGGACATTGTCAAGCAATCCCTCTGAAGAAAGTTGAATGAGCGCTTCCCTTACAGGTGTTCTGCTGACTTTTAGCTTTTCACAAATATGATTTTCATTTACCTTTTTACCTGGCAGCAATTTTCCTGTGTTAATCTGCTCCACGATAAAGTTATAGACATGGTCTTTCAGTGACATATATTCCATCTCAAGAATCTCCAATACGTTACTTAATGTTGTTATGTATATAAATGGATTTTATAATATTAATGGATGATTCTCAATTAATTTCTTAAGAATAATTTTATTTTCAAAAAATCATTACTCATACAAAACCTTCGTTAGTCGAGGCCAAAGTATCCGCAAACGACATAGCCTACCGATTTTGCAGCAACTATCAGTGCATCCTCATCAATATCAAATTTTGGATGATGGTTGAAGAATGGCTTTTCCACACCTTTAGGCGTACAGCCAATGTAAAAATAACAGCCTGGGATTTTTTCTAAATAATAAGCAAAGTCATCTGATGGTGACATCATTGGATACTCTACTACTTCCTTAATATCCGGATCATTCGCACTTTCAAGGCTTGCCTTTACCTCTGCTGTTACATCTGGATTATTATAAAGTGGCGGATAATCGGATGTATAGATTAACTCACATTGAACACCAAACTCCTCTTCAATTCCGCTAACTATGCGGCGAACCTCTGTCTCAATAATCTCTTTTGTTTCCATAGTCATATAGCGGATATCCCCTTCAATTTCCACACGGTCTTTGATGACATTAAAGGTACCTTTTCCGTCAAAAGATCCTATGGTGATCACGCCCATATCAAACGGATTTAACCGGCGGCTAATAATCGTTTGTATCGCAGTAACGAGATAGGATCCTGCTACGATTGAATCGTTTGCCATATGAGGGGAAGAGCCGTGACCGCCAACGCCTTGAATTCCCAGTTTAAAATAGGATCTTCCGGCAAACGAAAAACCGCAGTGATAGCCGACATGACCTGCTGGGGCCATTGGAAGTAAATGAATCCCAAAAATATTGTCTACATCATGTAGCGTACCCGAGTCGATAATGCTTTTTGCTCCACCTGGCGGTACTTCCTCTGCATGTTGATGAATGATTTTGATCGTACCTGGTATTTCCTCTTTTAATTGAATCAGGCAATCGGCAAGTATCATTAAATAGGCTGTATGTCCATCATGAGCACAGGCGTGCATCACGCCTTCATTTTTTGATTTAAAGGGAAGGTCTGTTTCTTCCAAAATAGGAAGTGCATCAAAATCGGCACGAAGCGCTATCGTTTTACCAGGCTTTCCACCTTTAATTGTCACAATGATCCCATATCCATTTCCAACATTTCTTTGTACCTCTACATCTTTTCCATAGTAAAAATCAGCTATATATTGTGCGGTTTTTTCTTCTTTAAAGGACAACTCAGGGTGTTCATGTAAATAACGGCGTATCTGGACCATTTCATCTTTGCGGGCTTCTAACATTTCCATTAATTGTTTTTTCATTTAATCCCTCCTAAAATAGCATGCAGTTGCATTCCTGCTAATGATAGTTATTAATAGACAACATATTTCAATTCTGTTTTAGCATTTCAAACTATGACGGAGAATATTTATCATATAAAATAACCTGCCATTGTTTCAGGCAGGTTATTTTATAAAAAGATCATTCTCCCACAATCTTAGCATCCTTTAACAGACCATCTGTTAATTTGATTCCTTCCTGCTCAGCAGCTTTTTTATTAACCATTAGCTGAAGGTTTTCAGGGAAGCCAACTGGAATTTCGCTTGGTTTCTTTCCTTTTAGAATTTCTACCGCCATTTTACCGGTAGTGTATCCAAGGTCATGATAGTCAAATCCATAGGATGCAAAAGTTCCGCGTTTGACGGAATCTCCTTCACCAACAAAAGTTGGGATTTTTTTCGCATTCGCTACCGTGATAACGGATTCAAGAGCAGAAACGACAGTATTATCCTTTGGAATATAGAATACATCCGCGCGTCCAACCAAGGATTCAGCGGCCTGTTTTACTTCGGAACTAGTGGAAATCGTTACTTCAACCGTTTGAAGACCCACCGCCTTAATGGCTTCCTTAGCGTTTTTCACATTGACAACAGAGTTAGGTTCACCATTGTTAAAGATGATACCCACCTTCTTGGCATTTGGAATAAACTTTTTAATTGCAGCAACCGTATTCTTGATTGCTTCCGGGTGTGTATCAGATGTACCTGTAACGTTTCCGCCTGGCTTATCAAAACTTTGGACCAATTGAGCCCCAACCGGATCTGTAATAGCGGTAAATAAGACCGGAATATTTTTCGTTGACTTAACCACTGCCTGTGCGCTAGGAGTAGCGATCGCCAAAATAAGGTCATTCTTTTCGTCAACCAATTTTTGAGCAATCGACATATTGGTATTCATGTCTCCTTGGGCATTTTGGTAATCAAGCTTCAGGTTCTTTCCTTCTTCATAGCCGGCATCTTTTAGCGCCTTGATAAATCCTTCCCGTGCAGCATCAAGAGATGGATGCTCAACAAGTTGGGTGATACCAATTTTTACTACTTTCTCTTTTTTCTCCCCGGATGTTTCCTTGCTTCCTGCTCCGCATGCGGAAAGCAATAATAACAATCCGCAGACAATGATGGCCAAACTTTTTTTCATCATCTTCCTCCCCTATTCGACTACATATGTACTTTCATAAAAAAATAGATAAAGTAGTCTCCTATTTTTCTATTAAATAGAAATTTATAATATTCAGATTTTAACATTATTATCAATATAGAACAATATAATTTTATGAATTTTTTGTCAAATTATGATTTATTGTACAAAAAGAAAAAGCCCCTTAATAGAAGGGACTGAAAATAAATTAATAAATAGAGGGGGCTGTCCAGAATGTTAACAAAACACTTTCTGGACAGCCCCTTTTTACATTATTTAGCAGTAAAACTAAACAGCTTCTCTAATTGACGAACAATTTGCTGATTATCTGCCTCGACAACTTCAACATATTGCGGTTTATTAAACAATTCATTTATTTGCTCAGGGAAAGTCTGTTTAATTCCACAACGTTCAATTGATTCATTAAATTTAGCTGGATGAGCGGTTGCAAGGGTGATACAAACATCATTCGATTCATTGCATTTTTCATATGAAGCAACCCCGCAAGCTGTATGTGGATCCAGTAAATAATTGGTTTCGTCATAGTATTTTTTAATCGTTTCCAGACATTCTTCACCAACCACACCATGTGCGGCAAAATCATTTTGCGCTTGGCGAAGCTGCTCCTGGTCGACAACTATTTTCCCTTCTGTCTTGAATTGGTTCATGAACTCCGTAACTTTGTCTGGATTTTCCCCAACCAAATAATACAAATAGCGCTCGAAATTGCTGGCTACTTGAATATCCATGGAAGGGCTAAAGGTACTGCGGAACTCGCCAGGCTGGTACACGCCATCGTTAATAAAGCCTTCTAAAATATTATTCTCATTCGTTGCAACAATAAGCTTTCCAACCGGAAGACCCATTCGCTTTGCAAGATATCCGGCAAAGATATCACCGAAGTTCCCCGTCGGCACACTAAAATTAACACTCTTAGCGTTTGTCTCTTTTGCCACTTGGAAATAGGCATAAAAATAATAAACGGTTTGCGCTAAAATACGGACAAAGTTAATCGAATTAATGGCACGAAGATGATATTTATTTTTAAAATCTACATCCGCAAACAATTCCTTGATGATTCTTTGTCCATCGTCAAACGTTCCATTTATCGCAAGATTCAAAACACTTTCATCATGAACCGTTGTCATTTGTAATTCTTGCACCTTACTTACTTTCCCATGCGGATGCAAAATACAAATGCGAATGCCTTCTTTTCCTCTTACGCCTTCAATGGCTGATGCACCGGTATCACCTGATGTAGCTCCAAGGATATGAATCGTTTCACCTGTTTTCTTTGATACATAAGAATATAAATTTCCTAAGAATTGCAATGCAATATCTTTAAAAGCAAAGGTCGGGCCATGGAACAATTCCAGCACATACATGTTATCCTTCACCTTTTGAACAGGAGTTACCTCTGGGTGACGGAAAGTTGCATAGCTTTTCTTGATTAATTCCTTCAGTTCATCGTCCGGAATTTCACCATCTACATAATAAGAAAAAATTTCATAGGCTAATTCTTGATAAGAAAACTTGGACATTGCCTGAAGCGTTTCAGCGGGAATTTGCGGGATTTTCTCAGGAACTAAAAGTCCTCCGTCATTTGCCAGTCCCATTAGGACTGTTTCAATAAATCCAATTCCACTTACATTACCACGTGTACTAACAAAATTCATAGGTGCGCCTCCAAGATAAATTAATTTATTACTATAGTTACCTAAAAATTATAACTAGTCAATATAAAAAGAGATGTTAACATAAAAATTCCAGAATATTTCGCTTTCAATTCCATCTTTATATATTTTTTCCCAATTCACAAAGAAAAGCGCAAGCGCCTTGTTCAGCCTCAGGCATAGCATAAGCCAAGCCGGCGAGAAGGTTGCTCTTTAACCTTCTTGACGGCTTGACTGTAGACCATCGAGGGGCAGGACGCTTGCGCTGGACAATTCTCAAAGACGGAAATTTTCTTTCTTTACTTTTAAAAGAAGCCGCTCAATCAAGTGAGCAGCTCTAAAAATGCCTATTGCAAAATATTATCTGGATTAGTTTTCTTCTATTTCCCTACGGTTTTTCCTAAATATTTTAGATAATACTTCATATACAATTGGAACAACCACTAAGGTTAATAAGGTCGAACTTGTTAAACCACCTATAACGGTAATCGCAAGTCCTTTGGAAATTAAGCCTCCGCCGCCTTCTCCAAGTGCTAATGGGATTAACGCTCCAATTGTCGCAATGGCAGTCATCAGGATCGGACGAAGTCTTGTTGCCCCGGCTTCTAAAACTGCATTTCGCATACTTAACCCATCACGTTCCATATGAATAATTCGGTCTACCAACACTATCGCATTCGTTACAACGATACCGATTAACATCAAGAGCCCCATCATAACCGATACTGAAATCGTTTCACCAGCAAGGAATAACCCAACAAACGAACCGACAACAGCAAATGGTAACGAGAATAGGATAGAAAATGGTGCAACACCCTCACGGAAAGTTACCACAAGAATGAAGTATACGATACCGATTGCAGCAGCCATGGCTGCACCTAATTGTGTAAAAGTATCAGACATATCTGCCTGGACACCGGCAGCACTAACGGTAACTCCTTTTGGTAAATCAAGCTTATCCACTTTTTTCCCAACTTCAGAGGTTACTTTTGAAATATCCTTACCTATCACTTTTCCTGAAACCGTTGCGTAGTATTCACCTTTACTACGAGAAAGTGTATTTAATGTGGTACCTTTCTTTACCTTGACAAGCTCAGATAACGGAATGTTTTTCCCAAGTGCTGTCGGAATTGGCTTGTCTAACATCTCTTCAATCGTTTTCGGCTGTTTCTTTTGTTCTTGCTGAACGATGACATCTAATGCATTTCCGTCTTTTTCCACCGTTGTTAAGACATCCTTTGTTTTATCCGGACTTAATATCCCAACGAGTTGACCGGTTGTTAGACCGTATTTCATCAATTCATCTTGGGCGACACGGAAAGTATATTCAACATATGGATCTTCAGCACTTGAGGTTACATCTTTCAAGCCATTATTCTTTTTCAAAACATCTTCTACTTTGTTGACGGATTTATACAGTTTATTTAAATCTTCACTGTAGAGGGTAAAGCTGAGATCATTGTTTGAACCGGACATCGAAGAGAAGTTTTGACTTTTCCATTTACCAGATTGACCAATTTCTGCAACATATTTTTCAATATTCTCTTTTACTTTCGGGAAATTCTTCGTATCTGGATCAAAGATGAGGTACATTAAGGCGCCGCCTCCGCCTCCACCCATCATAGCTGTTGAGGTGTCTCCAGCTTCCGTAACCGATAATTGAACAATATCGATATCCTTACGGTTTAACATTTTCTCTTCAACTGCTTTAACATTTTTTAATGTCTCTTGACGCAGCTCTCCTGCTTTTGGTGTATAGGTTAGGTACATCACTTTATCTTCTTGACTGCCCATAAAGCTAAAACCGATTAACGGGGTTAATGCCAAACTGCCGGCTAATAATAGAATCGCTAGAATAGAAGCAATCACTTTATGGTTAAGCGACTTGTTAAGAAAAAATTTATACCAATTTGCTAATTCACCCACTTCTTTATGTTTAATTTTTATCTTTTCCTTATATAACTTTTTCTTAAATAAGAAGTGGGATAAAGCAGGTACGATGGTAATCGCAACGAGTAAAGAAGCTCCCAGCGAAAAGGCCATCGTTAATGCAAACGGTGCAAACAACTCTCCAACCATACCGCCAACAAAAATCAGTGGTGCGAATACCGCAACGGTTACTAATGTAGATGACAGGATTGGTTTGAACATTTCAATGGTTGCTTCGCGTATTAATGCCCGCCCAGTCAATTTTTCTTCTTTTAAATGTAAGCGTCGATAAATATTTTCAACAACAACGATGGAGTCATCGATGACACGGCCGATGGCAACCGTAATGGCCCCAAGTGTCATAATATTCAGCGTGATATCCATCCAGTGCAAGATCATGAGTGCCATGAAAATGGAAACTGGAATGGAAACAATTGAAATAATCGTTGATTTAAAATCCCGCAAGAAAAGCAGGATGATTAATACGGCAATTAAACCGCCAAATACCGCTTTTTCAATCATCGTTGTGATGGACTCTTGAATTGGTTTTCCTTGGTCAAGTGTCACATCGATATGAAGCCCATCCACTTTTGCTTTTTCATCTTTTATAACCTTTTTAACTTTGTTTACTACATCTACAGTGTTTGCTTGCTGACCCTTGACAATTTGAATGGCAATGGCTTCTTTACCATTTGTTCGTGAAATCGACTGCACCTTACCAACTACTTTAATGGATGCGATGTCGCTGAGTTTCACAAATGGCGAGCGATTGGTTGCAGAAGGTGTAACCGGAATCAGCATATTCTTTAATTCGTTAACCGACATGAACTTGCCGTCGATGGAAACTGCTTGTTCACCTTCTTTAAACTCATGAAGCCCCAATGAAACAGCCATATTACTTGCCTGAATCATTTGCTTGACTTTATCTTCTGTTAAACCCATTTGGGCCATTTTGGCTTTATTGTAAGTTAGGTCCACTTCATCGATATGCTGGCCCGTGATGGTTGCATCCGCTACCCCCTCGATTTTCTCGATTTTTGGAAGTAAACTATCCTCTACTGTTGACGTTAATTTAATAATATCCTCTTTGGAACTACTTACACTTAATGCCACAACCGGCATCATGTTCATGCTAATGGCTGAGGTTGTCGGCTCTTTTGCCCCTTCCGGTAATTTTACATTATCTAACGCCGATTTTAATTCCCGCTTTGCTTCATCCATATCAATGCCGTATTCATATTCCACCTGAATACTGGCCATGTTAGAATAGGAATTGGAATAAACGGCCTTCACATGATCAAGACTCTCTACCGTCTTCTCGATCGGCATCGATATGTCTTTCATAACATTCTCAGGGGTCGCCCCCGGGTAAATATCCGTTACCATTAGGTAAGGAATCGATATATTTGGTATGGTCTCCATGTTCATTCGGGTACCTGAATAAATTCCAGATACCGTAATGATGATCGTGAGCAGCCATACTGCCAGTTTATTTTTCAGAACAAAATTAACTAACCCTTTCACTTTTGCACCTACCCATAATTGACTTAATAAACTCAATTTCTTATAATAATGAC
Source organism: Bacillus sp. MUM 116 (assembly GCF_001866655.1). GTDB lineage: Bacteria > Bacillota > Bacilli > Bacillales > Cytobacillaceae > Neobacillus. Next base: position 23,951 of record NZ_MLYR01000053.1, on the reverse strand, counting down.
CAAACGGTCAATTGTCAAACGAAAAGTAATAGGAGTACGATGACATGGTTAAAAGACAACTAATTATGGAAAAGGCGCTGGAACTCTTCGCAAAACAAGGGTTTGAAGCCACTTCTGTTCAACAAATCACTGATTATTGCGGTATATCCAAGGGCGCATTTTACCTTTCTTTCAAGTCAAAAGACGAATTAATTATCGCATTAATCGACCACTTTATGATGCAGATTATTTCTGATATTGACTATTTAGTCATAAATTCGAAGGTTGAAGAGCTTTTATATGATTTTTATTATGCTATCTACCATACTTTTCAGAAACATTCTGATTTTGCAAAGGTTTTTATGAAAGAGCAGTCACAAACCATTAATAAAGAACTCATATTGAAAATGAAATACTATGATAAATTAATGGAAGATAGTATTCTTTCGATGATTGAACGGTTATATGGGAATGAAGTGAATGAGACTAAATATGATTTAATCTATTGCATTAAAGGGTTTATGAATACTTACACACACTTATTTTTATTTCACGATTTCCCTTTAGATTTGAAGTTACTATCAAAGTCATTGGCGGATAAGACAAATGTACTGGCACATCACTCAACCCTTCCGTTTGTTTCAAAAGAGCTTTTTCATACAATGGAGCCTTTGAATGAGAAAATTACGAAGGAACAACTTCTCGAAACGATTGAGCAAAAAATTGGAGAAATGAAAGAATCGATTGAAAAAGAATCTTTAACTCTTTTAAAACAGCAGCTGCAAGAACCGGTATACAGCCTGGCTATTGTAAAAGGGCTGCTAGAAAATATCCGAAACCATCCACATTGTAAATGGGTTTCTTACTTACTTCGTCGTTTTTATGGGTTTTAATAGCAAAGTGACGGTCACGCTCCCAATCGTCATGTCATAACCAGAAAAAGCCTCATTTACTAAATTGGGACTCCCAATATAGTAAATGAGGCTCAAAATATTGTTTTAGTATTTAATATACAAGGCATAATCAAATACTGAATTCATTCCTTTATTCCTTATTACTATTTCTAAATTGATCATAGTCTGTTTTAATATAGTGAAAGGCAGCAGCGCTTCCACCATGGTCCGGATGGGTTATTTTTAACAATTTTTTATAACCTGCTACTATTTCCCTATGACTTGCTGTTTTGGAAAGCCCTAATTTTTGATGACAATAATTTGTTTTCGGTGGTGGAGCACTTTGAGTCTTATCAGGCTTTCTTTTAGTTCCCAACGATAGTTCTTCCTTTAACTTCACGACTTCATTCCGTAAATCTCTGTTCTCCTTTAACAAATCCTTGCTTTCCTGCTGTAATTCAATCTTCTCATTCTGAAGGATGGCAATTTCCTTTTTTAATTTATTTCTTTGTTGAATTAAAGTATTAACGGCCGTTTGATGAAGTTCCTCTATCCCCTTTATATGTTCATTCTGTGCTTTTATTTTTTCTTTTAATTGATGAATCATCTTCATTTGATCTTGAGAATGGTATAAAAATTCATTGGTCACATTATTATTTCGTTTAGCTTCGGTTTTTGGCTTCTCATTACTCACATTTCGAATTCTTCCTTCACTCAGCCAGCGCCCAACAATTTCAGCTACCCTATTTTCGGAAACCCCTGCGTCCTTTAACATGGTAAATGCTTGATCTGTATTATCAAGTATGTATTCATTTTCCCGATATCCTTTTCCCTCAAAATGAATCTTTCTCTCACGCAGCCAGCGTCTAATGGTTTGAATACTGGTATCTTCTGTTACTCCTGCATCGATTAACAGGGCAAAAGCTTGGTCAGTGTTCACGGTAGCCCTCCTCTCCCTATTGCTCCCCTATGTAAAATGGCCCTCATTATGAGGCAAATTCTATTTATTTTTTAATATTATATAAGGGAAGGAAAAATGTGAATGGATAAAAATGACTATCCTGAGCACCTTCCTTAAATTATTGAACAATATATGGATTTTTTGGAAATCACCACAAATATAAATAAAAGGCGATTATAATATAGACAAACACCTTCACTTGTCAAGGAGATGAAGAAAATGAATACACTATTTGTTCAGTTAACATGGTGGCAGCTAGCATTATTGGGGATTTACTCTTTTTACACGGTGATCAGGGCGTTGTGGATTTTTGATAGCGGTTTAAGACAGGCAACAATCGGAAAGAGCAAGGAAATCAAACTATACCACGTCTTATGGTCTATTATTGATATCCCTGCTATTACTTTAGGAACACTCTTCCCCTTATTTAAAAGGCTTTTTTCGATTACAGTTGTACATTTAAAACATTAAGTATCTATATTTTTGTAAATAGTAAAAAACCGCACGTGTGTGAAAAATTTACAGTGCGGTTTTTTAGATTTAATTTCCGGAAAGATCAACCTACCATCTATGAAAATTCCCTAAAATAATATTCAAGAGAGAGTTTCTAAAATTCGGTGGAGTTCTTTTTCAAAATCTGCAGGTTCGTTTGCATAGTTATAAATCCCTAAAAATTTCTCTATGGCAGATGGGTGGGCACTAATCATTTTATTTACAGCATCTTGTTGTTCCGTGATGATTTCATTCTTGGAAAGCTCACATCCGATATAAAAACGGACCATAAATTCTTTTTCCATTGTTTGTTGGTACTCTCCTGCAACTTTTTCCCATTTAGTCGTTTGCCCATGATTTTTGATTAAGGTATCGGCTAATATTCGGGCTCCACAAATCGCATCATGGATTCCTTGGGCCATTGCTGGATCCTTAAAACAAATGGCATCTCCAACCAACGCCCAACCGTTCCCCATCCCCTGGTACCAATAATTCTCATAACCTATTAATCCTTTAACCGGTTCAACCAATTTGGAATTCCTTAGGCGGGTGCTTAACGTTGTGTTAGGGAAATGATAATCAATAAACTGACGCAAACTTTTTTCGGGATTTTCTTTAAAATTATTTAGTAAAGTCTTATTTTGTAAAGGAAAATTTGCAACCACTACATATAAATCATCATTTGTAGGAAAAAGAATCGCCATTTTATCCTTTCTCTTATACACCTCAAATTTAGGCATAGAATCATGCTGAATACCGGAGAAATAGCCGAAATAGACCGCAACAGTGGATGGGCTGCTGATTTTCAATTTGCTCTTTACCAGTTTGCGAATCTTTGAGTTTCTCCCGTCCGCTCCAACCACCAGACGGGCTCGGTACTCTTCTACCTTCTTAGTCCCATCTTCCCCTCTCACACCAATTACTGTTTCTCCATCATATATTACATCTGTAACTCGAAATCCTTCTTTGACATTAATATTTTTATAGGATTTTGCTTGGTTAAGCAGAATGTGATCCAGATGGGTTCTTCGAATGCAATAGGCAGTATCCTCGCCATCAACCGCAGGAATCGGGCCTTCAATCACGGTGTCCTCAAACTGAAATTTGATTGTCTGCACATGTGTAGGATTCGTTTCTAGCAGTTTCTCCAAAACCCCCATCTCCCTAAGAATCGGTATCGTATTATTGAAGAACGTATTGGTTGACAAAGTGTCACTCGGAAATGTTGCACGGTCAACTAGCAGTACATGAAAACCAGCTTCAGCAAGCTGGATGGCCAAAGTCGCTCCGGCACATCTCGCTCCAGTAATGATGACGTCATAACTCCTATTCATCGTATCCCTCCAATTATCTATTTAATAAAAATAGGACTATCCATCAAGATAGCCCCTCAAATATGAAATAGGTGTTAACCTAACCTAAAAACAATCCCGTGACCGCCCTTCGGATACTCCCATTTAATATTTTGATGCGGGCACCCAATCCGGCAGCTGCCACATTCATGACAGCCCTCGTAGCCAACATGCATGCGGATATCTTCCCATTTATAAACCTCTGCTGGGCAAAAAATCGTACAGATTTTATCAGGGCATGACGTTAAACAAATATCATTATCTTTGACATGCAGATGAGATTTGGTATCGGCGTTAAAGCGAACAAGATATTGTTTTTCTTCGATAGACTGAAATTTTTTCTGTTCACTCATTTATTTCATCACCTTCCATGCTTTATAAACATCGCGGGCAAGTTTCATCTTCTCTTTCGCAGACCCTAGACCTCTTATGACTTTCTTTTGTTTCTCCCATTTGGACGATCCATCAACGGTAAACATTTGACTTGCCGCTTTATTGATCATTGGAATATACTCTTCAAAATACTGCGGGAACTTATTAAAATGATGGGTGGAATCCTTATATTTCTTCATATCCTGGCCGACAAACCCTGCAAATAATTTTTCCTGATAGCGACTTAGCATACTTTCAGAAAAGTTTCCTGCTTCCTTGGCCAATAGAACGGTTTCCGCAGCTAACCTACCGGAAGTCATCGCCAAATTGGAACCCTCACGATGAATGGCATTGACGAGCTGCGAAGCATCGCCGATGACAATGACACCATTCCCGACAATTTTCCCCATTGAATTAAAGCCGCCTTCTGGAATTAAGTGAGCTAAATATTCCGCCGGCTCACTTCCTTGAATATACGGGCGAATCATCGGATGGTTTTTCACATATTCAAGTAAGTCATACGGTCTAATTTTATGTTTGATCATCCCGGATAGAAGGGTCCCAACCCCAATACTTATTGTTTCTTTATTGGTATATAGGAACCCTGTACCGAGAATTCCTTTTGTAGCATCTCCAAATAATTCGATGGTGCAGCCTTGATTCTCTTCTAGGTTGAAGCGATCTTCAATGATTTTTTTATCGAGCTTCAAAATTTCCATAGTGGCGAGGGCTGTTTCTTCAGGTTTGAGTTCCTTATGAAACCCAAGTTTTTGCGCAAGCAGCGAGTTTACCCCATCGGCCAACACGACAACATCTGCGTAAATATCTCCATCAGGGCGGTCTGTCCGGACACCGACCACCTTCCCGTTTTCGACAATACATTCCAATACAACGGTTTCGCAGACTAAGACTGCCCCTTGGTCTACTGCTTTCTGGGCAAACCATTGGTCAAAATTTGCTCGTAAGACCGTAAAGTTATTGTACGGTTCCTGGGCCCATTCCAAGCCTTTATAACCAAAGGTGACGGCTGACTCCTTATCCATCATCATAAACCTCTGCTCGACGATGGGGCGCTCAACGGGAGCTTCTTTATAAAACTCCGGGATAATGTCCTCCATCATTTTTCGATAAAGGACACCCCCCATGACATTTTTGGAACCTGGATACTCTCCTCTTTCAAGAAGCAAGACGTTTGCGCCGCCTTTTGCTAATTCATGGGCACAGGAGATCCCAGCTGGGCCTGCCCCAACCACTATACAATCAAACTTCTCCGGCATAACTGCTTACCTCCTCTCTCGATAAAGCTTTCTTAAACTGTTCAATTAATAGAGGCACAATCTCAAAGGCATCACCAACAATTCCATAATGACAAGATTGGAAAATAGGTGCGTTAGAGTCTTTATTTATGGCAATAATTAAACCAGAGTTTTTCATCCCGACGATATGTTGAATCGCACCAGAAATTCCAATTGCAAAATAAATTTTCGGCGTGACTGTTACTCCGGTTTGACCTACTTGGTGTGGATGAGCAATCCAACCAGCTTCTACTACATCCCGGCTGGCACCAACAGCTCCACCAAGCGTTTCGGCTAAGTGGTGAATTAGCTGAAAGCCCTCGGCACTTCCTAACCCTTTGCCGCCAGCCACAATGATATCAGCCTCGTCGATGCGAACTTTTTTTGTGGTTTCCTTCACAATTTCCAATACTTTTGTCCGAATATCTTCTTCTTTTAAGGCAATCGTTTCTTCAATGATCTTGCCCGTTCTGTCTGATTGGGGAGTCAGCGCTTTCATGACTTTGGCACGAACGGTTGCCATTTGCGGCCGATACTTTTTACAAAGAATTGTCGCCATAATATTTCCCCCAAAGGCAGGTCGGCTTGCCAACAATAGCCCGGTTTCCTCTTCGACATCCAACTCGGTCGTATCGGCTGTTAATCCGGTGGGCAAATCGGTGGCAACCGCACTTGCCAGGTCTTTTCCGGTCGAGGTGGCACCAAATAGGATAATTTCAGGTTTATATTTGTTGGAACACTCAAGAAGTGCCTGCATAAAGGATTCTGTCCTGTAATGTTTAAAAATTGACTGGTCATAGACATAGGCGATATCTGCTCCGTACTCAAAAATTGTTTTTGTTAAAGATTTTATATTTTCCCCGATTAATACACCCGCCAAGTCACATCGGCGTTTGTCGGCCAATTTTCTCCCTGCACCCAAAAGTTCAAGGGAAACAGGAGCAATTTCTCCGTCTTTTTCTTCGATAAATACCCAAACACCCGTATAATCCTTAAAATCCATCCCTTATCCCTCCCTGACCGTAAACAATTCTTTCTTTTCCATGATGACAGAAAGCAATTGTTCCACTAGGTCCTGTGGTTTACCCTCTAGCATCGTTCCCCCTTCTGGCGGCGGCGGGGCCCATACTTTCGAAACAATCGTTGGGGATCCCTTCAACCCAAGTTGTTTAATGTCTACTCCCTCCAAGTCATCAACAGACCAGATAACAGGCTCGTATTTCGCTGCTTTTAACATGTTGGGAAAAGAAGAATACGGCACTTCATTGATCGTTTTTTCGACGGAAAATAAACAAGGTAAAGAGGATTTAATTACCTCATACCCGTCCTCCAATTTGCGATGGACAACAGCGTATCGCTCTTCTTTATTAATTTCCGCCACTTTGTTCACCGAAGTAAGAGGCGGGATGTCGAGCCTCCTTGCAATACCCGGACCGACTTGCCCGGTATCCCCATCAATGGTCATTTTGCCGCAGATGACGAGATCAACCGGATTGGTTTTCGAGATTTTCTCCAGCGCTTTGGTAAGGGTATAACTAGTGGCCAATGTATCCGCACCGGCAAATCTCCGGTCTGTGATTAAATATCCCTCATCAGCCCCAATTTCGATACACTTTTTAATGGCTTTTACCGCTGGTGGCGGGCCCATCGTTAAGACGGATACCGTTCCTCCATATCTTTCCTTTAGTCGGACCGCCTCTTCTACGGCATGGGCATCATAAGGATTTAAGATGGCAGGTGCCGTTCTTCGGTCCATGGTGTTGGTTTTTGGATTCATTTTAATGATTTTCGTGTCAGGAACTTGCTTAATACAGGCCACAATATGTAGCATTGAATTCCTCCTTATTATTAGAAAAGCGTAAGGGATACGCTTTTCGGTATTTTGATTAACTAAGCTTAAGTTGGAATTGGAAGAAGTTTGTAGTAACCATCTAATAAAAACCTAGAAAACTTGTACCGATTTAAACGAATAAGATGGCTGTTCATTTTAACTATATTAAGGGAGTTGTACTTACATGCGAGTTTTCAAATAAATATCTTAATAATTTAGATCTTTGTTATGAAATAGAAAAATGAGGTACTTTTTGAGTACCTCATTCGAAACATTAAAATATTAGTTTGTTTTTAATTCAATTAATTGAACAAGTTCTTCAATAATATCGTTTAACCTCATCTGGCTTGTATCTTTTTTTAGAATCATAGATGTTTTATCCAGTAAGATTTTTTCTTGTTCACTCACAAAAGCCCCTCCATTTTTAAGGTAATTGTATCGTAGTTTCATGTACTTATCAGAATTTTCGGACACAACTTACTATTTATGGATAAAAAAGAAAAATAGGTGGTTAAAGGAGCAGTTTTGATGATACGATTATTTTATAAATTATAAAAGAATCCCTCTCGAAAAAGAGGGATTCTACATTAAGCAAGGGCTTCTTGTTTTAATGGTTTTGCTATTTCTAATGATTTGATATGATAACCATCCACTTCAAGAACTTTAAATTCGTAATGGCCATGACAAATAATTTCACCTTCAGCCATATCCATTTTTTGGGATAAAATCCATCCGCCAATGGTATCAATATCCTCATCATCAATTTCTAATCCGAATAAATCATTGATTTCTTCGATAAGAACTTTTCCGTCTACAATGGTTTTATGTTCATTAATTTTATTTATTTCCGGGACTTCATCGGCATCAAATTCATCTCGTATTTCACCAACAATTTCCTCGAGAATATCTTCAACTGTCACTAAACCTGCAGTCCCACCATATTCGTCTAAAAGAATCGCCATATGAACACGGTCTTTTTGCATCTTCACTAATAAATCATGGATGGGAATCGATTCAATTACTTGGATAACCGGACGAACATAATGTTGAACAGAAGTTCCTAAACTCTTCCCTTTGATAAATTCGGTCATGACTTCTTTAATATTCAACATACCAACGATGTTATCTTTTTCACCATCAATAACAGGGTATCTTGTATAATTTTCTTCTGTAACAATCTTAAGACATTCTTCTAATGACTGTGATTGGTCAAACGCTACAATTTCTGTACGTGGAACCATAATTTCTTTTGCAAGACGATCATCAAATTCAAAAATTTTATTCACATATTTATATTCAGATTGATTAATTTCTCCGCTTTTATAGCTTTCTGAAATAATTAATTGAAGCTCTTCTTCAGAGTGAGCAACTTCGTGTTCGGAAGCAGGTTTCAATCCAAAGATTCCAGTTACCAAACGGGCTGAACCATTTAATGCTTTAATAAATGGGTACATGATTTTATAAAAAAGAATCATAGGTTTAGCAAAAAGTAACGTAACCATTTCTGCTTTTTGTATCGCAAGTGTTTTAGGGGCGAGTTCCCCTACTACGACGTGAACGAATGTTACTAAAGCAAAGGCAATCACGATGGATGCAATACTTGAAACAGCTTCAGGCAAGTTCAGATTAACCAATAAAGGATGCAGGATATGATCTACGGTCGGTTCGCCCAACCAACCTAACCCTAATGCAGTAACGGTAATCCCCAGCTGACATGCGGATAAATATTCATCAAGATTTGAAACAATTTTTTTCGCTGCGATTGCATTTTTGTTTCCTTCGCCAACCAATTGATCGATTCGTGTGCTACGGACTTTTACAATGGCAAATTCATAAGATACGAAAAATGCCGTAAATGCAATTAAAATTGCAATGGTGATCAAATTAATGATTATCAAATAGTCTCCTTACTTAATTGTAAGTAAGGAATACACCTCCTGGTTTTGTAAAACGTTTAATCAAATAATAATAACAAGGTTTGAGCCAGTGTGACTCCTTGTAAAGAAAGTTTATTTACCAGCATTTCTTTTTCATGATGGCTTAATTTTTGCAGAATAGGCTCGATTACCTTTATTTCCTCTTTTAGATGCTCCATGAGAACACCAATTTGTTCACAATGTTTTTCTACCTTCGCTTGATCGATTTCATTATTAGAGTTAATCATTTTAATAGAAGATTTAATTTCCCCAAGTGGCATATTAAGAGTTTTATAATGTTCAACCATTTCCAATATTTTAATACAATCTTCCCCATACATTCGGTAATTTGAATCCGTTCTAACAGGGTTTAGTAAGCCTATTTGGGTGTAATAATCTATGGTTCTTTTGGAAATGTCCATTAAGCTTGCTATTTCACCAATTCGATACAACTTCCCAACTTACTCACCCCTTTCTTATTATGTTAACTATATCACATTCTAAACCGAACAGTCAACGTTATGGTTTGACAAAAAGAAAACATAGTGCTCCAGCTATCTATTAATCAAGTTTGAAATTCCATAAAAAAAATCCTGCATGGATAAATGCAGGAACTTCATCAATCAATCAACTTATTAATTTATAAAAAACAAGGATCGTTAAAATATACAATTTCAGAAAGAATTTTTGTGCCTTTAATAGTTTGGAAAGCTTTTTTTGCCTCCTCTTTTTTATCAAATTCAAACATGCAAATTTTTCCTTCTGAATACTGAGTGATGACCCACATTTTGAAATCCTCCAATAATTAATTATAATTTTGCTCCTGTTAAATCAGAAAAATACTTCTTAAGAAATTGTTTAAGAATCTTGAGGCTTTTTAAACATCTTGAAGTTTAAATTTTGCTATCTAACTTGTTTCCTTATTGGCCTTTTTCATTTTATAGGGTCGTTCCTCCTAATATTCATTATTTTCCAACATTGTTATTTTAGGGGATTAAACTTTAGCTGTCAATAAAGTTCACAGAATCTTAACAAAATATCAAAAAGAAAGAACGGCACATACAGAAAATCAGAAAGCGTACAATGCTTTCTGATTAGTTTGCAGTACTTCCGCCCATCCGTTACATGCAATCCTGTTAAATAATAGGGTAACAAGAAAGCAAGATTTCACCACTTTAATTCTCTGAGGGAATTTCATAATATAAGTTTATTTAGCTTTAAAAACAGGAACTTCAAACCATAAAATCAGAAATATTATAATGGGAACAGACAATACATACGCCCATCCTGGATGTTTATAATGTAGTAAAAGCATTGGAACCATAACGCATACAAAGACTACTGACCAACCGAATGTCCAACCGTGACTATAAACACAATTTCCATACAAAATCATAATTAATTCAAAAATTAACCATAATATAATCCAGCTTAATATGTATAAAATCTGCTTAATTAAGTGATTTTTAGGAAATCGATATAAATAAACAAGCATTGTACTTGGATATAATGTGAACATCAAAAAAAGGTTATTGAATAAATGATTTGGCAATAAATTAGGTGACCGTGGATATGACCATAATGGAAAATCCCAAGTCAATAGATTGTAAAGCATGTCACCAATTATAAAATATTGGATGGTGCTGAGATACTGAATCCAATTTTTCCAATCTCCCCACTTCCATGCACATAGAATTGCAACAAATCCAATAATAATTGGAAACATTAAAAAACACACTCCAAGCAGGAAAAAATTTAAAACACACTAAACGTATTTTTATTGTGACAAGCCTTTTTATTATTACCATTATTTATCCATTTATTCCTATTAACAGTCGAATCCTACCGCCTTCAGCAAGCTCTCTAAGAACGCTTTCTCAGCCATGCTCATCACTCTTCACCTGCAGTAAGGTCGAGTTCAAATCCTTTTGGAATATCTCTTCCGGTAGGAAACGATTCAGTTGATTGCGTTTGCTTTTGTATAGGCTTTTGGTTCTCTTGATAGGAATCAATTGCTTCTACGGTCAGTAAGGATTCATTTTCCCAGTTTTTCAGAATCCCAACAATATAGTTCAGCCTTCGCTTGTTATTGGCACATGCGATATTCATGGCTTTTAAAATTATATCTTTCGGCTGTAAAAAACTAGAATCAACTAGCCAAGATAACAGCTGCTGTTTCGCATTTAAATTCGTAAAACCAAACCCATTTACGTCCCAAAACTCAACAATTTCTTTCACATCTTCTGTTTTTTGATTACTTTGTATGAGATTTTCTGTGTCTGGATTATTTTCTATATTTGGATAGAAAGCTTTTTGTTGTTGTTTTTGTTTTTGTTTTTGTTTTTGTTTTTCTTTTTGTTTTTCTTTTTGCCCACGTATCGTTTGACGTTGCAGGAACGTATCGTCGAATTCTGCATTTTGCGTTATATATGTATCATTTTCATCTTGAACTAAATCTTCGTTGTCGATAATCAACTCTGCTTGTTTATAAAAAGATTCATATAGGCTGCGAATGTCCTGTTTAAGAATGGATTCCGAAACGTATAGAATAAGCGAGTGGTCCTCGACCTCTTTTAATTCGGAAATAATACAATCCATTACAGGTTTTCCACCTTTACCCAGGTTATCCTTCCCCCAGTTTTTAATCGCAAGTTCTCTCGTTTCAGGATTGTAACGAATCAACTTGTGATGGTTGATGAATCGCTCCATTAACGAATGAACACTATCAATCGAATAGCCTAAATCAAAAGCCATTTGTTTTTTCGTAATTTTATAGATCCCAATTTGAGTAGTTTGCGGATTCGTGAGCAAATAAAGATAAAAATATTTATCCTCCGGGCTCATCTCTTCCATAACAATCGGATTCTTCCAAAATTCAGTACGCACTATTCTATATTTTGCCATCCTCAACCACTATCCTTTCTTCTACTAAAATCTTTTTCATAGATGATATATGGATAAATGAAGAAAAAGGACAGTATAGTTTTTATAAACTTGTGAATGTTTTATGACAAAATAATTCCATGGTGATGTTCACTCTCTTGGTACGCAACAGGAAACCTTGTGTGAAAAATATTTTCAAATCCTTTAATCCCCCACAAAAAACACTCACAAATGCTGATTGAACAACATTCGTGAGTGTTTTGTCGTTTTTAAAATAAACTCTTTTGTTCCTACACTTCACAGGTGCGGTGTGTATGTGGCAACACATGGTTGTTGGTGAGTTTTTAAACTCAATTCCACTTATCTAATAGAACCAAGAATTACTAGGATATAGCATGTAAGCGATAAATGTTATTCCAACGAAATCTTCACAACATCATCCAAATATACCAAAAAGGCTCTTTAGAGACCAGTAGTACCCATTCTCCTTCGCTTCAAACTCATAAAAGGTGAAGTGTGTGGAAAGATAAAGATTGATTAAGATGACTTTGGAGTCTAAATGGTATTTAATAATTCAGCTAGTTCATTAATTTTCTTTTGGCGCTCCTTTCGGACATCGATCGCCTGCTCGATTGTTACTGCTAAAAATCGTGATGTGGACAAGGGTCTGGACTGTGCAATTCGATCTAGGTCAGGACTAATAACGGTTCCAATTGTAACAAATCCTCCACCGGTTGTTCCATCATGCAATGGGATGATAACTTCCTCTTCATTAGGTACAATGATCCCGCCGATCGGATACATAGTATCTACAACATTACCGGAACCTTCTCCTGCTCCAAAAGGTGGTTCAGTATTACGGAACCCGATCGAACCACCTTTAAATCGATAGGCCATTCGATTGGATTCTGTCGATACTCTCCAGTTAGCATTTAGGAAAGACTTTATACCCTCATCACTGACTAATGATCCTGACAGACCCATCAACACGCGAAGCACATTTGAATTAGGTAAATCCGGCAAAAAATTAGAGCTTATTGTTTTACCTACCTGTTTAAGCACTCCCGGCAGCGGTTCGCCAATAGGAACACAATCTTCGGCCAAAAGCTTGCGGCCCTTATAACCGCCAAATTCGCTAAATATATAAGTGGAACGGCTTCCTAATATTTCAGGGACCTGGATTCCTCCCGAAATACATAGATATGTTTTAACTCCATGCTTCGCAGGTGATAAACGTAAAATATCACCTTCCTGCACCCTGACATTCTCCCACATGGGAATACGACGATTATTAATCTGCGGCTCCATCGGTGCCCCAGTAATGGAAATCACGGTATCTTTTTGAAATTCTATTTTTGATCCAATTATTGTCATTTCTAATCCAGCAAATTCAGGGGGATTACCAAGGAGGAGATTCCCAGCCATGAAAGAATACTTGTCTGCGGCACCACTCGGAGGGACACCATAATGATAGTTTCCGTATCTCCCAAGGTCTTGAACAGTTGTTTGCAAACCTGGCTCAAGAATTCGTAGCATATTAAAATCCCTCCATTAGCTCAAGTATATAAGATCTTCCTTTACGAAAGTATTCTTCCGGAGAAAAATCAAGTTCCTTTATCTTGAACTGATAAGTACCCTGTTCAACCTCTTGACTAATCCTCTGATACTCTGATTCCGTAACAGAGCAGTGTTTCCACAAATCACCTGGCCGAGCAAGAAAAAGGGATTGTTTGAAATCCTTCAATTGTTGTTCCTTATGGAAGACAGGGGCTGCAGACATCCCAATCAGTTGATAGCTTCCTGGTCCGGATACCGGATAAATTGCCGTAAAAGCTCCCCCTAAACCAACGGCTTGTTTTGGAGTATCCGTTCTTGGACTCAAATATTTAGGAGTTTGAATCATTTTTTCACGCGGCAAGCCTAACTGGAATTCCCAAGCAGTCCCTGGATTAAATCCCATCATACTGATAAGATACGGCATTGTGGTATGTACTTCTATAAAGGCTTCTTTATCTCTAAATCCGTTTTTTTTCATTACAAACTCAAAATTAGTTAAAGAGGGATCTTGATGGCGATCCTTAAAACGCCTAGAATATTCTTGTGTAACAGGATCGTCATACCATATGGGAATTTCTACAATACGTATAGATAAATTTAATTCTGCTGGCTTGCTTTTTATAATATCGATTTCCTTAAGATAATCTAACAAATCATATGCGGAAATAATATCAGGATTAAAACGCACAAGATACGATGCATTTGCCGGGCAAATATCCAAAACACCTGGAATTTTCCGACTTCTCAGTTCTTTCGTGATTGCTAATGCCTTGAAGTTACTTTCTGCACTCATTTCTTTAGAAATTTCAGCAAAAATATATTCGTCACCGCCAAAGTGAAAACGAGTCTCTGGGATTGTAAACATGATTCCACCCTCATTTCAACAGTTTCTTTATTCGTCGGCTTATGGTTGCAGGACTTACACGTAGAACTTCAGATACTTTTGCAGCAGTACCATACTTTTTTAAACCCAATGTGATTAAACGCATTTCAACCTCTTCTATAGCTTGCTTTAACGGCATTAACCCTAAGGTTACAACAGGTTCTGTTATCTGCCTTTGATTGGCATAGATTATAGAAAGGACATCATCACGATGTATTCCGTTTTCCCGTGAAGTCACCACCAGCCGTTCCGTCACGTTTTGGAGTTCTCGAACATTCCCTTGCCACGTATGGCTCTCTAGTACATCTAAAGCTTCACTGAAAAAATGTTTATCCTTCTGGTACATCTGATTGTAATGCTGAAGAAAATGTAAAGACAAAGGCATAATATCTTCTTTTCGTTCCCTTAGTGGGGGGATATAAATCGGAATGACATGCAAGCGGTAGTATAAATCTTCTCTGAATTTCCCTTCCTGCACCAAATCCCATAAATCCCGGTTGGTGGCTGCAATAATTCGCACATTAAGGGGAATCGTTTTTGTGCCTCCGACACGGGTAATTTCCCGTTCCTGAATAATTCTCAATAATTTAACTTGCATGTTTAACGGCAGTTCGGATATTTCATCCAAAAAAATGGAGCCTTGATTCGCCATTTCAAAATAACCGGGCTTTCCTTTGGAATCCGCACCTGTGAAAGCTCCTTTTTCATAGCCGAACAATTCGCTTTCCATTAGTTGTTCAGGAATTGCTCCGCAATTCACTTGGACGAATCGTTTTGTGTGCCGCGTACTCCACTCATGGATAGCATTTGCGATAACTTCTTTTCCTACCCCGGATTCACCATGAATAAGGATTGTTGAATCGACATCAGCAACCATTCGTATTTCCTCTACTACCCGGCCCATTACCTGGGATTGATAGACCAGCCTGCTTTTTTTGGTGGAGCTGTTTTTCATTTTCTCTAGCGCTTGCTTATATCCCTTTGATTCTTGCTGAACTTTCATTAATTCTTCTCGTAGTTTGTTTACCTCTGTAATATCCCGAGAAATGATAATAATCTTGCTTATTTGTCCTTCATAGAAAACCGGAGTAGCTACAGACCATAGTCGTTTGCCATTTTTCCCTTCTTGAATACAAGATAGTTTACTCCCTTTTTTTATGCACATTTCCACAATATTTGGATGAAAGAATCCCTTTTTTTCCAAATCAAAGACATTCAGTCCAGTAACCTCATTTGGATGATCTAAATCCCAATAATCTTTTAAAAATGTACCCGTAAGCCGCATGATTGTCCCTTGCGGATTAACCACCATGATTTGTTCATGTGAGGACGAGTATATTGCTTGCAAATCTTCACTAAGATCACGGACAAACTCCAACTCCTTAGCAGCTTCTTCCCAATGTTCTCTCAGGAAGAATATATGAATTAATCCTGTACATTCCCCATTTACGATTAGGGGAGAAAAATTTCCAATCATATCTTTAAAATTTAGGTAACTGCTTTCGCTAATAAGTGATTTTCCTGCTAAAACATCCTCTAAACTAGGTTTCATTTCTATTAAAGTACTATAGTTGCGATTTAACAGAAAAGCAGAGGAAAGCCCTAAAATTTTCTCAGCCATTTCATTAACAAAAGTAATTTCAAGGAAGGAATTGGTGGTAATCATTCCAATTCCTGCTCCTGCAGAGAGTTGGTTTATGTGAGCAAGCCGAAGTTCGTGCATCCGTTGTCGTGCACGTTGATCAGTACAGTATCCTTCAATCTCATCGTGTTCGTTGACTCCAATGTAAACAGATATATTGTGATAAAATTCAATCTCATGTTCTAAGGGTACCTGTAAAATATCTTGACTATATTCAATAGGCCGCTGCAAATTGAATGAAATTTGAATCTGTTGTAGGAGTGATTGTTGATCCACGTAACCTACTACTCTGCCATCTTTTACGATAAGTACCAGTTCTGCATGAGTTTTAGTAATTTGATTCAAAACCTCCTCGATTGTAGACTCAATTGGTACTTTAACTGGATCGGATTGTAAAATTTGTCTCCAGGTAAACATGGTAATCACCGCCTTTTTTGGACTTATTCTATTATAACAAATTTTTAAGAACTTTCTGATAACGTTTTTTTTATAACTTTAGTAGTGTTTTTATTTATATATATGAACTCAATACATCTTGAATTGAAATGCCTTATCTGGTTAAAACAATTGAACCAGTAGATGTATGCCCGCGGTCAGAATGCACTTCTTTTGCAATCCGGATCCCCGCCAGGAATATTTCAATTTTGAAAGATTAATAGGTCGATATCAGGCTCGTTCCTTCTACATTGCGAAACTTTCCTTATATCTTTCGGAATTGAAACGTAAATTTCAATTTTGAAAGATTTTTTAGTAAATTAGCTGAATAGTCTAAATTTGGCGAGTTTTATAATAACCAAAGTCTTCTGGCACAATTTTTGCAAATGTAATTTGTAGAAGTTTCACACATTTTCTTTTCAAAGAGTGAAACTCAGAGTAAATAAAACAAAATATTTTATACCTCAAAAATTTGGGAGGTGGAATACTGCAAGGAAATAGAAATGGGTGCAATTTCAAATTCTATCAATCGCCAAAATCAATCATGAAAGAAAAATAATTTTCATTTTAACTAGAGGAGGTAATTTATTTGAAGCAAACAAGACTTGCAATTGATGTAGGTGGAACATTTACAGATGTTTTTGTTTTTGACGAAGAAACAGGAAAGATTTCAGTAACGAAAACTTCCTCTACCCCTTCAAATCCGGAACAAGGGATCCTTGATGGAATTAAAAAGGCACAAATAAAAGGTGAAGACATTAAAGTTTTTTCACATGGCACAACTGTAGGTACCAATGCACTTATCGAAAGAAAGCTTCCAAAAACAGCGTTAATTACCACTAAGGGCTTCCGTGATGTTCCGGAAATTCGCAGGGGAACAAAACTAGACCTTTGGGATGCTTATAAAGATACGGCGAAGCCTTATATCCAAAGGCGAGATCGTTTTGAAATCAATGAAAGAATCGATTATAACGGAAATATTTTAATTGAAGTTGACCCGGGAGAAATCCACCAGCTTGCAAAAAAATTAAAAAAGCGCGGGACTGAATCGATTGCAATTTGCTTTATGAACGCCTATGTAAATGGTGATAACGAAAGAATCGTGAAAGAAATCATTCAGGAAGAATTGCCGGATACATATGTATGTACTTCGAGCGAAGTTTTACCGGAAATTTTTGAACATGAGCGGATGAGCACAACGATCGTAAACGCTGTATTAGGACCAATCATTAGTAAGTATATCAGCACATTAGAAGCAGAAATGAAGCAAAGTGGATATGAAGAGGATATTCTCGTCCTCCACTCCGGCGGCGGCGTGATGACATCCAGTACGGTTCCGCGTTACGCTGCAAGGCTTGCCAGTTCAGGAATTGCTGCAGGAGCGATTGCAAGTAAGCATATTGCGAAGCTGTGCGGCTTCAACAACGCCATTGGCCTCGATATGGGAGGAACCAGTACAGATATCTCCCTAATGTATGAAGGTGATATTCGAATCACGAAGGATTGGTATATCGAATATGGGTATCCAATCGGTTTCCCAAGTATTGAAATCTTAACCATTGGCGCCGGCGGCGGAAGTATTGCTTGGAAAGATGAAGGTGGCTCTTTACGTAATGGACCACAAAGTGCCGGTGCTGTTCCTGGGCCGGCATGCTATATGCGTGGCGGTGAGGAGCCAACCAACTCTGATGCTAATTTAGTTCTTGGCCGTCTAGGAATTGATTTATTGGATGGGAAAATGCAGCTGGATAAAGATAAAGCCGTTAAAGCGGTTGAAAAAATTGCTAATGAATTTGGCTATTCAACGGTTGAATCAGCAAATGCCATAATTGAAGTGGCCAATGCCAATATGTGTGATGCACTAAGGTTGATATCTGTTAGACGCGGCTATGACCCAAGGGATTTTGCTCTTGTTGCATTTGGTGGAGCTGGTCCGTTACACGGAGCCCATTTAGCTAAGGAAATGGAAATTCCTACGGTTATTGTTCCCCCACACCCAGGTGTTGCGGCTGCTATGGGCTGCTTGCTGGTGGATGTTCGCCATGATCTCTCGAAAACATATGTGAAAAACTTTAACCATGTAACGCTTGAAGAACTGGATGCAGAGTTTTATGAGATGGAAAAAGAAGCTGAAATCTTATTAAAAGAAGAGGGTGTAGCGAAAGAGAACTCTACCCTAATGCGTTATATTGATATGCGGTATAGCGGCCAGTGGAGATCCTTAGCAGTCCCAATTGGTACAAGAGAACAATCATTAGAAAAAACGCTTGAAGCTTTCCATCAAGAACATGAACGTGAGTTTTCTTTTTCCGATCGAAGCCAAAAGGTCGAAATATATGGGTTGCGGTTAACGGCAATTGGAACGGTTCCAAAACCCGAGTTTCCTAAATTTGGACCTGAGGGATGTTTAGAACATGCACTTAAAGGAGAGAGAGAAGTCTATTTTGAAAACCAATTTGTTTTAACGAAAGTTTATAATCGCGAAAAAATTCCTGTTGCTTCCGAAATACAAGGACCAGCCATCGTGGAACAGCTCGACACCACAACGGTGATTCCTCCTGATTTTACCGCAGTTGTCGATGAATACCGTAACTTAATTATGACATTAAATAAATAAGATGAGGTGAATAACTTGAATCAAACCCAATCTATCATTCAAATTCAGAGTAATCGATTAGATCCGGTAACATTTGAAGTTTTAAAAAATGGATTTGTGAATCTTGTGGACCAAATGGCCGAACAAATTTTAAGAACTTGTTATTCCTTCGTTATTTATAATCGCGATTTTAGTTGTGCTCTTTGTGATGCGGAAGGAAATACCGTGATGCAAGGTACACAAGATATTTCCGTTCACGTTGGCACATTGCATTTAACTGCAAAAGCCGTGTTAGAGGATTTTAAAGATGATATTCATCCTGGCGATGTTTTCTTAGTCAATGACCCTTATCGCGGTGGAACACATTTTAATGACACACGTGTTATTCTTCCAGTTTTTTATGATGGAAAATTAATCGCCTTAATGCAGACAAATGGGCACTGGGCAGATATGGGCGGCTCCACACCAGGTTCTTTTGATATCAATGCAAAAGAACATTATGGTGAAGGGGTTCGAATTCCACCGCTACGAATTTTCAGCAAGGGCACTTTTTTAAAGGATGTAGTTAATGTATTAGCGGCCAATATGCGTATTCCAGAAGAGAGAGTTGGAGATCTACGAGCTCAAGTGGAAGCAGCAAAGGTTGGGCAAACCCAGCTGCTTGATATTGTAAATAAATATGGGATTGAAAAGACACTAATAGCATTTGAAGAAGTTCAAGATTATGTGGAAAGATTGGCAAAAGCAAAAATCGTTTCTTTGCAAAAAGGAACGTGGGAAACAGTGGATTACATTGATATGGATCCTGAAATTGGTGATGGTCTTATCCCCATTCATGTAAAGATGACGATTACCGATGATGAAATTTTATATGATTTATCCGAATCACATGGGTATATCAACTGCTTTTTAAATGCTGGCTTTGGCGCATCACAATCAGCTGTTTATGCTGGAACCAAAACCTTTTTCCCGGAAGTCCCGTTAAACTCAGGGTTTTATCGGGTCGTAAAAGTAAAATTACCTGAAAACTCTGTCGTAAATGCGCCAGCTCCGATTGCGGTAACAGGTTTCTGCTCAGGAGCATATGAAAAAATTATGAATGCCTGCTTTGAATTGTGGTCCAATATTATGCCAGAACGAGCATTAGCCTGTTCCTTTAACTTAGAGTACTTATTAATCGGAGGAAATGATCAACGAACAGAGCAAAATAATTATTTTATGTGGTATGACTGGATGGCCGGGGGGCATGGTGGCCGTTCGGACCGAGATGGTGCAAATGCTACTTCCCCTGTATTTGGTGTTGGCTTAAGTGTACAGCCATGTGAAGGCCAGGAGAGACTTTCCCCAGTGATTACAACGAAGCATGAAATCATCACAGATTCCGGTGGTCCAGGAAAGTACCGCGGGGGATGCGGAGTTGAGAAAGGTGGATCATTAACAAAATTATCAAATTCTGTTATGTCTTACTGCTGCGACCGTTCCCGATCGGTTACATGGGGAATCTTCGGTGGATTACCATCCTATCCACATGGAGCATGGTTAAACCCGGGCCGTGAAGATGAACAATATTTAGGGGCTATTTTTTCGAATGTGAAGGTGAAAAATGGAGATTCCTTCACTAGACCATCTGCAGGCGGCGGTGGTTTAGGAGATCCACTTGAACGAGATCCGAAAGCCATTCTTGAAGATGTGGCTGACGAATATGTGTCAATAGACAGAGCCAAGAAAGATTATGGGGTTATTATTAAGGAAATTGATCGTGATCTCGATCAATTCGAAATTGACTTCGAAGCCACTGAACAGACAAGAAATTATATTAGAGAGCACCGCAAGCAATGGTTAAAGGAAGATCCATTGGTGGTGGAGGAAATGTATTGTAATGGTGAAATTGATAAATTAGATGTCATTCGACAATATGGTGTCATCATGGATTATGGAACCAACAAAGTCTTGAAAAAATCAACAGCACAATTCAGAGAATCCATGAAAAACCGTTCTCTTGCTTATTGGAAGTAATTAAAAAAACAAGGATCTTCGGATCCTTGTTTTAAAGAATCATAAGGAGATGAATGTATGGCTGAAATTATCAAACCTTCTCAAGTGATTGAAGGAGACATGAGTAAAGAGGGAAAAAATGATGACTTTGCTTTAGAAAAAGTTCCACTAGAAAACAGGACAATGAGTTGGGTAAGTATCACAAATGTTACCCTCGGTGTTGCAACAGCCATGCTCTTTATGCAGATGGGCAGTTTAATGGCGACGAGTTTTGGATCGATAAATGCATTATTAGCTGAAATTTATGCCACAATTGTTGCTGGTGGATTAGGAATCGGAATTTGCTTTATTGCTGCTAAATCAGGACTAAATGTAAATTTGTTGGCAAGGGGTGGAGGATTTGGCTACTTAGGAGCATCGATTACATCATTGATTTATGCTTTAAACTTCATTATGTACTGTGCAATTGAGGGATCTATTATGGCATCTGCTGTCCATGAATACCTTCAATTTATTCCTGCTTGGGTCCTAATGGTTGTATTTGGGTTACTCGTTATTCCTCTAAATTGGTTTGGGATTAAGCAATTAGATAAATTACAAAAGTGGTCCGTTCCAATATTCGTTATATTGTTAGGAACTGCATTTGTGTTAGCATTAAACATGAACCCTAAATTTGCCGGAAATGTATGGACATTTCTACCAAAAGGAGCCATGAACGGGGGGGCTGGTCTTCTTGCATGTATTGGGATAATGAACGGACTAGTGGGAATTATGGCCCTGCTTGTCTCTGATTATGCAAGGTTCATTAAAAAGGATGAATTCAAAATTGGTGTTTTCGCTGTTGGGTTTATTCCACAACTTATCTGTTTTCTAATTATGGGGGTTATTGGCATTTGGTTTGGTGTTAGGATGGCGGAGCAAAACCCAGGAATTTATTTCGTTCAAATTCTTGGAATTGGAGGAGCATTATTTACTATTTTAACGCAATTAAGGATTAATGTAACAAATTTATATAGTGGATCCCTTTCACTAGCAAGCTTCTTTGAAAATATTTTTAAATTTAAACCAGGAAGAAACTTTTGGGTGGTTTTTGTATCAATTACCGCAATAATTTTGATGCTAGGGGGAGTGTTGGACCATATTGGCAGTTTATTAACTTTCCAAGGTGTATTCCTATTGGCATGGGGGGCAGTTTTAGTTTGTGATGCGGTAGTGGTGAAGAAACTTCTAAAAATAGGTCCAAATTATTTTGAACATCGCCAAGAATATTTATTTGGCTGGAATCCAGTAGGCGTAGTTTCCCTTATTGTCTCATGTATAATTGGTTCATTTGCTGCCTTTGGATATTTTGGAGTGTTTTTACAAAATATAGCTGCTTTTTTTGCCGCAATCATTGCATTTGTTTTAACGGTTCTTTTAGCAATTGCTACTAAAGGTAAATACTACAGTAAAAAGAAGGCTGATGATATTCCACTCAATGAATATATTTGATAATATTATGGAATGAACAAATTTTAATTTAAATTTTCTGAATATACAGATATTTTCAGCTTAAAATCATTTATTCTTCATGTAGAAAAAAGGAAAAAACAAGTTTCTAATCCCCATTCACGATTCAAGAGGACGCTGAAAAAGTCCAAAAAAACGGTATAATACCTCATATTCGAGGCGATTATACCGTTTTTGCTGTATAATTATAGTATCCATTCCAAACAGGTTGGTACTATGATACAAAATCAACCCTCTATGGTTTTTAGTATTTATGGATATTTATGAATTATTTGTTCCAAAGGATAATATTTTTTCGTAGACTTATTCTCACATAATGGACGAATTGGAACAAGTAGAAACACGGAAAGTGGATGAGACCATGAAAGAACTATTCGGTGCAAAATAAATGCAAAATTACTTCTAAAACATTCGTTCTCTTTAGGAATCCACTAAAAATTAATAATCGCCAAACCCTTGATACGATTGAGTTTGGTGAACGTTATTAGTTTTGTATAGGATACTATGGCGGGACTGCGTGGGAATCGAACCCACCAGACCACACACGGTGGTCTCAAGCAGTTTTGAAGACTGTGGAGGACACCAGTACCCCTTTCAGCCCCATTTGGACGAATATTATTATACTAATAAAACCACCTTGTTTACAATAGCTTTCACAGATTCGTAAAGTTTACCCGGTTTACTTGTCTTCTACACTGAAAACAGTCTATAATAAGGTGAAAAATTGTTTTTGAAGGTGAAGAAAATGCTTCATGGTTGGTTTTTGTGGTTTATTTTATTTTGGGTTGTCTTTCTGATTACGTCATTTGGAATTGGCGGATTCTTTATGTTCCGTAAATTTTTGAAAAAGATGCCGAAGGAAGACGGCATGTCTGTCATGGATTGGGAAGAACACTATTTCAATGAATCACGGCACCTTTGGGAGGACGAAGAAAAGGCCCTACTTGAGGATTTGGTCAGCCCGGTTCCTGAGTTGTTTCGCGATGTGGCCCGTCATAAAATTGCCGGAAAAATCGGGGAGATTGCGCTAAATGAAAACGCTCCGAAAATTACCGAAGACCTAGTAATTCGCGGCTATATACAAGCAACTCCGAAGAGGGATCATAAATTCTTACGTAAGAAGCTATTCGAAAATAGAATTGATGTTGCTCCATACGAGCATTTATTCTAAACCGTCCGAATTCTGGGCGGTTTTTGTTTTACCATTTAAACTCCTCTCTACCCATTTCGGATAAAAGCCCCCCTATCCCTTTTAGCAAAACTAGTTCCTCCTAGACTTTAAGGGCGAAGCCATCAGCCAGCCTAAACAAAAAACACCAATCCCCAAAATGATCTGACCCAATAAAGTTAGACATATAGT
>NZ_MLYR01000052.1 GCF_001866655.1 Bacillus sp. MUM 116 | reverse complement strand
GCTTCCACCTCTGACCTATCAACCTGATCATCTTTCAGGGATCTTACTAGCTTGACGCTATGGGAAATCTCATCTTGAGGGGGGCTTCATGCTTAGATGCTTTCAGCACTTATCCCGTCCGCACATAGCTACCCAGCGATGCCTTTGGCAAGACAACTGGTACACCAGCGGTGCGTCCATCCCGGTCCTCTCGTACTAAGGACAGCTCCTCTCAAATTTCCTGCGCCCACGACGGATAGGGACCGAACTGTCTCACGACGTTCTGAACCCAGCTCGCGTACCGCTTTAATGGGCGAACAGCCCAACCCTTGGGACCGACTACAGCCCCAGGATGCGATGAGCCGACATCGAGGTGCCAAACCTCCCCGTCGATGTGGACTCTTGGGGGAGATAAGCCTGTTATCCCCAGGGTAGCTTTTATCCGTTGAGCGATGGCCCTTCCATGCGGAACCACCGGATCACTAAGCCCGACTTTCGTCCCTGCTCGACTTGTAGGTCTCGCAGTCAAGCTCCCTTATGCCTTTACACTCTGCGAATGATTTCCAACCATTCTGAGGGAACCTTTGGGCGCCTCCGTTACTCTTTAGGAGGCGACCGCCCCAGTCAAACTGCCCACCTGACACTGTCTCCCACCCCGATAAGGGGTGCGGGTTAGAATTTCAATACAGCCAGGGTAGTATCCCACCGACGCCTCCACCGAAGCTAGCGCTCCGGCTTCTACGGCTCCTACCTATCCTGTACAAGCTGTACCAAAATTCAATATCAGGCTACAGTAAAGCTCCATGGGGTCTTTCCGTCCTGTCGCGGGTAACCTGCATCTTCACAGGTACTATAATTTCACCGAGTCTCTCGTTGAGACAGTGCCCAGATCGTTACGCCTTTCGTGCGGGTCGGAACTTACCCGACAAGGAATTTCGCTACCTTAGGACCGTTATAGTTACGGCCGCCGTTTACTGGGGCTTCGATTCAGAGCTTCGCTTGCGCTAACCCCTCCTCTTAACCTTCCAGCACCGGGCAGGCGTCAGCCCCTATACTTCGCCTTGCGGCTTCGCAGAGACCTGTGTTTTTGCTAAACAGTCGCCTGGGCCTATTCACTGCGGCTCTTCGAGGCTATTCACCTCAAAAAGCACCCCTTCTCCCGAAGTTACGGGGTCATTTTGCCGAGTTCCTTAACGAGAGTTCTCTCGCTCACCTTAGGATTCTCTCCTCGCCTACCTGTGTCGGTTTGCGGTACGGGCACCTTTTATCTCGCTAGAGGCTTTTCTTGGCAGTGTGGAATCAGGAACTTCGGTACTATAATTCCCTCGGCATCACAGCTCAGCCTGAACGAGAAGCGGATTTTCCTACTTCTCAGCCTAACTGCTTGCACGCACATCCAATAGTGCGCTTACCCTATCCTCCTGCGTCCCCCCATCACTCAAACGATAAAGAGGTGGTACAGGAATATCAACCTGTTGTCCATCGCCTACGCCTTTCGGCCTCGGCTTAGGTCCCGACTAACCCTGAGCGGACGAGCCTTCCTCAGGAAACCTTAGGCATTCGGTGGATGAGATTCTCACTCATCTTTCGCTACTCATACCGGCATTCTCACTTCTAAGCGCTCCACCAGTCCTTACGGTCTAGCTTCAACGCCCTTAGAACGCTCTCCTACCGCGGACACCTAATGGTGTCCACCCACAGCTTCGGTGATACGTTTAGCCCCGGTACATTTTCGGCGCAGAGTCACTCGACCAGTGAGCTATTACGCACTCTTTAAATGGTGGCTGCTTCTAAGCCAACATCCTGGTTGTCTAAGCAACTCCACATCCTTTTCCACTTAACGTATACTTTGGGACCTTAGCTGGTGGTCTGGGCTGTTTCCCTTTTGACTACGGATCTTATCACTCGCAGTCTGACTCCCACGGATAAGTCATTGGCATTCGGAGTTTGTCTGAATTCGGTAACCCGATGAGGGCCCCTAGTCCAAACAGTGCTCTACCTCCAAGACTCTTACTTCGTGAGGCTAGCCCTAAAGCTATTTCGGAGAGAACCAGCTATCTCCAAGTTCGATTGGAATTTCTCCGCTACCCACACCTCATCCCCGCACTTTTCAACGTGCGTGGGTTCGGGCCTCCATCCAGTGTTACCTGGACTTCACCCTGGACATGGGTAGATCACCTGGTTTCGGGTCTACGACTACATACTCATTCGCCCTATTCAGACTCGCTTTCGCTGCGGCTCCGTCTCATCAACTTAACCTTGCATGTAATCGTAACTCGCCGGTTCATTCTACAAAAGGCACGCTATCACCCATTAACGGGCTCTAACTACTTGTAGGCACACGGTTTCAGGAACTATTTCACTCCCCTTCCGGGGTGCTTTTCACCTTTCCCTCACGGTACTGGTTCACTATCGGTCACTAGGGAGTATTTAGCCTTGGGAGATGGTCCTCCCTGCTTCCGACCGGATTTCACGTGTCCGGCCGTACTCAGGATCCACTCAGGAGGGAACGAAGTTTCAACTACAGGGTTTTTACCTTCTATGACGGACCTTTCCAGATCGCTTCATCTACCCCGTTCCTTTGTAACTCCATGTTGAGTGTCCTACAACCCCGAAAGGCAAGCCTTTCGGTTTGGGCTGTTCCCGTTTCGCTCGCCGCTACTCAGGGAATCGCGTTTGCTTTCTCTTCCTCCGGGTACTTAGATGTTTCAGTTCCCCGGGTCTGCCTTCAATATCCTATGTATTCAGATA
>NZ_MLYR01000051.1 GCF_001866655.1 Bacillus sp. MUM 116 | reverse complement strand
ATGCCCATTCCTGGGAATCCTCCCATGCCCATTCCAAACATTCTTTCCATTTTTATCTCCTCCTCAAGTTGTTTCAAAAATAATGTATGTTTCCATGTTGAAGGAGGAATAGATACTTGCCTATATTATTAAGTGTATTCCTTGCTGTTATTTTATTTACGGTATTTTCATAATTTATCATAGCGCTAGGGTTCAAAAATGATTAGTACAGTCAATGATTTACTATCTTCTTGTTACACTAATCTGCATCTTTAGTTGAACAAACATTTCAAAAAATTAGAACTCCTAAAATCACAAAAGCGATACCAACAATAATGACAAATCCTTTTACAATCCACCAAGGAAAGAAAGTCACCAAACTAAATAGAAATTCAAATATTGAAGATTCCACAGAACCGTCACCAGCACCTAAAAAATGAAACTTTTCTTTATAATTTTCTCTTTTTAATTTGAAAATAGAGTTAAATATTATTACAATTCCCCAAAGAAGACATAAAACAGAGAAGAATAAATTCATATCTCTCACCGCATTTATTTAATAAGCGTTTCATTAGTATTCTAGGGAGGATATTAGTATTCCTTCCTCCACTAACCTCCCAGTTAGTAGAAGAAGGAAATCAACATTATTCATTAACAGTGCCAATTACTTAAATAAATCACTAACGGACACAAAATTGATTTCTCCGCCACCTTGAGGCTGGACCATCATTGTCATTACCTCAGTGTGAGCATTTAAAAAAGCCGCAAAACCGTCAATTTTACGGTAGCGACTTTGTTTTGTAGGAAGCCAATTCCCATTTCTATCTTCCACAAGCTTTACATTGTTTGTATACCAACGGAAAAGACGATTTTTATTGCTAATTATTTTCCCATCAAACAATAGTTGTTTTACATCTTTTAAGGCCGGACTTAAAGTAAAATGCCCCTGCCGCGCAACATCAGTTTCAAACCCATATGACTTTAAATCCTCATTTAAACGGTAAGCATTAGCAGGGTCATACTTTATTTTTCTTATGAAATATTGTTTTGATTTTTCTACAAACCAATCAAATATATATTCATATTTCACGTATTCTCCAGGAATAATAGTTAACCAGCCTTTTTCCTCAAATTCTTTAAAATTAATATTTTCGTTATCTTTATCAACTTTCGCTTGTGGCACCCAACTATGGGAAAGGACAAAAATTTTACCATCTTCCATCGGAAATTCTAAACAAGCACTTGTAAAGTCTTCAGTAGAAGATAAATCGTATCCTCCTATACACTCTTTGCCATTTAGATTTTCCGAATTAATCACATCATCATTGCGTTTTAAGATATCAATGCCCACAAATGACATTTCATCATTATCTACAAAAATATTAAATTGCTTAGTGATCCAGTCATTTTTTTCAGCTTCTGTGTGCTTGTCTGTATTCCAGTCATCAATTAACGAAGGTAGATCAAGCGAAACACCCATATTTGGATTTGCTTTAATCCAATTTTCCGGATTTTCTATTTCATCCACACTGTCTAATTCAGCCATGAAATAGAATTTTCTATCCTGTTCAATCACACCATCTAACACATCAGCTGCAATTTCATAATACTGAACAAGTGGTCCTTCAAGCTGGGTGCCGGCCGTAGTGATGTAGACAATCATAGGTTGTTTTCTGGCTGCACGCGACCTTTTAATAACATTGATGAGTTTGAAGTTTTTAAACTCATGAATTTCATCAAAAATCCCAAGGTGTGTATTTAATCCATCTAATTTTTTACTGTCAGATGCTCTTGGCTCAATTCTTGATTTTGTTTTATCGTAAAATATGCCTTTTTGATTTTCCCTAAGATGTTTCGCAATTGAGGTGATTTCTGTACCATTGCCCGACTTTCATCGAATAATTCCCCGGCCTGCTGTTTTGTATTAGCTAACACATAAACACGGGCTCCAGGTTCATTATCTTTTGAAACTGCATAGTTGGATAAACCGGAAATCATAGTAGTTTTTCCATTTTTACGACCAATAAAAATTAGGCCCTCACGAAAGCGCCTTACACCAATATCTTTGTGAACCCACCCATAAAGCGAACCAATAACAAAATGCTGCCATGGTTGAAGAACTAAAGAATCGTAATCCCCTTTGGATGGTTTACAGAATTTTTCAATGTATCGAATAGGCCTATGAGCTTTTTCCTCATCAAATACCCATGGAAAGTCTTCTGTCCCTTGCCTCTTTAGACCATCCAGGTGCCTTTGACAGGCTTGAATATTTTTTGAACTTGCTTTTATATTCCCTTTCACAACTTGTTCAGCGTACCAAGTTGTTTTTAAAGAAGGAGATGGTCTTTCGAGAATGTAAAACTGCCTTACTTGTTCCTTACGCCATGTTATATACCATTTTGCAATCTCTGCTGGTTTAGAATTCGTCGAAATCGTCGTCGTCATCGTTACCAGCTCCATGTCCATCTTTAAATTTTTTTCGTTGAGCTGGCGTAAGTCCCAGGGATTTTAGTAAGTTATTTAAGGTTTGTACTGTTTTTGTTAATTCAATTGAAAGGGGGTTTTTAACTAAGTTAGTCGCCCCGGCTTTATTAGTGTATTCATACATGAGATCATGTTTTTTAACCTCTTTTTGCAACCTTCGGTAAAACTGGTGAGTTTCCAGATAAAGTTTTATCAACTCATCGTCTGACTCTTTGTAATTATCTCCAAGGTATTCGCGAATTTTAATAGCCGTAGGAACTGCCATTTGGATTACCCCCCTTTCATGAAAAAAATAATCGTGGTGCGCGTGATGGTGACCCCGCCGGCCCGTAAAAATGATAAAAATTATTTTAAACCCAGGGGGGCTAATTGTTTTAGAATTTCACACAATTTAAAAATCGTTATTTTCTCGTAGTACGAATTAAGCTAATACATATTACGCATACTACTTTTGTTATTTCAAATTTTTTGAAAAGAGGTCTTAAAATGACAGTTGGAAAAGATGTTCAAACCGCTTTAGCAAGTTTAAAGAGTGCTCAAGCAAGCTTTGAAACCTTTGCTTTAGCAACTGATAACCAAAATGCAAAACAACTTTATCAACAGGCTGCCCAACAAACAGAATCAGTTCTAAATAGCCTTGAACCACGTCTTCAAGAAATTCAAGCTGAAGAACCACAGTACAATCAACAATAAATATTTCTGTAACGGTACTATACCTTAATGCGAAACAAAAAGTTAAATGAGATACTGTCATTTTTCTTTACCGGGACTACTCATCTACTTGAGTAGTCTTTTTTAATAACATAAAGCGTTATTAATCTTATTCCTGCACAACTTCTCTTGAATTTTTTTAATTCCAAGAAATTAGTATTAATCAAATTAAGGAGCTGAATAAAATGTCGTACAACAAATACATAAAAAATATTCTAGGTGTTGATGTACGTGCACAACATTCCGAAGAAGATAGTGAGAATACTTACGCCCCCTTCGAAAACCCTATAATTCATAAACAAATTAATGGCCGAGAGATTGTTCCTCTTGATTTGGCAAAATTATGGGGAAAATAGTTCCTCCTAAATTAATGCCTATACACCTTCTCAGGACATGCATAAGATATAGAGTAATAAAAAGTCTTGTCCATTTTCACTAACCATCCTTTCTAGGGTGGTTTTGGTATGATAAGGGAAGATACTATCTATGTTTTACTCCCTTAGTTCGCAATATCTATCTTTTATGACTAATAAATTTCTTTATTTGCTTTTACTTTAATAGCATTGATTTTTCGCTGCTGCTTTTCCTTTTTGGTATATGCTTTTTCAGGATGCTCATTGTTATGACAAGGCCGACAGATAGTTTCCAGGTTATCAATATCTAACGCTAGGTCAGGATACTCTTCCAAGTGTTTGATATGGTGAACCGTATTGGCTGCGGTTATCTTCCCTTTGCGTAAGCATTCTTGACAGAGATAGGTGTCACGGATAAGAACAATCTTCCTGCAGTTTAACCAAGCAGCGCTCTTATAGAATGCACGTGCTTCTTTATTGCGTTTGTATTTGTCGTAGTACCGATGTTTAGCCATGTCTGATTTACTTCTCCTCCACAACCACAGTAGCATTGTAAAGAATAACTCTTTTGCCATTGACTTCAAACTTAACTTTATCGGAACCGGTTGTTCCACCTTCTGAATCTGTTTGGTTAGCAATGTCAATCCTGCCTTCGTAAGTCCTTATGACATGGCCAGCATTGTCATACACGGTAACAATTCGGTTAAGACCTCCACCATATTCTGATTTAATATCCTTGCTCGCTCTCTCTAGTGATGAACAACCAGAGGATACAACCAATACTGTTCCGATTAAAATAGTTAAGCTCATTAGTTTTTTCATTTCCCTCTCCACGCTCCATTCTTTTTATAGTGGGTTTGCCTAGACATTCCCATAATCTCAGCCCAGTTAATCTTTTCCTGCTTACCCTTCTTCTTCTGCTGCTTATTCTTAGGTGACTGTGCTTTAAACTTATTCAGCTGCAGGATCTGTTCTTTAGATAAATGATCAATCAGTTTCATAAGCTCACCTCTTTTACAAAATAAAAACACCTGTCTTTAAACAGATGTTTCAATAAAGAATTCTCCCTTGCAATTACATGTTGCAAGTATATTTCTTTATATTTTTCTTTATATTTTTCTTTAGGACTTTTGCATATAATGTAGGAAAAATTTTGACTGTACTCGACGTCGAGAACAGTACTGTACTCCACGTAGAGAACAGATCTGTACTCTAACTAGAGAACAGTGAACGCATATGTGACTGTACTCTAATTAGAGAACAGTCGAGGAAAATCTATAAAAAAAGCACTCATAACTGGATGCTAAAAGAATGATATTTAATGGCTTTGATAAGCAATTTTCTCTAAATTACGAACAGCGATCTCCTTCGCTTCTTCAAGGTCCTCTGCTAGTCCTTCCGCTAAGAAATCCCTGTTCGGTGTTTTACCGTTGTCATAAATATTTAAGTACACTTCAAACCTGTCTTCAAATTCAACAATTAAATAATCTACCATATCATCGTGAGAATTAATCATAAAGCCATTATCAAAACCAATTGCACCTTTTCCAAATTTCTTTTCATCAACTAACTCTAATAACTTTGACATAATACATCTCCTCCCTCGTTGAAAGGAATTCGACTAATGAATGTCATAACCTGTTGTTTATTGTTAATGTTTTGTGTCAATTTAAAAAGCACCCTCGAAGGATGCTTTCATTCATTACCTATATTCAAGTTGGTCATGCAATGATTATGTAAAACCCCAAATGTAGCTATTCCAATCCATACCAACCTATCATGTATGTTTTGAATCTTATCCAGTTTAATATCATCTGGAATACTAAACAGGGTATAATTACAATCCATATCTACAAAATCATAATCTAGTTGATGAGCGCATTTATTTCTTAGTTTGTTTAACTTCTTTAAATTCGAAAAGAGCTGGTCAGTAATAAACCCCATGTTATACACAAAGTCTAATTTCACACTGTAAGAAGATTCATTTTTTACAATTTCACCCGGATTCTTCTTTTTCTCTTTTAATATTCGATTAATCCAATACTCAGTATACAAATGAATCGTAACAACAAGCGCAGCATTATCTTGGATTAACTTTAATTTATCTAAAAACTTTGGACCAATTTCCTTATCCAGTGATTTTTCCTTTTCAAATGACAATTCCTCCTTTTTTATAACAATTTGACAAAAGGAGACATTTTCCTTCTAAAACCAACAAAATTATTACAATTTCTCAAAACATACAAAAGCAGCTGAAGGTGCATAGCCAGAGAGACTTATCAGGTCACTCCCTTTGCACGAACACTCCCGGTTGTGCCATCAGCTGCTTTTATATATCAACCTTTACTGCGGCAGATGGCAAATCGTCCCGATCCATTCCTTAAGCCGCTGGGATCACCGTTTCCCGGAGGGTTAAGAGGGTATGAGCGATGGACAACGACATGAGCGAACCGTCTGCCATAACCAGGCTTGGAGTATTCGATAAAATGAAAAAAAGGAACTGAAAGGGTTGTCCCTTACTCAATTCCCGATGATATAAATTTAACACGTATAAATCCAAACAACACGACTTATTACCGTAATCTTTTTGGAATATTTTCGGATTAATTTTGAGCAAAATTCGATTAATTTTCGTAGTACGAACTAACTCATTTTAAATTTGTAATTTTTTCTATTTAGGAATTAGCCTAGCATTAGCGCATATAATTTAGAATTAACACCGAAAGGATTGATTTATATGACATATTTCCTAGTGTTTGAAAAAGAAACTGGCAAGGTTATTGATAAAACATTCGACCAAGAAAAAGCTATTACTTACGTTTTAAATGGTAATGGTAGGTATGGCTATCTAAGCTTCGATAAGCATAAAAATCAATCTTCTTCTTTTTTCTTATCGTAGTGTGAACCTGTAACAATCCTCAAAAGGGTTTTCTTTTCTACCGAACAGATTAAAAATAACTGCGTGTGTCCATTTCATTTTTTGAACAGGTTACATAAAATAAAGTGGTTGAGAACATGCATATTTTCTCTTTTCTTGAATGCGTCATTTTTGACGCTTTTTTATTTTCTTTTTCCGAACTAAATATTTTTTAAATCTTGGTTATATTAATTCATAGGATGTACTTGGATGCAGGTATATCCAGCCATATATAAATTGTAGAAATTTCCTCCTTCTGGAAACTACAGTTAATCCACATAAAAAATGAAGAGTTAGTGGACATTTCATTTTTATGAGCTAAACTATCCTCGTGTATATGACAAACCTCCGAGGATAATTGGCTCTTTTTTTTTGGAGAGAACCATGAAAATCGACTTGTTATCGTTATTATTTTATTGTTTTAATAATGGGAGCAGTTTTCTTGGTTTACGTATGGATTGGTCCAGACTTTTATAAGTGTTAAAAGTACTCAAAATATCAGCTTTTCCTTGTTCGTTATTTTGTTAAAAAACCTATTGGCTGGGTCCACTTTCTAATTGTCTTTTTCCGTATTTATTTTCATGGGATTTAAAGATTAGTATTCATAATGCACCATAAAAACTTTTTAATTTCAACCAAGTCTCATACCAAAATGTTTTAGGGTTAACTGGTTTTCCTATTTCAATGACTTCCTCAGATCTTAATAAATATACAACCTGATTTCCAGTCTTTAAACTATATCCAAATTTGAATGTTAATTCCAAACAGTTTATCAAGTATTCTTCTTCTCTTTTATGAGACAATTCTGATTTTTCGTTTGAAAGCCTCATTTATTTTTCATCGCCGTCCATATACCCATTTACTTATTAAAATTATATTCATTCAAAAGGAATATATCCTTTTTTATTCAACCTGTCTCGTTGGTGAAATAAGACAAATGGCAACTGGATTTTCAAACAATAAAAGAAGTGGCTTGAACAAATCTTTGTCCAAACACCTCTTTCGTTATAGGTATAAAGAACAATCTTAAATAAATTATAAAAAGTTCATTCGTTAATGATATCCCATTTAATACTAACGTCATCAACTTTTAAATTAAATGTCTCCCCAGATCCTGTTTGTATTTTAATATCATAAATTTCTATATTATAATTATTTAAACACCTTGTTATATTTAATAAATCTTCCAATTTATCTTGTTCAATTGATACCTCTAACTTAATTTCACCTTGCGCTAAATACACTTTGGCCCCTCCAAAATATCCACTTTATCTTTTTATCTTACAACTTATGTAAAGTTTATCCAACGGCAATTTTTCCTACTTTTATATTATATGTATGTTATTAACCTCTACCAATTAAGGTAGAGGAAATAATTAAATATCATTCTATGTGAATATTATATAAATCCATAATTGTATCCGGATTAATAAAATCTCTCAGAAAGGAAATGTTAAATATTTCAACCCCATTGACGACTACCTTTTTCAATCCAAATTGAAAAGCAATCATCGATAATTCTTCAGCTTCCAGTTTGTTTCGTTGTTTATATAAACCAACTGCCATGGCGATCATACCTGACTTTTCAATGTTTTTAGCAGTTAAATATTGATAACCAAAGAATTTAGCAATAGTCGATATTCTTCTGTAGATTATATGCTTATTTGCTCTATAATAATTCTGAACCTTTGTTGTAGCAGATCTTAAAATATAATTATTCTTTATTAACGGAAGTTCAGGGTTATTCCCTATCGAGGATCCATTCTTATTTTGATAACGTGTTTGTTCAATGGCTTCTTTAATTAAATTTATACATTTTTCTGAAACCTTTACTTTTTTTCTTTCACCATATTTATCATCCTTTAAAATCAGTTCACAATTGGCCCAATCAATATCAGATTGAGTTAAATTTAATATCTCTGAGTGACCATGTCCATTCACCCCTTCAAATAATAATTGAAGGATAATTTTATCCTGGGCGTTAACCATTTTTTTTTGCATGCCTGCGATCTCACACTTTGAAAATAGGACTTTTTTCTTATTTAAGTAACTTTTTAATTCATCATTATTGATGGATCTAGCCGGATTTATATTACTATGAACCCTTCCCGTTTTTATTGCCCAATCGATATAGAATTCAAAAACATTAAACGTTAATTTTATGGAATTAAAAGTTGAATGATCCGCATTAATCAAAGCATCCTTAATTTCTTCTGAAGTAAAATGATAAAGATCCTTTCCTACAACCTCCTCGGTATCAAAACTTCTGCAAAGTGCGTATTTATAAACATTCCTTGTTTTTTCAGGTATAGTCTTTAAATACTCCATTTTTCCTTTTTCGTTATATAGTTTTTTGACCATCAAGCCCCCCTCCTCTATATTTTGTTAAATCTAAATCATAAAAAAATGTATAAATTTGTTTCTTTGCTCTTGCAGAGATTTTTTTGTACCGATTTACGATATCGTATTCTTCCCAAACCGTGTTTTCTCTTAAAAAATTAATATCCCCTACGATATGTGCTAATTTATTCAACTCAATCTTTTCACCTCTCATTCGTTTTGCTAAGGCGATATATCCATAAAACATGGCATTTGCATTCATCAAACTATTCTTTCTAACAATTGATATATCAGACAAAAATTCATTCGGAAATGCAAAGAAAAGTTCATTAAAGAATTCGCTTAAATAGTTGGCAGTAATGATTGCATTCGGTTTATCTTCAATTTTGAATACTTCATCTATAGCATCAGTGAGAGTGTTGAAAGTTACTAAAAAATTAGAAGCAGGTGCAATCATATCCGATGCAGCAACTTTATTTCTAAATTCACTATTATACTGTAATTGTTTTGCTATAAAGTCGGCCTGTCTTGATTCTCCAACTTTCTTTAATTGCCCCTTACCAACAGAATTCGTGGTATTTAATTGCTTAAAGTATTGTTGAGCCATTGCTTTTCCTAAATGTAAAATATTTAATTTAAACATACTTTCTAACGATGAATCTTTTCTCAATGCCCGAACTATAGCATTGATACGGTGAAACCCATCCAATACATCTAATAACGTCCCCTCTGTTACGGTTAATGTCATTTCTTCTTCATCATAAATTAATTCTTCTCCAGTCTCGTGGTCTGTACTGCCTAAACGTGCGTTAAAGGTAATAATGGTACCAATCATTTCACCTTTCTTTAACAAATCCTCCATTTCTTTTATACTTTTCTCCACTAGTTTAGGAATTTGTATGATTTCATCTATTCCTTTCTTTCTTATCTGTCTCATTTCACGTTGAGTTTCCGGATTATATTGCAGTAAGCCATTTTCAAATAGCTGCTTTAATTCACTTGCCTGGATATAAAGGATAAAGTCATCTTCTGTCCCCTTAAGAACATTTTTAAAAGTGTAAGGAAGCCGAATAGGATTCTCAACATCTCCAACAAAATTTGTCTTAATTTCTTTTATTTCTCTAACGGTGAAGTACTTTTTGGGATTAAGAATTGGACTTCCTGTCGCTGAATAAATTTGTTCTGTTAATATATAGACCAAATCGATATCCACATCCAATAACAATTCTGTGTTATAAAAATAACTTTGAATTTTACCAGGCAGAATTTTGTATTGCTTCAGCCCACTTTTAATTTTATTTATTAATTTTCTGTCTTCCTTAATCTTTGTCACTACTTCAATCAAATTTTCTCTGAGTTCATTTTTTTCCATTGCCTCAGATCCTTTTTTAAGAAATAAATTCTATATATCTAAATATTTATAATATTCATATTAAAATAAATAGAATTAAATAACTTAGCTTAAAAAGAAAAAAACCAGCAAGCTGCATTGCCCGCAATCCTTGGAAAAAGGGATGGATTTCTTCCACTTTTAAATTCACATGACAAAAATAACTTATTTTAAACCCTAAAACTTTTAACATTTTTCAAATGACTTACATAAAACTATAGTGATCATCACGGAAGGAGATTCGATGCCATGGAGGATACATCTTTATTAATTGAAAAAAAGATCGAAGACATAAAAAGGGAAATGGAGATCCTAAAAGATAAAATAATCAATATTTCCATAGATAATGAAAAATCAATTATCAGCTATTTTAACTGTTCAATGAATTTCACGAAAAATGATTCAGAAGAACATATTATTTTTAGTGACTTTGTCATTCAAAATAACACGAATATCTCCTTAACCAATCCAGTTATTCTCATAAAAATCAACGGTTCGAATGCGATTGATTTTTTGGGGAGGTTTAATAATAAAACCATTCATGATGAAAAAGCACAATGGGAGCGAGTGGAAACAGAGGATATGGATGAGAAAAGTGATTATTGGTTAAAATCAAAACAAACCACTTTAAAACCAAAGGAAACATTGGTATTTTCCGGTTTCCAAATGAAATGGGCATCCTCTCATGAACAAAATATACATGTTTCAGGGTATTTTTATTGTGATCAATATAAAAAAGGCATTCCTTCATTAAACTCCGTTTCAATCAATATATGATTTGTAGAGGGGAATCAAGAGGAGGATTATGATGAAAGATGAGATGGATACATTGATGATTGAATTCTTAAAAGCAAAATATACGAAACATCTCCAAAGTTTAGATTTAAACAAGAAAAAGGGATCTTCCATTTTTGTCATAAATGATGATATTTTAGAGTTATTGGTTTTATTCTTAGCTAAGAATTCGTTATTTCCTAAAGACTTCGAAGGATATGGGCAGGAAAATAGTAAAATATTAGAGAACCTTAATGAAATCTCCAAAATGATTCATGAGATTCATGTGAAGGTTGATTCATTACAATAAAGAGGATGTCCCACAATGGGGTACATCCTAATATTGTTTCATATTGCTTTTTCAACTTTAGGCCAAAGGAGTTGGGAAAAGAGCAGGACACTGTGGAGGAATTGCTGGTGCAGGGCAAGCAGCAATAATATTTTCACGTGCTGCACAGAAATCAGCAGTTAATTCGATCGTTACTGGTGCTGTTACTTGAATGCTTTGACAGATTACAGCTGCAATATCAACAACCAATGCACCTGCCACGCATGACCCGCTGACGGAACTTTCTGAATCAAACGCTGTAACAGTAATATCTGTTCCTTCAGGAGCACATAGGAAGAACGATTCCGTTACAGTTGCTGGGATTGGAACGCCTGTTACAGTAATTTGAGTACCTGTAGCGGTTAAGGCAGTAACCGTTACCGCAATCGATAAGGGTTTTACAATCGTCACTCGCTGAAGTGTGACTTCTGCACCATTGATAATAAATGTACGATTGACCCTTTCCCCTACTTCTGTAACAGTTCCTACTGTAACAACAGCTGCGATATCTAAAATAGTTGTTCCAGCCGCACAAGGGTCTAAAACTCCAGCTGGGAATGTAATGGTAGTGCCCGGTAAGTTGACACTCGCTTGATTCGTCACCCAATCATACACCTTATCGACATTGACACAAAGTAACTCTTGGCCGCCGGATAAATTTTGTACTTTCAACTTATTTCACCTCATATAATTTATTTTTGTCTTACACTATAAAATATTATTTTTGTATTTTTTTGAAACGGACAAGTGCGGATTTTTCTTAACTACAAAAACAAACACAAATTAAAATGATTTTACATACTATTTTATAAGTTATAATTCCGAGGTGAGAAAATGGAAAATCATGAATCAAACCAAAGAGATGATATACAACTAAAATATATAGACGAAAATTCTTTAAAAAGCTTTAAAAAAAATATCAACGATCAGTTAACGAAAATCACAGAAATGGTAAGTGATACCTATAAATTAATGAAAGATCAGCAGGAGGCT
Source organism: Bacillus sp. MUM 116 (assembly GCF_001866655.1). GTDB lineage: Bacteria > Bacillota > Bacilli > Bacillales > Cytobacillaceae > Neobacillus. The sequence continues at coordinate 15,630 of NZ_MLYR01000051.1, read as the reverse complement.
TTAAACTCATTTTGCAAACAGCTTGATCAATTCACTACCTTAAATCAACAACTAAATTCATTATTGGAACATCAGTTTAAGGCCCATGAATCGAAATCAGCTCCAGAACAAATCACCTTTAGAGGATTGCAACAGGCTGGAGTAAAAGCACCTGTCTACTATAAACCGGACCAAAATATTACTAATATCAAAAAAACTGAAAATGCTGGTTTACTCTCGAAGTATCCCATAAAGAATGAAAATAAATTATCCAATGATAGTTCAACCAATGATAAAACAAAAATAATTAATAATAAAATAAAAGAGAACCCTAAAGAAACTGACATCGAAACACCAAACGTATCGAAGATGGCTCCCATTGGTGATAATCAAACAGATAAACAATCACTTTTCTCCTTTCTAAAGAAAAAAGTATGAATGAAATGTTTTTAACGATGAATTTAAACGTTCACACTGAAATGATACAAGCAGGACTAAGGAACCTTCCTAATGAGATATGTGGGTTTTTATCTGGAAGAAATAACAGTATAACAACTTGGACAGAAATGAAAAACATCTCCTCCAACCATAATACTTTTTTCATTCATAAGGAAACGGTAGAAGAAGCCCTAATATCCATCGAAAAAATGTCCGAAGAAGTAATTGCTTTAGCACATTCTCATCCCAAAACGAATCCCAGGCCTTCTTATTTGGATCTTCGAAATCACCCTAATCCTACAGTTAAAATGGTCATTGTTTCTTTTAAATATAAAAATCCAATCTTGAAATGTTACGACATAAATAAATTAACCTATAAAGAGATTTCTATTTTCGTAAATAAATAAGGTTTATTATAGGAATCCGTTAATCATACCGAAAACGATATATTTTCGATTTATAAAAATAAAGAAAGGCAGAACATTCTGCCTTTCTTCGCTTTTTAGCTTCTAATTCGATTTCTTATTTTTTCCTTTGTTAATATTTATATAGGTTACATATTTTTTTTCTTGAGTTTTGTTTTTCTTAGCCGTTTGAAGGTATTTTTTATAGATTTGATTTTGGTTTGCATTGGTATTATTTTGATTGCCACCACAGCCACATCCCAAAAAATTCACCTCCTTCTTATTATTTTAAAACTAATAGAAGTTCCAAACCTTCCCATTTTTGAATAGAAAAAAGGAGAATAAATACCCATTAAAAATGGGAATAACCATCGGTATACGTTGGTTTTAACCTCAAAAAAATGGAATATTTTTTACTGACCTATAGAGGTCCACTGAAAGGGTTTTACAATTGTTAAAAAACAAAAATGAAATTGCCTCCACATTATATAAAATGCAAAAGGACGAATTCTTGACAAAGACAAATTATATAAATTCCGTTTATTTTTTAAATTCCGGGCGTATTCTTATTGAAGCAGGTCTCCTTTAATATGATGAAAAGAAGTAGCAGAAAATGGAACAGATTATTCCGATCGCTAGTGAATGGGTTTTCATAGTAGTCCTATCCATTCAAAGCCTGCCGATCTAATGAGGGAGCAAAGGTAGTCAGTGCTGTCTAACCTAAATGTTAAGGTAATCGGTTCCTAATTAAATTCGTGCTAAAAAGATACACTATTGTGACAGAGATCTTACAAAAGCTAAAACGATTAAAATATAGAAATCAATTAGCGTTACAAAAAAAGTTAGTGAAAAAATCTTAGTCCTAATAACTATACATATTTAAAACTTCTTCATAAAATGTAAAATAATCACATTTTTCGCTTTAATTGAAAGGGGGTGGTTAGATTGGGATGTTTTTGCGGAGGAAGTAAGAAAATAGTTTTTGAAAAAGCATATGTTTATAAATCAACACCCAATTACAAAACAACAACTGTCTACAAAGCTTCTATAGGGACTCAGTATCAAAATCTTGGAAAAAGTCAAAACCATGAAAGTTCTAATAAAGAAAAGAATTAAGAAAAACCACCACACATGACAATGCCCCTATGAATTAACATAATTTCTTCAATCGATAATTTTTTAACTTCTATTATTCTTTTTTGTATCTGATGACGAGGAACTAAATATAAGAATAAAAATCTATTGAAACAGACAGGTTGTTAACGAGCACATTCATTACATGCAATTAGTCCGGCACTATTAAAAGGCGCCGGACATCATTATTAATACATGATTAATTCCTTATTTGGTTGATACCCATTTCGATTCATCTTTTGCCATTTAAAGTTAATTGCATAGATATATTCTCTAATCCCTTTACCATTTGTTTGAGCATACCTCTAATTACCCCTTATGAATCCTTTGTCACAGCAATATTGAGGTTTAAAGCCAATTTATAAAAAGCTTTCCAGCGGATCTTTGAGTATGTTTTTTCAGAAATCGGTGGCTGGAACTTATGATAATAAACGTTGAAATCAGTTAAGTATTCGGCATCCTCGCACATGTAACGCTCCTCAATAAGGAACCTTTCCATCTTCGGCAGCCGTTTCACTGCTCTTTCGGTCCAATCGCAAAACTGTTTTCTCTTTTCTTGCTCGTCCACGTTATGGATTGCAATGGAGCTTGTTTGGTCGCTGGTAACATTCGTTGGACCGTGGAACCGTTCAACGGTACTGGCCGTAATCGATGCTTCTCTTTCTTCAAAAATGAGGTATTTGAAAAGGCGATATCGTTCAAGGTGCTCTTCTACTTTTCGTTGAGTCGCTTTTCTATCTAGTTCAGGCAATTCAAAGCTCAAACCCATGTCACTCCTTTAGAAACGCCCCAGGATTGCTCCCAGGGCTTTCTTTTAATCTAGTAAATCGTCATCGTTGTCGCCAAATGGGTCCTGCTCATTAGATTTAGTGAGGACAGCGTCCTGATCACTTGCAGATCCATCGACGTTCTCAACATCATCTAGTGTCATTTGATTTGGATTAACCGATGCAGTGCCATCCTTATCTACCGTATATTTAATTCCTTCATGGGATTCATCTTCAAAATCATCGGCACTCATTTGTGATTCAATGATATTTAAGGTAACATCTGACCCTGCTCTTTTATAAAAATTAAAAGTATTTTCTGCAGAAGCATCGCCTTTGACAATAAATTCAAGAACAGTTTTTTTACTGTCTTTAGTGGATTTATTAAATTCGCATTTTAATTTTTGTTCTACTCCTTCAATTTCCAAAATAACAACCTCGCGTGTGAGGCTATTTAGTTCCGGCTTTTTCTCATCTTCACCCTTCACGTGGAATTGGATGAGTTCTTTTTTACTATCCTTTGTTTGCTTGTTGAAATGCGCTTTTACTGTTACTTGCATGGTTATCTCGCTCCCTCTAACTCTTCTTTGATTTGCTCTGCAACTGCACTGGCAACTGCAGCCACCTGAATTAATTCTTTATATAAATCATGAGAATCTGTATCCTTAGAGCTCACAAGCCTAAAATAACTTTGTGCTGCTTCTGCCACTTCTCCTACCTCTTCCATCAAAATGGCCAACCAAAAGCCTAAAGGATGGCGCTGGATGTTCCATTTTTCTAATTGGCGAATTCGTTCTTTTTCAACATCATATAAAACCTCAAACATTCCTCTTAGATGCTTCCATGTTTCGCCTTTCTTTATTTTGAAAATGGTTGATTTGTCCACATTAAATTCTTGAGCGATTTGATGTAGATATTCGCCTTTCATTGCTTGTTTGTAGATTTTATAGACATCTGAATGTGATAATTTTGCATGTCCGTGATCTTCACCCTTAACAGGATTACAACGACCTCTTTCAACCTTGTCTCTATTGTTATCAGCAACTGTTCCGATTTCTAAATGAGCTGGATTTATACAATGTGTGTTATCGCACTTATGCCTAACTACCATTCCAGGAGGTATTGGTCCAAAACATTCCTCATATATAAATCTGTGCATAATATAAAGTTGATGATTTATTTGAATTTGCCTGTATCCGTCTTTATTGGGCTTATGAGAAGTACAATTAAAACAACCATTGTCATCAATCTCAAAAGCTATTTGCTTAGCATTGCTCATATTCTCCTACCTTCCAAATTTACGACTTATATTGTTCGGAATAACACTGAGGACAAACACCTTCCACTTCAAAACCGTTCGGGCGTGTGCACTTTGGACATATCTTAGACATTGCAAGCCAGCGATGGTAGCAGTACAAGCATTCCATCTTTAACTCATTTTTCTGTTTTTTCATAACGAAACCCATTCCATTACATTTAGGACATTGAGCGCTCATAACTTTTCACCTTTAACCATTAAATTGATTTCAATTTTAAGGCTGTTCTTGGCTCTTTCTAGCGTTTCAATTAACTCTGGAATGTTATTGGTCTCGGAAACTCTTAATACGCTTTGTAATTCTTCTGACAAGCGCAAATTCTCTTCGAATATTCGAAAGCCGGTTTTCTTCCGTAAATCTCCAACAGTCCTACGAAGTCGATTGTTATCTTCCAACAGGATTTCCTTTTCGTGCCGCAGTTGTCTAACGGAAACAATCAGTTCTTTAATATCATCGATGTTAAAACGGCCACGGTTAAAATTTTCTTCTAATTTGGCTATATCCATTATCTCGGGCTCCTAAATCAATTTCTTCAAACCACTTTCAGTCATGGAGAAAACGATTTTTCTTAATTGTTTTGGGTGATCCTGTTTCCAACTTCCCATTTATTTCGCCTTCTTCTTTGGAGGTGCTAGGATTGCTTGGATAACCTCAGATTGGTATTGAGGTAAGATTCTTAAAACATTTTTCTTCATCCAAATTTCCCAAGCGATTTGGGCGAGAATAAAAGCATCCACCACGTTATCGCTTTTATGTACAAATAAGTAATGCTCATTAACTGCATTCATAACTGCCCGCTTTTTCTGCGGACCAGTAAGCCGTTTCTTGCTTCCTTTTTCTCCAACCCACCCAGTGACATTTACGAATTTTTTCACCGCATTTGGGGCAACCTCGTGATAAGGTAATTTTCTTTTGAAAAGCTCATTTCTTATGCCATGGTGCAAACCTCCGGCAAACATGGCCCTTTGGGTATCATAGGGAAAGCCTTCAATGCAAATTAAGTCACCGGGCTTAACATGGGCTATTATTTCATCAATTAGAGTAATCATTCTCCGTGGGTCTTCGTCACCCACTCCAGTAAGCTCCTTAGCCCGGACGACTTGACCTTGTTGATCAAGAGCTACAAAACCTGTTTTAGTTGATGGATCGATTCCGACAAAGCGCATCTTTTTTTCTCCTCCTTTGCAGTTCTCTTGCTGCTGAATAGCGTTCTATCAATCTATAATTTTCATTCATAGCAATTTCGTATAGTTGTTCTTTGGTAGCTTTTGAATAGTCCATTTTAAAAACCACCTTTATAAATCTCCTGCTATTTTCTTCAAATACTCAGGAATAATTATTTTATTTTCACAATTACTGCAATAAACTCCATCAACCCCACTTATGAAGTAAGCTTGCAAAATGTAATTCGGGATTGGTTGAGGTATTCCACATTTGGAACAGAATAATAAATAATCGGTCTCTTTTTTCATACCTCTTCCTCCCTTTTGCTCCCCAGCTACTAAACTTTTACTTCGTCCGGAACCTCGGTAAATTTTTGTTTCCAATTCATAAAAAGAAGCTTGAATTCATTAACGCCAATATCCCGGCCTTTTGCGAAGGTTTGGTTAACTATTTTCCCTTGGGATGTTGTTTCTCCCTCACTCCACAAAAACTCCACTACATCAGCATCCTGTTCAATTGAACTAGATTCCTTCAAATCACCTAATGTTGGGCGGCCTTTCATCTCAGATGCTCTACTCATTTGGGATAACATATAAAAAACGCAGTTCATATCCATTGCAATTTGCTTTGCTTGTCCGGTTACGCGGCCTATTGCCAACGCTCGAGTTTCACCTTTAGTTTGAGGGATGTTCATGATCTGCAAATAATCAACAACAATCATGGCTATCCTTCCATGCTTCTTTTTAAACTGTTTGGCTGTTGCTCTGATTTCGTCGATAGTAACACCTGAGCTATCCTGCATGAAAATAGGTAAATATTCGAAGTTTTCATAAGCCATATCTAACAAAGCTTGCTCTTTTTCATTCAAATTCTTGTTCTTGATTTTCTGAAAAGGAATTCCTGTCACCGCTGAAAGCATCCGATCCTTTAAAGAATTTCTTTTCATTTCTTGACTCCAAACAAGAACGACGCCTTTCTTTTGTTGAGCAACACCATATACTCTTTGCAATGCAATTGCTGTTTTCCCTACTGAAGGTCTCCCAGCTGATACAAACAGCCACCCTCTCCATAACCCTTGGGCCCATTTATCAAACTCTGTAAATCCCGTTTTAATAAACTCTGCCGGTGTTTTTAAATGCGTATAGTATTCTTCTTTTGTTTCAGAAAAACTAAGCATTTTTGCGTTATCTTGCGGTCTCATCTCTGCTATAAGATTTTCAACATATGAGAAAAACTCTTCATCAGATTCATAATCATCCCGGGACATACCGTTAATAATATCTCCAGTATTTTTAACTCTCCGTTCCATGGCCTTTGAACGCACAATCCTGGCATAATATTCTACATTTGCTGTGGTTGGACACGATTGGGCTAATTGAGAAAGGTAAGATACTCCTCCCATGCCCTCTAAATCTCCGAACTTTGCTAATGCATCGGTCACAGTGATTAAATCAATAGGTTGGCCCTTACTCTCTAAATAGCGAATTACTTTATAAATCTGCTGGTGCCTTGGTATATAAAAATCTCGTTCTTCAAGAAAAACTACGTCATCGAGAACACTCGAATCAAGGAATACTGCACCTAATACCGATTGTTCTGTTGCAACATCATTTTCCCCAATCAAAATCATTCGGATCACCGCCTGCTGCGACAAAGCGCTGGAATGCTATATCTTTATCACGGGTATCTTTTCGTTGTTGTTGAACTGGCTGCTTTGCCTTATTTGAGCTATTCATCTTGATTGCTAACTCTCCAAATTTCTCTCGAAACTTTTTGGCCGATAAAATATTAGTCCTCCAAAAAGGATCCTGCGTAACCCACTCCATCAATGCGAGTATTTGCTTTTTATTATTAACCCCATCGATTTCAACAAGCTTTCTAAAATCATCAGCCCATTTATGTTTGTTCACTTTTTTTAGTAAGTGCTGTACTCCGGCTTCGTTGGCAACCTCTGAAACCTTGTCAAAAAAATAAGTAGCCATTTTAAAATAAGAGCTTTCCTCGTCATACATTTTTTGATGACGAGTATTTTTTTTATTTTTTTCTTTAATATTTTCTTTCTTAGTACCACAGTTGTGGGACGATGTCGTACTACAGGTAGTAGACGATGATGTACTAATATTAGTGGACGATGATTGATGTACCACATCTGTAGGACGTTCGTGCCATTCCTCGTAGTTTTTATTGAATTTCAATATTCTCCCCCTCCTTGGACCAACCCCAATGACACTAATAATCTTGCGGTCTATTAATGCGTTTAGTTCCCGGTCAACATGACTCTTCCTGGTGTCAATTGCTTCTGACAGAAACGCAAGGGACATTTCATGCGCTTTTCTGCGGAAGCCATATGTATAGCGCCATATGACAAGAACCATTCGCAATTGCGTGCCATTCAGGTCAGTTTTTGAGATGTGTTCTAATATCTCATTAGCAACCTTTGTATATCCTTTTTCAGTTTGAGGGTTTGCCATGAGTAATCATCCGTTCTAAATGACTTTGATCTTGTAGTGTGTATCTGCTCTTAAAGCTTTCTTTGTAAGGGCCCTTTTTACCGTCATTTCAGCCAGTACAGGCAGGTTATTCTTACTTGATAAGTGAGTAAGGTATATTTGCTCTCCAACGCCATTAACAAGCTTAGAAAGGGCCTGTGCTGTCTGTTCGTTACTCAGATGTCCGATGTGAGAAACTATCCTCGCCTTCACACTTGGTGGATAGTCAGATACTTCGACCATCTTTGGCTCGTGATTCGCCTCGATTACATAGATGTTTGAGTATTCCATGGCCGATAACATGGTTGGATCCACATGGCCAGTATCTAAGCAAATGGAACATTTATAACCATCATCTGAATGAAATACATAACCAAGAGGGTCCCGGGCATCATGGTGTGTTTTAAATGTTTCGATAAACCAATCTTCGATATTTAAATCACTGCCGGCTTTTATGCTGCGTTGTAAATCATCGTCAACACCTTTAATGTCCCGCCATTCGCCCGCGCCAGCATATACAGGAATTTTGTATTTGTTTGCTAAAGGTAATCCTTTCACATGGTCCGAATGAGCATGTGTAATTAGGATAGCTTCGATTGAATCTGGCCTTATTCCAACTTCCAGCAACCGTTTCTCTATTTTTGTTTTTGCAATGCCTGTGTCCACTAGAATCGTAGTTTGGGAGGACCGCAAGGCTATACAATTGCCCTGCGACCCACTTGCTAAGATATCGACCTTCATAAGTTCACTCTGTGTTCTTTCCAGAACCACTCTTTTATTTCTTCGTATTCTTCCTCGCTGATTTCCCAAGTTTCTAGGAATTCAACAAGAGAATGCCGACGTGCCCCCTTCATTAGGGCATACATGAATTGATTTAATTTTTCTGGTTTCATTTCAGTTCACCTCAGTCCAACAAGTCGCCATCAGCGGACTGAGCTTCCTGAGCCTCAATGTTCAAATCAAGCAGCTGACTGAGACCGATAAAATCTGAAAGGGTGCCTTTGAAACCTGGAACATGTTTTTCCACATATTCTGTTTGGTCTTCCTTTACAATTCCTAGCTTTTTAAACTTTTTCGATACCTCTGAACGTGCTGCCTTAAGCTTTGCAGCTTCATCATCTTGTTTTGGCTGTTGAGGTGGTGCATCAATCACATCTTGATTAGGTGTGATGTCTTTTCTTGGTTGTGGTTTGTATTCCGGGATATTATCTACAGACGGACCACTTGAAACAGTTTCATCCTCAGCGATTTCAATTCCGTATTGGAGTTTGGCAGCACGTTTCATAATGTGTTTTTTAAACATATCGTTAAACCAATCTCTCCACATATGGCCGTTACGACCTTTCAACATATGATCAACCTCGTTTGACTCCATCAACACAACAACATCATCAAAGCCTTCACGCTTCGCTATTGCATAACCTCCAATTACATTCCCTCGAGGGAAGCCAATTTGGTGGTCCACTTCTTTTGACTTTGCATCGAACTTAAATTCATCATTTTCATGGATTAGCTGGCATTCAATCCCTTTGTATCCATCCGTTTTTCTAGCCAGGTAAAGAATCCCTTCTACAGCAATCTGGAGACTCATTGTCGCTCCTTCTTTACCGTTATAAACAATGCAGTGGATGTGGTTTAAGAAAGGATTCAATCTAGAATTAGCACAAGTTTGTACAAATAAAGCGAATTGCTCGTTAGTAGTTCCTTTGGCAATGGTTTGTTTTAAAGTGTCCAACTCTGCTTGAGAAAAAGTTCCGACAACTGCTTGTGTGTTTACTGTTGTTAATTGTTTTGACATTTTAATTCCCCCTATTAATCTGCGGTTTTAAATTCCCAATTAAGTTTTTCAATCAAGTAATCTTCTAAGTTACTTTCGAGTAATAATTCACCATTTGGCAGTACGATGTAGCTGTCACCAATTACGATTTCATTGCCCATTACATCAGTTCCGAAGTGCTCGGGTTGAGCTACAACATTCGCATATCCAATCCGATTGACTCGAGTAATTAACGGATGTTCTAAATCTGGCAATCTTAAAACCTCCTAAATTAGAATAGTTTTGGTGGTGCCTGTTTCCCGGTGGATCAGGCGCATTTCAGAATGACTCTTTTTAAAAATTAGCCAGTTTTCAGGATTTAAACCTGCTGCTTTAATTGCTTCCTTTTGACTGCGCGTTGGGTTTTTACCGTTTTTCATTCGCTCACCGCCTCAATCTTCAATTCCTGGCCTGCAACAACTCTTGAAATGATTAATTGCCCATTAGGTTGCTTAAAGCTTGTAATCGATTCTGCATTGTCAACAAATGTTGGTGTAACCAATTCGCTTTGCTGAGAAAGAACATCCCGGAGTTCTAAACCGGCACGGATGCCTTCTGATAGGGAAAGAGTACGGTAAGGCTTATCATTCATTTCAATCTCAAAATCAGGTTTAATCTCGCCATCACCTTTGTTTTGTTTAAAGAGTCGGACAGAGAGAGTTGTAAATAAGGCTTGTACTTTTTCAGCTTGCATTTCTGCCTCTTTTCCACGGAAAGCTTTGATGCTATCCAAGATAAAAATGGAAGCTTTTAAATCTTGAAGAATCCCGTTTTCATCAGCTTCAGCCGATTTTACCTGGGTATCCAAGTTTTGATATTGTGAGTAAATCCGAACTTGTTCTCGTAAAGGTTGACCACTTTCATCAAGCTCTTTTATCTGTTCCCTTAGTTCCGTTACATCGATGTATTCAATGGTGTTAAGCTGCTCTTTTAGTTCATTTCGTTGCGAAACCAGACTATTATGCTTCGCCTTATATTCGGCAATCCGGTTATCTTTATCTGCCTTTACTGCCTCAACAGAATCTTCATCCAGCGGACGTTTACAGGTGCGGCAAGTATCTTCAATGACCTCGTTTTTCAGCGACGGCCACCGTTCTTTTGACATTTCAATTTTGTCTTGAAGATTACGGATCTGCGCCTGCAAATTAAATGCCTGGTTCTTTTCAAATGCCGTATCCATTTGTTTTTCTAATTCAATAACTTGCATATCAATATGAGCTAATTCTGCTTTAATGGAGTCGATATCAAGCTTTTCTTCGGTTAATTGCATTAGCTGCTCTTTCAAAGTATTTGTCCGGCTTTGTGCGGAAATATAAGCTTTATCCTGCTTGTTCTTGTTATCTTTATGGATTTTCTCTAAATCAACTAAACTATGCTTTTTTAAGTAGCGTTCTAAGACCTCAGATTGGGCCTCTGGAAGGTTTTTAAGAACTTCCTTGCTAACTGGTGCGGTTACATATTTGAGCATCATAGCGCGTTGTTTTTCCCAATGTAATGTGAAGAAATAAGACGGATTAAACAGTGACATAAACAAATCTTTGTCAAATAGCTGATCTCTAATTTCTTCGAATTCTTTTGCTTTTGACGGGACCTCGTTTATGTAGTACTGAGCTTTCCCTTTCTTAAGGCCTCGTCCAAGCAATAATTGTTTTCCATCCACCGATAAAAGAAGTTGTACTAAAGTTTCATCAGCTGCATAAGTTATTGGTGTAGGATCGCATTTGCTTCCAAATACATCAGTCGAATATAATAACCATGAAACGGATTCCAAAGTACTGGACTTCCCTTTCGCGTTGTCCGCCGTGATTTTGGTAAGGTCGCCAAACTCTATATCCAAATCACGGTGGCTTTTGAAATTTTGAAGTTTTAGGTTTAAAAACTTAATAATCATTTTGATTCCCTCGCTTTCATTGCTTCTATTGAAAATGGCATCAATTTTTCTCTAGCTTTTATCGCTCCCCTTTCAGCATCAGGTAAATTTTCAAAATACCAATAGAATGCCTTTTATTTTTTTCACGAATTTGCACAAACCACATATTTACCCTAGAGCACCAACTTACATTTCTTACACCGCTTTTACTCTGATAATTTGCTCCCCTTCGATTTTGTAAATTTTCATACTGTTGAATAACTCTTAGATTTTCTATTCTGTTGTCTAAACCGTTTCCGTTAATGTGATCAATAACTTTATCGGATGTGTGACCGAACAAAAATTTGTGAAGATAAAAGCTTTTTTTATTGCTTCTGCCTCCTATATCAAACCGAACATAATATGTCTTGTAATGCTTTGCTTTCCACGCATACAACGTATTAGGGATTTTGTGGATCATCGGAAGCATTTTTACATCAACCAAACATTCCATTCTGGTACCATCTTTCCTTTTAAGGAAAATCGCTACTACATCCCCACGAATTTCATAATCATTTTTCAAGAGGTTTTCCCTCCTTATTTTCTTTTCAATCGATACGGCCACTTTTCAGGATTAATTTCTCTTTGTTCGCTAATGTATCTATTTAAGTTTGCGAGCGAGATGTTTATCGCTCCTGCGATATCCGGTAAACTCTTCCCGGACATATATAATTTGTGAAGCATGTCTTTATCGACGCGATCAATTTTCTTACCTCTTCGCCTAAGGAATTCTTTCTTGCATTCGTTGGCCTTCTTATAATCAATAACATCCGTATCAAATTGAACGCCTCTTGGTTTTTTTGTCGGCCTGATTGGATGTTTCACGATATATGCCTGGCGCTCTTCCTCCGTCATCCTCCATTCAGTTACTTTTCCGATTGACACGTAAATTCACCTCACTTTGCTTGATAACTTTTCCACGCCCACATAAGCTGCAAATAATAAATACATTGGTATGAAGATAATTAACCCGGTTACGACGATTCCCACTATAATCACCCCCTATTTTCTTTTTGATGCAATGTAGATTGCGATTAAGCGTTCTTGCACGGTCATGGCTAACCATTTCTTTGGCGTTATCCTCATATGTATCACCCCCTTCAAATATTCCTTAAACCCTTTTGCAAATTTCGCCATGAGTCCAAAAAGAGAAGGCTTTATTCAGCCTAAGAGTTTTTCATTTAACAATCCTTTGTAAAAAGCTAATCGTGCAGCCCTTCGATACCATCGTTCATTACGAACAGTCAGATGCACTTTACCAAGCTGGGCAATCTTTTTAGTGGAATAACTAATGTGCTTAACCTTTTTATCCATTTATTTCACCTCCTAAAAATTTGTTTGAAATACCTCTCCAAAAATTCTTCCATTCTTGAAGCGACAAACATCCATTTTTCTCCGCGGCGCTCAGGATAGTAAACAAAGCCGCCGTTTTCGAGATCCAATATCTTTTTATACGCCGGTCGAAGCAGGATATTATCTTTCAACCAATCGTCACTGTAACCAGTGGCAGCTTCGAGATCCTTCATCGACCACCAAATTTTAAATGTAGTTGCCAATTTCACTTCCTCCCTAAATGACTTTTTGCTTATCTAACCAATTTAGAAAATCATCTTTGTTTACACGTTTGCTTCCTCCAATAACGATTGTTGGGAAGCCTTTTTGCCTAAACAAATCATAAGCCTTACTTTTGCTGATACTTAAGTATTTCTGGATGTCTTGCGCCGTTAGAATCGGGGGTAATGAAAAATTTTTATCCACTTTTTTCACCTCTTAATTAACCTATAAGTTAATCGTATTTTAAAAAAATTTTATTGTTTTTTAGGAACTCTAATTAACTTATGGGTTAATATTATTCCTAAATTTCCTATAAGTCAATTGTTTTTTATAAATATTTTAATTTTTAAAGTAAATAATTAACCTATAAGGAAATCACCTCATATTGAACGCTGATTTTGAATGTAGTAAATTAACAATTAGGTGGTGATTTGTGTGAAATTCGGCAGGAATTTTATAAAGGCAAGAAGTAGAAAAGGAGTGGATCAAAAAGATGCTGCAGCAGCTTTAGAAATTAGTCCCGCCTTTTTATCAAAAGTAGAAAATGACAAAAGTAAGCCTAGTATTGATTTAATTCTAAAAGCTGCGCAATATTATGGAGTAAAGCCAGCATTCTTTTTTGATGATCAAGAGGAAATTGATATCGAAAATTTAAAATCTGAAAAGAATATGCGGTTTATACAAGACCTTGAAACCTTATCAGATATAGAAATAAAAGATAAATATAAAATTCAGTTAGACGGTAAGGATTTAACAACGAATGAACTAAAAGGCATTATGGCATATGTTCGTTCCTTGCGTTCGATGGAGGAATAGTTTGCTCCATTTTTTTATTTTGGTTAAGTAAAATTAGAATAATTTCGGAGAGGTTAATTACTTCCAGGTTCATTATGCATCATCAGCTCCTAAAGGATTGGTGTAGGTGACTTACAGAATCGGTAAGTGCCTACTTCAAAACCTTTTACGTAGAAAACGTATGACACAACAAGAATTAGCTGATCGTACAGGTAAGACTAAACAAACAATTTCAAGATACATCAATAATCAATCCATTATGTCTTACGAAACGGCAATTAACATTGCTGCAGAATTAGATTGTACGATGGAAGATCTATACGAAATAGTAAAAGGTAAGAAGTAGGGACTAAAAGGGTAGGCATTTCGTCTACTCACGACTTAAAGTCATCTTTGTTGTTTACTTTAGAAACAATTTTCCAATACCATTATTTATATAATTTTAATGTTTTTTGGATTGGAATTTTTATGTAAACACAAGAAAATTTTGATATTAAAAAAATTATAGCACAAATAGGAACAGATGTTCTATAATTTGATTAGAAATATATGTGAATTATGTAGGAGGTCTTTCACATCATGGCAAGCATCCAGAAACTAAAAAATGGCTGGAGATACCGTGTATCCTATAAAGAGGGCGATAAATATAAGACAAAAACCCGGGGTGGTTTTAGGACAAAAAAAGAAGCTGAGATAGCCGCAGCTGAACTAGAGAAGAAACTCCATATCGGGCATGATATTTCAGCCGGTGATCAGCTTTTTGCAGAATATATGAGGAATTGGTTTGAAATTTATAAAAAGGGGAAATACAGTCCTAAGCATGAGTCTGATATTGAACGGTCAGTAAAGCTTGTAGAGGAACATTTTCCCGGGGTGCGAATTAAGGATTTAAATAGGGATATGTATCAACGCTTCATAAATGCAATCTCCCCTAACTATGCAACCGAAACGGTCAGAAAAAGACACATTAATATAAAAACGTGCTTGAGAGATGCAATCGAAGATGGAGTGATCTTCAAGGATCCGACTTATAAAGTAATGATTAAAGGCCACAAGAAGGAAAAATCTGAAGAAATGAAGTATCTGAACTTTGAGGAATTAAAACGATTAATAGATGAACTTACGAAGGATTTAAAATTAAGATATATCTCCCGTTACATTATTTTGTTCGGGATTGCTACCGGTGCCCGATTTTCTGAAATTCTTGGTATGACATGGGATTGTGTAGATTTTAAAAATATGACCATTACAATCAATAAAACATGGGATTCAAAATATAAACATGACTTTAGTGATACTAAAAACTACGCATCAATGCGGACTATCACGATAGATAAAGATACAGCTGACATCTTAAAAGAACTTCGAAATGAACAAAATAAAATCGCAATGCAAACAGGTCTGAGAAATAAAAAAAATCTTTGCTTTGTTAATTCCACAATGGAGCTGGTGACGAACAATGCCGTTAATAAAACGCTTAAAGCGTTATGTAAAAAAGTAGGTGCCAAAGAGATAACCAGCCACGGTTTACGACATACACATGCATCGATGCTACTTTTTAAGGGTGTAAATGTAAAATATATCTCTCGGCGCCTAGGACATAAAATTATTGTAACAACTTTACAGACATATAGCCACATCTTGGATGAAATGGAACAGAAGGAGTCTCGCCAGGTAGACACGACAATGAAAGAACTATTTGGTGCAAAATAAATGCAAAATTATTTCTAAAACATTCGTTTTCTTTAGGATTCCTCTAAAAATTAAAAACCGCCAAACCCTTGATACGATTGAGTTTGGCGAACATCATTTGTATTGTATAGGATACTATGGCGGGACTGCCAAGGAATCACACCAAATCTATA
>NZ_MLYR01000050.1 GCF_001866655.1 Bacillus sp. MUM 116 | reverse complement strand
GCTAATACTTTATACCTATTAAAAATACATAATATGTAAAATAGCGTTACTTCCGAATCTTTTTTCAAAAAATCCATTAAATCTATTTCAATTATTACAGTATTGTTACATAATTGTAACATATAAGTCTGAAAGAATTTTTTATCTAACTTTTTTCATCTTTAAAAGAATAAAAATAGTAGAAAGGGAAATTAATTTGAAGGAATTTACAGTTTGCTATACATTTGATCATGATATCATAACCGAAAAAATGATAAAAGAATTAGGTGTTAAAAAAGAAGATGTTGAACAGGAAGTAATTGAAAAAATGGAACGGAATAAATACTTTATTGTCAACAATGAACAAGGGAATTTTATGATAAATTCCTATTTAGTTCGTTATGTGCGAATCGTTAGTGAAAAGATATTGGTCAAATAGCAATACAGAATAAGGTGTAAATGAAAATCCAAACAATAGCCTAATGCAACAATATAGGAAATTTAACTAGACATGAGACCCATTTAGGGTCTGTTTTTAATTTGAAATTGAATTGTAAAGTACTATTAATTTTTTTGATAAAGAGTTATGCTATAATTTCGAAAATTGATTATTACATAAAACCCAAAAAAATTTATAACCAAATCCAATTACAACATAATGCAATAAATACTTCCCACTGTCCCATAGATTGGAAAACATTTGGTTAATCAAATCATACTTTTTTCATAGTTCAAAGAAAAACATCATCTGTTACAATGAAATCAACATGTAACAATAAGGATCTAGGAAGTAAACTACATCAAATTGAATGAGGAAATTGAAAGGATATTGGTGGATTAAATGCTATACATATGGGATATTGAAGAAATTATTAAAAATACCTTAAATCAACATAACTTAGAAATTATTTATGAATTTAATAATAAACTGAATGCACCCATGAGTTATAATGTATCGACAAATACAATCAAGTTTAATTACTTGCAAGTTAACGGCTATAAAGATAAATTGAACTTTAAAATTAAAGAGACCGATGAAAACTTTGTAAAACTAATTCTTTATCATGTACTCGGGTACTATTTAGATTTCAAAAAAAACAAACATGATACCAGGATTCTCATGTACGGTGAAGATGATGAAATTGAACAGCTAAAAACGATCATCGAAACGAATGCTTGGGATTACGGGAGAACCCTGGTTCCAAAACAACTATTAGATTCTTATGATAAGGTTCGTGAATTAGATCAAATGTTGCTAAAAAACAATTAAATGAGGAACGCAATTTTCATTGTTCCTTTCCCTTTTTTCGGGTAAAAGGAAGGTTTAATTGTTCAAACTCCTTTTTCAAATGATTGATCTTTTCAAAATCATAATAAATTTGGATGACAAAATGGTCTAAACGTAACATCTCCTATTACCTATCACCTTTCCGTCATAATGCTTAAAATATATTAATCTATTATTAATCCATAACAGACATCATTTAAATTTATTATTCTCCTTCAAAAAAATCCCGCTTAAAAAGGTTTTATTTCTCCAATATAGGCCTATTTTCACGCCATTTTATTCGGTTTAATATTTTTTGCTCTTTGCTTCAATACACGATATTGACACCAGTCTCCATTTTCTATTAGCTGCATGTTTTTTGAATTGCTTTTATCCGGAAGAACATATACAACGGCCTGGTAATTTCCATTATCAGTTTGGATTAATTGTTCCACTCGATCATAAAGATTATTTTTGCCAACCCCATGGTATTCTTCCAACCGATCAAGGTCAGAAAGGTTCGCATCATCCACTAAATAAAGTTCTCCCACTACTTTCCCTTCAGTTGATTGGACTAAAAATGGATACCCATGATGTGAATCAAAGAGCTTTCCTTCGGTCCAACAACCGTTTTCTACACAAACTGCATTCTTCAGCAACTTATGATTACGCTCTTGCTTTCTTAATGTGCCGTAAACAAAAACCAAGTGCCTATTTTCCACCGTTATCACTCCCGTGTTAAGTTTTTAATATGCTCCCTGTTAATGAGGTCTTCTTTCAATTCATTATCTTGCATATATTTAAAAAAAGGAAAGTTAAAATTTAGCCATTTTCATTCCCATTGTATGGCCCCTTTATTGATTTATTTCTTGGGATTAAAAATTATTCGAAGGATGTGTCAGACCAAAATGGATTTAAATACGTTCATCAAAATTTACCAAGCTTTTTTACTCGAATGTGAGCAGAAGGGATGGCAAATCGAGGTTCTTGTTGAGGAATTCGGTAATCATCTTGCATCCATCAAAAATAATGAAGGAACGGAAGTACAATTTTTTATTGAGTTGGATGTAGAAAACAGTGAAAAGCTTAATGATAAAAAAAATCAAGGCAAGCTGGATTATGGCGTTCTAAGAAAGCAAGGTGCAGAGGATATATTTGCACAAGAAGTATTGGATGCATTCCATCAATTTTGGACAAAGAATGTTCCTAGGCGGATTTCGTCCTTTATTGTCAATAAACCTTCCTGAAACTTCAAAAATCGTGCACTTCAAATGCCTCCACAGAAACTATCTTCTCGATTTCTCCTTATATATCCCCCCTTTTTATGATTGATTCGTGCTGGGAGATTAAAAAAAGAATAAATTCAAAAAGCCAATCCAAGATTGGCTTTTTGAACGATTATCCAAGATTACATATCTTGTAAGTTATCTGATATTGAATTGTAATGCTCTTATAACGAATTTAATAAAATGCTGTGTTATAATACTGAAAAAATAGATTGATACATAAAGTTTTTCGGAGATCGTTAAGGGAAACATTCTGCTGTTGTTAAGTTAAAAGTTATGATAAGCGAGGGATGGATTTGTTAATAAGATATAAAAAAAGTTATGAAAAAATTGCAATGGGTCTTTTATCATTTATTCCGAGCGAAAAGGATCTTAAAAAACTTATGATAACCATGAATGAGTATGATTCTGGGAAGAACCGCAAACTCTACCTGTGGAAAGAAAAAGAGGGTTATATCGGTCTGATTGGTGTATTGTTTACAAATAACCAAATCCAGATACACCATATTGCCATAAACCCTTCTCATCGTAATCAAGGATTCGGCAAGCATTTGGTTAAAGCTTTAAAAAGACTTTATCCCTATACGCCCATAACTTCAACTGAAAACACTAAAACTTTTTTACAGAAATGCAACATGTTAGAGGATATGCAAAAAGGTAAGCAAAATCTAATTTCTCTACAAAATTGACTTTTATTATGGTTACATTATTGCTGCCTATTGAGGATTAGTAAAATAGGATTATTGATTCTCTCCTCTTTATCTACGTAATCTAATAGATCAGGCACCTATCCAAAACAAATCAGGTGCCTGTTTATGTTACAGTTCACCTTAACAATAATATAAGTAGTGGATTTCACAGAAAAAATCACACTACTTTTACAAAGGCTATTTTCGCATAGATTGTTGTTTTTCGTATAAGATTATCAACCCGTATAACTAAATGCTTCGTGGCATCTT
>NZ_MLYR01000005.1 GCF_001866655.1 Bacillus sp. MUM 116 | reverse complement strand
CTTTCGGCCGGCTTGTCTTGTGCTATGCCTGAGGCTGAGCAGGGCGCTTCCGCTTTTCTTATTGCATTTTAAAACGGCACTGCTTAAGTGCCGCTTTTTTGTAAGGTGCCGAGTTTTTCTCCCACTTTAATCTCTTTCGGCGTATGTATGGCGGAGTCCATTTCAAATATTCCTTTTTCAAATAGCAGGACAACGGTTGATCCAAAACTAAAATACGCCATTTCTTCCCCTTTTTCCAAACAGCTGCCTTTGTGTGTGGTTTCAATTGAATTAACAAACATTGCTCCTACTTTTACCACAGCAATATGTCCAAATTCGGTCTCAGCCTCCGTGATCACCCGGTAATTTTTTGCAAGTGTTCTTACACCGTATTTAAGTCCCCATTTATTCACCGGATATGATTTTCTCCCTAATGTCCATTGCTTTGTAATGGTGCCATCGACGGGGCTATGAATTCGGTGATAATGGCTCGGGCTCAGATAGAGAATCATGTACGTCCCATTTAAATATTTTTCCAACACAGAACGATTGCCAAGCATTTCATCAATAGAGTATATCTTTCCCTTTACAACAATTTCACTTGTTTCTTTAATAGGTCCGATATCTTCAATCACTGCATCTACCGGGCTGACAACAGAATTTGAATCTTTATCGATAGGCCTTGCATCTTTCCGGAGCTTGCGGATAAAAAGGTCATGCAGAGTAGGAAAATCCCGAAAAGAATTTTCGATATCCTCCTGATTTAATTGATAAATCCTTGCAAAAGAAGGAACGGCAAACCGGCTGACCTTAGAACGGGCAAACCGCTTTAACAGGAAAGATGTCCACCTTCCATTTGTTAATTCGATCAATAGCCGATAAAAAGGCTGTATCATTGAATAACCCCCAAATAGTGTAAAAATACTCTTTACGATTAGTCATAAAACCCTTAATATTAAATATTATAAAGTAAATACTTAGAAAAATTGATTCTCTTCCGTTTGATTAAAAAGGAGTGAGCTGAATGTTTTTGTTGGACGTTTTTGATCAAACAATAAAAAAACTTAAATCCCAAACAGCAAATGTTATCACCTTAACAAACCTTTCATTAGGCGGTTTTGCAATTGTATTAGGATTACATGGAAATTTAAGATTAAGCTTGTTATTAATATTTCTTGCAGCATTTGCCGATCGTTTTGATGGAATGATTGCCCGAAAATTTAACATTGAATCAGATCTCGGGAAGCAATTGGATTCCATGAGTGATATTATATCATTCGGAGTCGCTCCGGCACTATTATTGTACCAAGGAATTTTACAGGATTTTGGCGGGCCGGGTACCTTTTTTACGGTATTATATATCGGATGTGGAGCATTTAGACTAGCCCGTTTCAACATAACAGAAAGCAACGGCTATTTTACAGGGTTACCAATAACCGCAGCAGGCTGCTTAGTAACGTTAAGTTTTCTGGCGATTCCCTTTCTGCCGCCTGAAGCCTTTTTATTCATTATCATTATTTTATCATTTCTTATGGTTAGTTCCTTTAAACTTAAAAAAGTATAAATTCATCAGGAAAACCCGGCAGACATTCTGCCGGGCTTTTTATTATTTATCTTTTGTTAATTCAAGAAATTCTTTAATATCATCCAAGCAAGGTTTTACTGCCTGTTTCCAGAAATCCTCTTGTGTCAAATCAACCTGTAGATGTTTCTGCGCCAAATCCTCAACGGTCATGGAAGCTGTATCCCTCAGAAGGGCAATATATTTCTCCTCATACCCTTTTCCTTCCGCAAGAGCCTTGGCATAGATCCCCAATGAAAATAGATATCCGAAAGTATACGGGAAGTTATAGAATGGGACTCCTGTAATAAAGAAATGGAGTTTTGAGGCCCAGAATAAGGGATGGTATTCTTCCAACGCATCACAATATGCTTCTTTTTGTGCTTTAAGCATTAGTTCATTCAACCTTGCTTTAGAAACAGGACCTTGCTTTCTTTCTTCGTAAAAACTTATTTCAAACAGGAACCTGGCGTGAATATTCATTAATAGGGCAACGGTTCTTTGTATTTTATCATCAAGGAGAACAAGTTTCTCTTCTTCATCTTTTGCATTTTTTACTGCTGCATCGGCAACAATCATTTCAGCGAAGGTGGATGCTGTTTCTGCAACATTCATTGCATAATTACGATTTAAATAGTGAACACCTTTCATCGAAAATGAATGGAAACCATGACCCAATTCATGCGCAAGGGTGGAAATATTGGAAGGGGTTCCCGAGTAAGTCATGAAAATTCGTGATTGATTACTTTCCGGAAAAAACGTACAGAAACCGCCTGGTGCCTTCCCTGGTCGATCCTCCCCTTCAATCCATTGTTCTTCAAAAGCTTTTTTGGCAAACGCGGCCAGTTTTTCGCCAAAATGAGAAAACTGCTGTTGAATAAATTCCGCACCCTCCTGATAAGAAACCTTTGATTCCGTTTTCCCATATGGGGCGTCCAAATCAAACCAGCTCAGCTTTTCCAGACCTAACAGCTTTGCTTTTCGATTTAAATATTGAACTAGCAGCTCCTTGCTTTCTGTTATCACTGCCCACATCGTATCAAGTGTTTCTTTTTTCATGCGGCTGATGGTAAGAGGTTCCTTGAGAACATCATCCCAGCCTCTTTTCTCGTAAACACTCAAACGGAACCCTGAGAGGTGATTTAATGTTTTCGCTAAGAGATCGGCCTGCTCATCCCAGGCAGACTCCCAATCTTTAAATACTGCGGCGCGGATCGGCCGTTCAGGGCTTGAAAATTTATTAAAGGCCTGGCCGACCGATAATAGCTTTTCTTCCCCATTTTCCGAAAATGGAATTTTAATTTTCCCGACAATTAAATCATAAAGTTGCCCCCAACTATGATAACCATCCACCCCAAGTGCATTAATTAATGCCTCTTCTTCCTTGGATAGTTTATCTTTCGCTCGTTCGCGGCGCTCGGTTAATACATATGACAGTTCATTCAATGACTCTTCCTTTAGCAGTTGTGTCCAAATGGAATCATCAATTGAAGTTAACAGGTTGTCAAAGCCTGCAAGTGCAGTCTGAAAAGTGGCACTTAAACTTGTTACTTTTGAATCGAGCTGATATGCCTTTTGATCCTCTGTGTTTTGTGCCTGAAGACAGCCCACATAAGCTCCAGCCTGACGAAGCTTTTTGGCAGCATCCTCAAAATCTACTAATAACTCATGTAAATTGATTTTAACCTCGGTATAATTTTTGGGTACCCACTGATTGACCTTTGTTTGAAAAAGCTGAATTAATTCTTCTGTTTTTTGTAAGTGATTTGCTAATTCAGGAGAATCACTTCCTCCTTTGAAAATCACATCAAGATTCCAGACATTTGAATATGTAACAGCTGTCAATGTTTATGCCCCCCTTTATATATGTACAAATTTATTATATGTTTCTTTTTCGAAAAATTCTATTTTCAGGAATGGAATAAGAAATTTGACAACTTTACAGAGACTAGGGTATAAGTGGAAGGAAAAGGATTCATCAAGAAACTTAAATGATTATGATTTTTGTCCGTTCAGGAGGAGAAGAAGTGAAGATTCAAAAGATTTTATTTACTATTTTATTAGGATTGGTGATGATTGCTGCCGGCTGCTCAAACAAAAATCAAAGTAAGAAGAGTGAAGGGGAAGCAAAACAGTCTAATGCGAACATACAATATAAAATTATTGAAGCAAAAAATCTGAAAGTAGACCATATTCACGGGATAGGCTATCCTGGCAATGACAATGGGCTTTATCTTGCCTCCCATGACGGCTTGAAGATGTATAAGGATGCAAAATGGTTTAATACTACATCAAATCTCCATGACTATATGGGATTTCAGGCGACTGAAAAAGGCTTTTTAGCAAGCGGCCATCCACAAAAAGGAACGGACTTAAAGAATCCGCTGGGCTTAGTTCAAAGTTTGGATAAAGGCAAAACAATTAATCAGCTAGCCTTTTACGGACAAAAGGATTTTCACTTTATGGCCGCAAGCTATTCAGGAAATGGAATTTATGTCATAAATGAGGAGCAAAGCGGCAAATTCGCTCCAGGTGTCAATTATTCAAAGGATAACGGAAAGAGCTGGAAGAAAAGCGAATTTAATAGTTTTAAAGCCGATTCACTAGGTATGATCGCCGTCCACCCAGTTAACGGTGACATTATGGCAATGTCAACAAGATCAGGTATTTATTATTCACAGGACAATGGAAATACCATGAAGCTTATTACAACACCTGTTATGGTAACAGCGCTTACATTTATCGGAGATGAACTTATTTACTCCAGTGTTGAAAATGGAAGCATCCTATTAAAAACCATTAACCCGAAAACAGGAAGTATGAAAAATTGGACGATTCCTTTCTTGGATTACGACAATCCGATTACATATTTGGCCGTTAATCCGAAAAATAGAAAACAAATTGCTTTTTCTACTTATAAAAATGATGTTTATGAAACAACAGATGGTGCAAAAAATTGGCAGGTTCTCTTAAAGAACGGAAAAATGGAGCAGGATTAACTCCCGCTCCATTTTTATATCATTAACGATTTTTCTTCCGCTCTTTTTCTGCCCGATAAAATTCATGGAACATTTTCATCAGTGCCCGCTTTTCAATCCTTGATACATAGCTTCTTGAAATTCCAAGTTCTTTGGCAATTTCCCGCTGGGTTTTTTCTTTTTGCAAGTCAAGTCCAAAGCGGCCAATGATAACTTCTTTTTCGCGGTCATCCAGTACATCAATGTACTTTCTAATCTTTTCTAGCTCCATGTTTAGTTGAATGGTGTCGATGACATCCTCTGATTCTGATTTGAGAACATCTATGAGTGAGATTTCATTCCCTTCTTTATCCTGCCCAATCGGATCGTGAAGAGAAACATCCTTTTTCGTTTTCTTCAGAGCTCTTAGATGCATAAGGATTTCATTCTCAATACATCGCGCTGCATAAGTGGCAAGCTTTGTTCCTTTTCCTTCAGAATAGCTCTCGATAGCTTTAATTAATCCAATGGTTCCGATGGAAATTAAATCCTCGGAATCTTCCCCTGTATTTTCAAATTTTTTTACGATATGGGCGACAAGACGGAGATTATGTTCAATCAGCATATTACGCGCATGTGAATCCCCTTCTGCCATTAATCGAAGATATTTTCTTTCCTCAGCAGCAGACAGAGGCTGCGGAAAGGCATTATTTTTTACATAAGAGACTAGAAAAAGAAATTCCTTTACTAAATAACCGAGAGCCGTAAAAATTCCGGACACACACATCCACCCCCGAGCCATATTAGACTAGTGCCTATAACTAATTCCTATGTAGAAATCAGAGAGAATGTGTCTGTCCATTAATTTTTATTTAAAAAGAAAAGCGGATGCGCCTTGGTCAGCCCCGACAAGTGCTGGAGGCCCCGGCGGTGAAGTCGGTCTTTGACTTCATCGCTGGGGCCGAAGCAACCTAGGAAAAAAGCAGTTCATTTTTTCCCTCGAGGGGCTAGGCGCAGGAGCTGGACAATTCTCGGAGTTATTTTAGTTCAATTAAAAAGCATCAACCACCTGAATGGTCAATGCTTCTAGTCCTGACATTATGCTGCTACCTCTGCTGCAATATAACAGCCAATCGCCCCAGTAACAACAAGTGAAAGTGCAACAATAAACAACATATTCCCCACCCCTTTAAGAATGATTCTGCTATGTCTAATTAAAATTTATCATATTTTCACAGGATCAATCTTTAAGGGGTGTGAACATTTTGTTAATAATCAAATTATGTGATTAATGATGAATTCTTTTTTTAGTTCTTAGGAAAAGTGACAATAAAACAAAATGCAACGGCATAATCCATAACCTCCTATTTTAATGATGGTTATGTGGTATCTTTCATAACCCACAAACTAGCTTCTCTTCCTTGAATGAAATAAATCATATATAAAACCACCTTTCTGTTCTGCAAATTTTTGGTACTTACATCCAATGGTGCATGTAAATTTGACGATCTTTATTTTCCTGATAAATCTTTTCAACCATTTCTTGATGGATTGCTTCTTCAACACTAATCCGCCGTTTTTTAATGGTAATGGAAAGGAATAAAATATTCAGGGTCATATAATTTCACCTCCTTTAAAGGATTTTTCATAACCTCTACACATTATGCGGTACATATCCAAAAGGACTGAAAAAAGGGCACAAAAAGGCCGCAAGAAGCAACACCTCCTGCGGCTTTTTTAAGCACCATCAATTTTTAGGCACAAAAATACCGCAAGGCGTCATTCTCCCTGCGGCATGGATATGTATGGTAAAAAGCACGTTAAGCAATCCATTCCAGTCTGGTCGAATGCACGATATTCAGATTTTTAGTTTTCGCTGAAATTGGACTTAACATCATCATTTGATTCGACCTCCTTTAGAATTTTTTACTAACTACGGTAATTATATCCATATCCAATTACTTTGTAAACCTTTTTTACCAATTTTTTTTAAAATGGGCAAAAAAAATAAACGCTCTCGTGGGAAAGCCTATTATTTCAAAAATTTCATGGTCATCAATTTAACACATAAATGTGTATAGAACAGCCCAGCTAAAATGCCGGGCTTCAATTTGATTATGATTCCAAAGCCTGTTGTAAATCTTCAATTAAATCTTCAACATCTTCAAGTCCAACAGAAATACGAACCAATCCATCGACAATTCCTAATTCAGCACGTCGTTCAGCAGGTATGGATGCATGTGTCATCCTAGCCGGTACGGAAATTAAACTTTCTACGGCCCCAAGACTTTCTGCTAACGTAAAGTATTTTACTTTGCTTAATAGTTTGTCGGCATTTTCCTCGCTGCCGACATCAAATGAAACCATGCCGCCAAAGCCGCGGGCTTGTTTTTTCGCAATCGAGTGATTCGGATGTGTTTCTAGTCCAGGGTAATACACTTTATTCACCTTTGGATGTGATAATAAAAATTCGACGATCTTTGTTGTATTCGCTTCTGTTTCTTCCATGCGAATTCCTAATGTTTTTATTCCCCTGATCAACAGCCAAGAATCCTGCGGCCCCAAAATCCCGCCAGTAGAATTTTGAACAAAGTGGAGGTCTTGAGCAAGCTGATCATCCTTCACAACCACTAATCCCGCAACAACATCACTATGTCCCCCAATATATTTAGTAGCACTATGAAGGACAATATCCGCTCCAAGCTCAAGCGGGTTTTGCCAATATGGTGTTGAGAAGGTATTATCAACAATCGTTAACAGATTATGTTCTTTTGCAAGCTTAGATGCTGCATCAATATCGGTTACCTTTAATAGAGGGTTTGTTGGTGTTTCCAGGTATATGGCTTTTGTATTTGGCCTAATTTCCTTTTTAATATTTTCTATATTGCTTGTATCTACAAAAGTGGAATCAATCCCGACTCGGTTTAAGACCTTGGTCATGACACGGAAGGTACCGCCGTATACATCATCTGTTAGAATGACATGATCCCCGCTGTTAAACAGCATGAAAACGGCTGTAATGGCCGCCATTCCGGAACCAAAGGCAAAGCCTGCCTTACCACCTTCGATGTCTTTAATAAGCTCTTCAAGCGCATGTCTGGTTGGATTCCCGGTACGAGAGTACTCAAACCCTTTATGTCCGCCGACGCCTTCTTGTTTATACGTACTTACTTGATAAATCGGAAATGATACCGCACCTGTTGCCGGATCCTCGCTTAAACCACCATGAATTAATTTTGTTTTCCGCTTCACTTAAATGCCCCCTTCAAAAATCTTTTTGCTTAAATAACGTTCACTTCCATCAGGAAAGATGACGACAATATTTGTCCCCGGTTCTGCTGTTTTTGCTTCTTTTAAAGCGGCATAAAACGCAGCACCGGAAGAACTGCCAACAAGAAGGCCTTCTTTTGCTGCCAATTCCTTAACAAGGACAAAAGCATCATCATCAGAAACGGTATAAATCGAATCAAAATAAGTCGGATCCATATAACCAGGGAGGAATTCCATTCCAATACCCTCTGTTTTATGAGGACCAGATTCACCGCCATTTAAAATTGACCCCTCCGGTTCAACGATGACCGTTTTTACATCCCTTTTCTGGTCTTTCAAATAACGGGCTGTTCCCATAAAGGTTCCGCCGGTTCCTGCTCCTGCTATAAAGACACCCACTTGGCCACCCGTCTGCTCCCAAATTTCCGGGCCGAGCGTTTTATAATACGTTTCAGGGTTTGCCGGGTTACCAAATTGCTGTGGACAATAAGAATTTGGAATTTCCTTTAGAAGTTCCTCCGTTTTGGCAATGGCCCCCTTCATTCCTTTTTCCGTCGGAGTGTGAACAATTTTTGCTCCAAGCGCCTTCATTAACTCCTGTTTTTCTATGCTGAATTTTTCAGGTACACACAAAATGACTTGGACGCCTTTATTGATAGCGGCAAGAGCCAAGCCAATTCCGGTATTTCCTGCGGTTGGCTCAATGATTGTGCTGCCTTCACGGATTTTTCCACTTGCAAAGGCCGCATTTAATAATTCAACCCCAAGCCGGTCCTTAACACTTCCTCCTGGATTCATGAACTCCAGCTTTGCAAATAAACGGACACCTTCCGGCATGGGAAAGTGATTAATTTCTACCATAGGTGTATGACCAATTAAATCATGAACATTTTTATAAATATTCATTTTTCCACCACTTTCTTGTCTATCTCAATGCTGCTACCATCTTCATCACTAATGTGGCCGAATGACGTGCTGCCTGGTCAATAAACTGGTCAAATGAAACTTCTGATTCTTTTCCGGCAATATCTGAAAGGGAACGGATAATAACAAATGGAACACCAAATTGATGTGCTACTTGGGCAATCGCTGCTGCTTCCATTTCTACGGCTTGAAGGTCATCAAATTTTGAACGGACAAATTCAACACGTGCAGGATCTTCCATGAAAGAATCCCCAGTGGCAATTACTCCCTTTACAATTTGAAAATTATCAAGCTCTTTTGCGGCATTTTCTGCAACTTCAATTAACTTTTGATCTGCTGTAAATGCAGCAGGCAGCTGTGGGACCTGCCCATACTCATAACCAAAGGCGGTTACATCCACATCGTGATGACGAACTTCCGTTGAAATGACCGCATCCCCAACATTTAGAGATGGATTAAATCCTCCTGCAGACCCTGTATTGATAATATAGTCAGGTTTATATTTTTCAAGAAGAATAGTCGTTGACATAGCTGCATTTACTTTACCAATCCCGGAACGCAGTAAAATCACATCTGTACCGTTCATTTGGCCAAAGGTAAATTCACAGCCTGCCACTGTTTCTTGACTTCTCCCATCGATATTGTCCCTTAGTAAGGTTACTTCTTCTTCCATTGCTCCAATGATTGCGATTTTCATTACTTACCTCTTTCTAGCGTTTTACTCCTTCCATTAACCAGACAAACTCGTTGCACTTTTCAAATGAAACACTAAATCCGTTATTTTCCAATATATTTTTTAAAACAGGAATTGTTGTATAGTATTCAGTTTCCAAATCGTTTGCCAGATTATGAAAGCCTTCGCTTTTTGCTTTTGAAATTGCATGATTATAATCTTCCTCGGATTCATACATCGTATCCGCGAACACTATTTTACCACCTTTTGAAAGGAGCATGCTATATTTTTCAATTGCAGCCGCTTTTTCATCATCTGTAAGGTGATGAAAGGCATAGGTGCTGACAAATGTATCGATGTTTTTGATTGCCGGAAACTCAAGAAAATCACCATCAAGAATAATTGCCTCACCCATTAGTTTTTCCTCGGCAATTTGTCTCATGGAGGGTGAAGGCTCGATCCCAGTCACAATTAAACCACTGGCTAAAAGGTTTTTGGTTAAGTTACCAGTTCCAACGCCAAATTCCACCACATGGCCATATGAACGGGAAGCAACTAACTCTAAAATTCTCTCATAACTCGAAAATACTTCTTTATATTCTTGATCATGGCCAATGACCGTTTCATCATACGAATCTGCCCATTGCTCAAATACATCTAAAAATTCTCTACCCATAATTTCCACGCTCCTGATGTAAACGTATAATTCCTATGAGTATACTATGGATTAGACAAAAACTATGTTAACATAATACATTAATTTACACAACAAAAAAGGATGAAGCCGTAATGGCCCATCCTTATTTTTTTTCTACCTTTGTCGGCTTCCAGCCTTGGCCGTCCACCCATTCAATATATACTGTGTAATTTTGTTTTTTATCTTTTGAGGATACCGTACCAATGGATGCATTCTGTTTGCTTCGGTCTCTGCCAAGATGCCATACGATCATATTATTTTGATCAATGCCCGTAGCATATGAAATGGCATTCAGCATTTCCTGCCAATCCGTTGAACTTGTATCATAGACAGGTGTATGTTCGCCTGATTGCGTAGTGCCCACTGGTTTCCAGTCTTTATTTTCAGTTGTATTTTGATTATCTGGAGAATTTCCACTCTCTGAAGTAGCCTGCTGTGAATCAGTAGCCTGCTGTGAATCACCTGTACCATCCGTTGAGGAATCTGACGTTCCCGTAGCACTGTCAGCAGGTGTGCTTGTTTCTTGAGCAGTATCAGTCTGATTCTTTTTTGGTTCCGTTTGTTTTTCTGCTGTATGTTGAACATCATTTTTCGGTGATGCGTTGTTATCTCCCGATGCAAAAATTCTGTAGGCAACAAAAACAATTAAGACAATTATAATCACAATCAAACTATTTAAAATAAGATTTGTTTTTTTTCGTTTCGACCGGTATCCTGAACGCGAATCGTTATCGATATTCAAGTTAATCCCTCCTAAAAATGAAGCTGTCAACATTCTAACATGATTTGCCCAGAACTTGAAGAGATATCCCTTAAACCAATCGAAAAGTGCTATTCATCCAAGTGATTATTCGAATAAAGCATTTTGACCATATCAGAAAATAATAAATTCACACCCCCCTCATTGTCATACACATCGAAATTTACAGCTACAAGAGCATATTTTGGGCTCTCATAGGGAAAATAACCGGCAAACCATTTATTATGAAGCTGTTTTCCTTTCAAATACTTTCCCGTTTCGGCCGTTCCTGATTTTCCTGCAACTTCATAGGGCAGATTTTGAAACCATTTGCCCGTACCATTCGGATTTTGAACAACGCTCCTTAACAATTTTTGCAGCTTCATCGCCGTATAAGAGGAAATCGTATCTCCAGGCAAATTCTGCTGTGGAAAATTCACAATGGTTGTCCCATTTTTATATTGGATTTTCGAAACCGCCCGGACCATTTCTTTTTGGCCGCCTCTTGCAATCGTTGCCATCATATTGGCAACCGCTAGTGGAGTAGCTCTTACTTCATGTTGGCCAATTCCGGACATTGCTGCATAGTTAGAGTCCTTTCGTGCATTATCAGATTGGAATACCCTGCCCTTTTCTTCTTCACCGAGCTGTTTAAAATCACTTGTATGGTACACATCTCCCTCCCAGCCTACGGGGCCGATTAAAGATAATCTCGATGCATATTGCTCTAAAATAGTTGGATCAATCTTTTGTAACTCTTTTGAAAGTTCTCCGAATGTACGGTTACAGCTTCTGGCAAAGCTTTCGGAAAAGTTTAATTTACCATAATCATATTTCAACTCAGGTTCCCCATTTATCTTCTTGCTGCAATCAAATACCCTTGCAGGGTTATCAAGATTCTGGTCAATAGCTGCCGCAGCCACTACTGTTTTAAAAACGGAACCCATAATTTGCTGCTTTAACATTCGATTCGTGATCCCTGAGCCGCTATACGGATCTTTTTTATTTACATTCGGACGGGATACCATTGCTAAAATACTATTATCCTTAATATCTAAAAGTACTAAACCGCCCTTTTTAATTTGATAACGATCAACCAATTCCTCAGCCTTTTGCTGAATCGTTTTATCAATTGTGGTTTTTACGTTGACTGGATAAAATGGATTGGCAGGATCTACATACTTAACATTTATGCCGAATAATGGTGCACCATCCCCATCGACATGGTAAACAAGCTTGGATTTGCCTTCAGGAAGTAAAAATTCATCAAAGCTTTTTTCTAAACCGGAAACCCCAATCAGGGTTTCCCTTGGCAGTTCCTTTTTAGGATAACGATTTACTAGTTCTGTTGGGTTCTCCCCGGTAAGGCCGATTAATTGCTCAGCGGGTAGGGATTTCCTCTCAAACTTTTTATCAATAGCAAAGACGCCCGGTATCTCTAGCGCATTGATTCTTTCAACCTGGGAATCGGTTAGTTCCACCGGTTCCGGGTTCCCATAAGTAAATGGTTTTTTTGCTTTTTCGACCGCATGTTGAAGAGATTCTTGAGAGATACCGGAAATGGAAGAAACCTTCTCAACATCCCAATCCATTTTTTTTAAAAATGGAAAAAGCACCAAAACGGATTCCTTTTTATGGGTTAACATATTCCCATTCCGGTCGAGAAAACTCCCCCTGCCATTGTCAATCACTAATTCTTGGGTTCTCTGCTTAACGCTTTCCTCCAGCAAGTTAATATGATGTTTGGAGAAATTCTCTGTATTAATTAATTGGATTTTCATGAGCCTGAATAATAATAACGTAAAAAAGAAAATACAGATGTAAAGCAATCCTTTTGCACGTATTTTCCACATAAAAAAACACCTCGTCAAAAGTTTTGACGAGGTGTGGAAATTTCAAACAATTTATTCAATTAAATTATTTAATCGTTATGATGCGAACGTTCATTTCTCCGCCCGGAGTTTGAACTGTTACTTCATCCCCAACCTTTTTTCCTAAAAGGCTTTTGGCAATTGGAGAATCATTAGAGATTTTGCCCTCAAAAGGATCTGCCTCGGCACTACCAACAATTGTATAAGTCTCTTCTTCTCCATCCGGAAGTTCAATAAAAGTTACAGATCTTCCCAAGGCTACGGAATCGCTTGCCATTTCGCCTTCTTCAATAATCTTTGCATTACGAATCATATTTTCTAATGTGGTAATACGGCCTTCCACAAATGCTTGTTCTTCTTTTGCAGAATCATATTCGGAGTTTTCGGATAAGTCGCCAAAACTTCTGGCAATTTTAATCCGCTCAACAACCTCTTTCCGTTTAACGGATTTTAGGTATTCAAGCTCCTGTTCGAGTTTTTCTTTTCCTGCCTGTGTCATTGGAAATACTTTTTCTCCTGCCAAAACTTCTCACTCCTTCTAGTATCACAATCCCCCAAAAAAGATTGTGTTTAAAATATATGTATGATGTATGCATCTTTTGTAAATGCATAGGAGCGCGTCCTTTTATCAGGGCGCGCCAAAATCATATTTTTCCAAATTGGAATCAATTAGTCTTATCTTTTGCTATTGTTTCATAAAAATGAATTTTGTTCAAGAATTGTTTGAATTTTTGTGACCATTAAATCGATTGCTACATGATTATGCCCGCCTTCAGGAATAATGACATCCGCATAGCGTTTTGTTGGCTCGATAAATTGATTGTGCATCGGCCGTACTACGTTTACATATTGATCAATGACCGAATCCAATGTCCGACCCCGTTCTTTAATATCGCGCTGCATGCGGCGGATAATTCTTAAATCGGCGTCCGTGTCCACATAAAGTTTAATGTCCATTAAATTGCGGAGTCGTTCATCCTCAAGAACCAGAATCCCTTCCAAGATGATAACATCCTTCGGTTCGACGGGAATGACCTCATCTGAACGGGTATGAAGAGAATAATCATACACTGGCTTTTCAATTGGTTCATAGCGTAAAAGCTTCTCAATATGCTCAATCAGCAAATCATTATCAAAGGCAAGCGGATGATCGTAATTCGTTTTCAGCCGTTCTTCAAAGGGAAGATTGCTCTGATCCTTATAATAATAATCCTGCTCAAGCATAAGGATAGAATGCCCTTTAAAACTATCATAAATGGCTTTTGTAACACTGGTTTTTCCGGAGCCTGATCCCCCGGTTACACCAATAACAACTGGTTTGCGCATCTTAGTTCTCCTTTCGCATCATGTTGTTAGTGTAAACCGGTTTGTTCAATTTGAATTGTACAATTTGAAGTGGATGTCTTGCTGCATCCAGTTCTTGACCCTTTTCATCCCAAATTTTATCTATAACGTGCGTAAAGTTTTGAATTTCCGGTCCGAAGAATTCAACTTCATCACCTGGTTTAAAATGGTTTCGCTGTTGAAGTGTAACCATTTGTGTTTCCTCGTTATAATCCAATACAAGGCCAACAAATTCAAATGTTGTCTTCTTGCTATGATTACCAAACATTTGCTCTTTATACCCTGGAACGCCTTCAAAAAATGCCGGTGCCGTTTCGCGGTTTGCACATTTATCAAGCTCCTGGAGCCATTCGCGTTTGATAACAAAATTCTCTGGATCGGCGCAGTATGCATCAATTACTTTACGATATACACTAACTACCGTCGCAATATAGTGAATCGACTTCATCCGTCCTTCAATTTTTAAACTGTCGATTCCTATTTCAATCATTTGCGGGATGGATTGGATTAAATTTAAGTCTTTCGGACTCATGGCAAACGGTGCATCGTTCTCGGCAAATTGCTGAACTTCAGTATTTCCGCCCTCTAGCTGGTATAAATCATAATCCCAGCGGCAGGATTGACAGCAGCCCCCCCGATTGGAGTCACGTGCAGTCATATGGTTACTTAACGTACAACGCCCGGAATAGGCAATACACATGGCACCATGGATAAAGGTTTCAATTTCAATATCAACTTTTTCTTTCATTTCCCGGATTTCTTCAGCACTTGTTTCACGTGCCAATACAACTCGTTCCAGCCCTTCTTCCTTCCAAAATTGGACAGCTTTCCAGTTGGAAAGAGATTGCTGGGTACTAAGGTGAATTTCGATACCTGGCGCCACCCGTTTGCATGTTTCAATAATCAGCGGGTCTGCTACGATAATTCCGGCAACACCAGCTTCTTTTAATCCCATTAAATATTCTTCTAATCCATCTATATTTTCATTGTGAGCGAAAATATTAGTGGTAACATAGATTTTTGCGCCAAATTTTTTAGCGAATTCTACGCCCTCTTTCATTTCCTCAAATGTAAAGTTATCAGCATTCGAGCGGAGACCGTATTCCTGACCACCTATAAATACAGCGTCAGCACCATATTGAACAGCAATTTTTAATTTTTCAAGATTTCCTGCAGGAGCAAGCAGTTCCGGCTTTTTAACAATGACACGCTTCCCATCGATAATCTCTGATATTTTATCTTTAACAATACTCATGTTCTATTTCCCTCCTTTTAATAAACCGTTTCTTTGAAAAAGAACCCTGTATCTAAAGGACGATCTGAAGGTTGAATTTCTTCAATAGCCGCTAATAATTCTTCTTTTTTATCTTCATAAAGCTCTTCATCTTCAAAATATAAATCAATGGCTTCACGATATGCTTTTGTTATAGCAAGAATATATTCAGAAGTTTTAAGAATCCCGTCAATTTTAAAAGAATCTACACCGGCCTCCAGCATATCCTGCAATTCATCAATGATACAAATATCATTTGGACTCATAATGTGTGTACCGTTCTCATCTTCAAAAATTGGATATTTATTTCCTCGTTCTTTGTCATGTAAGAACATGTTCTCTGACATTTTACGATTTTCAACTTCCATTACTTTTCCTTGGTACTCATAATAGTTACCAAGTAAAGAACGCTTTGATTGGAACATGCAACTCATTCCATGAACTAGAACTTCAATTTCCACTTCCGCTTTCTCTTTGATTTCAACAATTGCATCCAAATTAATTTCACGTGCGAGAACAGCCCGTTTGGCGCCCTTTCTCCCCCAGTAATTGCAAGTATACCAGTTCGTTCCGGTAGTCTCAGTGCTCCAATGTAATTTCATGTCCGGAGCAGTTTCCTTAGCTGCCATTAATACAGCGGGATCTCCGAAAATAATCGCATCAGCATTTGCTTCTGCAGCAAAGCGGATATAATCATTTAATTCATCCACTTTTTCATTATGGAAAATGGCGTTCATGGCCACATAAACTTTCTTTCCTTGTGAATGGGCAACTTCAATTGCTTTTATAACTTGTTCCCGGTTAAATTCACCTGCTAGCCGCAAACCATATCGTTGTTCTCCAATGACAAACGCATCTGCACCGGCTTCAGCAAGCGGGAGAATATCCTCAACAGACAAGGGAGTCACTAAAATTTCTGGTTTTTTCATTCTTTTTCACCTCTTCTTTTGCTTATGGCCACACCGTCACCAACTGGGAGAATTACCGTATCATAATCAGGATGGGACATGAGCCAGCGATTAAAATCATCTATTTTCTTAACAAGATTTCTTGTTCGTTTTGATTCGATTTCCTGCTCACATACAAGGCCTTTAAAAAGGACATTATCGGTCACAATCATTCCACTAGAAGTTAGGAATTTCGAATACATTTCAAAAAATCTCTTATATTGACCTTTTGCCGCATCAATAAAAATCGCATCAAAAGGTGCATGTCTAGCCACATTGTCTCCCACTTCAAGCGCATCTCCTTTAATGAGTACGATTTGCTCATTTCTTCCGGAGCGGCTAATATAAGCTTCCGCTAATGAATAACGCACCTCATCACGTTCAATTGTGACAATTTGGGCTTCGGGGAGGGCAAAAGCCATTCGCAATGCTGAATAGCCAATTGCTGTTCCGACCTCGAGGATTTTTTTTGTATTCTGTATTCTTAGAATTTGAAGCATTGCTTCGATTCCTGCAAGTTCCATAATCGGTACTTGGTGTTCTTTTGCAAATTCCTCCATTTCCTGAAGCAATGGATTACGAACCGATATTAAATTTTCTATATAAGAATGTAGCTTTTCATTATCCAAGCTACTCACCTCTATTTCTTATCAAGCATGATGCTTACTTTAGACATGAAAAAATAGCGTTCACAGAAAACGACCTCATCACCTAAAAATTTTATTTTGGTGATGTGTTAAAGCAAAGGGTGGCCAGAACACAATTCTGTGAGTCACGCTATAAGATGCTTATTAAAACACTTGAATTATTTTAACATAAAAAAAAGGGGAATGCTAATTTTCCCCCAAAATTATACCTATTTTTTATTGGAAATATGCTTAGCCTTTTCCTGATTATGCTCGGCAAGCGTTTTTGTAAAAATAACCGAACCATCTGCTGTGGCAAGAAAATAGTAATAATCGGTTTTTTCCGGGCGCAATGCTGCCTCAATTGAGATTTTCCCTGCATTAGAGATCGGTCCTGGAGGTAAACCTGTATTTTTATACGTATTATAAGGAGAACTCACTTCTAAATCAGCATAATAGACTTTCTTCTTATGTTTCCCTTGTGCATAAAGGATGGTAGGGTCTGTTTGCAGCGGCATTCCCTTTTTTAACCGATTATAAAAAACACTAGAAATCTTTTTACGGTCGGCCTTTTCAGTTGCCTCTTCCTCAATTAAAGATGCCATTGTTAAAAGTTGATGAACCGATAGGTGTTTCTTATCACTTTCGGCTGTATATTGAGATAAAACTGTCTTCGTTTTATCTAGCATCAACGATACGATTTCATCAATGGATGGATCTTTCTTATAAAAGGAATAGGTCGCCGGATATAAGTATCCTTCCAGTGGATATTTAATATTGTTATTAAGAATTTCATTTGTTAAAAGCGTTGGGTATTTTTCCATCATTGCTTTAACAAAGGTTTTATCATTTAATTGATTCAACACATCTTGATCCTTTTTATGAACTGCCTTTGCGATGAGATGGGCAATTTCTTTTAATTGCTTTCCTTCTGGTATGGTCAGTTTAATGGCAGCCTGCTGCAGAACCCTTCCTGTTTTCAGTCGGCTTACAATCTCTGGAATATCCATCGAAGGGCTCAATTCGTATTTACCAGCCATAAATCCGCCTTCATTTTTTAATTTCACATAATACTTAAAAACTTTTGCATTTTTAATAATGCCGTTTGACTCTAATCTTTCAGCGATTCCTGTGACAGTTGATCCAATTGGGATATCGACTTTTTTATACAGTTTACTCTTTGGATCAACAGGTTTAAGTGCTGATTGTATGTAAAGATAACCGCCTCCACCAATGACAACAATCAATAAACCAATGATGATCGAGATGGTTAAGACAATGCGTCTGACAATTTTTGCTTCACTTTGATGTTCTAACATTTTTTTTCTGATTTCCTCTTTTTTTGTCCCTTTTTCTCCAGTTGCCAAATAGACTTCCCCCTTGCTGCAGTCAAGCGTTCACAAATCAACCAAAAATAGAAAAAATATTATAAATGACATCGTAGTAATTTCATCATATACTGCGAAAAATGTCAATTTTTCAGTTATTTTGGCTAAAAAGGGCTATTTTTTAAATAAAAAAAATCGGCCAATTTACCCGGCCGACTTTTCTAATTATTATTCTTCTTCGTCTTGTTCTTCTAGGAAGGTATTTAGCATTTCTTCAATCATATCCCATTCTTCATCGGTTTCGATTGGCATTAATTCGCCATCTTCTCCGTCCTCGGTCGGGGAAAATGCAGAAGCGTGAATTTCGATATCCTCTTCCTCATCTTCTTCACCTACCGGGTAATATAAAACATAAGATTTACCGAACTCTTCAGAATCGAAGGTAAATAAAACTTCACATAATTGTTCATTACCGTTATCATCTACAACTGTAATATGGTTTTCTCCGTGATCCATGTTTTCACCTCATTTAATTTTTGCTATCAAGATAGCCTTGTAAGATCATTACTGCAGCCATTTTATCAATTACTTTTTTCCGTTTTTTTCGGCTAACATCCGCTTCCAAAAGCACCCGTTCAGCGGCCATGGTGGAAAGGCGCTCGTCCCATAAAACGGTCGGTACCGAAAAGAGACTTTCAAGCTCCGATGCATATTTTTGACTCGCTTCGCCACGCGGACCAATTGTGCCATTCATATTCTTCGGAAAACCGATGACAACCTGGCTGACCTGATACTCTTTTATTAATTGACCAATTTCCTCAAAACCAAACTGGTTCTTTTCTTCATTGATTTTGAGTGTTTTTAAGCCCTGTGCAGTCCAGCCCAGTTCATCACTTAAGGCAACCCCGACTGTTTTCGAGCCTACATCTAATCCCATGATGCGCATTCATCAACCCTCACGCTGTTTTTTTAAATATGATTTAACCAATTCTTCAATGATTTCATCCCGTTCAAGTTTGCGAATAATGTTGCGGGCATCCCGATGTCGTGGAATATACGCAGGATCTCCGGATAAAAGGTAGCCGACAATTTGATTGATTGGATTGTACCCCTTTTCCTGCAAGGCTTCATATACTTGAAAAAGAACATCGTTTACATCATGTTCGAAAGGCTCTTCAGGAAAACTGAACCTCATCGTTTTGTCAAATGAGCTCATTTTATTGCACCTCGCATTTCTGAATAAAGGAGAAAATTTTCTTGTCTAGCTCCAGCGCCTAGGAAAGGCGCTTCCGCTTTCTAGGTCAGTTACCTACATTTTACACTACTTTGTCCTATTATCAAATGGATTTTACCCATTCCACGACAAATTGTAGGGCAGAATCAAGTTTTTCCGGATCCTTGCCTCCTGCCTGCGCCATATCCGGACGGCCGCCTCCGCCACCGCCGCATCTTGTTGCTACTTCTTTTATCAGTTTCCCGGCATGGTAGCCTTTTTCATTTAAATCTTTTGTTACTGCGGAAATTAAATTTACTTTCCCTTCATGCACACTGCCTAAGACAATGACTGCTGTTCCAAGTTTTTGTTTTAGGTCATCAGCCATATTTCTTAAGTTATTCATATCAGCTGCTTGAACCTTTGCAGTTAATACGTTGACACCATCAATTTCTTTTACGTTGCTAACAAGATTTCCAGCTTCAATGTTGCCAAGCTTCGCTGCTAATGATTCATTTTCACGATGTAACTGTCGGATTTCTGCAGAAAGACCTTCGATACGAGTTACGATATCCTTAGGATTTGTTTTTAATTTTTCAGCTGCTTCCTTTAACAACCCAACCTGTTCATTTAGAAGAAGGTATGCTGCTTCGCCGGTAACGGCTTCAATTCTTCTTGTGCCGGCACCAATACCGCCTTCTGAAACAATTTTAAATAAGCCAATGACAGATGTATTCGGAACATGGCAGCCACCGCAAAGTTCAAGGCTGTAATCGCCAACTTTTACGACGCGGACAATGTCACCATATTTTTCACCAAAAAGGGCCATAGCACCCATTTTCTTTGCTTCAGCGATTGGTTTTAACGTGATATCCACTTCAATGTTTCGCCAAATTTTTTCATTCACGATTTGCTCAACCTGTTCCAGTTCTTCTGGCTTTACTTGACCAAAATGGGAGAAGTCAAATCGAAGACGGTCTGGTTCAACTAAAGATCCCGCTTGGTTAACATGCGTTCCAAGTACATCCTTTAGTGCTTGATGAAGCAAGTGGGTAGCCGTATGGTTCTTTGTGATTTTCACGCGGTTTTCTTGGTTAACCACAGCGGTAACGGTCTGCCCCGTTTTTAAGGTTCCTGCTTCAACAACTGCCCTATGAAGGTTTTGTCCGTTTGGCGCTTTTTGAACATCTTTAATTTTTACAGAAACACCATCCGCTTGAAGAACACCAAGGTCAGCAATCTGTCCGCCGCTTTCTGCATAGAACGGGGTAGCATCCAAAATAAACTGAATTTCGTCACCGCTCGCAGCTTCGTCAACTAATTCACCATCTTTAATAATGGCTGCAACTTTAGCATTTGTGTTTAGATTTCCATAACCAATAAATTGGCTTTCGACCTTAAAGTTTCCAAGCACACTGCCTTGAACCTGCATGGAATCAACATCTTGACGGGCTGCGCGGGCACGTTCACGCTGTTGCTCCATTTCCTCTTCAAATCCATTATGGTCAATTTTCATTCCGTCTTCTAGAGCGTATTCCTCTGTTAATTCAACAGGGAATCCATATGTGTCATAAAGTCGGAAAACATCAACACCAGGAATCGTGTCGCTGCCCTTTTCTTTCTCTTTTTTAATCACACTTGATAAAATCGCTAGTCCTTCATGAAGTGTTTCATGGAAACGCTCTTCCTCATTTTTAATAACCTTTTGAATAAAGTCTGACTTCTCTTTTACTTGTGGGTAAAAGTCGTGCATTACTTCCCCAACAACAGGAACTAGCTCAAACATGAACGGCCGGTTAATATTAATTTGTTTTGCATAGCGAACTGCACGGCGGAGCAGGCGGCGTAATACGTATCCGCGCCCTTCGTTTGAAGGCAGTGCACCGTCACCAACCGCGAAAGCGACCGTCCGAATATGGTCGGCAATGACCTTAAATGCAACATCTTTCTCATTAGCTGAACCATATTTTACGCCTGAAATTTCTTCGGTTGCACGAATAATCGGCATAAATAAATCGGTATCAAAGTTTGTTGGGACATTTTGAACAACAGATGCCATTCTTTCCAAGCCCATGCCAGTATCAATATTTTTCTTTGGCAGCGGGGTGTAG
This sequence comes from Bacillus sp. MUM 116, assembly GCF_001866655.1. Classification (GTDB taxonomy): domain Bacteria; phylum Bacillota; class Bacilli; order Bacillales; family Cytobacillaceae; genus Neobacillus. Next base: position 108,492 of record NZ_MLYR01000005.1, on the reverse strand, counting down.
GTACCGTCTGGATTATGGTTAAATTGTGAAAATACTAAATTCCAAACTTCAAGATAGCGTTCATTTTCTCCGCCTGGATAAAGTTCCGGATCTGTCGGGTCATCCCCATACTCTGGACCGCGGTCATAGAAAATCTCCGAGTTTGGACCGCTTGGACCTTCCCCGATATCCCAAAAGTTTCCTTCAAGGCGGATAATCCGTTCCTCAGGAACCCCGATTTTTTTATTCCAAATTTCATATGCTTCATCGTCTTCCGGATGAACGGTAACTGAAAGCAATTCCGGCTCAAAACCAATCCATTTTTTATCGGTTAAAAATTCCCATGCCCATTCAATGGCTTCTTCTTTAAAATAATCACCAATGGAGAAATTTCCAAGCATTTCAAAAAATGTATGGTGGCGGGCTGTTTTTCCGACATTTTCAATATCATTGGTACGAATCGATTTTTGTGCATTCGTAATTCTGGGATTTTCCGGAATGACACGGCCATCGAAATATTTCTTCAATGTTGCAACACCGCTGTTAATCCACAACAGGGATGGATCATCAATCGGTACAAGCGGAGCACTTGGTTCAACTGAGTGACCTTTTTCTTGAAAAAAGTCTAAAAACATTTTTCGAATTTGAGAACCTGTTAAACTTTTCATGCTAAATTAGACCTCCTATGTATTTTTAATACAAAAAAAGCCCTCATCCCTATAGCAGGGACGAGGACTTGACTCGCGGTACCACCCTGATTATGAATACAAAAGCTATATTCATCTCTCAGCTGCCTTAACGCGGCAATACGGCAGGGATTAGCTGCACTCTGGATTAGCTTTCTGTCATCCTTCATTTAGAGCTCCTTTCAGCCTGGGAAGCTCCTCTCTTCACGCACAAAAGCGTTACAAATGGTCTACAACATACTCGATCCTTCAACATATTACACACATATATCATACTCTATGACGAATTATAGCCACTCTAAAATTGTTTGTCAATTAGGATAGGGAATCCTTTGTATTTTTTTGCATAAAATGATTTTTTGCATGAATGGCCCCAACCTTTAAAACGACCAATACCGGGACCGCCAATATGAGCCCAATTACCCCGCCAATCTCCCCTCCTGCTGTGATAGCCAGCATAATCAAGAGCGGATGCATATGAAGACTTCTCCCGACAATATAAGGTGATAGAATATTCCCCTCAAGAAACTGAAGGACAAGGATAATCACAATCGTAATAATCACCAGTTTTACTGAAACCGTGGCAGCTATGATAATAGCGGGAACCGCCCCTAATATAGGCCCAAAATAAGGAATGACATCGGTAATCCCCACAATAAATCCCAAAAGCAGTGGGTATCGCAAATGAAATATCCAAAATAACAAGGATGCGGCACTGCCGATAATCACACAAACAAGGAGCTGCCCTCTTATATAACTCCCAAGTGATTCGTCGACATCCCTTAAAAAACGCTTCCCTTGCCTACGCCATTTTTTCGGAGATAAATACCAGACTACCCGTTTGATTAGAGGAAAATCCTTTAACATATAAAAAGCAATAAACGGAATAATCATGACGATTAAGGCTGAATTAAGAAAGTTTAGGAGAATTTCAACCATAATCGTTAACAAGGAATTTAACTTGGCTTCAAACGCATCTATTCCATCATTCATTTTCCCTTGCAGCCCATCCGGCCATTCCCTGGTATGGGATTGAAGAGTATGAATCCAGCCACGGTATTGCTCTGCTAAAATCGGAGCGCTCTCGGACAAGTCTTTTAACTGATGAATAAAGGCCGGAATCCCTTTGTATAGGGCAAAGCCAAGACCCCCAAAAAATAAACAATAAATTAAAAATATTGAAAGGCCGCGGTGAAGCCCTTTTTCATGAAGCTTTTCGATAATGGGATGGAGCAGATACGTAATAAAACCAGCAATCAAAAACGGTAATAAAATATAAAATACTACCTTAAGTATTGGCAGCCAAACAAAGCGGATTTTAAAAAATAGATAAATAGCAATTAATAAAAGGAGCAAGAATCCTATTCGATAATACCATTTCACGTGAATATCCAACCTCTCGTTCCTCCTTTTTCCATTAGTGTTGGAGAAGTAGGGGGGAATTATGCATGAAAATGCCCCCTCCGCTCAAAGAAGGGGGCTGTAAGTTAAAAAATCGCTCGTTTTACATTTCTTTGCATTTTTTTTAGATTGCGGGCTGACATCATATTGTTTCGCTGCGCCCAATTATAGGCTGCCATTCCTGCACCGAAAGCAACAACACTCGTCATCATTTTATTCATATGATTCACCTCTTCTTTAGAATGGGGAAGCTATGAACAGGTGCTTTCTGAGTAAATTAAATGGTGTAACGACGCTCTTCTTCCTCAAACAAATCGTCTAAGGAACTTAGCGTACCGTCTTCTTCGACTTGATGGGTATTAATAACGCCATTAGAAAGGGACAATTCTATAAAACAGTTCCAGCAATAGTATTGGTTGATACCAATTTTTCCGATATCCTTACTCTGGCAATTGGGACACTTTAACATGAAAAAGACACCTCACGTCTGGTTTACATCTACGATGATGGCATCCTTTCCAATCGCCGGGGGCTTTTCGGATTGTATAACTTGTTTCCCTTCAGTAATGTCTGAAAAGAAGCCATCCGTAATTTCATACCCTACGATTGTGCCCAATTCTTCCAGAAAATATACATCCTTTAATAGACCGATTGAATCGCCGCTCTTTGATACAATCATTTGGCCATTTAAGGGATGTTGATGTGAAAATGTATATTCCGGAGGTGTTTTAAGCTTTTCTAAAAGATCGACATTTTCGATCATAATCCCATCGGTGCCAAATGAAGCAATATTCTGGATGTCCAAAAATGCAGTTTTTTTAAAGAAAATGTCTTTTTTAACCAATATACCTTTTACGACTCCGTCGCTTGTGATAAATAAATCACTTACTTCACCGATTTTCATACCGGATTGCATGTCAAACACCGGCTGATTTTTCAATATAGAAAATGTCCGCAAAAAGTGTCCCACCTTTCCGAACATTTATAGTTTCAGCCATTTACCATAAAATCATAAGGTGAAACGTTTTCCATTCCAATCATCGGATCGACTTGCATCAAAGCTTCTTCTAACGTCAGGCCTTCGGGAATTATTTCGGTCTCTGTTTCCCTTTCCTTTACTGGAATTGATTCTTGAAGCTTTTGACATAAGGTGGTTTGCCTGCTTAATTCGTCAGCTCTTTCAACGCCCATCCTTAAAGCATCCTCTTCCCCGCAAAGAATTAACGATTGTTTACTGCGCGTAATGGCTGTATAAATTAAATTCCTTCGCAGCATTCTATAATAGCTTTTCGTAATCGGGAGAATCACAATTGGAAACTCGCTTCCCTGTGATTTATGGACGGAGCAGCAATAAGCATGAGTGATTTGGGTTAAGTCCTGCTTTGTATATTCTGCTTCATTACCTTCAAAAGAAATATAAATCATATCTTGTTTTTCAGTATTTTCTTTGGCATAAATAATCGAAATAATTTCGCCAATATCACCGTTAAAAACATTATTTTCCGGCTGGTTAATAAGCTGGAGAACTTTGTCGCCGATACGGTATTTTACATCACCAAAAGTAATTTCTTTACGCTTTCCATCCGGGTTGGGATTAAAAATTTCCTGAAGCAAAACATTTAAACGGTCAATCCCAGCTGGCCCGCGGTACATTGGTGCCAACACTTGAATATCCTTTGCTGAATAACCTTTGTTTTTTGCGTTTAATGCCACCTTTTCAACCACCTGCGCCACTTGGGCAGTGGAACAGCGAATAAAGGACCGGTCTGCTTGCTTTGCTGTTACATTTGCCGGTACATATCCTTTTTTAATATCATGAGCCAGTTCAATGATAGAAGATCCTTCTGCCTGACGATAAATATCGGTTAATCTAACTGTCGGAATTCGTTGTGAATTCAACAGGTCTTTTAACACCTGCCCTGGACCGACAGATGGTAATTGATCTTCATCGCCGACCAAAATGACTTGGATATTATCCGGAAGTGCTTTGAACAATTGATTGGCGAGCCAAATATCAAGCATGGACGTTTCGTCTACGATTAAAATTTTTCCTTCAAGCGGGGTTGTTTCATCACGATCAAAACCTTCCATTCCATTAAATCCTAGTAAACGGTGAATCGTCACGGCAGGCAGCCCTGTCGATTCACTCATCCGCTTGGCGGCTCTGCCTGTCGGTGCGGCAAGTAAAAATGGAAAAGGTTCATCTTTTTTATGGTAATCCTTTATTTCTAATGAACAGCCGTGAAGTTCGGCATATAGTTCAACAATTCCTTTAATGACAGTTGTTTTACCAGTACCGGGACCTCCTGTTAAAATAAGCATCGGAGCCATTAATGCTGTTTGAATGGCCTCTCTTTGAGAGGGGGCATATTCAACGCCAAGTCTCTCTTCTAGGTTTCCAAGGGAAAGCAAAAACTCTGATTCTGGAAATTGATCTTTGTACTCTGTCTGCCCTAGGATTCGATTAATACTCGTTACAAGGCCCTTTTCGGCGAAATATAGTGAGGGGAGATAAATGCGCTGTTCTTCGCCAATTATTTTCCCCTCTTCCTCAAGCTTAATAGCTTCATTGGAAATATCCGAAAATTCGATTTGATCCCGTTTATTTTCTTCAAGGAGGGATTTAACTGTCTCCAATAAGTCTTTCGCATGTATGTATACATGACCCGTTTGCATGCTTTCATTTTCAAGCGTATACAAACAGGCCGCTTTAATTCGGTCCGGATGATTTCCGGAGATGCCATTCTGATACCCGAGCTCGTCCGCCCGGCCAAAGCCGATTCCTTCAATATCTTCTACCAATTTATATGGATTTTTTTGGATGATATCAAGGGTTGTTTCCTTATAAGCTTGATAGATGCGCATGGAAAGCTGCGGACCAAAGCCATATTGATTCAAGGCAACCATGACTTGCTCAAGCCCTTGATGTTCCATTAACGTGTCGTAAAGCAGTTTCGCCTTATCAGGAGGCAGTTTCGGAATAGAATCAAGTAATGACGGCTGATTAAGAATTTTTGAAATTGCATTTTCCCCTAATGTTTTTACAATATTCTCTGCCGTTTTTTTACCAATCCCTTTAAACATTTCACTTGATAAATAAGCAATAACACCCTGTTCTGTTTGAGGAATATCTTTTCTGAAATGATTTGTATGGAATTGCAGACCAAATTTCGGATGCTCCTTAAATTCACCGTAAAAAATATACGTTTCCTGTTCGTGAATTTTCGGGAAATAACCGGTAATGACCGCTTCTTTATCCTCATATTGATCATTGGTTTCTTCCACACGAATTCTTAGGACGGTGTAGAGATTTTGTTCATTATGAAAAATCGTTACAAGATGCTTTCCTTTGACAAACTTCCCTTGTTCTGCAAATAAATCAAGTGAGACCTGCTTTTCCATTTTGCTCCCTCCTTTCCACGGCAAAAAATGAACTAATTTTTTATTTGATCAATTATCGATCTTGCTTGCCCGGCCAACATATGGTCTGGATCTAATTCAAGGGCTTTTTCTAACATACTTATTGATTTTTCAGTACTTCCCTTATATGCAAGGGATGTACCTGTAAAGTAATAGGCATTCGCATAATTCGAATCTATTTCAATACACTTTTCAAACTGTTCTATAGCATGATCAATTAATTCTGCTTGTAAGAGACATAAGCCAAATTGAAAATGTGCTTCCACATCTGACTCATTTAATTCTACACTTCGTTGTAAATAAGGGGTGGCGAGCCTTCCTTGTCCAAGTTGTACGAGACACATCCCAAGTAAAAAATAGTTATCACTTGATTGAAGGCCCTTTTGCATTGCTTTTTCGAACATATTTTTAGCTGCATCATATCTTTGCTGACTATAATGTACATTACCTGCACTATAATAAGCTGCCGCAGCATTCTCATCAAGCTCAATTGCTTTTTCATAAAACTTTAACGCCTTCTCATCATCCCCTACAGCCGAAAGCACATTGCCAAAATTGATATAGGCAACCGGATCCTGCGGACTCTCCGCAATCGCCTCATTAAACGCCTTCGCCGCATCCTCCCAATTACCTTCCTGCATATATTTCACACCCAATTGGTTCTTATCCAAACTTGTCCACTCCATTCTAATGAGAGTATACCATATTTTTTTCTTTGATTCGGTCGAAAAAATCCCCGATTCCGGAGTGGAATCAGGGATTTTTTTACCCAACGTATGTCAGGCGTTCATTATTTTTGTAGACTTCGTCGATGGTCCCGCCGCCGAGGCATTCGTCGCCGTTGTAGAAGACGACGGCTTGTCCTGGTGTGATGGCGCGGATTGGTTCATGAAAGACTACTTTTGCCTTGTTGCCTTCGAGAAGATGGACGGTTACTTTGTGATCTTCTTGACGGTAACGGAATTTTGCGGTGCATTCAAATTCAGCAGGTTTTGCGCAATCAGAAACCCAGCTCACAGCATCCGCGATAATTGAGTCAGAGTACAAGTTTTCGTTATGAAAGCCTTGTCCAACATAAAGGACATTTCGCTTTAAATCTTTTCCGATGGCAAACCACGGCTCACCTGAGCCGCCAATTCCAAGCCCATGGCGCTGGCCAATCGTGTGATACATGAGACCCTCATGTTTACCCATCACTTTGCCATCAAATGTTTCCATATTCCCAGGCTGTGCAGGAAGATATTGGCCAAGAAATTCTTTAAAATTCCTTTCCCCAATAAAGCAAATTCCGGTACTATCCTTTTTCGTTGCCGTCGCAAGACCCGCTTCCTTCGCGATTCCCCTTACTTTTGATTTCTCAAGATTTCCAATCGGGAACATGACCTTGCTTAGCTGTTCCTGGGTCAATTGGTTTAAGAAATAAGTTTGATCCTTATTTTCGTCCAACCCGCGAAGCATTTTGTATTCTCCATCCCGGTACTCCACACGAGCATAATGGCCTGTTGCCAGATAATCAGCACCAAGGTTCACCGCATGCTCAAGAAAGGCTTTAAATTTAATTTCCTTATTGCACATCACATCCGGATTCGGTGTTCGGCCTGCCTTATATTCTTCTAAAAAGTAGGTAAACACTTTATCCCAATATTGTTTTTCAAAATTAACCGCATAATACGGAATGCCAATCTGATTACAAACACGGATTACATCATCATAATCCTCTGTTGCGGTACAAACGCCGAATTCATTCGTATCATCCCAGTTTTTCATAAAAATCCCGATGACATCATACCCCTGCTGTTTAAGAAGCAAAGCGGCAACCGAGGAATCGACCCCGCCAGACATACCGACAACAACCCGGATATCCTTTGGTTCTCTTTTCTCCATCAAATTTCACCTCTCTTTTCAATCAAATCCTTCTTGCATCTATTTTTTCAAGCGCGTTACAATTCTCGCTGTATCTTCAGCCGCCCTGACAATTTCCTCTGTTGTCGTATTATAGCCAAAGCTAAAGCGAATCGAATTAATTAACCGCTCGGATCCTTTTCCAAACATGGCAACCAGCACATGGGAAGGTTCAATGGAACCTGCTGTACATGCGGAACCACTTGAGACAGCTATTCCCGCTAAATCGAGATTCACAAGCATTTGCTCAACATTTGTCCCGGGAAAGCTTAAGTTTAATACATGTGGCAGCGATTGTTCAAGTGTTCCGTTCAAAGCAAATTCAATTTGCTGCTCCCGAAGTGTTTGAATAAATGTCTCTTTAAACCCGATATATCTGTTTCTTTTTTCTGCCAGCTCTCCCGCCGAAACCAAAACAGCTTCGTGAAAACCGGCAATCGATGTAACATTTTCTGTCCCTGCCCGCCTTTTTCGTTCCTGCTCCCCGCCAAATTGACGCGGCACGAGCTTAACATTCTCGCGAGCATATAAAAAACCGATGCCTTTCGGTCCATTGATTTTATGAGCGGTAACGGACAATAAATCTATATTGGTTTGGTTCACATCAATTTTTTCAATCCCATAAGCTTGTACTGCATCGGTATGAAATTTTGCTTGATGGTCTTTTAAAAGCTCACCAATTTCCGCTATCGGCTGGAGGGTTCCTACTTCATTATTTCCATACATGATGGAGACGAGAATGGTATCATCCCTTAAAGCGGCCTTTAGTTCAGCAACAGACACCCTACCTGTTTCATCTACAGGCAAATAGGTGACCTCATACCCCATCTTTTCTAATTTATGACAGGCATGAAGCACAGCATGATGCTCAATTTGCGAGGTAATGATATGCTTACCCTTCGCTTGTTCACTTTCAACCACCCCAAAAAGGGCCATATTATCTGCTTCCGTCCCGCCGCTTGTAAAAATTATCTCTGATTCTTTGGCTCCGATACTTTTCGCCAAGCTTTCACGCGCCAAATCAATTTTGTGCCGTGCTTCCCTACCGAAAGAATGAATACTTGAGGGATTCCCGAATGTTTCATTCATCGTCTCCAGCATTTTCTCCATTACTCTCGGATGCATCGGTGTTGTAGCGGCATGGTCGAGGTAAATTCGTTCCATCATTTCACCTTCATTCAAATGAAATCCATACAATTACTGTTGACATTAAATATAAAACATATAAGCATCCGTTTGGCCATCCTCGCTGTGGCTCGCCAGATCTTCAAGAGTTGTATTGTCCAGTACACCCTTAATTGCATCGCGAATGCGGATCCAAAGCTCACGTTTAGCAGGTTCCTCATCCTCAATCCCTTCTACCGGTGTAATCGGTCCTTCTAGAACACGAATGACATCACCGGAAGTAATTTGGGAAGGAAGATCGGCAAGAATATAGCCGCCATATGCTCCTCTGACACTTTTGACCAATCCGGCATTTCGGAGCGGAGATATTAATTGTTCCAAATAATGTTCTGATAAATCATTCGCTTGGGCAATTGTTTTTAAAGAAATCGGACCTTCCCCATATTTTTTTGCCAATTCAATCATGATGGTCAGACCATATCTGCCCTTCGTCGATATTTTCATCTAATCGCACCTCAATTCAACATTTTTCTATTTTAAAATTATTTTTTATTATGTCAATAGGATTTAAATCCATAGTAACTTGATAGGCATTTATTTATTATATCACATTGTTCTTTAATATGCTTTTTGCAGAAAAAATGATATCGTTATAAGAAAAGCGGAAGCGCCTTGATCAGCCCCGACAAGCGCTGGAAGGCCTGACGGTGAAGTCGTTTTTTGACTTCATCGGCTGGACCGAAGCGACCTCGAGGGGCAGGACGCTTGCGCTAGACAATTTTCAAGGAAAACCCAGAATATAGTTGGAGAGATGATTATGCAGCAAAAACCTCTAGCATTTCGGATGCGTCCAAGAACCATTGAAGAGGTTGTCGGCCAGCAGCATCTTGTGGCTGATGGAAAAATTATTGCCAGAATGGTAAAAGCAAAACAGCTGACCTCAATGATTTTATATGGGCCGCCTGGAATTGGCAAAACCTCAATTGCCAGTGCGATTGCCGGAAGTACAAAATATGCCTTTCGCACCCTTAATGCCGTAACCAATAACAAAAAAGACATGGAAATCGTCGTCGCTGAAGCAAAAATGTCCGGAAAAGTAATACTTCTATTAGATGAGGTCCACCGTCTTGATAAGGGGAAGCAGGATTTCCTTTTACCTTATTTAGAAAATGGACTAATTACCCTAATCGGTGCGACAACGAGCAATCCCTATCATGCGATTAATCCGGCCATCCGCAGCCGATGCCAAATTTTCGAACTGAAACCGCCTGAGACTGAAGAAGTAAAAATAGCCTTGAACAGGGCTTTAGAAGACCAAGAACGAGGACTTGGAAATGTAAAGGTTGTCGTGTCCGATGAAGCATTGAGTCATTTTGCAAACGGCTCAAATGGAGATGTCAGAAGCTCGTTAAATGCTCTAGAATTAGCTGTTCTTTCCAGCGACAAGGACGAGCACGGTGTCATTCACATTGACCTCGCAACAGCGGAAGAATGCCTGCAAAAGAAAAGCTTTGCGGCCGACAAGGATGGGGACGGCCATTATGATGTTTTGTCCGCCTTTCAAAAATCAATTCGTGGTAGTGATGTAGACGCAGCGCTCCATTATCTTGGCCGGTTAATTGAAGCGGGTGACCTTGTAAGTATCAGCAGACGGCTTTTGGTCATTGCCTATGAAGATATCGGTTTAGCCAGTCCACAGGCTGGTGCACGAACCCTTGCTGCGATTGAAACAGCAGAACGAATCGGGTTTCCGGAAGCTAGAATCCCGCTTGCCAATGCGGTCATAGAATTATGTTTGTCGCCAAAATCCAACTCGGCAGTATTGGCGATTCAATCCGCACTTGAGGATATCCAAAAAGGTGTAATCGGCGAAGTACCCGACCATCTGCGTGACGCCCATTATAAAGGAGCAAAAGAGCTTGGCAGAGGGATTGACTATAAATACCCACACGATTACGACAATGGCTGGGTTCCGCAGCAATATTTGCCGAATCGTTTAAAAAATAAGCAATACTATGTACCAAAAAGGACAGGAAAATTTGAACAGGCATTAGCAACGGTCTATGAAAAACTAACAAATAGGAAAAAATAGCCTTCGACTTGGCGAAGGCTATTTCTTTTGATGTGATATCAACACATTTTTAGAGGATATCGACACATTTTCAGCATATATCAACAATATTATGCCGCTACATCCCGCTTTTTAAAAATAAAAAATGCAAGAAATTGGAAAATAACAAAATAAACAATCAGCATAGCAATGGAAAACGACAAAGTCATTCCTGCGACCATCGGCGCTCCCTCAAAATATTGCATTAAATCGGTATTGGCAAACAAAATATATTTTGCCCAATCAAATTTCAACGCTAATAATTGAGTAATGTTTCCTCCGGAGAACATCAAAAAGATGGCAATCCCAATTGCAAGTGAGCTATTCCGAAACACCGACGAAATCATGAACGCCATCGTTGTCAGCATGATCATTCCAATCGAGCTCAAACCATAATAAATCATTAAATGGACCATCATATTCTGCTCGGTAACAGTACCATTATTATAGTTCAAATATGGTACAGCCTGATCCGGCATCCCAAACAGAACAGCACCAATAACCGTTGAGTAGACAAAAAGGACAGCCAGCAGGAATAAAGCGAAAAGTAATACCGTTAAATATTTAGAAAGTAAGATTTTCGTTCGATTAATCGGCCTGATTAACAGGAGCTTAATGGTCCCCCAATTAAATTCGCTCGCAACGATTCCTGCCGAAATAATGATTGTAAACAGCCCGGCTAATGAAATTAGTTGGGAGGCATCCTTCACAAATGTCCAGACATCGTAGCTTTCCTGCGGGGGAATATGATGCTGAATCCGGTAATCATTGGTAACAATCTCCTTTTTAAGAAATTGTTTTTCTATTTTAGAACCGCTTCGCTCATATTGCTTTTTTAATGCATCATTCTCCTGCTTTAAGTTTTGCTCCCACTTTTGATTAACGGCAGCTTTACTCCCTGACTGCTGGTATTTAAAAAACCCGGCCACAATCGACGCCGCGACAAGGAGAATTGCAATCATGACGAACGTTCCCGGGCGCTTAAATATTTTCATCCATTCATTTTTAATTAAATTAATCATGCTTTAACCTCCTCCTTTTCACCTGTTACTTCAAGGAAGCGGTCCTCCAATGTTTTTGCCACTTCTTTTACTCCGAACACTTGAACGTCACCCTCAACCAATAATTTTATCAGGTTCGGTATTTCTTCTTTTGCCAATTCTACGGATAAACCATTTCTTGAATGAGATATTTTCACATTTGCATAATGGTTTTGAATGATGGAACGGGCCGTTTCACTTGGAATGACCTCCAGATCATACATAACTTCGTTTCCTTGAACAAATTCCTGGACATGCTGAACATCAATCAACCGGCCGTTTTGAATAATTCCAATGCGGTCACACATCATTTCCATTTCGGATAAAAGATGGCTTGAAACAATTACAGCCATATTTTTTTCCCTGGCAAGCAGACGCAAATAATCACGAATTTCTCTGATCCCCGCCGGGTCCAACCCGTTTGTCGGTTCATCGAGAATTAATACCTCAGGGTCATGTAAAAGGCATTGTGCCAATCCTAATCTTTGGCGCATTCCTAAAGAATAGGTTTTTACCTTGTCGTGAATTCTGTCCGTTAACCCGACCAGCTTCACCACATCATCAATTTTTTCTTTTGTAATACTCTTTGACATCCTTGCATAATGGACAAGGTTTTTGTATCCGCTTAAGAATTTATACATCTCCGGGTTTTCAACAATTGCCCCGATATGACCTACTGCCTCTTCAAAATTACTTTTAATGCTTGCCCCGCCAATCGTAATATCACCGGATGTTATGCCCATTAGGCCCACAATCATTCGGATGGTTGTTGTTTTTCCGGCTCCATTCGGCCCTAAAAAGCCAAAAACCTCACCCTTATTCACTTGGAAACTAATCTGATCGATGATGGTTCTTCCTTTAATCACTTTTGTTACATTCTTTAATTCAACAATGGATTCCAATTCATCTTCTCCTCTCTATCTATGTTGAAAAATGTCACCATCCCATCTTAACCTATATTTGGGAATTTTTCCTGTGTTTTGATGTCATTCTTTCCAATTTTTATTATAATTTGCCCCTTTTCTCGAATAAAACGGCTCAAGAATGAGTTATTTCTAGGACTTGAGACGTATGAAAACTTATCCTATTCTATGTAGAATACATAAGCAGCTGAAAATAATGGAGGTACAATTGCTGTGAAATAATCCAAAGATATACCATAACAATTCCTTCAGAAAAGTAGTCTTATCTGAAAAAGAAGAGTGTGCCCAAAAGTCAATTGGCACCCTCTTCCTTTTATTAGCTAATAGATTCTACCTTGTCGAATCCAATTCGTGGCCACCCATTTTTCTCCCTCTAATACCGGAATACTGGTATGTAACGACATTCGGTCTACTTGTCCTTTACTATTTCCATAATGGAAATAAACGGCCGTACCTTTTCTTGGCACAATGGATACTCCTGCTTTTGGAAAAACGGTTTCGCCGCCTGATGGCACATCATTTAAATAGATTAATAATGTACCAATCCGTTGACCCCCTCTATGGGTACTAATACTGGCAGGAGGGAAATAGTCAAAATGCGGCTTATACTCCTCTCCAACCTGATAATTCAAAACCTGGAGTCCCTCACCATTTTCAATCGGAATATTGGTTAATTCAGAGATTCTATTTTCAATGGTTTCGATCAGACGATTTTCTCCAAGTTTAAAATACATACCTTTGCTGGTTCTTCCAGGTACAGATTTTACTAACCCTGTCTTTGAATATATGATTTGTGAAGGCAGCAATCTGCCCTTAGAAAGGTGTATAAGCTCATCACATTCATCAAAGCTTAATAAATTTTCAAACTGTAAAATAAATGGTTGATTGATTCTGGAGAGTAAATGAATTATGCGGTCATTTGTTTGAATTTCATTTCCCTTCCGCCCAATTTCGGGAATCTCATAAATATAGGGGCTCTCGCTAAGAGTAGAAGTTTTTATCGTTTGATTTCCAACAATTCGTAGAATGGTACGGTAAGAAAAAGTTGGATCAAATCCTTTTTTAATCATTGCATCAACGATTGATTCTGGATTTACACCACTTCTTAATGTTTGAACAATCCAATCCCGCAAGTCACTGGAGATATGCATGATTTTTTCCATTCAATCCTTCTCCCTATAAATGCCAATATTAGACTTTCTTTAAGAATAAACTATTTTTATTAATAATTCCTAAGATTTTATTAGAGATTTTGAAAAAAAATACCCTGAACCAAAAGTTCAGGGCTTCAAATTATTTTTCATCCGCAACGCGTTGAATTTTGATGTCTTTTAATAGTTCTCTAACGACATAGCTCGCCATAATCAAACCGCAGGCAGATGGGACAAAGGCATTGGAAGCTGGAGGCATTTTCGCTTTACGAATCTCCGCTTTGTCATTTCCAACAATCTGGCGCACATCTTCACGAATAACGATTGGACTCTCATCGGAAAAAACGACAGGAATCCCCTTGCGAATACCTTCCTTACGAAGTTTAGTCCGAATAACCTTGGCAATTGGGTCGGTGTGTGTTTTAGAAATATCAGCAATTTGGAAACGTGTTGGGTCCATTTTATTTGCTGCACCCATACTTGAAATGATTGGGATGTTCCGTTTTAAACATTCCTTCATTAAATGGATTTTATAGATAATCGTATCAGAGGCATCCACAAAAAAGTCAATATTGTGGTTGAAAATTTCTTCATAGGTTTCTTCTGTGTAGAATATTTTTAATGAAATTACTTCACAATCCGGATTAATATCCTTAATCCTCTCTTCCATGATTTCCACCTTTGGACGGCCAATCGTTGATAACAAAGCAACTAGCTGACGATTGACATTGGTGATATCCACATCGTCTTTATCGATTAAAATTAAACGGCCGACTCCGGAACGTGCAAGCGCTTCGGCGGCAAATGAACCAACACCGCCAATTCCCAAAACAGCAACCGTGCTGTTTTTCATGATATCCATTCCTTCTTTACCAACCGCAAGCTCATTACGAGAAAATTGATGCAGCATGTATTTCACTCCAATATATTAATTTCATCCTTATGTATCTTTTTCCCGAATAAGAATATATCATACCAGTGTATAAAAACAAGTATTCAGATAAGATTTATTAAAATACGGGAAAATAAAAACCTCCTGCATAGGAGGTTAATGACAACAAATGGAAAAGAGTCCCAATCGTGCCGTCACTTTTGGGTTCCTTCATATTGATCCCGCATTTAGCAGGTGGGTGTCCTGCTTCCAGATTTGTAAGTCCCCTTACCGCTCGGGCCGGGGCATTTACGCTGCCAGAAAACTCCAGACTCCCGAAGAAATAATGTTCGGTCAATATTTAGGTAATGTAACGTACACTTCAGGACTCTTTTGATTGGTTTTATAATAGCATATATCAAAACCGCATTCAAGGGTTCGTGAAAGCGTTTTATTTCTTTTTATTTACCATTGTTGATAAATAAAGCTCTTTTAATTGCGCCTCGGAAACCTCGCCTGGTGCATCGGTTAACAAGTCGCTTGCACTTGCCGTTTTCGGGAAAGCAATCGTGTCACGCAAATTCGTGCTGCCTGCCAAAAGCATGACTAAACGGTCTAACCCAAGGGCAATTCCACCATGCGGCGGTGTTCCATATTCAAAGGCATTTAAAAGGAACCCGAATTGCTCATTCGCCTGTTCAGCGGTAAAACCAAGCACCTTGAACATTTTTTCTTGGATTGGGCGTTCGAAAATTCTTAAAGAACCTCCGCCAAGTTCATATCCATTAAGAACAATGTCATACGCTTGGGCACGCACTCTTCCTGGGTCAGTATCTAAATATTCAAGGTCTTCCCTGAATGGCATTGTGAATGGATGATGAGCAGCAAAGTAACGGCCTTCCTCTTCGTCATACTCAAGTAATGGCCAGTCTGTTACCCATAGGAAATTAAACTTGCTTTGATCAATCAAATCTAATTCCTTGCCAAGCTTGATTCTAAGCGCACCTAGTGCATCCGCGACAACGCTCTTTTTATCAGCAACAAACAGAATTAAATCTCCCTCGCTTGCTTCAAGCGTCGCCTTCATCGCATTAACTTCCTCTTCAGAGAAGAATTTTGCAATTGGACCATTTATTCCCTCTGCTTCAACCTTAAACCAGGCAAGGCCTTTAGCCCCGTAAATGGCAACAAATTCTGTAAGTGCATCAATATCTTTACGCGAATATTTTTCCGCAGCACCTTTTACATTTATGGCTTTTACTTGACCGCCATTTGCCACAGCAGCGGAGAAGACTTTGAAACCGGAACCCTTGACAATTTCGGAAAGTTCGACAAGCTCTAAACCAAAACGGGTATCCGGTTTATCAGACCCAAAGCGGCTCATCGCTTCATCATAGGTCATACGCGGGAAAGGAGCAGGAATCTCAATTCCTTTAACTTCTTCCATGATCTGCGTCATCATTTTTTCCATTAAGCCCATGATATCTTCTTGGCTTAAAAAGCTTGTTTCGATATCGACCTGAGTAAATTCAGGCTGACGATCTGCACGAAGGTCTTCGTCACGGAAGCAGCGGGCAATTTGATAATAACGCTCAATTCCGCCAACCATTAACAATTGCTTAAACAACTGTGGTGATTGTGGAAGTGCGTAGAATTCACCAGGATGTACCCGGCTTGGCACTAAATAATCACGAGCCCCTTCAGGTGTGCTTTTTGTTAATATCGGTGTTTCAATATCTAAAAACCCTTCAGAATCCAAGAAGTTTCTAATTTGTTTAGTCACCTGATGGCGCATTTTTAATGTTTCGAAAATAACCGGACGGCGGAAATCTAAATAGCGATATTTCAATCGGATATCTTCTGAGACATCTATATTATCAGTAATCATAAATGGAGGTGTTTTTGCCTCATTAATGATGGTAACTTTTTCAGCTTGAACTTCAATTTTCCCCGTTTTAATTTTTTCATTAATAGTCGAAGATTCACGCGAAACAACTGTTCCTTGAATAGCTAAAACATATTCACTACGGATTTTTTCTGCGACTTCAAGAGCTTCTTTTGATAAATCCGGGTTAAACACAACCTGTACTATTCCTGAACGGTCACGAAGATCGATAAAAATGACACCGCCCAAATCACGGCGTGTTTGCACCCATCCTTTTAACGTTACTTTTTCTCCTACTGCTATTTCCGGAACTTCTCCACAAAAATACGATCTGCCAAACATTGTTTTTCCCCCTTATTGATGCAACTCTTGAAAGTGTTGAATAAATGAATCTAAACCAATCTCTGTTTGTTCACCAGTTGCCATATTTTTCACTGTAATTTTGTTATTTTTTAACTCATCGTCACCCAGTATGGCAACAAAACGGGCATTTAAGCGGTCAGCTGCCTTAAATTGCGCTTTGATTTTTCGATCCAAGTAATCTCTTTCAGCCGAAAAACCAGCTAGTCTCAATTGTTGTAAGAGTCCGACCGTATAGTCTTTAGCCTCTTCACCAAGTGCTGCAATATAACAGTCAATGCCTTGATTAATTTCAAGGTCGACACCTTCTGCATTTAATGCAGCGATGAATCGTTCAATACTTAGAGCAAAACCGATTCCTGGTGTTTCCGGTCCGCCAATTTCCTCAGCCAAACCGTTGTATCGTCCGCCGCCGCACAATGTGGTAATCGCTCCAAAGCCCTCGGCATTGCTCATAATTTCAAAAGCAGTGTGATTGTAATAATCCAAACCGCGAACAAGGTTTGCATCCACCTCAAACGGAATATCCAATTGAGTAAGATATTGCTGCAGCTTTTCAAAGTATGTTTTTGAATAATCATTTAAATAATCAAGGATGGATGGAGCTGTTTTCATTAATTCATGATCGCGGTCTTGCTTACAGTCAAGAATCCGTAATGGGTTTTTTTCAAGACGGTTTTGACAGTCATGACAAAACTCGCCAATTCTTGGCTTGAAGTGATTCACTAAAGCATTCCGGTGTGCAATCCGGCTTTCTTTATCACCAAGACTGTTAATTATAAGCTTTAGTTTCTTTAAGCCCAACTCTTTATATAAGTTCATGGCCAACGAAATCACTTCCGCATCAATCGCTGGGTCATTACTTCCCAAGGCTTCGATGCCAAATTGTACAAATTGACGGAAACGTCCGGCTTGCGGGCGTTCATAGCGGAACATAGGGCCCATGTAATAAAGCTTTACCGGCTGATGTGCATAACCGAACATTTTTTTCTCAACAAAAGATCTAACAACTGCAGCAGTTCCTTCCGGTCTAAGAGTGATGCTGCGCCCGCCCCGGTCTTCAAATGTGTACATTTCTTTTTGAACGATATCGGTCGTATCACCTACACCTCTCGAAAAAAGATCGGTATGTTCAAAAATTGGTGTGCGAATTTCATGGTATTGGTATTTCTCACAAAGCTCGCGGGCTTTGGCTTCAATGATTTGCCACTTTTCAATTTCGCCTGGCAAAATATCCTGCGTTCCCCTTGGAATGCTAATCGACATTTCTATTTCCTCCCAGCAAATATGTATAAATAAAAAACTCCCATCCCTTGTATAAAATACAAGGGACGAGAGTTGTAGTTCCCGTGGTGCCACCCTAGTTGAAAAGCCCAATTATTAGACTCTTCCGCTCTTACAGTTAACGCCTGTTAACGTTCTTCTCCTACTAGAGTTTACCTTTTTCAGAGAGAAACCTACGGAGTGTTCCTTCATTAAGTGTCATGCAGAAATGCTTTCAGCCCAGGGCATTTCTTCTCTTTTCATGCTTTATGCTTAATTACTGTGCTCCATCATAAGTTATGACCAAATATGACATTTTATTTATATAATAATACGGAGCATCAGGAAGATTGTCAAGTGAGTTTTAGGACCTTCCAAGATGTTTTTTTAACCTTCTGACATCTCTCATATTCAATCCAAATTCGGAAGCAAGTTCAATTGTATTGGTATGCTGTTCTTTTTGAATATTATCATGAAAATCAACGCCAAAAATCCTGCCATCCATTGATTGGATATTCATTCCTTTTTCACTTGCTCTCATAAACCAATCACCTCATATCATTCTTCTATAATCTCTATTATTTCCAACCAATAGAAAAAATTGCAGGAATAAAGAAAGAATTTTCGGCTTTCAATAAAAGGATATTGGTCTTTTTTTACAAGAAAGGAATGATTTTCACATATCTTTACGATAAAATAATAGAAAAGTGCATAAATGAGAGAGGAGACAGGATGACTCAAAAATTAATCATACTCGTATTCTGTTTGACTTTACTGGCAGGTTTTCTACCTGGTGGAAATAGTATTGCTGCAAGCGGAACCATTACCATTTCCACTAAAGTAGCAAACATTAGGGAAGGACCAGGTTTAAGCTATCCTTTGGTGAAAGAGGCTAGTAAAGGGGAACAATTTACATTTATTCAGGAAAAGAGCGATTGGATTGAAATCAAAATAGCGGCCGGTCAATCCGGCTGGGTGGCAAATTGGGTAGTTTCCAAAAATGATAACGGCACTGACGTTACAACCTTAAATACAAATATCGGTGTTGTCACCGTACCGTCCTTATACGTTCGTACCTCCCCTTCATCAGTAAGTTCGTCTGTCGGGAAGCTTTCAAATGGAATGACGGTAACGGTCTACGGCACCAAAAATAATTGGGCGCAAATTCAATTTAATGGACAAATTGCCTGGGTTAGCAGTCAATATCTTGATATGCAAAATTCTTCCCAAAAGACCCATGAGGAGACCACAAACACGGAGGGGACAATGGGAACGGTAACAGCAGGAAATCTTAGTGTTCGAAGTCGGGCAACGTTAAATGCAACCATTGTCGGTTCCGTTCACAGCGGCCAGCGCTTTTCCCTTTTAGAGGAGAAAAATGATTGGGTAAAAATCGAATATGAGCCAAATCAATATGGATGG
This sequence comes from Bacillus sp. MUM 116, assembly GCF_001866655.1. GTDB lineage: Bacteria > Bacillota > Bacilli > Bacillales > Cytobacillaceae > Neobacillus. The sequence continues at coordinate 88,954 of NZ_MLYR01000005.1, read as the reverse complement.
ATTGCCGGCTGGTATCTTGATATCACGACACCCAATGTCAGTTCCGGGCTAAAAGTGAAAGCAAACACGGTGACAATTGTAAACAGTGGAACCAATATCCGCAAGGGACCGAATGTCCAATCAGATGTTCTTCAGCGGGCAAATAAAGGGGATTCATTTGCTGTAAAAAGGGTAGAAAATGATTGGTATGCGATTAAGCTTACAAACGGCTCGATCGGATATGTAGCAGGATGGCTCGTCTCGATTAACGGCTCTTCTCCTTCGGTTGAGAAAAAAGGGGCTGGATCGTATTTAAATAATAAAACAATTGTTATTGACCCAGGGCATGGTGGTGTAGACACAGGTACAACCGGACCTGGTGGAACGCTTGAAAAGAACTTAACCATTCGAACTGCAAGACTTTTATATGATAAATTAAGAGCAAGCGGTGCGAATGTCATCCTAACAAGAAACAGTGATACATATATCTCCCTTCCTGAAAGAGTCAGTATTGCCCGTTCCTATCAGGCTGAAGCTTTTGTCAGTATTCATTATGATGCAAATGGAAATCGAAGTATCCGGGGCATGACTGGATATTATTATCATTCCTATCAAAAATCACTTGCCCAGTATTTGGACTCTTCTACCCTTCATCAAACAAACCTGAGGAATCGGGGAGTTCGATTTGGTAACTATCATGTGATTCGTGAAAATAATCAAAATGCCGCATTAATGGAGCTGGGTTACTTAAGCAATCCGGAAGAAGAAATGACCTTAGACTCGGAACAATATCAGGAAATGGCTGCAACAGGCCTCTATAACGGGCTCGCAAGATATTTTAAAGATAACTAATTAGAAAAGCGCAAGCGCCTTGGTCAGCCTCAGGCATAGCATAAGACAAGCCGGCGAGAACGTTGCTCTTTAACCTTCTTGACGGATTGGCTGTAGACCATCGAGGGGCAGGACGCTTGCGCTGGACAATTCTCAAAGACAAAAATTTTATACTTTCTTTACTAATAAAAAAACTTGGCAGGTGGCTGCCAAGTTTTTTTATGCCTTTTTATCCTTGCTATCGATAATTAAGGTGACAGGGCCATCATTCGTTAGTGCGACATCCATCATGGCCCCAAAACGGCCGGTTTCTACTTGAATTCCTTTCTCCCGCAAAAAACGATTAAAGGTTTCATATAGCTCAATCGCCTGTTCAGGCCGGGCAGCATCAATGAAGCTTGGCCTTCTTCCATTTCGGCAATCCCCATATAATGTAAACTGGGAAACAGAGAGAATTTGTCCACCGACATCTAATAAAGATAAATTCATTTTTCCGGCCGCATCCTCAAAAATACGCAAGTTCGCGATTTTATCGGATAGATAAGCCGCATCCGCTTCTTTGTCATCATGGGTAACACCCACAAGTATTACAAGTCCACTGTTAATTTGGCCCGTAATTTCCCCGTCAACTGTCACACTAGCTTTCTTACTGCGCTGTACAACTACTCGCATCACATTTGCTCCTTAATTCATCATCCTGCGAACGGAATAAATATCAGGAATTTGTTTGATCCGCTCAACCACTTTATGCAGATGGGCCACATTGTGAATCGCAATCGACATATTAATCGTCGCCATTTTATTGCGGTCAGTCCTGCCGGAAACAGCGGAAATATTTGTTTTCGTTTCATTTACTGCCTGCAATACCTCGTTTAAGAGGCCACGGCGGTCGTAGCCGTTTATTTCGATATCGACATTATACTCTTTGCGGTCATTCAAAGACGATTCCCATTCAACCGGAATCAATCTTGATTGGGCATCAGTCGAGTCAATGTTCGTACAATCTGAACGATGGACGGAAACCCCGCGCCCTTTTGTGATAAATCCGACAATTTCATCGCCAGGAACAGGATTACAGCATCTGGATAAGCGGATTAACAGATTATCAATCCCTTGAACCCTTACACCGGACTCGCGCTTTTTAGAAGAAGGGAACGATTTCAAATCGGAAATCGCATTGGCGACGCTCGCTGATTGCTCTTGATCACGTTTCTTCCGCCATTTTTCCGTTAAACGGTTGGCAACCTGAAGGGCAGTAACCCCATTATAGCCTACAGCTGCATACATATCATCTTCATTCATGAAGTTGAACTTTTCGGCAACCTTTTTTAGGTTCTCGGGAGTTAAGATTTCCTTTGTATCAAAGTCCATCGATCGAATTTCTTTTTCAACAAGCTCTTTTCCTTTGTCGACATTCTCATCACGGCGTTGTTTCTTAAAGAATGCACGAATTTTATTTTTAGCCTGTGAGGTTTGCGCAAGCTTTAACCAATCCTGGCTTGGTCCATAAGAATGCTTTGATGTTAATATTTCGACAATATCGCCTGTCTTAAGGGTATAATCGAGCGTCACCATTTTGCCGTTTACTTTTGCACCAATCGTCTTATTACCGATTTCCGAATGAATTCGGTAAGCAAAATCAATCGGGACGGAGCCCGATGGCAGCTCAATCACATCGCCTTTTGGTGTAAATATGAAAACCATATCCGAGAAAAGATCAATTTTTAACGATTCCATAAATTCTTCCGCATTCGCGGTATCATTTTGAAATTCGAGAATTTCCCTGAACCAAGTTAACTTTTGTTCAAATGAAGCACTATCAATTAACGTCTTACCTTCTTTATATGCCCAGTGGGCCGCAATCCCAAATTCTGCAATACGATGCATTTCCGTCGTTCGAATTTGCACCTCAAGCGGGTCCCCTTTTGGTCCAATTACCGTTGTATGAAGGGACTGATACATATTCGGCTTAGGCATGGCAATATAGTCCTTGAAACGGCCAGGCATCGGTTTCCAGCATGTATGAATGATTCCTAATACGGCATAACAGTCTTTAATGCTGTTTACCACAATCCGTACAGCCAGTAAATCATAAATTTCACTGAACTGTTTATTTTGGAGCACCATTTTACGATAGATGCTGTAAATATGCTTTGGCCTTCCTGAAAGGTCTGCTTTAATGGATACTTCGTCCAAACGCCCTTTGACTTCCTCAATGACATCTTCGAGATATTGCTCGCGTTCGGCTCGCTTCTTTTTCATTAAGTTAACAATCCGGTAATACTGTTGCGGATTTAAATATCGTAATGCCGTATCCTCAAGCTCCCACTTAATCTTGGAGATCCCAAGACGATGTGCCAGAGGGGCAAAAATTTCTAATGTTTCATTTGAAATCCGGCGCTGCTTTTCAGCAGGAAGATGTTTTAACGTCCTCATATTATGCAAACGGTCTGCAAGCTTGATTAAAATCACCCGGATATCCTGAGCCATGGCCACAAACATTTTTCGATGATTTTCAGCCTGCTGCTCTTCATGCGATTTATATTTAATTTTCCCCAACTTTGTTACACCATCGACAAGCATGGCCACTTCTTCATTGAATTCCTGCTCCAAATCTTTTAATGTTACAGGAGTATCTTCAACAACATCGTGGAGAAAACCAGCAGCGACCGTTGCAGGGTCCATCTCAAGGTCAGCTAAAATGCCAGCCACCTGTATGGGATGAATAATGTATGGTTCGCCAGATTTTCGATATTGATCACGATGAGCATGTTTGGCATATTCATATGCCCTTTTGACTAAATCCACATTCTCATCATTTAAATATGCCCTTGTTTTGTCGATGACTTGTTCGGCGGTCAACACTTGATCATTCGCCATGAAATCACCTTTTTTTTCTTCTCATTTATTATAAAAATGTCATTCATAGATTGGTTCCTAAATTAGAATGATTGTTACTATTATCGAAAAAAAACACGAAGATGTAAAGAGATTGACGTAATTTTTACGTAAAAGTCGAAACATTTTGGTAAACAGGTTCCAAAGTCCTTTTAAAATTATGAGAAAAAGCACTCATTTTACTGAGTGCCCTTTATACCAATTAATACACAAGTAACGTTAAAACGTCGTATCCATCAAGCTTTTTACGACCATCCAGATAAGTTAATTCAACTAAAAAGGCAATTCCTGCCACAACACCGCCAAGCTGCTCCACTAATTTAATGGTTGCATCAATGGTTCCGCCTGTTGCTAATAAATCATCGGTAATCAGTACGCGCTGTCCCGGTTTAATCGCATCTTTATGAATGGTTAGAACATCTTTTCCATATTCCAATCCATAGCTTACCTTAATGGTTTCCCGTGGAAGTTTCCCATCCTTACGAACAGGTGCAAAACCTACTCCAAGCGAATAAGCTACCGGGCAGCCAATAATAAACCCACGCGCCTCAGGTCCTACAATCAAATCTATTTCTCTGTCTTTTGCATATGCAACAATTTGGTTGGTTGCATATCTATAGGCTTCTCCATTATTCATTAAAGGAGTGATATCTTTAAATTTAATTCCTGGTTTTGGATAATCTTGGACAATACTAATAAATGGTTTTAAATCCATTCTTTAATTCCTCCTCAGTTTAATCCGACTCCTGCATGACCTTGTCGAACCAGTCCTTCAATTCCTGAAAAGATGAAAATAATAAATCTCTTTCTAGTGAAAGTTGTGCCTGTTTCATTTGATAGGTAGTGGAGTCAGTTAAATCACGCTTTTGCGCTTGTTTATTCAATGTAATCAATCCATCTTTTATTGTAACAAAATCCAAATCGGAAAACACCTTTGCCATAAAAGTGACCGTTTGCTGTGACCATCCACGATGTTTCGCGATTTCATCACCATAGCGTCTCAAATCAATCGGTGCTTTTTTTAACAGAAAGGCATAAAACCACTTAAAGTGATCCCTGGTTGGAATCGTACTTAAAAAATCGCTGGATTCTTTATAAAGATAGGCATATATCCTTGACGGATGTTTTCCCTTAAATAAATCATAGAGAATATCTTTTGAAGTCGGGAAATCAACTAAAACCGTATCGGTTTCGGAAAGATCTAAATCCTTTGCTGCATCGGAATTATCTATAATGACAACATCGTCAATTAGTTGAGATTCGATTTTTTCATAGAGATCCTTCTTAAATAAAATAAACTTTCTATTTTCCTTCGGTACATGATCGACAAGATGGCTAAACCGCTTTCCACCGCGATGGTCAAATAGCTGCCATGTACGGACGGTGATATCCTGGATAAAAATTTGTGGTTTTCGTATATTGTTCCACTCATTAATGGATAATTCACCAATTAATGAAATTTTGGAAGAAGGGGAAATATGATCCGCTAAAGTTCCTAATCCAAATCCAACCCCATCAAGATTTGCTCCATTTTCATTCACAAGAATCTTCAAATGGTTTTGATTGCTGCCGATTTTTCGCATCGTCGATACTTGTACTTCGTTAATTAACACCTTTGGCTTTGGATTGTCCATTCCGAAAGGGGATAATAAGTTTAATTCATCTAAAGCCGATAGATTGATGTCCTCCAACCTGACTTCATGATCTAGGTAAGTAACCGGAATAAAATCTTCATCAGAAAGCTGCTCCTTCGCCAGTGAATTAAGCCTTGTGCGAAGTTCTGCCACGTCCTCAATTGAAAGTGTCATCCCTGCTGCCATTGGATGTCCGCCGAAATGGGGCAAAATTTCACGGCAGGTCGAAAGATTTTTAAATAAATCAAATCCGGCAATACTCCGTGCTGAGCCCTTTGCCAGTCCCTTTTCTAGATCAAAACTTAAAACAATCGTCGGACGGTAATATTTTTCGACCAGTCTGGATGCAACAATTCCGATTACTCCGGCATTCCATCCTTCTTTGCCAATGACAAGAACATGGTTAGAATCAATGGGGTAATTTTTCTCAACTTCCTCAATGGCTTCTGCTGTAATTTCATTGACAATAGACTGTCTGGATTTATTTAAGGCATCCATTTCTTCTGCTAATAATTCTGCTTCTTCTGGATTTTGTGAAAGCAAAAGTTCAACGGCCAAATCGGCATTTTCTAAGCGCCCGACCGCGTTAATTCTGGGGGCAAGGGTAAAACCAATGGTTTCCTCGTTAATCGATTTAGGATCAACCCCCGCTAATTTAAAAATTGCTTTTAAACCTAAATTATTTGTCACTTTCAGTTTTTCTAAACCTTTTTTGGCAATAAGGCGATTTTCATCCTTAAGTGATACTAAGTCAGCAATCGTTCCGATTACAGCAATTTCAAATAAATGTTCAGGAAGCTTACCATAAAGAGCGTGGGCCAGTTTAAAAGCCACCCCAACACCCGCGAGCTCACGGAAAGGATAAATGCTATCAGGCAGCTTGGGGTGGATTATTGCAAGCGCCTCCGGCAGTACTGGACCTGGTTCATGGTGATCGGTGATGATGAGGTCAAGTCCAAGCTCTTTCGCTATGTTTGCTTCATGTATCGCAGAGATTCCTGTATCGACGGTTATAATTAATTTAATGCCATTTTCAGCTGCATGTCGGAAGGCATTTTCGTTAGGACCATAGCCTTCGGAAAAACGATTAGGAATATAAAATTGAACATTGGCCCCTAATTCACGAAGGGTAATCATTAATACTGTCGTACTGCTTACACCATCCGCATCATAATCCCCAAAAATCAGAATAGGTTCCTGCTTTTCAATAGACTCATTAATTCTTTTTACAGCAAGGTCCATACCTTTTAAAAGATATGGGTCATGAAACTGTTCCTTGCCAAATAAAAAAAACCGTGCAGAATCGACGGTATCTAATCCGCGGTTAACAAGCATTGATGCTACAAGAGGTGTAACTTTCAATTCAGCTGCAATTTCTTGTGTTTTAGCGTGATCGGATTGACGGACAACCCATCTCGTTTTTGACTTTAACATGCTTTATCGTCACCTCTCAGACTATAATATTATACAAGAGCATCGAATAGCTTTCAATCAGAAATGCACAAGCGCACTTACCAGGTATCCATTAAACAACAAAAAATAAAAAACCGCAGGATTCCTGCGGTTTTTTCACAATTATTACACTTGTGGTTGATCAGAGTACTTTTTCTTTTCTTTTTCTGTTTTAATAACACCCTTTTTCTTTAGCTCTCTACATTTCATTACAAACCATAGTGAACTAGCAATAAAAAGCGAAGAGTATACCCCAACAATTAGGCCAACGAACAATGCGATTGAGAAATTTCGGATCGATTGGCTACCAAAAACCATTAAACTGGCTGTAGTAATTAATACAGTTAAAACAGTGTTAATGGAACGTGTTAATGTTTGTCGAATACTTACGTTCACTACTTCCGCAATCTCCTGAACGGTTTTGAGACGCTTTTTCTTATGGAGGTTTTCACGAATCCGGTCGAAGGTTACAATTGTATCGTGATTTGAATAACCAACAATCGTCAAGACTGCAGCAATAAAGGTTAAATCGACTTCAAGTCTAGCGATACTAAAGAATGCAACCATTATGAACGCATCGTGAAGCAAGGAAATAACGGCCGCAATTGCCATGTACATTTCAAATCGGATTGTAACATATAGAATAATTCCGATGGATGCAATCAAAACGGAGATAAAGGCGTTTTTCGCCAGCTCTTTTCCAATTATTGAAGAAACGGTGCTGACATTTGGCTCAGAGCCAAATTCCTTTTTAAACTCGTCTTTTAATTTGGCAATTTCATTTTTCGATAAAACACCTACCAATCGTACCCCAGCAATTTGTTTTTTATCGCCAGAAATGACAACATCATCTGTTTTTAAATGAAGTTTACTAAAGGCATTTTCAACCTGTTGAGTTGTCAAAGGCGTATTTGATCGAATATCAACACGGGTACCGCTAGTAAAGTCAATACCTAGGTTCAATCTAAAAACAGCAAGAAAGATTATACCTGCAACAATTACTATTCCTGATAAAATGAAGAATTTCTTTCTCATTTTTACGAAATCTAATTTATCAAATCTAGTTGGGAGATCTACTGTATCATAGTTTTCAGCAATATTCTTAATTTTAGATGGATGTACACCAAACCAGCTTGTTTTCTTTTTAAGTACTCCACTATGGACCCAAAGAGCTAATAATAGACGAGATCCATATACTGCAGTTAAGAAGCTCATAAAAATACTCACGAGTAACATCGTAGCAAACCCTTTTACTGAGCTTGTCCCATAGAAAAATAAAACACCTGCTGTCAACATCGTTGTCAAGTTGGCATCAAGAATGGTCCTAAATGCATGATTTTCACCAGCCTTAAATGCTGATTTAATGGATTTACCAACTTTAAGCTCATCCTTTATCCGTTCATAGGTAATGATATTTGCATCAACGGCCATACCAACCCCGAGTATCATTGCAGCAATTCCCGGCAGCGTCAGAACCCCATTCATCCAATTAAAAATTAAAAGGACTAGGTATATATAGATGCTGAGTGAAAGGATAGCAATAAAGCCTGGGAACCGATAATATACAAGCATAAATAAGTAGATCAGAGCGACACCAATGATACCCGCTAAAATTGTATCATGTAATGCCTGTTCTCCGAATTTGGCTCCTACTGAAGTGGAATAGACTTCTTTCAATTTAACCGGAAGTGCCCCGGCATTTAAAAGTTTTGCGAGTGTTTGCGCTTCCTCTACTTTAAAATTACCTACAATCGAAACCGTATCTTGGTTAAATACCTGACTTACCCTTGGTGCAGATAAGTAGGCAGGATTTTTCTTTGTCACTTCATTTTTAAAGGAATCTCCTTTTTGATAATCAAGCCAAATGACTAGAAAATTATTCGGTGCCATATCGAGGACTTCTTTAGTAACCTTTGCAAACTTAGAAGCACTCTTTAATGTTAAGGAAACACTCGGATTTCCATTTTCATCAAAGGTTTGTTTCGCACCGCCCTGTTTCAGGTCCGTTCCATCCATCATTAAGCGATCATTGGCATCACGGAAGGATAAATTAGCCTGTGTGGATAAAATTTCACGAGCCTTATTTTGGTCGGTTACACCGGCAAGCTGGACGCGAATCCGATCCGTTCCCTCAGTTTGAATACTCGGTTCACTGACACCGAGGACATTGATGCGCCGATCAAGTGCTTCAGCTGTATCTGCGAGAACCTTTTTGTCAATTTTTTGTCCTGGCTTAGCAGGCTCAACCTGATACAAAACCTCAAAACCGCCCTGAAGGTCCAGGCCAAGCTTAATTTTGTTTAAAATATTTTTCGTGGTGACTCCCATTGTGCTTCCCAACAGAACAATTATGAGCAGGAAAGCGAGGATTCTACTGCGTTTTACCATTATGTATTTCTTCCTCCTTAGGCATAAGACAAAGCACTATAACGTACAAGCCTAAAACATTAATGAAAAATCCATTGCCTTCATTATGAGATAATATGGAAGGACTGTCAATTTACAATAATATGAAGACTTTGTAAAGATGGAGCTCTATTTCAGCAGTTCCTTCCACGCATTTTCATCCTCTAAAGAGAAATCAGCTGACTTATAGGCTTCGATTGTTGCAAAACTCATGTAATCACTTACTTTAACAGCGAGAATATCCTGAATGATTTCATGTAAATAGATTTCATCCTTTACCTTTTTCCATTTTTTCTTTTGCAAAAATTCCCACAATCCGTTTTCCGTAACCGAATTATAGCCGAGTATTTGAAATTCGGTAAGTTTGCTTGTTAATGCCGGCTTCACCTGAGAACGAAAATGATCGTATGCATGGCGATTCTCCATCCCAACTTGCCCCCCATATATGTCATCCTATCTGTTTTTCTAAAAAACACATCAGCTTGTCATGCTTTGTCCACCATGGTGCATATAGTTAATTGTATATGAATTCTTCTTTTTTGAGAAGGTGGGAAGTTGAATGTCGAAGTTTTTAAAAGGGACTTTTATCCTATTAATCGCAGGCCTGATTACAAGAGTTTTAGGCTTCATTAATCGGATCGTAATAGCTAGAAGTATAGGGGAAGAAGGCGTTGGCCTCTATATGATGGCCTTTCCGACTTTCATCCTGGTTGTTACCATCACGCAATTCGGACTCCCTGTTGCTATTTCGAAAAATATTGCGGAAGCGGAAGCAAGGGGTGACCATAAGGAAATTAAAAAAATACTGGTTGTTTCATTGGCGACAACCCTTTCATTATCACTCATTTTTACTCCAGCATTAATTTTATTGGCGCCGATTCTTTCAACTACCCTTTTCACTGATCCGAGGACCTACTATCCTCTTGTTGCGATAGCTCCAGTGGTACCGGTCATTGCCGTCTCTTCCGTTTTACGAGGATATTTCCAAGGTAGACAAAACATGCGCCCATCTGCAAACTCACAAATATTAGAACAACTTGTGAGAATTACATTGATTGCAGTGATGACAAAAGCGTTTATCCCTTATGGAGTTGAATATGCTGCAGCAGCCGCAATGGTTTCAGCAGTCATCGGTGAACTTTTCTCCCTTGTCTATTTAATGACCTCATTTAAGCTTAAAAAACGATTCCGCCTTCGGAAAAACTTTTTTAAATTTGCTTATACCGGAAAAAAAACCTTCAAAGATTTAATGGAGATTGCTGTTCCGACGATGGGAAGCAGGATGATTGGTTCGGTTGCATGGTTTTTTGAACCAATTGTTGTTGCCAATAGCTTAGCAATCGCGGGAGTGGCAGCAGTGGAAGCGACCAAGCAATATGGTGCCTTAACGGGATATGCATTGCCATTGTTAATGCTCCCATCCTTTATTACATTTTCCTTGGCAACTTCTTTGGTTCCGGCTATTAGTGAAGCCAATTCTCAAAACAACCATAAATTAATTGAATATCGTCTTCAGCAGGCATTACGGCTGGCATTTCTATCCGGCGGCCTTGCGGTGATTATCCTTTATGTACTTGCTGATCCATTAATGAAAATTATGTATGGTTCATCAAATGGTTCTTATTTTATTCGTTTAATGGCACCGTTTTTCTTGTTTTATTACTATCAGGGTCCGCTACAAGCGGTTTTGCAGGCATTAAATTTGGCAAGGGCTGCGATGATTAACAGTCTGATCGGAGCGGTTGTCAAAACCGCTGTTATCTTTTTGCTTGCCTCCCAGCCATCCTTCGGCATCACTGGGGCAGCATTAGGAATAATCGTCGGATTTGTTTTGGTCACCATCCTTCATTTTGCCACTGTTTTAAAGAAAATTGCCTTTTCCTTTTATATTCGTGATTACGTAAAAGCATTTATCGCCATGGGAATATCCGGCTGGGTTGGGTACTTCCTGTTTGACCATTTTTTAAACGGTCAATTTTTAGTTATTCGTGTTATAAGCTCAACAGCTGGAATGTCAATCATCTATATCGTCCTATTGTTTATTCTTAAGCTGTTAAATAAAGAGGACCTAAAGAGAATTCCGATTATTGGAAAGTTATTTGCTTTTAGGTAGACCATTGAAGACACGCACTTGGCTATCTATAGGAATAAAGACTTTTTCGTCTTCAAGAATTGTCCAGCTCTAGCGCCTAGCCCCTCGAGGTCACTTCGGTCCTGCCGATGAAGTCAAAAAACGACTTCACCGGCAGGACCTCCAGCGCTTGTCGGGGCTGAACAGGCGCTTCCGCTTTTCTATTCATCCTGCATATCGATAAAGAACTTCCCATTTTCATAACTGCAAAAGGAGATTTTTTTTATGTCTTTGTAGCCCTTCTTTTTTAATTCTTGCCGCAGCCAAAGGTTTGTTTTGTTTATTCTTTGCAAATTTTCTTCATCAATTTGACCATCCATGATTAATGGAATCGTAATATCACCATTTTTAGAACTCTTCTTTTGCTGATCTTTTACTTTTTCAATTACGGATAATGTACCGGATGACTCCAAAATTGCAAATTCAACATCACCAATACTGCGAATGTCCTTTTCTCGCAATTGGGACATTAAATCATCAAAATTGTAGCGCTGCTTTCTCATGGCTACTTCATCAATTTTTCCTCTGTTGATGATAATTGTTGGTTGGCCATCAACAAGATTACGAAATTTTTTGCTTTTTAATGAAACAATGGCCAATAAAATTTGAATAAGCATTAATAAAGCCATGGGTAAAGCGGTATGAAACAGAGGTTCATCCGTATTATCGATGGAAATTACTGCCATTTCGCCTATCATAACAAATACAACTAAATCAAGTATGCTTAACTCACCAATTTCCCGTTTACCCATTAGCCGGAAAATAACCAAGATAAGCAAATAGAAAAAAAAGGTCCGAAATATAATAGTCCAGTATACTCCCACAGTATGTCGCCCCTTTTGATGCATTCTATTTTATTGTTTACAATCTTTCAGGAATAACAAGTGGAATAATTCCCCAACAACAAAAGGTGACCAATTTTTTTTATTCTACATTATATCTGTCATGAATATGCTTGTACTAAGGAACTTTCTGTATATCCTCACTAAGTATGGAGCTATACAGGAATGATATAGACTGCCTAAAGACATTGAAGGGGGAGAGTTAAAATCGAATCAAAAAGCTTTGGTACATCAGTTTTATACGGGCTTATTTTTATTTTCGTTTTTGCAGCAATTAGCAGCCTGATTGTTTCGTTAATTCTTAAATTTACCTACACTCGGGAAGCGTCGCTCCAATATATTATTACTGCCTTATCCTTTATCGCATTATTTGGCGGAGGTTTTCTATCTGGAGGGAAAAGAAAAGAAAAAGGATGGTTAATTGGGGGAGTAACAGGTTTGATTTATTCACTCATAGTCTTCTTATTTCAATACTTAGGATATGACAAGCTCTTTACTTTCGACCAGATTATTTATCATACCTGCTATACACTGATTGCCATGATGGGCGGTATCCTTGGAGTGAATATCGCTACGAACAATAATTCTAGAACAGCTTAAAATGTAAAAAGGAAGCCTAGTATGGATAGGCTCCCTTTTTTGCTTTTTATTTTTTTTCAAGACTAACATCTTTTGAAGTTTCAGTGCTGGCCGCTTTGCTTTGTTCCGTTACTTCACGGATCGCTGAACGGTCATAAGTTAGACGGCTGCCGTCTCCACATTTGATAACAGCTTTGTTATCGTCAATGGAATCAATAAAGCCGTGAAGGCCGCCAATCGTGACAACCTTATCACCCTTTTTTAAACTGCTTTGCATATTCTGCGTGTTTTTTTGGCGCTTTTGCTGCGGGCGAATTAATAAGAAATAAAACAACACAAACATCAAAATTAATGGTAAAAGTGTACCAATTCCTTGCATCTACATTTCCCTCCTTTCAAAAAACATCTATTAGAAATTTTTCGCGTCCGGTTTATTAAAACCATAACGTTCAAAAAATTCTTCTCGGAAATCACCAAGCCGGTCTTCCATAATGGCTTGTCTGACCTTCTCCATTAATCTTAACAGAAAATAGAGATTATGGTAAGAAGTTAATCGAATTCCAAATGTTTCTTCACAACGAATTAAGTGACGTATGTAGGCTCTCGAGTAATTTCGACAGGTATAACAATCGCAATTTGGATCAAGAGGACCAAAATCCCTCGCATATTTGGCATTTTTCACTACCAAACGGCCTTCACTGGTCATTAATGTCCCATTTCTAGCAATTCTAGTCGGCAGGACACAATCAAACATATCAATCCCGCGAATGGCCCCATCAATTAATGAGTCTGGGGAACCGACTCCCATCAAATAGCGCGGTTTGTTCGTTGGCAATAACGGAGTCGTGAACTCTAATACCCGGTTCATAACATCTTTCGGTTCACCAACTGACAGGCCGCCGACAGCATAACCCGGGAAATCAAGGGAAACAAGGTCCTTCGCACTTAACTTCCGCAATTCTTCGTATTCTCCCCCTTGCACAATCCCAAACAAGCCCTGATCTTCGGGGCGCTGATGGGCGTTTAAGCAGCGCTCTGCCCATCTTGAAGTTCTTTCCACCGATTTTTTCATGTATTCAAAGGTTGCCGGATATGGCGGGCATTCATCAAATGCCATCATGATATCAGAACCAAGGGCATTTTGGATTTCCATTGCTTTTTCAGGCGATAAAAATAATTTATCTCCATTCAAATGGTTACGGAAATGAACCCCTTCTTCTTCAATTTTGCGGAATTCACTTAAACTGAAGACCTGGAAGCCGCCCGAGTCGGTTAAAATCGCCCGGTCCCAATTCATAAATTTATGAAGACCGCCAGCTTCCTTGACAATTTCATGGCCAGGGCGAAGCCATAAATGATAAGTATTACTTAAAATAATCCCCGCGCCCATTTCCTTTAAATCCTCAGGTGACATCGTCTTTACGGTCGCAAGCGTTCCAACCGGCATAAAAGCAGGTGTATCAAAGGAACCGTGTGGTGTATGGACGCGGCCAAGCCGTGCCCCTGTTTGTTTACATGTTTTAATTAATTCATAGCGAATCGCTGTCAAAATTCTTTTCTCCTTCCTGATTCACTGACTAGATAATCAGCATTGCATCGCCGAAGCTAAAGAAACGATAACGTTCTTTTACAGCTGTATTATAGGCATGCAAAACATTTTCTCTTCCAGCTAAAGCACTGACAAGCATGATTAAGGTTGATTTGGGCAAATGGAAATTCGTTATTAAACCGTCAATCGCCTTATATTCATATCCCGGGTAAATAAAGATACTTGTCCAACCGCTGCCTGCAACAAATTGTCCGTCATTCTGTGATGCGATGGTTTCAAGCGTACGGGTCGAGGTTGTCCCAACGGAAATAATTCTTCCCCCGCTCTTTTTAACATCATTCAATAATTGGGCCGTTTCTCCTGTCATCATATAGTATTCGGAATGCATGTCATGTTCTAAAATATCGTCAGCACTTACAGGACGAAATGTCCCAAGTCCGACATGCAGGGTAATAAACGCAATATGAACCCCTTTTTCCTTGATTTCTTTCAATAATTCCTCGGTAAAGTGAAGACCTGCTGTCGGGGCAGCAGCAGATCCCGGCTCGCGGGCATACACGGTTTGGTAACGATCACGATCCTCTAACTGCTCCTTAATGTATGGAGGAAGAGGCATTTCCCCTAATCGATCCAATACTTCATAAAAAATCCCCTCAAACTTGAAGTCAAATACACGGCCGCCATGCTCAGAGGTTTCCGTACAAACAGCCGTAAGCAGTCCGTCTCCAAAATCAATTTCTGTTCCCTCTTTTACTCTTTTTGCAGGTTTTACAAGTGTTTCCCACTTGTTGCCTTCAAGCTGTTTTAACAGAAGCACTTCAATTTTAGCACCTGTGTCCTTTTTTACGCCAAAAAGGCGTGCAGGCAATACCTTGGTGTCATTTAATATAAGGCAATCCCCTTCACGCAAATATTCGGTCACATTTTTAAAAATCTCATGCTTAATTTCGCCTGATTCTTTATTTAACACCATCAATCTGCTGTCTGTTCGATTTTTCAATGGGACTTGTGCAATCAATTCTTCAGGCAACTCAAAATCAAATAAGTCTATTTTCATGTTATTACATCCTTACTTTATCGAAATCTTCCTATGAAGTAAAAAATTAAAGATAAAACAATGCTAACGATGATGGATGAAACGATTGGGAAAAAGAATGTCGCATTCCCTTTCTTGATGACAATGTCGCCCGGAAGCTTACCCAGATGCAAATATGGCATTAGGAAACCAATAATAAAAATAATGGCACCGATAATCATTAATGCTTTGGATAGTCCGGTCACTGTTCAGGCACCTCCATGCCAAAATGATGATACACAGCCTGGGTTACAACTCTCCCTCTTGGTGTTCTTTGCAAAAAGCCAATCTGCAGGAGATAAGGCTCATACACATCTTCAATTGTTTCAGCTTCTTCCCCAATCGATGCTGCAATGGTATCAAGTCCAACGGGCCCGCCGCGGAATTTTTCGATAATTCCTTTTAGCAGTTTATGATCGATATGGTCCAAACCAAGCCGGTCAACCTGCAAGAGGTCCAATGCATCCTTTGCAAGCAGCAGATGAATGGTGCCGTTTCCCTTGACCTGTGCAAAATCGCGGATCCTTCTCAGCAGGCGGTTGGCAATCCTCGGGGTCCCCCGCGCCCTTCTTGCAATTTCCATCGCTGATTGCTCGTCAATTTCCGTTTCGAATAGTTCAGCTGTGCGAAGGACAATATTCTTTAATTGGTCTTCCTTATAATACTCGAGACGGCTTAAAACTCCAAATCTGTCCCTGAGTGGCGCAGATAACGAACCAGCCCTTGTTGTCGCCCCAACAAGGGTAAACGGCGGCAAATCAAGGCGGACGGAACGAGCACTAGGACCTTTTCCAATCACGATATCCAGACAAAAATCCTCCATTGCCGGATAGAGCACTTCCTCAATGGAACGGGGTAGACGATGGATTTCATCAATAAAGAGAACATCACCCGGTTCAAGAGCCGTGAGGATGGCAGCCAAATCGCCGGGGCGTTCGATCGCCGGCCCAGAAGTGGTACGAATATTTACTCCCATTTCATTGGCAATAATGACCGCAAGTGTAGTTTTCCCCAATCCCGGCGGTCCATATAAGAGAACATGATCAAGTGATTCTTTCCTTTGTCTTGCTGCCTCAATAAAAACCTCGAGATTTTCTTTTACTTGGGTTTGGCCGATATATTGTTTTAAGTTCTGCGGTCGGAGACTTTGTTCCATACTTATTTCGTTCTGATTCGCTTCACTCGAAATAATTCTTTCCTCCATGAATCATCACCTTATTTTAAAAGCCGCTGCAAGGCTTTTTTAATGTATTGGTCGGTTGAAAGTGTTTCTTTTTGCAGTTCCGGAGAAATCTTTTTGATTTCCTTTTCGGAGTAGCCGAGGGCTTTAAGGGCGAGTATGGCCTCTTCCAATGCGGTGTTTTCTTGTTTCATTTGTTTTGCTGCAAATTGGTCGGCATTAAATAGATTTGGAAAATAATCGGGAACAATGTCCTGTAATTTCCCTTTTAAATCAAGAATCATTTGTCTCGCTGTTTTTTTACCTACTCCCGGAAATTTGACTAGAAAGCCTTCATCTTCATTTTCGATAGCTGAAACAACCTGCTGCACTTCACCGGAGGCAAGAATGGCAAGCGCACCTTTAGGTCCAATCCCGGAAACATTTAATAATTTGGTGAAAAGTCTTTTCTCTTCTCTTGTAGTAAATCCGTACAAGGCCATCATATCTTCTCGGACATAATGGTAGGTATAGACCGTGACCATCGTATCCATTTTACCAGAGTATATAAACGGGTTAGGAGTTGAGATTTGATACCCGATTCCGCCGTTTTCAATGACAATATATTCAGGCCCGACAAATTCAACGGTCCCTTTAATAAATTCAAACAATGCTCTTCTCTCCCCAAGTTGGACTAAATTTCATTTTATCATAAAAATTCAGGGGTTTTGAAGAAAATTACCTAAGTTTGCTCTGAACGCACATAAATTGCTTCGGTACGCAAATAAACTGTTTTTTAGCGAAAAAAAACAGGCTGATTTACGGCATCAGTCTGATTTTCACATTGAAATATTAATTTTTTGACGTTACCTTTGTCGAGTAATGCTTGAAAGTTTCCAATACTTCTACATATCGATCCTTTGTTTTGATGGGAATTCCTTGCAGAAGTTCTTCCTGTTTTTTACTTTCAAGTTTCTTAATATCTATTTGAAAAAATGATTGGATAATTCTTGAGAGTCCCGGTCTGCCGTTAAAGATGGTCAACACCCCTTCATTCGTGATACCGAAATAACCATTTGCTTTTAGCAAAGGAGAAATATCATCTACTTTTTTACGAAAAACGAATTTTTCTCCATCTCGTTCAACGAGTTGCCATTGATCATATTTTGCCCAAAAATTTTCAGGTGACCAGCTTGTTTCTTGAACCACTACTTCACTTATTTCCCCGTCCAAATATACCCTTTGTAAAATAACCGTTAATTGCAGAGGCTCCGTCGATTGCTGTTCAAGATGGTTCTCTTGAGTTGCAGCGGATCCAGTCATGTACACACCAGGGACCATTTCAAAAACAATAGCTAGCAAACAAGCTATTACCATCCATTTGAACTTCATACAAAATCACCTCTTTATTATAAGTCTTTCACTCATAGTTTAGCCTTTTTTTCCCTTTTTATCCTTACTAACAAATAAAAAGGGTAAAGCGCCTGGCTTTACCCTTTTTCATTAGATAAGAAAGAAATTCGGCTTCGAGAATTGTCTTCTCTTTTTAAGGTATTTGTTTACCTTCAAGAAGCTCATTGGTTGTATTGCGATCACGACTGAAGGTTCCTTCATCTGTGATGACCGATACCTTTTTACCATTCACGTATGGTTTTACCGCTTTTTGGACCGCTCTTTTTGTTTCAGCCGCACGGCTATGGTCAACTAAATCAATCGTAATCAATACCGAATTGCCATATATAACGGAATGAACATTTTGGACGTTGTTCACTGATTCTGCTTTTTGCTTAATCTGATTCGTAATTCTTCCAAGCGTTGCCGAATCATGCGCAGCTTCATTGCCTGTATACCTCACATTTAGGTGATTGTGATAATTGACATCCCCTGTACTAAATCGATTGTCCCTCATGAAAAAATTATGGTCATGGTTTGCAAGAGGTTTCGTTGGATTCGGAGGGTTACCATTCTCATCCCTCGTTTGAAGCACCTGTCTCCGTTGATCCCTTTGAAACTTCCCCTCACCCCCAAGCGTATGATCCATCATTTCTGTCAGTGGTCCATCGTTATCTATAAGAAACCCATTAGTATTATTTGGATGTTTTTCATTTGAGTAATACCCCATCGGACGTGCTACATTGTTAATGTTATTGTTATTATTAACCCCAGCGCGATTTGAATTCGCACAACCTGCCAGCCCCATGATGCACAGGGCAGAAAGAGGAATCATCCACGGTTTCTTGTTCAAGCGAAAAACCCCCTCGAAGAACATCATGAGCATTTAAAATGCTCATTCTTAGGTTGTTCCTCAAAGGGATTTTCATTCTCCCAGTATGCGGAACCTTTTCGGAAGTTAGACCATTTTTTGCAGATGATTGAAAAACTCCTTACGCAAGAAAAACTGATTCATCGTTAAATCCATCACATACTTCGTTTTGGAAGGCTGTGCATGAAGATTTTCTCTAATCAATCGATTCCATTCACGAAAAATATCGGATGGGTATGCTAACGCATATAAAAAAGCTTTTTCCTGTAAAAACTTTTGCATTGGTTCAAACTCGGCAAGCTGTTCAAACGACCAGTCTAGATATGGCAAAATTCGATTTGCATATTGTAAATAGTCCAAGACATTAGGTCCAATTTGAATTAAATCAAAATCAATTAAATGTAATGTTCCGGAAACTTCCCGCAAGAAATTATGGTGTGCAACATCACCATGAAGAATCACAAAAGGTTCTTTTTCAAAAAAGCAGCTGTTAGCTTTAATTCCGTCTAATGACCATTTTGCCCAATCCAACAATTCTGTAAGAAATGTTGGATTGATGAAATTCTCTAAAACAGGGAGATTATTTATAAAGATGGCCGAACGCTCCTGCCATTTTCCAATAATATCACCTTTTGGAATTAATGTTCGGTACCGTGTCTCGAATGCTGCGGTAACCTTGTGAAATTCTTCTAAAAGCTTCAAGCCCTCAGATATGTTTTCTTTTGTATGATATGAAAATGAAGTTTTATGTGGTTCAAGATACTCAATCACACCATAATGGGTGCCTTCAAAAAAAAGTGCTTCTTTAGCAGGCTGAACAAACTGATAGGTTTTGCTAAAGCCTTCATTTTTTAAGGTCGTTGTAAAGGTTTCCTGCAGCTTAAGTTTTTTATTGGAGCGATAACCTTTAATGATATAGGTATTTTTTCTTGTTTTAACATAAAAAACTTTCTTTCGAATGGGAACAAATTGCTTTATTTTTTCATTGAATTTGGATTGAAAATAAGAGAGGAGACGATCCAAATAAGCATCGTCTCCTTTTTTGTTAATTTTCGTCATTGCTCTCATCAACAAATCGGGGCATCCCGTAGGCTCCTTCCAGTCCAATCCCGTAAGGATTCATATACGGAGGTTGAGCGACATTGACTGGTCCGGTATATGGCGGGCTGTAGATTGGTGGAGTTGTTGGGACAAAATTTGTTGCAGCCCCTTTAGCGGGTCCGCCACATCCACAATCCCCCATTGCTCCTGTTCCAACAGGCAATCCCTGGGCCGGACTGCCAACAGTTCCCGTCATTTCCGTTACTTCAAAAGATCCCCCCATTGGCGGGTATCCATAAGGAGTTTGCCCATATGATGCGCCCGCTCCATATGGAACTCCACCTGAGGCAGGGTTTACCCCACCAGGTGCTACCGGATATTCTCCAGGATTCCCCAGCTGTTGACCAACAGGGTATCCTGCTTGTGGGTATCCCGCTTGTGGGTATCCTGCTTGTGGGTATCCCGCTTGTGAGTATCCTGCTTGTGGGTATCCCGCTTGTGAGTATCCCTCCGGCATGCCTTCAGGGTACCTTTCCGGATATCCTACGGGTGCTGACGGGTATCCTGCAGGTGCTGACCGATATCCCGCAGGTGCTGCCCCTGGATAGCCAGCAGGTGCTGACGGGTATCCCGCAGGTGCTGCCCCTGGATAGCCACCGGGTGCTGACGGATATCCCGCAGGTGCTGCCCCTGGATAGCCACCGGGTGCTGCGCCGGGATTGACCTCAGGGTAACCTGTTGGTGCTGCCGGTCCTGCAAGCATTTGCGGATATCCTCCTGCCGGATATTGCGCAGGATTTTGTACTCCCATTACAGCACCGGGATTGTATCCCGGATTCATTACCGGCATTTGCGGCATAAAAGATGATGATTCATCATCAAAATGTGGTACAAACGGTGCTCCTGCAACGGTTGGTGCAACACCATGCACAGGATAGGTTCCAGGATAGGCTCCTCCCACGGGTGTTCCTGGATTTCCTGGATAACCGGCTATTTCTCCCGGATATCCTCCAGGCATTGCTCCCGGATATCCTCCAGGCATTGCTCCCGGATAACCTGGATAACCAGCTATTTCTCCTGGATATCCTCCAGGCATTGCTCCCGGATAACCTGGATAACCAGCCATTTCTCCAGGATAACCACCCCCTTGTGCGTATGGCATGCATGGCTGCGGGTAAAATTCCAATGGCGGGCAGAATCCAGGTCCGGGCATTACCGGTGTAATCGGAACACATGGTTGTTGGATCGGTACTTCCACTGGAGGCAGTGGTATAGGTACTTCTTTTTTCGGAACTTCTTTCACTTCTGGTAAAATATTTGCCGGTTTTGGCGGAAGTTCCGGCTTAACCGTCATATTTGTCATGTTTGACATATAATAATTATTAATATCGATTTCTGGGACAACTGGGAGAGGCATTTTTGGAGTATAAGGTGTTTTGGGTGCTTCTTTTAAAATTGGCTGTTCTTTGATTGGCACTTCTTTAATCGGCGCTTCTTTGATTGGCACTTCTTTGATTGGCATTTCTTTAATCGGTGCTTCTTTGATTGGCATTTCTTTTACAATAGGCTTTTCCTTGGCAAATGGGTGCTCGACAATCGGCATTTCCTTCTTAGCTCCTAAATTGATGGCAGCTTCCGGTTTCCCTACAGGTGCTTCTTTCTTTACCAATCCCCCTGTTGTCGGGACTTTTACTTTCATACCGGGCATTATCATATCAGGGTTGCTGAGCTGGGAATTCATTTTTTTCAGCTCTTCAAAATTCACGCCGTACTTCTTGGCGATCTTCCAAAGAGTATCCCCTTTCTGTACGATATGGATCTTCACTCTGATTTCCCTCCTATGGCATAAGTCCATATAGTCTATGTGAAACTGGGCAAAGTGGAACAATCTTCACAAAAACTTATGCTTTTTTTGGGGAAAATATGAATTGGACCATTTATGAATTATTTTATATGTGCTGATGCGGTGAATTTTCAATTCGCGGATAAAATGCCTTGATTCGCGGATAAAGTATGCAAATTCGCGGATAAATTTAAAAAATTTGCGGATAAAACATTCCGTATTAAAAAAAGGGATACATTCTATAAAAATGCACCCCTTTTTAATACTTATTTATGAATTTGCCAGCATTTTATCTAAAGCTAATTTCGCATTTAGGGCAATTTCTGCATCAACCTTAATAATATTATGATTTGAAGCATCCTCTAAAGTGTCTAAACTCCAAACTAAATGCGGTAAATCAATCCGGTTCATGGTAAGACATGGACACATATGTGGATTTAACGAAATAATCTTTTTATCCGGATGGGTTTGAATAATCCGGTTAACAAGGTTCATTTCCGTTCCAATCGCCCATTCAGATCCAGGTTCTGCGTTTTCAATTGCATTGATAATATAACTTGTTGATCCGGCCAAATCTGCCAATTCGACAACTTCCCGGCGGCATTCCGGATGAACAATAATCTTCATATTAGGATGTTGATCCCTTACGTCAATAACATTTTGAATTGTGAAATTTTCATGTACGGAGCAATGCCCTTTCCAGAGAATGACCTTAATTTTTGAAACATCATCTTCAAACTCTAGTGTGTTTGTGATAGGGTTCCAAATCGCCATTTCATCCAAACCTACCCCTAAATCGAAAGCCGTATTTCTCCCTAAATGCTGATCGGGAAGGAAAAGAATCCGTTCCTTCTGGGTAAACGCCCATTTTACCATCGTATGGGCATTTGAAGAGGTAACAGTTGCACCGCCATGTGCTCCTACAAAAGATTTAATGGCTGCAGTTGAATTCACATAGGTTAATGGGAGAATCGTGTCTCCAAATATCTCACGAAGCTTTTCCCAAGCCTGTTCCGTTTGCTGGATATCGGCCATATCCGCCATTGAGCAGCCCGCCCGCATATCCGGTAAAAAAACTTTTTGCTGCTCACTTGTCAAAATATCAGCAGTTTCGGCCATAAAATGAACACCACAGAAAACAATAAACTCCGCTTCCTTGTTTTCTGCTGAAAGCTGTGCCAGCTTTAAGGAATCACCGGTAGCGTCAGCAAACTGAATGACCTCATCTTTTTGGTAATGATGTCCCGGTATAAACAACTTTGACCCGAGTTTATTTTTCACTTCTCGTACTCGTTCTTCCAATACTTCTCTGGACATCTGTTTATAAATTTCCGGTATCATTCGATTTTTTTGTAAGGTTGCTAGAATGCTCATCATATTTCACCCCTTAGTTCCATTTCACTTTTACACTAATATCAAGTGCTTTATACGAATGGGTTAAAAAGCCCAGCGAGATATAATCCACACCTGTGTCCTGATAGGAAGCTAGATTGCTTAATTGAATTCCGCCGGATGCTTCTGTAATAATCCCGGCAGGTACTAATTTGATCATTTCCTTAATTTCATCCGGTGTGCGGTTATCAAACATAATCACATCCGCTTTCGCGTTTACTGCTTCGATTACCTGTTCTTCCGTTTCTACCTCGACCTCTGCCTTTACCATATGCCCTGCTTTCGCCCTTACGGCTTCAACTGCCTTTGTAATGGAACCTGCAAAAGAAATATGATTATCTTTAATCATGATTCCATCATACAACCCATAACGGTGATTAAAGCCTCCCCCACAGCGAACAGCATATTTTTCAAGCATTCTTAGTCCCGGTGTAGTTTTTCTTGTATCGCAAATTTTTGTGTGTTGGCTATTTAAGGTTGTTACCGCCTTGTTTGTTAAGGTTGCGATCCCGCTCATCCGCTGCACCAGGTTTAGAACGACCCGCTCTCCTTTTAATAGGTCAGCAATTTTTCCGGTCGCTGTTGCGAGCTGCTGGCCTTTTTCAATCGCCTCGCCGTCTTTTACAAAAACTTGTGTCGTTATTTCAGGGTTTAGGACCTGAAAACCTGTTCTAATGATTTCTTCTCCGCAAAAAATCCCATTATCTTTAGACAAGAAGACTATTTCCCCATTGGTATCATCCGAAAAAATTAAATCGGTTGTGATATCCTGTTCTCCGATATCTTCAATAAAAAATTGTTCAAGTTGCGAGCGCAGTTTCAATGTGTTCATTCTTCTTCTCCACTTCCCGTTTTTGAATGATTGATATTTTTAGCCAATTGTTATCATCCTCAAAAGGATAATCACTTCGATAATGGCCACCGCGGCTTTCCGTTCTTTTTAGGGCTGAGTATGTGATTAGTTTCGCAATTGTCAGCATAAACATTTTGTTAATTTCATCAATACTGTATGAGTCAAAGCTCTCAAGGGCATCCCATTGATTCAGCCATTCTTTTTGTTTTTTCAAATCCAGTTCATTGCGAACAATACCAACCCGTTCCATCATTAATTCTTTTAAAATCTGGACGTCAGGCAGGTTTAACATCTTTGGATTCGTTGAAAAATACGTAATGGTTGTTTCGTTTAGCTCCATCTTCGACGCATTTAGCCATTCTGACAGTTTTTCACCTTGAAATAAACCTTCTAACAAGGAATTGCTGGCTAACCGGTTCGCTCCATGAAGACCGGTGCAGGCTGACTCGCCTATGGCATATAGTCCGTCAATGGAGGTACGCCCAATTAAATCCGTTTTGATGCCCCCCATTAAAAAATGACATCCGGGAGCAACCGGAATTCTTCCCTCCGAAATCGCGACTCCATTCCCCTCACAATTAGCAGTAATAGTAGGAAATCTTTTTGCAAAATCATTAATTTTACTTATATCCAAATAAATTTTGATTCCTTTTTTTAAATAGCTATAAATGGTTTGTGAAACAACATGCCGTGGAGCCAAGTCTTTTAATGGATGGATTCCTTCCATAATAGGGGTTCCATTTTCTGTCACCAGGATGGCACCCTCGCCGCGAACGGCTTCAGAAATTAATCCTTTTGTTTCACCGTTTATATATAAGAGTGTTGGATGAAACTGGATAAATTCCATATCAACTATTTCAGCACCAGCTAAATACGCCATTGCAATTCCATCACCGCTGACAGTTTGAGCGTTAGATGTATACTGATAAAGTTGACCGCAGCCTCCCGTTGCCAGAATGACATGGTTTGAGTAGTAATACTCAATCGTCCCATTTAATTTTTTCGCTTTGATACCTGTACATCGGTTATTTTTTATGATTAATTCATAGGCGAAAGTGTTCTCTTCGATTTGGATGTTGTCTTCTATCTGGCTAATGAGATATTCCATAACGTTTTTACCAGTTGCATCTCCGCCCCCGTGAACGATTCTTTTTTCACTATGGGCCCCTTCCATTCCAAGCAGTAACCCACCATTTTGATCCTTGTCAAAAACATTATTTTGGTTTGAGAGATTCTTAATGAGCTTTGGTGCCGCATTAATGATTTCCTGAACATTTTCCGGATGATTGTGGTATCTCCCCGCCTCGAGTGTATCTATAAAATGCTTGTCGGGATGATCCTGAGCACCAAGCGCAGCAGCAATCCCCCCTTGAGCCAGGTATGAATTTGCAGTGCGCAATTTTGACTTTGTGATAATTCTCACATTTAATTCCTTATTTAATCGGACAGCCAGCTGTAAAGCAGCTACTCCGCTTCCAATAATTAACACATCAGTACTTGTCATGTTTTGACCCTCCTGGTTTTACAGGTGTCTTGACATATATATTTACACAGAATTACACTAATAGCAAGTATTTTTTACTAGGAAAGCGGAAGCGCCCGTTTAGCGACGTATGGGCTGGAGCGAGGCGACTGAGATAAAGGAAACACGAAGAGCGTTAGCGCATTCGTGCTTGACTTATCGTAGGGAGGCGAGTGAAGTACACTAGTCGCTGGGCGCTGGAGCTAGACAGTAATCAAAATTCGAAGATATATTCTAAAATAAAAAACTTAGGAGATTGTGATAATGATATATTTTGATTTCGCAGCTACGACTCCATTAGATAAGGATGCTGCTGAGGTTTACCTACAGGCAGCCACAGAGTTTTTCGGGAACTCAAGTAGTCTCCACGATATTGGCGGGAGTGCTTCAGCACTGCTGGAAAATTGTCGTGAAGAGTTAGCTGGTTTGGCGAATGTGAACAAAAATGGGTTATTTTTTACGAGCGGTGGATCTGAGAGCAATTTTTTAGCTATTGAAGCATTATTGTCCGCTCCGAAAAAACAAGGAAATCATATCATTTCAGGTATGGCAGAGCATTCGTCGATTCATAGTGCTTTAAATCGGTTCAAAGGTTTGGGATATGAAATTACGTTTCTTCCTTTAAACTCATTTGGGTTGATCAATATAGAAGATTTGATGGAGGCTATCAGACCTGAAACGATTTTAATCACAATACAACATGTTAATTCGGAGATTGGAGCGATCCAGCCAATTGAAAAAATCGCGCAAATTTGCCTGGAAAATAACATTCATTTTCATAGTGACTTTGTTCAGTCTTTTGGAAAAATGAATCTTTCCAAGGTTGCTCCGTTAGTCAGCAGCTTTTCTTTTTCGGGCCATAAAATCTATGGTCCAAAAGGGGTTGGCGGTGTTTATCTTGATCCAAGCATTTCATGGCGGCCCTTTTTCCCAGGAGGTTCGCATGAGAAAGGATTCCGGCCTGGAACGGTTAATGTTCCTGGCATTGCTGCAATGACCGCGGCTGCTCAAAAAATATTTCATTCAGTTTCGGGGGATTTTAATCATTATGTGAAGCTTCGTAAAGCATTTTTAGAAACTCTTGGAACGATTGAGCAATCGGTTCAGGTTTTTGAGGCGAAGGAAAATGATGCTCAGCTTCCATCCATTGTTGGTCTGCGAGTTGCGGGGATTGAGGGGCAGTGGATGATGCTGGAAAGCAATCGCAAGGGATTTGCGATATCGACCGGAAGTGCCTGCCAAGTTGGGATGCAGACTCCTTCGAAGATTATGAAGGCAATGGGGGTTAAGGATGAGCAGGCAAAGGAATTTATTCGGATATCATTTGGGCGGTCCACGACGGATAACGATGTTTTAAGGCTTGGGGATGCACTCGTTGGGATTGTTAAAGAATATAAAGGCACATCAGTTATTTAATGCCGC
Source organism: Bacillus sp. MUM 116 (assembly GCF_001866655.1). Classification (GTDB taxonomy): domain Bacteria; phylum Bacillota; class Bacilli; order Bacillales; family Cytobacillaceae; genus Neobacillus. The sequence goes on along the minus strand of NZ_MLYR01000005.1, from coordinate 62,083 downwards.
AAAATTATGTTATGCTAAAATAAAAACGATAGATATTTAGTGACGGAGTGAAACACCAAAACCATAGGAGGATTATATGGAACAAAAGAAAATTCTGGGAGAGGAACGGCGAACCTTGATTCTTCAGCTGCTTAAAGATAGTGCAGTGCCGTTGACAGGCAGTGACCTGGCAAACCGGACAAATGTCAGCAGGCAGGTCATTGTCGGAGATATTACCCTTCTCAAGGCAAAAAACGAACCAATTATCGCCACAAGTCAAGGCTACCTTTATTTACATCAAAATGCCGGTGCCCCTTCATTTGAAAGAACAATTGCCTCATTTCATAAACCGGAAGATACGGAAAAGGAACTAAACCTGCTGGTGGACCATGGGGTTTTAGTGAAGGACGTTAAAATCGAACATGCCATATACGGAGATCTAACGGCATCCATCATGGTGGCAAACCGGAAAGAAGTCAAACAATTTATGGAAAACTTGAAATCTACAAAAGCGGCATTATTATCGGAATTAACAGACGGCATCCATCTGCATACGATTTCCGCTCCAACGGAAAAAGCACTCGACGATGCAAAGGCAGCCTTAAAAAAAGAAGGATTTTTAATGGAATCGTAAAAAGATCCGGAATCAATTTCCCGGATCTTTTTTTAAAACTCTGAAAATTTAAGAGCAGCGACATCCAACTTAATCCAAATCCACAAGCAACGAAGGATAGCTTCCTAAAACCGTTACCCCGCATCCAAGCGCCTCTAACTCAGCGATCGCTCCCGGGATCAATACCTCATCAAGCTTCATTTCAATATCAATGATGAAAAAGTAATTACCGATACCTGTCTTCATCGGTCTTGATTCAATTTTTGAAAGATTAATTTTTCTCCAGGCGAAAGCAGATAACACCTGATGAAGCGCTCCGGCATGGTCGGCCGGTAAAGTCACCATGATGGTCGTTTTATACGAAGCATTAACTGCCTCCATCAAAGGGATATCCACTTCTTTGTTAGAAAGAATAAAAAAGCTGGTTTGATTAAAGTCAAAATCATGGATATTTTTTTGAACAATCTCCAGCCCGTATTCCTTAGCGGCTAATTCATTGGCAATCGCCGCTGCCTGCCATTCCGGATGGTCCATCACCATTTTCGCCGCTGCAGCGGTGGAATTAACACTTTCAAACGGTACGCCTTTAAACTGCGTATGTAAAAACTTATGGCATTGGGCAATGGCATGCGAATGGCTGTAAATATGCTTCACATCCTGCCAATGATTTTGATTTGAAGGATGTACCATCAAATGCTGCTTAATGGGAATCGTAATTTCTCCAACAATCGGGATATCCACTACCCTCGTTAAATAATCCAGGGTAATATTTACAGACCCCTCTAGGGCATTTTCAATCGGAACAACCGCCAACTCCACTCTTCCATCGGCAACCGCATCCATGCATTCAGGAATTGTCCGGAACGGTTCAAGTTCATCTCCTGAAAAAACACTCATCACCGCAATCTCGGTAAACGTTGCCTTTGGTCCTAAGAAACCTACCTTCACTTTTCTCCACTCCCTTGTTGTCATATCTTCTAAAAAAAGAAAGCTGAGAGCAGCTTTCACAAGGAACAATCCTGCCCCTTATGCACCTGTTCCCAGCACTTCAACATTCTCTACAAATTCGAGTTTTTTTAATTCAGTTAATAACTCATCTATTTCCATGGTCATATTCCCAGTATTCATGGAAAGTGTCACATTCGCCCGTCCCTGCAACGGAATAGTTTGGTGAATCGTTAAAATATTACAACCTGACGAAGCAACAACACTTAGCAGATTCGACAGGGTACCGGAGCGATCTTCCAAATGAAAAAAGAGCGAAACCAATTTTTCTTTTTTAATTGAGGAAAAAGGAAATACAGTATCCCTGTATTTATAAAACGCGCTGCGGCTTAAATCGGTTTGCTGAACCGCTTCCTGAACGGATTCCACCTTACCGCGTTCGAGCAATTCCTTTGCTTCTATCGTTTTTTTCATTGCCTCCGGGAGAACATCCTCACGAACCAAATAGAATTTTTTCTCAGCTCTGTTCCTCTTCATCTCTATACCTCCACCCACCAGGAAGCCTACTCTATAAATTCAAATTCAAACTCCAACAATTTGACGATATCCCCATCTTTTGCTCCTCTTTGCCTTAGGGCATCATCCACCCCAAGACCGCGAAGTTGCCGTGCGAAACGACGGACGGATTCATCCCGGGAAAAGTCGGTCATTTTAAAGAGCTTTTCAACCTTTTCACCAGTAACAACAAATGAACCATCCGGCTCTCTTGTGATTTTAAAGTTATCAGGATCCTTCTCATGCTTATATAATACACGATGAACGCCAGTATCCTCCTCTTCATGCTCAAGAGGGAATTCCGGTGTCTCCTCTATTTTATCGGCAATCGCAAATAGTAAATCACGAAGCCCTTTTTTCGTTAAAGCTGATATTGGAAAAATTGGATAATCTTCCTTCAAACACTCTTTAAACTTCTGCAGATTTTCTTCGGCTTCTGGCATGTCCATCTTATTGGCCACAATAATTTGCGGTCGCTCCGTAAGCCTTAAATTATATTCCTGCAATTCTTTATTAATCGTCAAATAATCCTCGTACGGGTCCCTGCCTTCCATCGCTGCCATATCGATGACATGAACAATGACACGGGTCCGTTCAATATGACGTAAAAATTGATGGCCGAGACCGACACCTTGGTGGGCACCTTCGATTAGACCAGGCAAATCGGCCATTACGAAGCTGCGGCTATCTTCTGTTTCCACCATGCCAAGGTTAGGAACAATCGTCGTAAAATGATACTCGGCAATTTTTGGTCTTGCCGCAGAAACAACTGATAATAAGGTGGATTTCCCAACACTTGGAAACCCAACAAGCCCGACATCAGCGAGCAATTTTAATTCAAGAATAACATCGCGCTCCTGCCCAGGCTCACCGTTCTCGGCAATTTCCGGAGCCGGATTAGCTGGTGTCGCGAAGCGGATATTCCCCCTGCCGCCGCGGCCGCCTTTCGCAATAATGGCCCGCTGCCCATGCTCAACAAGGTCAGCAATGACTTCTTTCGTTTCTGCATCCGTTACAACGGTTCCCGGTGGTACTTTAACTACCATATCCTTGGAGTTTTTACCATGCATGCTTTTCGACATGCCATGCTCCCCGCGCGTCGCCTTGAAGTGACGCTGATAGCGGAAATCCATTAATGTGCGCAAACCTTCTTCGACGACGAATACGACGTTCGCACCCTTTCCACCGTCCCCGCCTGCAGGACCGCCATTCGGAACATATTTTTCACGGCGGAAGGCGACCATTCCATTACCGCCATCCCCGCCTTTAACATACACTTTCACTTGATCGACAAACATTTGTTGTAGACCTCCCGTCTGTATTTAACAAACTGATACACTGACGAGAATCGCAAAGCTCTAGCCTTTTTTTAAAAAAGGCATGGAAACTTCTAATGCGAGTTCGTTATCTGTAAATTCCTTTATCTCATGGACCAATTCAGGTCCTTTCGAATCTGCAAGGAATTGTTCAATCAGTTCTCTTTTTATTATTATCCCGCTAAAATCGAAAAAGAAACGAGTCTCATTGATTTGCGGATCGATGGTAATCGATAAATGGTTTTCAGCAAATACTTCAATCGCTTTATTTAAACTCAAAAACAATGACTTTGTCCAATTTGTAAGCAAGTCGTCATTAATTTTTTTAGAATCCGTATCGGAAAGAACCTCAAATTCTAACTGAAAATTGTGGTTATCCCAATTGGATTTTAAAAGCAGCGATGCAAACATCGGCATCTTTAAATTGGAGAGCTTTGATTCTTGCTGAGACTCAATTACGATTTCATTGATGATTTCTTTAACCCGATCAATTTTATTTAAATCTAAATTTCCTTTTATCAATTGCAGCCGGTTTAACCAATCGTGCCGCGTATGCCGAAGCACTTCAACAATATCTAAATCCTTCATTCCCTGCACTCCCACATAAATTGTCCGATATCCGTTTTCTGATAGTATATCAAAAAAGTAAGCATGAGTAAGCTATTTTTGCGAATTATGTCCATATGAGGAAAAAAAGCGGCCTTTTTGAAGAAGTACTCAAGGAGTTCGGATGCATTTCACATCGATAACGGTAAATGACCAATTGGTAATTTTTTCTGACATCTGCAAAAATAAAACTCTAACCAATCCGGTTAGAGTTTTATTAAAGGCTTAAGCTTCTTGAGCTACTGGATAAACGCTCACTTTTTTGCGGTCGCGACCTAAACGTTCGAATTTAACAACGCCGTCAACTTTTGCAAAAAGAGTGTCATCTCCGCCACGGCCTACGTTTTCACCTGGATAAATCTTTGTACCGCGTTGACGGTAAAGGATTGAACCACCAGTTACGAATTGGCCATCAGCACGCTTAGCACCAAGGCGCTTTGCGATAGAGTCACGTCCGTTCTTTGTAGAACCTACTCCCTTTTTAGATGCAAACAACTGAAGATCTAATTTTAATAACATTTATTCCACCTCCTGCTTTTTGAAGGTAATTTTTATGTGCGTTCCGTACTCTTCTTCAATCGTTCGTAATGAAACGACCATACCTTCGAGAAGAATTTGGATTTTCTCATGAATGTCAGCTGATAAATGATCAGGAATGACACAGCGGAGAAAACCATCTCCTTGTTCAATCACCGGTGTCACGCCCGTTAAAGCATGAACCGCATTGATTGCCCCAACAGATACAGCAGATACGCCTGCACAGACGATATCCTTGCCGCGGTCAGCAAAAAAAGCATGTCCGCTTATTTCGAATGATTGAATTTCACCGGAATAATTACGATCAATCGTAATTCCAATCATCTATAGCTCAACACCTTACGCGTTGATTTTTTCGATGACTACTTTAGTGTAAGGTTGACGATGACCTTGTTTCTTACGGTTGTTTTTCTTTGCTTTGTACTTGAAAACAATGATTTTCTTCGCACGGCCTTGTTTTTCAACTTTAGCTGTAACAGTAGCGCCTGCAACAACAGGGCTTCCTACTTTTACATTTTCACCGCCAACGAAAAGAACCTTGTCAAAAGTAACCGTTTCGCCAGCTTCTGCATTTAATTTTTCAATGTAGATTGCTTGGCCTTCTTCAACTTTCAATTGCTTACCGCCAGTTTCGATAATTGCGTACATGAACTGCACCTCCTTATAAACTCAGACTCGCCATACACAGGCGCTTATGCTAAAGCATAAAACTTACTACCTGCTCTGTGCGGTTGTAGCACGGGTGCTACAAACATAACATTAAAATATTAACATATTCGAAACAAAAGTGTCAATATAAATCGCCAGCTTTTTGGGCAATTTCACTTTCATCTCCAAATTGTTTTAACAAATAATAATGGCTTTGTTTTGGCTGGATAGAAAAGTAAACTTTAAAATGTAACGATTCCATTAAAAATTCAAGATGATCTTCTAATGCTTCTTTTACCCTTTTTGTTGTTTCTACTAGGACTGCCTCAAAATCCCCAAGGCGGTGTTCGAATAATTCCCGCTCCAGTCGGAATGCTACTGTTTCCGGACTTAAAATCTGCCCAGTCCCCTCACAAACCGGACATTTTACTGTTAATGCTTCTGATAAGGAAACCTTTGTTTTTTTCCGTGTCAGCTGTAAAATACCAAGCGGAGTATAGCCGATCAATTTAATGCGGTTTTCGTCTTTATTTTTTTCAAAAACATCCAGTATCGATTGCTTCTCCCACTCCCGATGCATATCAATAAAATCAATTAGGACAATGCCTCCTATATCGCGAAGTCGGAGCTGCCGGCATATTTCCTGTGCTGCCAGCTGGTTTGTTTTTAACACTGTTTCCTGATAGTCGCTTTTACCGGAAAACTTGCCGGTATTCACATCAATAATCGTTAATGCTTCAGTTTCATCAAAAATAAGGTATGCCCCATTTTCGAGCCATACGACCCTCTTGAGTGCTTTCTCGATTTCACGCTCGACCCTGTTTACCGAGAAAATATTTTCTTTCCCGCCATAATAGCTTATCGTAACGTTTTCTTTGTGATTGTGTTCATCTAATTTCTTTTTCAATAAAAGATCGTCCGTGATGACTTCGCCGTCCTTCATTTTGACCATCATATCGAATAGCATTTCAACAAAGGAATCTTTTTGAAAAATCAGTCCGGGCTTTTTTAACGCTTCTGCCTGCTTTACTAATTCAATATTTTGAAGTCGTAGCTTTTCAAGTTCTTGATGAATTTCTGCTTCGGTCACATATAAGCTTGAGGTTCGAAAAATGATTCCTTCTTCCTCTGTCTTAAGGTGTTGGCCAATACGACGGAGTCTGGATTTCTCATTTTCATCGGCAATTTTTTTCGATACCGCTACATAGCGCCCTTGCGGAATGAAGATGAGGTGATTCCCTTGGATTTCAATAATGCCTGTCACCCTTGGTCCTTTTGTACCGGTAGCATCTTTGTTGACCTGAACAAGGAATTTTTCGCCTTGATGTACAAAGGAGGACACCGTCCTTTTTTCCTTGTTTTTGTCCTGTGATAACACATAGGAAGGCAATAGATCCCGATGCAAATAAGCATTTTTTTCTCCGCCGATATCAATAAATACGGCATTCATTCCAGGCAGTACTTTTGAAACGGTCCCATAATAAATATTACCGACCAAAGAACGCTGCTCTGGCCGGTCAAATACCATTTTTTCAACCCGATGGTTCCGGATGTAAGCAAATCTTTTTTCTCTTGATTGATAGTTGATGATTAATTGATCCAATCGAGCGGCCCCACTTTATTTATGATGCATTTATTATACTCTTTTTGGAGGGCGAGGGCCAACTGAGGGGTGGAATTGCTCTTAATACTGGCTCCAACTAGCGTTTAACTAACCTTCACCAGCGACAAACCTTCCCCAACTAGCGCTAAACCGACTATCATTGGCGGAAAACAGGCTCTAACTAGCGGAACGACCCTTTGTCCGAGTCTCAAAACAAAAACAGCAAATCGCTGACTTTGTCGGTTAAGCGTTTTTCGGTGAAATAGGCGTGCAGCAGCTCATTTTCATCTAACATCCCTTTTTCCTTGCCATTACCCTCAACAATAATTGGATGCTTACAGCCGCGCTGGAATTTTTCAAGCACATGAATTAACAAGTCATGTTCATTCGCTTGAATCGGTTTTAATGCCTGCAAATCACTTTTCTTGCCGTAATAACGTTCAAGCAGAAAGCGCATGAAAATAAAGCGACGCTGCTTCCATTCATGATAAAGCGAGAAATAAAGAAAGGCGATGACCACCCAGACATTTAGATGGTAGGGTGCCGTAAAAAAAATCAGAAGCGAAAAGATGGTGAGACTGATACACGAAATCTGGATTGTGACCCGGTGAGCGGAAGGAAATGAATTTTTGAGTGACATCAACAAAAAAACAAACTTTCCCCCATCAAGCGGCCATACCGGAAATAGGTTAAAAATAAATATCATCAAATTGTATTGAAAAAATAAATAGAATAAGTCCGCAGGGACCAATGAAAAGGAGTATAACAAGAAGCCGAGACCGACCATCCAAACATGCTGGATCGGGCCGGCGAGGACGACAATGGCCTCTTCCTTTAACGGCCGGTTGCCGTGCTCATCCATTTCTGCGACACCGCCAAACGGCAAGAGGGTGATTTTTTTTATTCTCCATGAAAAAAATGAAGCTGCTGCTGCATGCCCCATTTCATGTATAAAAATAATCGCTAACAAGAGACAAACCTCTTGAAAATGTGCTGTTGCAATCGAAAGTGCGATGACGATCCATAACAGCGGGTGAATATAAACATGTTGAAGTAAATCTTTCACTTTACTCAAAGCGGATCACCTGTACCGGGTCGATAAACTCATCCCCTTTTTTAATGGCAAAATAGTACTTACCCTTTGATTTCTCTTCACTCGATGAAACATTTCCAACCACTTTTCTTTTTTCCACATAATCCCATAGTTTGACCTTAATATCCGCTAGATTTCCATACCAGGTTTCCGTACCATCTGCGTGTTGGATGATGACCGTTTTTCCTAAGCCGGCCTTTACACCTGCGAAACTGACATTTCCTCCATTTATCGCTTCGACCGACGCACCATTTGCTGTTTCAATCATGATTCCTTGTCCATTTTTCTGAAAGTTTTCAAGAACCTTTCCTGTTGCCGGAATATCAAATGGTTTTTCTGCGCTTGCCGTCTTGGATTGCTTTTCTTTTTTCGGCTCATTAAACGGCAGCAAGGCAAGCGGTTTTCCAAACTTTTCTTCATACCACTGGGATACAAAAGCGAATTTGAAGTCCTTGTCCATTGATGTCCGGACTAAATTCCTCGCTTGATCAAAGGTTGCGGTTTGATTTCGAAACAAAATCGCAACCACTAAAAAAAGGCATGCCGAAGCGAGGATTTTAAAAATAAATACTTCCATCCTAAACAGCGGGTGTCCTCCGTCATCCGGCCCGCTTCCATTGGAGGTTATGCTATTGAATCCATACTTTTCCTCGTCCCCAGGCCAAGCCAGCTGGCGGTCTGGATTTCCCCCTTGACTTCCAAGCTCTTTCTTCCGTTTATTGATTCTTTTCCGTATTTCATCCGGTGTCGACCGCGCCATATCCATCAACCCTTTTCCCACTTTTTTGTACAAGTTTATGAAAAAAATTTATGGAGTATGACTCTTCAAAAAAAATGGCGAAAGAGAAAAATATTCAACCAACAAAAAAGTCTGTCCACAACACGTGAACAGACTACATCATTATAACTTATTTTACCCCGAAAAACTTTTTAAGCTTTGAAAACATACCTTTATTTGGTTCTTCCAAAGACTGAAGCGGAATCGATTCGCCAAGGATTCTTCTTGCAATATTCCGGTAAGCAAGCGCTGCCTTGCTGTTTGGATTCAGCGCAATCGGTTCACCATGGTTGCTCGCTTTGATGACTTCATCATCATCCGCCACAATGCCAAAAAGCTCAATCGACAAATGCTGAGTGACTTCATCAACATCGAGCATATCACCGTTTTTCATCATATGATTTCGAATCCGGTTAATCACGAGTTTTGGCGGCACCATATGACTTTCTTTTTCAATAAGACCGATGATACGGTCCGCATCCCGAACAGCGGAAACCTCAGGTGTTGTGATGACAATCGCTGCATCAGCCCCTGCTACGGCATTCTGAAATCCTACCTCAATTCCGGCAGGGCAATCAATAATAATATAATCATAGTCTTGTTTTAATTCGGTAATCAGTTCCTTCATTTGCTCCGGTTTTACCGCAGACTTATCAACCGTCTGCGCGGCAGGCAGCAAATACAATAAACCATCAAATCGTTTATCCTTCACCAGTGCTTGATGGATTTTACATCTTTTTTCGATGACATCGACAAGATCATAGATAATGCGATTTTCAAGTCCCATCACAACATCCAAGTTACGAAGACCAATATCTGTATCTACCAAGCAAACCTTTTTTCCTTGAAGGGCCAATGCTGTACCAATGTTAGCAGAAGTCGTTGTTTTGCCGACGCCACCCTTACCAGATGTAATTACTATCGCTTCTCCCACTTTATTGTCCCCCTTCTAATCTAGTTAAATTAGGTCTTAAATGTATTAAAGCTTGTAATCTATCTACGCTGATTTTTCGGTCCTCATCTATGTAGGCACATTCCATTTCATGTTTTTCTTTTTCTTGAACGATGTCGGGTGCTCGATTTAAGCATTCACTAATCCTTAACTGTGTTGGTTTCATACTGGATGCGGCAATAATCGCCTCATCATTTCCTGAGCAGCCTGCATGGGCAATTCCTTTTAAAGCTCCCATGATAAAAATATTGCCCCCAGCAATAACTGTTCCTCCAGGGTTTACATCACCGATTAACAGTAAATCCCCGGGAACCTCTAAGACTTGGCCTGATCGAATAATTCTTGAAACGGTTACCACTTCATCTTCAGCTTTTAACCGTTTTGCTTCCTCTTTTGTAATTACATTTGATTCAATATCGTCAACAACCAAATTCTTTTTTTGCCGAATAAGGTTTTCTAAGTCTTCTCTTTGGTCATCACTTAAAAATCGGTTCCCTACATTTACTTTCACCGCAAGCAATTGGCTTTCTTCCTGCGTTCTAAGGTTCGTGGAAAGTTTTTCATCCAGTTCTTTTTTCAATTCTTCGTAGGAACAGCGGTCATCCAGTTGAAGGACCAATCCTTCCTTTGTTCCCTTTATAGTTACATTTTGTCGTTTTTTCATGGAGAATTTTCACCTCAAGTTTAAAGAAAAGGGCTGCGCCCGATTTAAACAAACCCTGAAGGATTCAAAAAATGCATGAAAATCATGCATTCAATCAAATCAGAGTACACGCATTATATAAATTCGACACGCCCTGTCTATTCTCCTCTTTTTTAATTCATTATTCATCCCGTAATACATGAAAATATTTTTCAAAATACTTTTTGAAGGGATAGGCGGCTATAAGTAAAAAGATTGCATTAAAGATTAAAGTCGGGTAAAGACGCATTTCGACAAAACTCATAAAACTAAGCTGTGTCACACCGATTAATGTATCCATTTCGTAAACACCAATCTCTAATAGGGCTATACCGAATAATGAAACGATATAAGAAACAATGATATTGTTTTGCAATACATGCATAATTTTTGAGACGATATAAGCTACAAACGCATATAGAAAGAGATTAATTCCAAGGATTTCTGTATAAACAATATCAAATAACAGACCGTAAACAGCACCGTAAATAATCCCATATTTTCTGCCACCATAAATGGTCAAAAACAGGACGGCAGAAAATAAAAGATGCGGAACCCATATTTTATGAGATCCAAAAAGATTTTCAGGGATTAGTTGCACAAATAAGCTTTCTAATATAAATAAAAACAAAAATAAAAGAGGGAGAAGGAATTTTTTCACAATCCCAACCCCTTACTATCAACCAAGCCTACATCCGGCTGCGTCATCGTCCTAGTGATGACGATAACATTTTGAATATCATAAAAATCCGCGCCAGGCTTCACTAATGCTGTTTGATTCAGACCATATTGGTCTGGTTTCACATCAACCACTTTCCCAATCGGCAAATCTTTTGGGAACACACCGCCGAGTCCGGAGGTCACAACGGTTTGTCCTTTCTCTATTTTTGCCCCTGAAGGGATGGTTTTTATTTGAAGTAATTTCTTCTCACTGTCAAAGCCTTCAACGAATCCATAAGAGTTTTTATTCCCTTGGACGACAGCTGATATTCGATTCTTCGGATCCGCTGCACTTAATAATTGTATAGTGGAACTAAATTGATTTACGTTCTTTACTTTTCCAATCAGGCCATTTGCCGTCACAACGGCCATATTTTGCTTTATTCCATTAATTTTACCTTTGTCGATTATAATCATTTCGTGCCAGCGATCAGGATTTCTGCCAATAACGGTAGCTGGCAGCGGTTTAAAATCTCTCAGGGTCTTAGTCTCACCAAGAATACTACGTAAATCTGCGTTGTCTTTTTTCAAGTCTTGAACTTGCGCTTCAAGACTGACAATCTCTTCGACACGTGATTTTAATTCTTTATTTTCTTGATATGTATTTTCCAAATCCTTGAGATTTTCAAAAAAGCCTGCAACACCATACGCAGGCTTTGAAACCAGGGATTGAACCCAGCCGACCGAGTCTTTGACAAACTGTTCCGGCCAGGTCAGTTTACTCCTCTCCCTTAAAGAAAACCCAATCAATGCCACGAGAATAATTATGCTGAGAAGCAAAACAATCAGTCGTTTATTCAAAAAGAACTGTGGCATGATTAATACACCTCTATTTTTTTATCGTGAGTCTTTTGCTTTATTTTTAAATATCTGAATTTGCTCTAATGCTTTACCGGTTCCAATTGCAACACAGTCAAGCGGATTTTCAGCAATAAGGACGGGCATTTTTGTTTCTTCACTGATGACCTTGTCCAAATTTCTGAGCAGCGCACCTCCGCCTGTTAATACAATCCCGCGGTCCATAATATCTGCTGCAAGTTCTGGCGGAGTTTTTTCTAATGTATTTTTTACTGCATCAACAATTGCAAATACAGTGTCTTTTAAGGCAGCCGCAATTTCTTTTGCGGTAATTTCAATCGTTTTTGGAAGTCCGGTTAATAAATCACGGCCGCGGATTTCCATGTTTTCAATTCCATCCGGATCACCGGCTGAACCAATTTCCATCTTAATTGTCTCAGCAGTACGATCCCCAATCATTAGATTGTAATTCTTGCGAATAAAGGAAATAATTGAGTCATCCATATCATTGCCGGCAATGCGGATGGACTGGCTGGTAACAATACCACCAAGGGAAATAATTGCGACCTCAGTAGTTCCGCCCCCGATATCTACTACCATACTTCCGGTTGGTTCCCAAACCGGGAGATTTGCACCAATCGCAGCTGCAAACGGTTCTTCAATTGTATAGGCATCTTTTGCACCAGCTTGACGTGTTGCATCAATTACTGCTCTTTCTTCAACTGCAGTGATTCCAGATGGTACACAAACCATGACATATGGCTTACCTACGAAGACACCCTTGTTCTTTTGTGCTTGATTAATATAATGCTTCATCATTTTGGCCGTCGTTTCAAAATCGGCGATGACGCCGTCCTTCATCGGCCTTAGGGCCACAACATTCCCCGGTGTACGGCCAATCATATTCTTTGCATCATTTCCGACAGCGATAATCGATTTTGTATCGGTTTGCATAGCCACTACGGATGGCTCGCGTAAAACAATTCCTTTTCCTTTTACAAATACAAGTGTATTTGCTGTACCTAAATCAATCCCTAGGTCTCTTGAACCAATTCCAAACATACGTTGTATCTCCCTTTCTGATACGAAAATGCAATTATTCTTAAAGGTAAAGTGATTACCATTTAATTGAACTTTTTTGTTTCTTATTAACCGTTAAATTCCAAAACAGTCCTAAAAAATCATAACTAATATTATATGCTACAGTCAAATAAAAACCTATTGTTATATATAACCTTTTTCTTTAAGTGAAACAAATTTGTTTTCGCCGATGATCAAATGGTCCAGGACTTCAATCCCAATCATTTTTCCGCACTCCACCAAACGCTTTGTGACCTCAATGTCCTCTCGGCTCGGAGTGGGATCTCCCGAGGGGTGATTATGGAGGGCAATGATAGAAGCCGCCGAGCGTTTTAAGGCTTCGCGGAAGACTTCCCGGGGATGTACAATCGAAGCATTTAAGCTGCCGATAAAAATCGTTTGTTTATGCAGCACCTGATTTTTCGTATTTAAATACAAACAGACAAAGTGCTCCTGTGACAAAAAGCGCATATCAAACATGACAAAATTGGCCCCATCCTCTGGTGACCGAATCACATAACGATCATTATAGTTTAAATTGGCAATCCTTCTGCCGATTTCAACAGCAGCAAGAATTTGAATCGCCTTTGCTGAGCCGATCCCCTTAATTTCGGTAATTTCTTCTAGTGTGGCCGACTTTAACAAGCGCAATCCTTCAAAATGAGTTAAGAGACGATTGGATAATTGAAGGACGGATTCATCCTTTGTACCGGTTCTTAATAAAATAGCGATTAGCTCATGATTGGACAAGCTCTGTGGACCATGTTGAATAAACCGTTCCCTTGGACGTTCATCTTGTGGGAAATCCCGAATCATTAATGAATTTGTGGACATTATTTTTCCTCCCTTTTGATTGGGAGTTAATGAACACTTAATACGGCAATGGGTAGCCTAACCGTTTTAATTCCCGAACCGTCCTAGCAACCGGCAGGCCGACAACCGCAAAATAGTCCCCATTGATTTTTTTGACAAGCATGCTCCCTAATCCTTGGATGCCATATGCCCCTGCTTTATCAAGCGGTTCCCCACTTTGCACATACAAGTTAATTTCCTCATCCGTTAACTCCCAAAACCAAACTTCAGTTTTTTCATAAAATTGGGTCGTGCTTTTTGAAGAAATAATGGCAACTCCTGTGTATACTTCATGCTGTGTTCCTGAAAGTTTTCTCAACATACTTCTAGCTTCTGCTTCATTCGCTGGCTTTCCTAAGATTTGGCCATTCGCAACCACAATGGTATCGGCACCAATCACAAAAGCTTCTGGATTTTCTTGAAAAACAACCTTAGCTTTCCGGATGGCAAGCTCCATCACAACTTCTTCTGGAGAAAGTTTTGGATCAAAGCTTTCATCAACATCACTGCTTGAAATTGCGAAAGATAGGCGGAGGTTTTCTAGAAGTTCTTTTCGCCGTGGAGAAGAAGAGGCTAAAATGAGGTTTTGCATTTCATCACCTTACCTTTTTGCTTTTTCGTATAGGGAGATACAAATCAATCGTATCAAATTATACCTGTGCAAACAATTTATATATCATTAAATTTTGAAGAATATTGTAAAATTATACTATTAAAATGTTCTTCATGATAAAGTGAAACTTCAATCAGTGGGGGGTTTTTCATCCCCCACTGATTGTTAGTTGAACCAATCGGGCTTTTACGGGCAGTTGATCCCCCACTTACTCTTCCTGTTTACGCTAAGCCCTGAAGTGGGGGTCTTACTGCCCGTTAATGCGGGATAAATAGCCTGTCCAATAATTGAACAGGCTTTAGCATATGTTTTTATTTCCCGGAAAATAGCGATTTTTGTTTACTATGTCGAAATATCGATTACATAGAGTAGTATAAGGATAGAAAATTTAAAAGGGTTTGCTGAGCATCTACTAAATTTTTCTGATCCTTCGATGACTGATAGGCTTCTACCTTTCCAACTGCTGCTGCAAGTAAGGTTTGCAGACTTTTTACCTTGTTATTTTTCAATTCCTTAGTATCTATTTTTCCGATTAAAGCGGAAATGGATTTAAACGATTCCTCCGGGATACTTTCAGTCAGCATAGCGGCAGCTGTTATTTCGGAAAGGTCCTGGTAGATGGCCCCTGCCGTTTCGAGGAATGTTTTATCAGCGGCATTTACCCCAGTGATTTCTTTCTGATCGACGGAAAGCGACTTTGCCCAGACATCGGCGATTCCAGCGTCTTTATAATTACTCCCAAGCTTTTTTGCATCATCAATCGTGCTTGCTACTCCTAAAAATAAATACTCTTTGCCATCGATATTTATCGACTGTGAAGGTGCTCCTTTTTCAGCAAGTTGATTTGATGTTGCTTGTGTCCCATCTTTTGAAGAAAAAACACCGCCTTGAATGACAAATGTCGTCAGTGGTTTCACGACAGCCGTTGCACCTGATGCTGCTGGTATTGCTGCCTTCCCTGTTCCTTCCCCTTCGGTTAAAATCTGCCCTGTTGTTGGTTTGTTGCTATGTTGGTCGTTTACGAGCTTAAGCATTAGGAAGCCAAATCCAGTTCCTAGGACAATAGCAAAGACAGCCGAAATAAAAATGGATTTAAGGCCTTTTCCATCTATCTTTTTTGTGTTCGTGTTAAAGGAAGTGATTTTAGGAAATGTGGATTTCTTTTTTGTTTGATGGTTGATAATTTTATACTCTTCGATTTCATGATCCGATGATTCCGGAATAATCCAATCAAAACTTTCATCCATTGATTCTTGGGCAGCTGCGGTTTCTAAAAAGACATCGGGTTCTTCCTTATTCGGTACCATATCGATTACGTCAGGTTTTGATTGGTTTCTTTCATTCTCCTTCTCTTTTATTTCTTCTTGAAACGTATGTGGTTCACCATTTAATTTTATTGTGATCGTACTGTTATTTTTTTTGGGCTTGTCCACGCTTCGTCCCCCCTCTACCAAACTGCTAATTTGTTCCATCCTATCATATTGACAAAAAAAAATAACAAGACTTTTGTCGTCTTGTTATCGTAGACTTTCGTCAAATTTTTTAACCTTTAATTAGACTTTTTGGTAGGATCCGCAAAAGTGCTTAATGGATTGTCTTTATGTGCAGGTGCCGGTGCATCGATTTTTGGTACTTGTGATGCAAGGTTGGCTAGGCCTGGCATATAGAAGGCTGAAACAGTAAGCGAAAACGTTAACGGCTGGTTTTCTTGATCCAATGAGGTAATTTCTTGTCCCCCGGAATAATTGATGGTTTCAACCACAACGATACGCTCTAATGACTCTAATGTCTGGACAAACTTTTCAAAATCTTTATAGCTAGGTGATTCTACGCTTAAGGAGACAGTTAGTTTCTTCATTCCACTTGGTACTGCAAGAGCCGTCTGCTGATTAGTTGATGTGACTTGATTGGCTTGTGCAGAATTGGTACCGTTTGAATTTGGTGTTGTGATTTGAGTTGTACTAGCGTTTCCTGCATTTGCTTGATCCATTCCTGTACTTACATCAGCATCCTTTGAAAAACCATAGGATTTAATTTCACTATTTGAAATCGTTTCTGCTTTTTCTAAGTCCAGGATTAACTGATCTTGGAGCGGCTTAACAGGAATCTTTTTCTGGAGCTCGCGTGTATCTTCGGCAACACCAGCCGCTGCTTCTTGTGTCTTTTGACTAGCGATTTCCAGCAACTTTTGCTCATTTTGCAATTGCTGCTGGTTCATGGTTAAGTCTGATTTTAATGGTGATAATAAATTGAATTGGGCAAAAACGATAAGTAAAACTAGTAAAAGTATGCCGATTAGAACCATAAATTTACGTTTCTTCAGGAATGATAATGTCATGAACCAGTCACTCCTTCCTTACCCTTTTTGCTCTTCTTAAGAATTTCTTTGATATTGTCTTTATTTAATTTGATTTCAAATTGGCCGGTATAACGAGGTAAATACTTATTATCTTTTTTATCACTTAAAGCACTTGAACTACTAGTTGAAGAATTTGAAGTAGTACTATTTTGATTTGTTTGAATGTTAGAATTCGAAGTTGTTTGAGTCGAACTGCCAGTGCTCGAAGAATTAACAATTTGGTTGTTATCATTTACCGTAGTACTTGTTGAATTGTTCGTACTTGTGTTTGTACTAGTTGTGCTCTGGGTATTTGTCCCTGAGCTTGTACTTGAACCATTAGACTGACTATTTGTGCTTGAACCCGTACTATTAGTATTTGTTTGATTATTTGAAACAGCCGTCGAATTAGCTGTATTGGTTTCAGTAGTTGATAATGAATTCAAACTGGCTTCCTCAATCCACTTTGATTCATTAAGGCTA
The DNA here is from genome assembly GCF_001866655.1 of Bacillus sp. MUM 116. Taxonomy (GTDB): domain Bacteria; phylum Bacillota; class Bacilli; order Bacillales; family Cytobacillaceae; genus Neobacillus. Next base: position 44,892 of record NZ_MLYR01000005.1, on the reverse strand, counting down.
TCCAAGAAATAGGCAGCTTCTCTGGCACTGTCAAATTGGACAGTGAGCGTAACCGTTCCAACGTCTGTATAACCAAAGGATTGAATAAAGCCGCGTTCCGGTAATAGCGATGTCAAATGTTTCATGACAGGAATCGTTGGAATTGAGTAACTGTTCGCCCATTCTATTGCACTTTTTAATTGGCTAACGGAGCTAGATGACACAACTGTGTCCGTTTTCTGTTGTTCTTTTTCAGCAATTTTCCGCGTCATCGAGATTTGTCTATCTACTTCAGTAACTTTGCTTTTTGTTGAATTGATTTGCCAAAAATAGAAACCACCAATAAGCAAAAATAATGCTAGTGCACTGCCAACTGCAATAATCATGTTGATTTTTTTCGGTTCTTTCGGAGGAAGCAGATTAATTTCAACTAGCATTATTTCACCTCTTTTAAAGCGAGACCCAATGTCAATAAAAGGTTTTCGGGTACAATTTCTGTTTTCCCTATAGAATCATTCTCTAAAGAAATTCGGTCAATAGGCATATCAAATCTCTCGAGCAGTTCATCATAGATTGCTTCCCACATCGGATGGTCACCATTTAATAAAAAATTGGTAACTTCTTGCTTATCATTTCTTAGTGAATATCTGTAAAAATCATGGAGCATATTGATTTCTCTAAAAATATCTTCAATTTGAATCGTTAGTTCTTCTGATTCACCAATAAATTTATAGTCCATTGCACCTAGTATATTACGTTTAATTTCCCATTGCTCCATATTGAAAGGTAAAGGAAATTGACGCATGACAAGAGGAACAGATTCTTCAAAAATACAAAGATTTACGCTCGTTAAATCAAACTGAATCGTAAAAAGGACTTCATTTGGCTTGTTCATTTCAAGCTTATGATATAAACGGTATAACGCCAGCGGAGAGATATCCGCTGCAATCGGATCTAACTTAAGTTTTGAAAAAAGATCTGTATATTCAGTAACATGCTGTTCTGGTGCTGCAAATAACAATAACTCTTTTGTCTTCCCATTCCCCTCAAAGAGGTAATAGTCAAAAATCGGTTCTTCAAATGGCAGATGAATACTTGAACCAAGTTCCAAATAAAGATATCCCTTCAGTTCATCATCCTGAATTTCTGCCGGAATCGAGACCTTCCGGATAATCACCAGCTGATCTGGTACGATAAAGCGGATGGAGCGGCGCTGAATTTTCCATTCATCTATACATTCTTCAAGAATGCTAGATAAGGCATCACGATCAACAATCTTCCCATCACTGATGATTCCAGGTGGCAGAAAGCGTTCGTTCCATCTCTGAACTATCGGCGGATCCGCTTGCTTTAATTCAACAAGACGAACCGAATGGTCATTCAATACCAGATTAATGATTCGATTTTTTGGTGTAAAAAGGGAAAAAGCCATTTTAAAAACCCCTTATTTATAATCCTTGATTGAGAAATTGAAAATACATGTTGATTAAGTCTGTTCCCCAAAAATAAGCAGATAAAGTTCCAGCTGCAATAAATGGTCCAAACGGAATCGGCTGACGTCTTTTTACGATTTTTAATACTAGTGCAAGTCCACCAATAACTGCACCGTATAATGTCGATAAAAAGAAGGATAAAAGTACTAGCTTAATTCCCAAAACAAAACCAAGTAATGCGTAAAGTTTCACATCTCCAAAACCCATGCCGCCCTTGCTGACAAGGGCAATGATGAGGAGGAGCAGAAAACCTGTAACCATGCCTAAAAGGCTGTCCCACCATGGAGTTAATGGTATAAAGACTCGTTCCAATAAAAAAATCCCTGCAAACCAAAGTAAAATTTTATCAGGGATGATCATATAGTGAATATCTGACACAATTATTATCATAAACAGTGAGATAAGTGTTAAGGCAATCACTAATTCACAAGACCATCCTACTAAAGATGGTGCAGCTGCAAATAAGATTCCAGTTAGCAGTTCGAAAACAGGATAGATAGGAGAAATCCGCGACTTACAGCCGCGGCATTTTCCCCCTTGAATTAAATATGATAGTACTGGTATTAGTTCGTGTGCTTTTAATTGATGCCCGCAGGTTGAACAAGCCGAACGTGGACGAATGATTGATTTTTTTAGTGGCACCCTTAAGCCAACGACATTGAAAAATGAACCAAGACATAAACCAACTATAAAAAGATATGAAACAAAAAGAATAATGATTTTATTTTGTATCATGAACATCATTGCGAGTGATATTATCAACACCTATAGCTTTTCCGGTATCATCTTGTACTCCTCTTTTTGTAGAAAACAACCTAATTTCCATAACTTTTCCATCTACTACTTTAACATATGATGTAGCTGGTGCTGCATTCAGAGCAACGACGGCATCAATACCAGTAACATTTCCTCTTGAATAACCCACACTATCGGGATCTTTAACTTTGTCAAGAACACCTGTAGCTTCTAAATACTCTAGTGGAATATATTTTGTGCCTAATTGTAATTTAGGTTCATTTGTAACAGCTAACTGGGTAGAACTTATTACTTGTGAAGCATTTGCAACGTGAGCATCAAGCTTTGAATTATCAATAAGTTTCCCTATACTTGGTATAGCAATCGCTGCAATTATTCCCAAAATAACAATAACAGCAAGCAATTCAACTAATGTCATACCTTGTTGTTCTTTAAGCTTTTTCTTTAATTTTTGAATCATAATTTCTTCTCCCTTTTAGTTCTATGAACCTAGTAATTTAGTCGTTTTTATTATAATTTAATTGACTGTTGAAGAAAAGAAGAAAATTGTGCTTTTTGCAGTATTTTGTCCTATTTGTGACTAAATTGTCAGTTACTGATTCATCTGTTGGAATTGGTCGAACATGGCAAATTGAGGCATCATAATAGCAGTAACTATCGTCCCAACTACCCCTGCTAAAAATACTATCATTAACGGCTCAATTAAAGATTTTAATTGATCTGTTCCTGTTTCAACTTCTTTTTCGTAAAAGTCTGCGATTTTTGACAGCATTGCGTCCAAAGCCCCAGTTTCCTCCCCAATTGCAATCATCTGGGTAACCAGCGGCGGAAAAGCCCAATGTTTCTCCATTGGTTCTGTCATTGATCGACCTTTTTCAAGAGTATTTCGCGACTCGCGAATAACCTTTGCAAGAACTTCATTTTCAACTACTTTTTCAACGATGGACATTGCTTGAAGAATCGGAACAGAACTAGAAAATAATGAACTCAGTGTTCTCATCATTCTAGCAAGTGCAGCTTTCTGAACCAGTTTTCCGAATATCGGCATTCTTAACATTATCACATCTAAGTAATATTTTGATTTACTATTTTTCTTCAAGAAGAATACTAGGAAAGCGATAAAAAAGATTAATATGGCTAATATCCACCAACTTTTTTCCACAAAATTACTTGCTCCAACAACAAATAAAGTAATCGCAGGAAGTTTTCCACCCATTTGATTGAACATAGTCACAAAAGTTGGGACAACAGATACTAGTAAAAAAATCACAACAGCTAGAGCAACTATTCCTACAACCATTGGATAGGATAGTGCTGACTTTATTTTTTGCCGTGTATAATGTTGCTTCTCGAAATGCTCCGCTAATCGGTCAAGTGTTTCGTCTAAATTACCACTGACTTCCCCGGCAATTACCATATTAATAAACATTGGTGTGAAAATTTTCTTATGTTTTGAAACCGCTTCTGAAAGGGGATTACCTTCCCTTAATTCCTGTTCAACATCAAGTAATGCTTTTTTTAATCCTTTACTTTCTGTTTGTTGAGCTAGAATAGCTGTTGCATCGACAACTGTCACCCCAGCCTTTAGTAAGGTTGAGAACTGCCTTAAATAGATAACAAAATGTTGTAACTTTACTGGGTTGCCAAAAGTAAGATCCTTTGTCAAAAGAGTTTCTGGGACTTCATTGATTTCAATTACACGTATCCCCTCTTCTTTAAGCTTTACCATCGCTTCCCTTCTAGAAGCTGCATGCACTGTGCCCTGCCGTTTCCCTTTTCGGTCACGACCTGAATATTTAAATCTAGCCATTTAACATCTTCTCATGTAAATATTGGGTTACCGCTTCCTTTTGGATAAGGTTGCGGTCAAGTAATTCTTTGATACTCATTTCAAGCGTATGCATTCCCTGGGCACGGGAGGTTTGCATTGTACTTTGAATTTGGTGAATTTTTTCACTTCTGATTAAGTTAGCGATCGCTGGGTTATTTACCATTATTTCCGTAGCTGCTCTCCTGCCCTTTTTATCTGGCGTTGGGAAAAGCCGCTGGGAGATGACTCCTACCAAAACAGATGCTAGCTGTATCCGAATTTGAGGCTGTTGCGCAGGCGGAAAAACGTCAATAATCCTGTTGATAGTAGTTGGAGCACTCGATGTGTGGAGTGTGCCAAGTACCAAATGACCTGTTTCAGCTGCTGTAATTGCGATACCAATGGTTTCTAAATCACGCATCTCACCAACAAGAATGACATCCGGGTCTTGACGAAGAGCACCCTTTAACCCGCTTGCAAAGGTTTGTGTATCAAACCCGACTTCCCGCTGGTCAATAATTGAATTTCCATGTTTATGAAGATACTCGATTGGATCTTCAAGCGTAATAATATGCTTTCGCATTGTGCGGTTCATATAATCGATCATCGATGCAAGTGTTGTAGATTTACCGCTGCCAGTAGGACCTGTTACAAGAATTAGCCCTTGTGGTTTTTCGACTAATTTTGCTATTACTTCTGGTAAGTCTAGTTCCTCAATGGTCGGGGTTTTGGAAGCGACGGTCCTTAGGGCAAGCGAAACGCTTTTACGCTGATGAAAGGCGTTAACACGGAATCGGGAGGTCCTTGGTACGCCATAAGAAAAATCCAATTCCCCTTTTTCTTTAAATACATTCCATAAATGTTCCGGAATAATTTCTTTTGCCATTCCTTCTGTTTCATCAGGAAGCAGTTTATCAGGACCAAACCTTTTTAGGTCCCCGTGGATTCGAAAAACCGGTGGAACTCCTACAGTTAAATGAACATCGGATGCCTTATAATCAATTGCAGCTCTTAGTATTTGGTCAATTTTTTCTTTCATTTTTTCTTTCCCCTATTCCAGAGTTGCTACTCGTAATACTTCTTCAGTCGTTGTTAGCCCTTGCTTGACCTTTAATAAGCCATCGTCAATTAGAAAGATCGTTTTGCTTTTTTTTGCTAATTCTTTTAACCTTTGAAAAGATTCACCATTCATAATACTCCGTTGCATCTCATCATTAATGACTAGTACTTCATGAAGGGCAATTCTTCCCTTATAACCTGTCATATTACAGAAAGAACAGCCTTTACCACGATGAATTTTTTCAATCTTTATTCCACGTTTGGCAAAAATCTCAATTTCACGCCTAGATGGTTCCTGAACCTCCATGCAATCCCGACAAACCTTTCGCACAAGACGTTGGGCTACGACACCTGATAATGAAGATGCTAACAAAAATGGTTCAACACCCATGTCTATCAATCTAGTAACTGTACCAATTGAATCATTCGTATGAAGGGTACTTAAGACTAAGTGTCCTGTCAAAGATGCCCTAATGGCCACTTCAGCAGTTTCCTTATCACGTATTTCCCCTACCATAATAATATTTGGATCTTGTCGAAGGATAGAACGTAATCCTGCAGCAAATGTCATTCCAACATTCTGGTTTACTTGGATTTGATTTATTCCCTCAAGTTGGTATTCAACAGGGTCCTCAATTGTAATGATATTGACTTCTTCATTGTTCATTTTATTGAGTGCGGCATACAAAGTAGATGATTTCCCTGAACCAGTTGGTCCGGTGATTAGGACGATACCAGTTGGATTTTCAATTAATTCACCAAACCTTTTCAAGTTCAGAGCGTTAAAACCCAGTTTGTTAATATCATTTAACGCAGAACTCATATCAAGCAGCCGCATAACAATTTTCTCACCATAAACCGTGGGAAGAGTTGAGACACGGAGGTCAATTGGGTGAACATCGAGGTTCAATTTAATCCTTCCATCTTGTGGAATTCGATGTTCAGTAATATCAAGATTTGACATAATTTTAATCCTTGCTGTTAATACACTTTGCATATGTCGTGGTAATACACGATCCGTTCGTAACACTCCGTCAATTCGATATCGAACTGTTATTTTGGTTTCCTGTGGGTCAATGTGGATGTCACTAGCTTTTTGAATCACAGCATTGGTAAGAATCTGATTCACCAGCTTAACTATGGGAGAATTCAGATCTGTTACATCATCATTTCGCCTTTTTTCATTTTGTGGCAGTTCATCAAGGAGCTCATTAAAACCGTCATCAACATCATAGTATTTATTAATTGCCTTTAAAATATCATCCTTCGTCGCAATTGCAGGCTCAATTTGAAAGCCTGTAGAAAGGCGTAAATCATCCATAATGATGAAATCCATTGGATCCGCCATCGCGATATAAAGCTTATTTCCATCTTTTTTAATTGGAATTATTAAATTACGTCGTGCTGTCTCTTTTGATACAAGTGAAAAAATATTGGTGTCAAACGGATATTGAAAAAGGCTGATGTGTGGTACTCCCAGCTGATATTCCAATACCTCAATTAATTGTTGTTCCGTAATATAACCTCTTTGAACTAATGCCTCACCAAGCTTTTGATTTGTACTTTTTTCCTTTAATGTGGTATACAGCAGCTCAGCAGTAATTAACCCTTCTTCGATTAATAAATCGCCAAGTCGTTTTCTTACTTGCTTCATTGCACATCCCTGCTTTGTCTACATTATTTTGGTTGCTCATTTGGTTTTCCCCAAAGATTTCTATCATTTGAGCTGTTCTGTGTTGAATCGGTCACAGTTGATTGGTTCCCATTAGAGTCATCATTCGCACTACCATTTCCAGTTTGGTTAGCGTCACTGGTTGATGGTTGATTTTTTGCATTTCCAATGGTTTGTGCAGTATCCTGTGTACTGCCTGATAACCCGTGTATTTCCACACGATAGATTGGTGGATAGTAGTCATCGGAAATTAGATTCGATTTAATTAACTGGTTTCCTTCATATACATCCCGATAGACTTTTACCATAAGTCCATTTTTACCTTCTGCTTGAATCTTAGTTTGGCCGGACAGAAGAAGCGGACTATATTGGAGAATCGTTTTAGGCTGTAATTCCTTTTTACTTTTTTTATTAATTTTATAGGAATACATAAACTTTTCGCCTTTTAATGTAACAACCAAACGATTATCGTCCAATTTAAATTCTAGTGTGTACTTTCCTTCATTTGGATTTTCAATCATTAAATCAGAATTGGTCTTGTCATTTACTCTTGCCTCATAGCCTAAGCTTGCATAGCGAGGAAGTTTGTTACTGATATTTCTTTCTACAATCGAAAAATTAGTAGGTAAAATAGCTTGATAAAATCCAGTTACAATTATATTTAGAGAAGAAAAATCTTCAAGATGTTTTTTCTTGGCAAATTCTAAAAAGGAAAAAGTTGATTGTCCATTTATATCAATTTTTGAAATTTGATATACTAATTCTGACAAATCAATTGGTATATCCCTTAATTTTATTATTGCTTGGCTTATAACGGCATCTTTATCATTGGCTTTAGCTAACAAGAAATCACTGTATATATTGAAATTAAATGTACCTGTTTCTAATTTTGATGCTGTCTCCGATAAACCCATGGTAAGTTTGTTTACATCAATATTCTTGCTATTAATTTGCGGAAAGAGAATTTGGACTTGCTCTTCCACCTTATTTTTATCAATCGTCACAAATATTGAATTTGCTTGGCCATCCTTTATTGAATTAATCGTTGTAGCAGAATCATAATTGAAATCCTTTAAATCAAATTGAGCAGTTTTTTCGATATACTGAAGATTTATTTTTGAATTTTTCACCCAGTTAATATAGCGAGTATTTAATAGATTAATAACTTCACTTTGGGATTTTCCCGAAATATCTATTCCTCCAATAGTTGTACCATTCAAATATTTCCCATCTGAGTTTGTCAATTTATCAAATGCTTTTGCACCAAAATGGGAAAAACTAAAAATAAAAGCGGTACTCAAAAAAAGTACAACAAATAATTTGATCATTTGCTGATTCTTACCCACATTTTCCGCCTTCCTTTCTACCTTTACATTTTATTTTGGTAGAAAATTTTACTTTCACTGTAATTTGACTTTCTCAATACTTTCTATTTTTTATCCAATCCAATTGCTACTTCTTTAGCACCCAAAAGATCGTCTAGTTTAGAATCATCTTCTAAAGGTTCTTTTTTATCAGAATTAAGTTTACTAATTTCCACTTTTTCGTCTTCAATAAAAGACTCTTCTAAATTCGCAATCAATAATCTTTCTAATTCTGATAAATAACCATCTTCACTTTTTGGAGGTTCCTTTTTATCTTTTTCCATAAACAATTCATTCTCAATATCCGAAATATTGTTTTCATCAGTATCAAGTTCAACTTCATGTAAATCCGATTCTTGCTTTGGATCCTCTCCAAGCAATAAAGAAATATCCACAGGTGATATTTTGGGTACTTCCAAATGACCTTCTTCCATTGTTTGAGTAGAATCCAAAGCCTCTTCATTTGTTGGTTCTGTAAATTTGTTATTAGGTTCAATACTTTTTAACTCAGATAGTTCCTGAAACTTAGTAGCTTTTGGGGTTTCAATATATTCTTCTTCTAAAACATTCATTTTTTCATAAATATCTATATAATTTTCCTCAAGTGATTGATTTGGATCATATAAAATGCGGCTAGCTCGTTGATTCAAAATATAAGCTGTAATAAAGATGAGTAAAATCAGCAAGATTGCAGTTAATGGGAGTGAAAAGGTGTTGCTTGCAGCTAGTCCCCCTAAAGAAATAATTAAACTTGATAAGACAATAAAAAGCTTTCCTTTTAACGTAAAGCCTAGTGGTAAAAAGAGTAGGACCAATAATAGAACAATCATAGAACAAAAGGCCCAAATAATTGTTTGCATCCAATCACTCCGATCGATATAACACTTATGTACTATTAAACTACAAAATATTTCAAATAATATATTTTTATGTCGTTTTCTTCAAAAATTAGACAAAATTCGACTCCTGCATATTGTATAATATTTTTAGTTAGATTAAAAGAATCTGGAAAATAATTATAATTTCATTCAAAGTTGTATTTTATTTTCAGTTGATTATACTAGTCTATTTGAACTATTATATTGAAGACCAAATAAACAGTATGTTTTCTGTAGATTTTGTTCCTGAAGGGAATGAATAAAAGATGTGTCTTGAAAAAAATCAAAAAGGATTAACTTTGGTTGAGGTTTTAGTTTCTATTGTCATTTTATCGATTATCTTTTTATCCGTTATAAAGTTTTTTCCACAAATGGGATACGTGAATAGTCAAAACTTAAATAAATCTCAAGCCATTAATACAGCTAAACAAGTTCTTGTAAAATGGAAAAATTCGACTGTTGTTAAAAATTATCTTGATGATAGTACAACGGGGAGTTTACCTGGTTTGTATAAAGAGGACGGTACCTTTTACTATTGTAAAACTAGTGAAGGGAATTTTTCCGTGAATATAAAAATTAAGAAAGCATCTGATCTTTCTACAGGGCCTATTGAACAACATTTTATTCAAGTTAGCCTAATAAATGATAAAGGTATAATAGTTTCGGAAACATTTGGTTATATCAAAGTTGATTAGGTTAGGGGTGATGATTTTTTTGATTCGTGATGAACGTGGGTTAACACTTGTTGAACTTTTAGCTACCATTACCATCCTCTCTATTATTGGAATAGTAATTTGGAATGTCTTTATTCAAGGAAATAAAGTCTCCCAAAAATCTATGTCAAAAAATTCAATGGAGCAAGAAGCAAATCTAGTGATTACCAATCTAACAAGTATATTCCAAACATCTAAACAATTTCAATTAGCCTCCTCAAACTGTCAAATAAGTGTGACTTTTACTAAACAAGACAATACCGTACAAACACAAGTGTTTACAAATGCACAATTATGTTATTCAGCAACCAACATCAGTTCAATAAATCCAGGGGAGACAGATGTTAATTTAAGTATTACAGTATCGGACCGAAAGGACATAAATAACCAAGTAACAATTTCATCATTACTCTATCGACTAAAGGATGGTGATATTTAGGTGAAGAAAGAAAATGGATATGCACTCGTTACTGTACTTCTGATTATTTCTATTTTCATGGTTCTTTTTCTATCATTTATGGGCCAATCTTTAAATACAGTAAAACAAACACAAATAGTTGAGAAGAAATCTAAATCAGTTGCATTAGCTGAAATGGGTATTTCCTATTATCAAACGGCTGTTCAAAATATTTATGATGCGAATAAACAAAATGTTAACAATCAAGTAAAGGAACAAATTGATGCGGATCGCCAAAATAATCAATTACAATCTTATGATTCCTATGTTATGCAAGGTGTCAATTTGATGAAAACAACAATTAGTTCCGGATTAAATACTTTACAAAATTCCGTACCAATTGATGGAAATCCTAATGATTCATTTACTTTGACTAATAAGAATTTCTATACAAAAACAACAAATAAAAAAATCCAACTTACTGTAATTGGAAATGATAATGGTAAAATTACAACACTTAGTACCGAATTGAGTTTTGAACCAACGATAAGTGGATTAAATTCTACAGGCAGCGGGACAACAAACACATATACACTTCCCACTTTTAACTCAATTCCACAGCCAACTAATATTTCAACTACTTGTAATAATCCTGTTTCTATCGTCTCAATTAAAGATTCTTGTTCTCAAATATTAATTGATACAGCTAAAACTTTTAATGAAAATATCAATGGAATTTCAAATAATACGATTTTTTCATCAGCTACAACTGGTACATTATTTATAGATGGAAATGCGAATAACATGAATAAAATGAAAATCCATACCGAAAAGGACTTTCGATTAGGAAAAAATGCAAATAATGCTTCTGCTTTAACCTTGGAGTCAAAAGGTTCGGCCACTTTTGATAGCCAGTATCGAGTAGATACAGGATCAAATATCTATGTTCAAGGGAACTTTACTGTAAACGGACATTTCGAGCTCGCCGGTAACTCTATTGCTTATATTGGAGGAAATACTTATATTGGGGGAAAACTCACTGTCAATAGCGGCTCTACATTATGTGTTGTAGGAAGTTTAACGGTTGAAAAAAAACAGACTATTACCGGAGAATTAATTGAAAAAAGTAAAGTTTCAGATGATGTATTTAAACAAAAATGTGGAATCTCTTCAATCCCTCCCGTCACTATTACATGGGGAGATAAACTTGTAAATAATGTAAATTATAATTATTAATACTGGAAAAGGATCCTTCATAAATCTGTAAGAAGGATCCTTTTTTTGTCTTTAAGATTTCAATTGTTGTCACAATTTAATCGTCATATTTTTCAAATAATTGTACAATAAAGGCTTTGCTTCTGAAATAAAGTACAATGAACCTGTTACCACCAACATACCATCAGGTTGTATAGCTTGAATCGCCTCTTTTAAAAACTCCTGCCAATTCACTACCATTTCCTTATTTTCCGATTTGCTGCTTTCATATAAATCCTGTGCAGTTGCTGCACGCGGATAATCAAAGGAAACGAAAGATAGCTGATTTGCAACTTGATCTAATTGTTCAATCATTTTATCAAATTTTTTGTCCTTTAATGCTGCAAAAACAATATGGATATTTCGATCTGCATAACGATTTTTAAGTTCGTTAACGAGAGTAGCAATTCCCTCATCATTATGCGCACCATCAATAATGACCATCGGCTTCTCCGAGAGGATTTCAAATCTGCCTGGCCAGTAGGCATTTTTTAACCCTTCCCTAATGGATTGTTCAGAGATTGATACAGATCCAGTTTGATTTAAATATTGAATGGCTGTAATTGCAACTGCCGCATTTTCAGTTTGATGTCTGCCAATCAAACTAATTTCAAGCTCCTCTAATGAATCAATACCGTTTTTTAATGAAAAAATTTCTCCGCTTGTGATTGACTCGTGACCACTGATAGTAAACTCCTGACCGAGCCGGTAAATCGGTGCATCCTTTTGTTCGGCCTGTTCTTCAATTACCTTTAATGCACCGGGCTGTTGGACAGCTGTAAAAATAGGCGTTTGCTTTTTAATAATACCGGCCTTTTCAAAAGCGATTTCCTCGTAAGTATCACCTAAAATATTCGTATGGTCGAGCCCGATATTTGTTATGATCGATGCGATTGGCATGAAGATATTTGTAGAGTCAAAACGGCCGCCTAACCCTACTTCATAAAGAACAATATCCACAGGATTTATTTCAGCAAAATAATAGAAAGACATGGCCGTAATCACTTCAAACTCTGTTGGACCGCCGAGCTCGGTTCCTTCTAATTCATCAGCAAGCGGGCGGATTACATTGGCAAGCTGCAATATTTCATCATCTCGGATTGGTTTTCCATTAATGCTGATGCGTTCATTAAACTGCTCAATATAAGGAGAGGTAAAAGTTCCAACATTATACCCTTGGGCTTGCAGCATGGAACGTAAAAAAGTGACTGTCGAGCCTTTACCGTTTGTCCCGCCAACATGAATCGCTTTTAATTTTGCTTCCGGATTCCCAAGCTTGTCCATCATCCATTCCATTCGTTTTAAGCCAGGTTTGATTCCAAGTCTTAACCTTGCATGAATCCAGTCAAGGGCTTCTTGATAGGTTGCAAACATATTTGACACCCCGTTTATTGTTATGTAAAAGACGAATCCAATGAGGATTCGTCTTTTCTTATTATAGTACTTTTAGCTCTTTCAATCTTGCTTCAACAACCGCTCTCTTTTCTAGATAATCCTTCTCTTTTGCTCGTTCTTCAGCAATGACATTTTCAGGAGCTTTCTTGATAAAGCCTTCATTGCTTAATTTCTTTTGAACCCGCTCTACTTCTTTTGTGAATTTGTCGTATTCCTTTTGTAGACGGGCAATTTCTTCTTCAATATTGATTAAACCTTCGAGCGGAAGGATGATTTCTAAACCAGTGATAACAGCAGTCATTGCTTTATCCGGTATTTCGATTTCAATTCCCATTTGAAGTTCTTCAGGATTACAGAAACGTTCAATATAAGCACGATTCTTTTCAAGCGCTTTAAGAACCGATTCGTCCTTCGCTTTTACAAGCATTTTAATCTTTTTGCTCATTGGTGTATTTACTTCAGCGCGGATATTCCGTACAGAACGAATCATTTCCACTAACATTTTCATTTCTTGTGCTGCTTCCTCGTCTGTAAACGAAGAATTTACCTCCGGCCACTGAGCAGTGGTAATGGAATCGCCATTGTGAGGTAGGTTTTGCCAAATTTCTTCGGTGATAAATGGCATAAACGGATGAAGCAAGCGCATTGTTTGATCCAATACATAAGCAAGGATCGAGCGAGTTGTTAACTTCGCCGCCTCATCTTCGCCATATAAAGGAAGCTTCGCCATTTCAATATACCAATCACAGAAGTCATCCCAAATGAAGTTGTAAAGAGCACGGCCTACTTCACCGAATTCATAACGGGCAGAAAGTCTTGTTACGGTTTCAATCGTTTCATTTAATCTTGTTAAAATCCACTTGTCGGCGACTGATTTTTCTCCGCTAAAATCAATTTCCTCATATTTAAGGCCATCCATATTCATTAAGGCAAAGCGGGATGCATTCCAAATTTTATTCGCAAAGTTCCAGGTTGCTTCAACCTTTTCGGTGCTATAACGCAAGTCCTGACCTGGTGAACTTCCTGTTGATAGGAAATAACGAAGTGAGTCGGCACCATATTGGTCGATCACATCCATTGGGTCAACGCCATTTCCTAATGACTTACTCATCTTACGACCCTGTGCATCGCGAACAAGGCCATGGATGAGAACATCTTTAAATGGACGCTCGCCTGTGAACTCAATACTTTGGAAAATCATTCTTGATACCCAGAAGAAAATGATATCATAGCCGGTTACCAATACATCCGTTGGGAAGTAACGCTTGTAATCCGCCGCTTCTTGATCAGGCCAGCCCATGGTTGAGAATGGCCATAGTGCTGAACTGAACCATGTATCTAGAACATCGGTGTCCTGTTCCCAATTTTCGATATCTGCAGGCGGTTCATGGTCTACATAAACCTCGCCTGTTTCCTTGTGGTACCAAGCCGGAATTCGGTGGCCCCACCAAAGCTGTCTGGAAATACACCAGTCACGAATGTTTTCCATCCAGTTCAAATACGTTTTTTCAAAGCGATCTGGAACAAAGTTTACTTTGTTTTCTTTGCTCTGAAGGGCAATAGCTTCATCCGCAAGCGGCTGCATTTTTACAAACCATTGCGTTGAAAGATATGGTTCAACAACGGCACCGCTTCGCTCTGAATGGCCAACAGAATGGAGGTGATCTTCAATTTTGAATAGAACGTCTTGTTCTTGAAGATCTTTTACAATTTGCTTGCGGCATTCAAAGCGGTCAAGGCCTTGATATTTGCCCGCATTGGCATTCATTGTGCCATCTTCGTTCATAACGAGAATTCTTTCTAGATTATGACGATTACCGATTTCAAAGTCATTCGGGTCGTGTGCCGGGGTAATTTTAACAGCTCCTGAACCAAATTCCATATCAACATAATCATCGCTGACAATTGGAATTTCACGGCCTGTAATTGGCAGAATAACGGTTTTTCCAATTAAATGCTTGTAACGGCCATCTTCCGGATGTACAGCTACCGCGGTATCGCCAAGCATTGTTTCCGGACGGGTTGTTGCGATTTCGATATGTCCTGAGCCATCTGCTAGTGGATATCGCATATGATAAAATGCACCTTGAACATCCTTATAAATAACTTCAATATCAGAAAGAGCCGTTTTTGTGGATGGGTCCCAGTTGATAATGTATTCGCCACGATAAATTAGGCCTTTTTTATATAGGGTAACGAAAACTTCGCGAACCGCAGCTGATAAGCCTTCATCAAGGGTAAAGCGTTCGCGGCTGTAATCCAAGCCTAAACCTAATTTAGCCCATTGCTGGCGGATATGGGAAGCATATTCTTCCTTCCACTTCCAGGTTTCCTCTACAAATTTTTCACGGCCTAAGTCATACCTGCTCTTGCCTTCTTCACGCAATTTTGCTTCTACCTTTGCTTGCGTTGCGATTCCTGCATGGTCCATCCCCGGTAACCAAAGAACATCGTAGCCCTGCATCCGTTTCATTCTGGTAATGATATCTTGAAGGGTTGTATCCCAAGCATGACCTAAATGAAGCTTTCCTGTTACATTCGGAGGAGGAATAACAATCGTATAAGGTTGTTTCTCTTCATCATCCTTTGCTTCAAAAAATTTGCCTTTTAGCCACCAATCATAACGACCTTGTTCAATTGATTGTGGATCGTATTTGGTTGGCATTGTAATTTCTTTTGTTTCCATCTAAATTTGCCTCCTTTGTATCTTTTGAATCACTGTACCGAAAAAATAAAAAAACTCCATTCGTCATAAAAGGACGAATGGAGTTGCTTCGCGGTACCACCTTTTTTCCAATCAAAATGCGACTGGCTCTTCATCGGATAACGGATTTCATCCGTCTTCCACTAATCGGATATGGACATCCTTTCGCAGAAGAAGCTCAAGGGCGACCTTCCAATGTTTTGCTTAGGAAATCTTTCAGCTGTTGATTTCCCTCTCTAAAAGCAAATTGCATCGTACTCTTCCCTGTCATTGCTTAACTAATTAAATTATATTGTTATACTACCCAAAATAGGGGGATGACGTCAATAATGATTGCCTATTTTTTAAAATTTTATACTACCTTGGACTTTTTTTTAGAGGTTGGAAGTATTTTAGTATTTTTTTGGGGAATTTGCAGGGGGTCAAGAATATACATAAAGAAATGCCATTTAAAAAGGGAGGACCTTTTCAGTGCGAGGGAGAAAATTCAACAAATTTACCTACCATCCCTGGTTTAGAACCTGCCGCAGAATTTGTGCGCAATTTATTGTTCCGTTCATCATTTTTCAGTTTATTCGTACCCTGTTTTTACCGACGGTCTTTGATGTGTTATTATTGACCTTTTTTATCATTATCGGCATTTCACTTCTGTTTGAAATAGTTTAAGGAGCCCTTGTAGCATGATTATTGCTGCTGGGCTCCTTCTTTTGTCTGCTGCTGCCTATCCATTTCGACCATTCTGGAAACGACATACTCAGAGTTTTTCAAATGCCAATAACGTCGCTGCAGTTGTTTGACAAATTTTAATTCATTTTTCGCACCCTGCTTTCGATAATACCCTTCCACACACTGGATCATTGGAAACGGATAGGCTAAATAGCTGTAAAATAATAATTTCTCATCCTGTTTAAACGGAAAATATTTAAAATAATGAAGAACCAGATCAATGGAATCATCGCTTTTCCTAAACTGGGTATCCAAAGATCTTGACAGGTACGGCAGCATGTCATGGATAGGCGACCCGTACCGGGCATTTTCAAAATTTATAAAGTGCCCATAGCCCCTCTCATCATACAAAAAATGCTGGGATGATAATTTTCCGTGGGTAATAACCATTCTGGCTTTTTCATTGTCCTTTGTATTTTCATACCATTCCTCAAATCTGTCTTTTGAAAAACGAAGCGCCATACGGATGTCGTTGTTATACAAGCAATATAATAATTCAAATGGTGACATATACGTCTTATTTTCACATTCTTCAATGAAGCCCTCAAGAAATTCCTGATGTTTTTCCAGTTGATCAAGGGTCTTTTCGTAATGCTCTGTTCTTTCTTCCTTGCTTACTTCTGTTTCTTTTGCCGATAAAGTATGAAGCCTCGCCAGTTCGCGGAATAATTGTTGATTTCGATGTTCACGGTCTTCCTTCACTTCATTTGGCATCCATGGCATTAAATAATAAAGCTCATTTTCATGTAGGACTGCATACCTGCCATCCATGGTGGGATAGATTGGGACGATGCGGTTAAAGCCTTTTTGGTATAAAAGATGGACATGGCGGATAAAATCAGTCCCTGTTGTGGGAGAAATTTTTTTGAGGGCAAAGGTTCCCTTATTTGAATATACTTTCAGGACACTGCCGAAATCTTCTACAAAATAAGGCTTTACCTGATAATTTTCAAGAATGGGAGAAAGCCTTATAAGCCAATTCGTGTCATTCATGTTACTCAACTCTCTTTCAAAGAAAGCAAGTTTTACGGAATTTACAACAAGGTGAGCGGGTATAACACCCGCTCATCCATAGGATTTTCTAATATTTTTTCGCTAAACCAACCGGAATATATAAGACTTGACCTTCGTATACCTCCTGATTCAGTTCAAGGTTGTTGACACGGAGGAGATTTTGTACGGTTACATCATAACGATCCGCAAGGCTTTCGACGGTTTCCCCTTTTTGGACAATGCAAACCTTGAGCTTTGCTTGTTCCGCACCATCCTCTTTGCGCGCAAAAAACTCGGTTAAGGTCATGCTTTTCTTTTTAGCTGCTTTTTTCTTCTTCCCTTGCTTTGGTGCTTGCTCAGAGGAAGATGAGCTTTCCTCGGCAATCGTTACATCTTCTTCAAAATGGTCATTTTCTGCATGGATTTCAGCGATTTCAGCGATTTCTTCGACCACTTCAAACGGATGATTCCCTTCACTTCGAGACTCTTGGAAATTCCAGGAAGGCTGGTATGGCTCCACCGGCTCATAATCCTGTGACTGATAGGAAAAATTCGGGAACTGCAGAAATGCTTCTTTTTTCTCTTCTTCACGAGGCTTTCTTGCTTCTGCTTCAAACAAGAAGGGTTCTGCAAATGGATTTGCCTGCACCGGCTGTTGGAATATCTCTTCATCCTCATCGTTTTCATATTGAGAACGATGAAGAACTTCCAATTCAGGCTCTTGTTCTTCCATTTGCGCTTCAAGTTGTTCTTCATTACCATATAGCCCGCTAATGGTCAGCTCGGCGGATAATTTTAGACAGCTGCGCTCCGGCAAGGAATAGTCAAAGGATTCTACAAGAACGTCAATGTCGTAGATGCTTTGAATTCGATTGTTTGGAATGGTGATGTCGACCGGAAAGCGATGCGAAAATTGGCATACGCCTTCGTCCTGTTCATTGACTCTCTCCACATATTTTTGACTGGCAGCTTGTTCTTGTTCACTTGTGTCAATTTCTTCGAAGCTTTTATATTCGCCGGTTAATTCCAACGAACCACGGATGGTTACGTATTGATCATTTTCCTGGATGGTGATATCCGGGTCTAGGGAAATCGATACAAGTTCTTCGACTTCCTGTCCCTTTCTAAACCACAACGATTCCTCCAAGGAAAAACGTAGGCTCGATTGATTCTCCTGAGACAAAGCGACTCCTCCTTTCGTTTCCTTCACGCAAAATCACTATGTCACTTACACTCTATGAGGTTTCGTTTTTAAATATGATAAAAAGCTGTTGGTGTGGGGGGGAAAAGTTTGTGTTTTTTTGATTCGCAGATAAATGTGTTTGATTCTCGGATAAAACATATTAAATCGCGGATAAAATTCAAAAGTTCATTTAAAAAGTGTTAATTTTATATTGCAAAATGACTTTTTTCACGATTAGTTTATTAAATAACAATCATAATTTATGAAAATTGAAAAACACCCACCTAAAAGGGTGAGTGTCCTAAACAAAATATTATTTTCTAAGCTTCGAAAAAGCATTTTCCGCTGCCTGGATTGTTTTTGCAATATCCTCATCAGAATGCTGTGTGGATAGGAATAATCCTTCAAACTGGGACGGAGGGACAAAGATCCCTTGATCAGCCATTTGACGGAAATATTCCGCAAAGAATTCAAGATTTGATGTTTTTGCTGTTTCATAATTGATGACATCTTCATTTGTAAAGAAGAAACCAATCATGGAACCGGCGCGGTTAAAGGTAATTGGAATATCATATTTTTCCGCAGCAGCTTTAAAGCCTTTTTCAAGCAGATCGCCTTTACGGATAAATTCTTCATAATGTTCCGGTGTCAACTGGCTCAAAGTTTCATAGCCAGCAGTCATTGCAAGCGGATTACCTGACAATGTTCCAGCTTGATAAATCGAACCGCTCGGCGCAATCTTTTCCATGATTTCCGCTTTACCACCGTATGCACCAACAGGAAGCCCGCCGCCAATTACTTTCCCAAGAGTCGTTAAGTCAGGCGTAATATTAAAGTAGCCTTGAGCGCAATTATAACCCACACGGAAGCCTGTCATCACTTCATCAAAAATTAATAGTGCACCGTATTGAGTGGTAATCTCACGAAGCCCTTCCAAGAACCCTGGCTGTGGCGGAACTAGTCCCATATTTCCAGCAACAGGCTCGACAATAATACAGGCAATGTCATCTCCAAATTGTTCAAATGCATAGCGTACGCCTTCAAGGTCATTGTATTGAACGGTAACCGTATTTTTCGCAATTCCTTCAGGTACCCCCGGGCTGTCTGGTAAACCTAGTGTAGCAACACCGGAACCTGCTTTAATCAATAATGAATCGCCATGGCCGTGGTAACAGCCTTCAAATTTTAAAATCTTGTTACGGCCGGTATAGCCCCGTGCCAAGCGCAGCGCACTCATGGTTGCTTCCGTACCGGAGTTTACCATCCGAATAATTTCTATCGAAGGCACACGTTCTTTCACAAGCTGGGCTAATTGATTTTCCAGCAACGTTGGTGAACCAAAGCTAGTCCCTAATTCCGCTTGTTTTTTTAGTTCTTCGACCACTTGGTCATTTGAATGGCCGAGAATGAGCGGTCCCCATGACAATACATAATCAATGTACTCATTTCCATCAATATCATAAACTTTAGAGCCTTTACCCCGCTCCATAAAAATCGGATCCATATTGACCGATTTAAAGGCGCGAACCGGACTGTTTACGCCTCCGGGCATGAGCGTTTGGGCTTCTTTAAATGCTTCAATCGATTTTGTATAAGAACGCATTGCAATCCCTCATTTCAAGTGATTATTCTTCTTCTTTTAACCAGCGAATCGCATCTTTTGCTGCATAAGTGATAATTAAATCAGCTCCTGCGCGCTTCATGCCGTATAACATTTCTAAAACCGTCTTTTTCTCATCAATCCAGCCGTTTAAGGCAGCGGCTTTAATCATGGAGTATTCACCGCTAACGTTATAAACAACAACAGGTAAATTAAAATTATTTTTAATATCACGGACAATATCAAGGTATGGCATACCCGGTTTTATAATTAAGAAATCTGCACCTTCAGCAACATCGGATTCTGCCTCTCTAAATGCTTCCAAGCGGTTAGCCGGATCCATTTGGTAGGTTTTGCGATCGCCAAATTGTGGCGCACCTTCTGCTGCCTCACGGAATGGTCCGTAAAATGCTGAGGCGTATTTAACGGCATAAGACATAATTGGTATTTCTGTGAATCCAGCTTCATCTAACCCGGCACGAATGGCAGCGACAAATCCATCCATCATATTAGAAGGAGCAATAATGTCCGCTCCCGCCTTAGCTTGTGCTACCGCTGTTTTCACAAGCAAGTCTAGCGATTCATCGTTTACAATTTTTTCCCCTTCCACTACGCCGCAGTGACCATGGCTGGTGTATTCGCACAAGCATGTATCGGCAACAACGAGTACATCAGGATATTTCTCTTTAATAAAGCGGGTTGCTTCTTGAACGATCCCATGATCATGGAATGCCTGTGTTCCACACTCATCTTTTTCATTTGGTATGCCGAACAATAAAACGGCTTTAATTCCATGAGCAACAATATCATCCATCTCTGCCTGAAGATGATCCAATGAAACCTGAAATACCCCCGGCATCGAAGAAACCTCATTACGGATGTTTTCCCCTTCATAAATAAACAGCGGGTAAATGAAGTCTTCCGCTTTTAAATGATTTTCTCTTACTAGTGCCCGCATACTCGCGCTTGAGCGCAGGCGGCGGTGGCGTGAAAATTGTAAATCCATTTATAATTCCTCCCTCTCTAAATATGTAATTGTACTCTTTATCATATCCTCTACCGTGTACTCCTTGGGTGAGATGTGAACCTTTAATCCATAGGAAAGCAATTTTTTCTCGGTAACTGGCCCAATGCAGCCGATTAAGTATTCTGAGATCTTCTTACTAAATCCAAAGTCATTGACCACACCCATAAAATGATCTACGGTGGAAGGACTGGTAAACAATAAAATATCGAGCATTTTTTCGGAAAACATTTTAGCTAATCGATCCCGGCTCGATTCCGGCATATACGTTTCATAAATCACTACTTCATCGACAATTGCACCGGCATCACTCAAGGAAGCAGCAATATAATCCCTTGCCAGACTCCCTTTAGGAATCAGGATCTTCACTCCGGGTCGGACTAGCGGTAAAAATTCCTCGACAAATGATTCCGCAACAAAAGCCGACGGAACAAACTCGGCCTCTAAGCCTCTTTCCGCCAGACCCTCAGCCGTCTTTTTCCCAATCACCGCAATTTTCGGCAGACTTTTTCGATCTTCATGGACCGAAAAAAAGGTTTCCACGGTCACATTGCTCGTAAAAATAATCCAGTCATATGTATCAAGAGCCTTCAAGCTGTCTTGAAGGCGTTGATTCCCTTCAATCGGACGAAAGGCAATCAGAGGGATTTCAACTGGAATCCCTCCATAGGTTTTAACAAGCTGCGAAAAGGATTTTGCTTGATTTTCTCCCCTTGGAACAAGGACCTTCTTATTAAGCAAAGGGGATGATTTTAACATTGTCCCTCAAGCTCTCGTTTTACTCGGTCAATCAAGTCCTTCGCCCCTTTTTGCGTTAACAGGTCAGCAGCTTGAACACCAAGCTCTTCCGGATTTTTCCCGCGAAGTTCTTCCTTAAACACTTCTCTTCCTTCAGGGGAAGCTACTAAAACGTTAAGGACGATTTCATCATTATCTTCAACAGTCGCAAAGCCGGCAATCGGTACCTGACAGCCGCCTTCCATTTTTTGCAGGAAGGCACGTTCAGCACGGACAGCAAGCTCTGTTTTTTTGCAGGTGAATTTCTCAAATAATTCGAGAAGCTCACGGTCATCCTCACGGCATTCAATCGATAAAGCTCCCTGTCCAACTGCCGGGATACAGATATCAGCAGCCAAAAATTCTGTTACGGTTTCCTTCGCCCAGCCAAGACGGGAAAGACCTGCTGCCGCTAAAATAATTGCGTCATATTCTTCTTCTTTCAATTTGTTTAATCTTGTATCAACATTGCCGCGAATCCATTTAATTTCTAAATCAGGGCGCTTCATTAACAGTTGGGCGCTGCGTCTTAGGCTGCTCGTCCCAATAATCGCACCTGGCTTTAGGTCATTCAACTTAATATGATCTCTGGAAATAAGTGCATCACGGTGGTCTTCACGAAAAGGAATGCAGCCAATCATAAGACCTTCCGGCAATACGGCAGGCATGTCCTTCATGCTGTGCACGGCCATATCAATGTCTTTGTTCAGCATGGCCTGTTCGATTTCCTTTACAAATAGCCCTTTTCCGCCCACTTTGGAAAGGGTCACATCTTGAATTTTGTCACCCTTGGTCACGATTTCTTTTACTTCAAATTCAAATGGCACTCCCAGCTTTTTAAGCTGATCGATGACCCAATTGGTTTGAGTTAATGCAAGTTTGCTTCGTCTGGAACCTACGATAATTTTTCTCATGATTGCCTCCTAAATTACGAGTACCACAAATGAAATGATGATAATCGACCAAATAAGAAAAAATTAATTAACACAATTAAAAAAGATGCGACATTCCATAGGGCTAAATTTTTCCCATGGATGTTTTTTACAGTCCGTAAATATAAAAAAATGCTATAAGCTGTCAGCAATAAAAACGATCCGATGATTTTCATATCATACCATTCCATCCCCGGAAGCTTTAAAAATGCCCATTGCAGCCCTAAAATCAAGCCTAGTAAAAGCATTGGAACCCCAATAATCGCAAATATGTATGACAGTCTTTCCAGTTTTTCCAAATCTGCGAGCCTTAATAATCGCTTGCCCCATTTCTTTCGTTTCAATAAATCATATTGAAGCAAATACAATAAGGAAAAAACAAATGATAATGAAAAAGCTGCATATGAAAGAATCGCCATCGTGATATGAATCAACAGCAATTCGGAAACAAGCTGTTTAGCCATGACATGTGAATGGTATTGCATCGGGGCAAAGGTATGAATCGCCATAACGATAAATCCAAGAATATTCGTAAAAAAGACGATAAAGTCACTCCGTAAAAAACGATTTATTCCAAGTGATAATGTGACTAACACCCAGGCATAAAAATAAAGCCCCTCAAAAATCGTAAGTACAGGGAACCTTCCTGTTTTAACCATATAGAAAAATAAAAAGGCGGTTTGCAAAACCCATACAAACGCAAGTAACCAGAAGGCAATCCGGTTTGCCTTCCGGTTATGGTAAATAAAGTCGAAAAAATATAACAACACACTGAAGGCATAAAGAACAACGGTAAGTTCGTGCAGCCTTGTCATAAAGACGCTAAACATCGAACGGCCCCTTAGACTTCAAAGGCAGCCCGCACTTTAGAAACAGGTGTAGGATTCGACTCGGCTGCTTTTAATTGTTGTTCCTTTGCAAGCTCTTCAATATTAAAGATTTGTTTAAATAACGCCATCGCTTGTTCCGCATCTGGTCTTGCAGCCAATTCTTTTGCTTGTAATATCGGATCTTTCAACAGCTGGTTAATAATACTCTTGGTATGCTTATTTAATACTTTGATATCGCGGTCAGTTAAATTTGGAAGCTTTCGCTCCAGGCTGACCATTGTTTCTGCTTGAATCGCAAGAGCTTTTTCTCTAAGTGCGGAAATGACAGGTATAACCCCAAGTGTGCCAAGCCATTGGTTGAATTCGACAATTTCTTTTTCAATCATCAGCATGATTTTTTCAGCTTCTTTCTTGCGTTCCTGCAAGTTTGCTTCCACAATGCCTTCTAAATCATCGATATCGTATAAAAAGATATTTTCAAGTTCAGCAATTTGCGGATCCAAATCACGTGGGACAGCAATATCGACCATGAATAATGGTTTGCCCTTCCGCGCTTTTTCAACCCTGGCCATCACGGGTTTTGTGATGACAAAATCCTTGGCTCCCGTTGAACTGATTAAAATATCTGCTTCGATTAATGCTTTTTGAAGCTCTTCAAGTCCTCTTGCTTCACCGCCAAAGCGTGAGGCAAGCTCTTCTGCTTTTTCAAATGTACGGTTAATCACTGTTACTTTCTTCACACCATTGCCATGAAGATTCTGGGCAGCTAATTCACCCATTTTTCCTGCGCCAAAGATTAAAATATGCTTTCCAGATAAGGAACCGAAGATTTTCTTCGCCAATTCTACCGCTGCATAGCTTACCGATACGGCGTTTGCTCCAATATCCGTTTCAGAATGCCCCCGTTTTCCCAAAGTCACCGCTTGTTTAAATAATTGGTTCAACACAGTGCCGGTAATGCTTTCTTCTTGTGCGAGCATAAAGCTTGTGCGAACCTGTCCAAGAATCTGGGTCTCGCCTAAAACCATGGAATTTAGTCCACACGTTACATTGAACAAGTGCTCCACTGCTCCATCTTCTTCATACACAAATAAATACGGAGAAAACTCCGTTTGATCAAGTCCGAACCATTCTGACAGAAATTCCTTTATATAATAGCGGCCTGTATGTAATTGATCGACAACCGCGTAAATTTCCGTACGATTACATGTCGAAAGAATGATGTTTTCAAGGATGCTTTTCTTTGTATTTAATTTTTTCATGGCATCCACAAGGTCGGATTGATTAAATGTCAACCGCTCACGGATTTCTACAGGGGCAGTTTTATAGTTTACACCGATCACTAATATATGCATTGATTTTTACACCCCCATGTTAGATTGCAAAATTGAACTAATTTGATTATAACACGGGTAATTTGTTAATTTACCCGAAAAATGTGAACAGAAAATGAAACATATGTTATGATAATGAATTGATAAGGATTCTTTTCGACAAATTCCTTCCTTATGTACAGTAACAAAAAAACGAACGATATTCAAGTGAACCTTTCTGGAAGTGGTGGTTTTAATGAAAAATCAACGAATTTTTCCCGGAATTATTTTGATTGGCTTCGGCGCTTATTTTTTATTGCAGCAATCAAATATCACTCTTTTTAAACAATTCTACACATGGCCTACATTATTACTGATCGTTGGCACAGCGTTTCTGGGTCAGGGATATGCCGCTAAAGACCATGAAGGCATTCTTCCCGGGGTGATTATGTTTGGATTTGGCTTGCATTTTCATCTTGTCGGGCATGTAGCCTTTTGGCCTCACAACACAATTGGAATGTTAATGCTCATCATTTCCTTAGGATTTTTTCTTCGTTTTCAAAAAGCGAATACAGGCTTATTTCAAGCCTTCTTATTTTTAATTTTAGCTGTCTTGCTATTGTTTTATGATAAAATTGCTGGATATTTTGGTGTCCTGCAAAACGGTTTATCCTTTGTGTGGAAATTTTGGCCCGTCCTCTTAATTCTTATTGGTATTTATTTTATACCTAAACGCAAAAAATAAACGCCTGGCATCGCCGGGCGTTTATTTTTTAGTATAAGAACTTATAAATTGCTTTGAGAATTGTCCAGCTCCAGCGCCTAGCCCCTCGAGGGGAAAAATGAACTGCTTTTTTCCTAGGTTGCTTCGGCCCTGCCAATGAAGTCAAAGAACGACTTCACTGGCAGGGCCTCCAGCACTTGTCGGGGCTGAACAAGGCGCTTCCGCTTTTCTTTTTACATATAACTTTCTAATAGCTGCCAAACCTGATCTTTTCCCAACCCTGTTTCCGATGAAAAAAGAACAATATGGTCATTTGGATCAAGGTCCAAAGTCTCACGGGTTACCTTTAAATGCTTTTGCCATTTCCCTTTTGGGATTTTATCGGCTTTCGTGGCGATTATAATGCAAGGGATTTCGTAGTGCTTTAAAAAATCATACATCATTATATCATCCTGTGTGGGCGGATGCCTTAAATCAACAATTAACACCACGGCTTTTAATTGCTCCCGCCTGGTTAAATAGGTTTCAATCATTTTCCCCCAGGCAGCCCGTTCACTTTTTGAAACCTTCGCATAGCCGTAACCAGGGACATCGACGAAATGCAGTATTTCATTAATTAAGTAAAAGTTTAAGGTTTGCGTTTTTCCCGGCTTGGATGAAATTCTTGCCAAAGCTTTACGATTGAGCATTCGATTGATAAAAGATGATTTGCCAACATTTGACCGCCCCGCTAAAGCGAATTCCGGTATCTCCGTTTCAGGATATTGCTCTGGTCTAACAGCACTGATGACAATATCTGCACTCGTTACCTTCATTTTAAAACTCCTTCTAGAAGAGCGTGTTTCAATACCTCATCCACATGCGAGACAAGCACAAACTCAATATCATTTCGTATACTTTCAGGAATATCATCAATATCTTTTTCATTGTCTTTTGGAAGAATCACCTTGGTTAAACCGGCTCTGTGAGCGCTGAGTGTTTTCTCCTTTAATCCGCCAATTGGTAAAACTCGTCCCCGTAACGTAATTTCTCCGGTCATCCCCACTTCACGGCGAATCGGTCTGCCGGATAAGGCAGAAACAAGTGCCGTCGCAATCGTGATCCCTGCTGATGGCCCGTCCTTCGGGACAGCACCTTCTGGAACATGGATATGGATATCATATTTTTCATAGAAATTTTCCTCGATGCCAAGCTCCTTCGCTTTCGAACGAATATAGCTGAACGCTGCCTGCGCCGATTCCTTCATGACATCACCTAGTTTACCTGTTAAAACAAGCTTTCCTTTTCCAGGTGCCAAGGAAACTTCGATTTGAAGTGTATCCCCGCCGACAGTGGTATAAGCTAAGCCGGTTGCCACACCAACTTGATCTTCAGCTTCCGCCTGTCCATAGCGAAATCTTGGTTTCCCCAAAAATTCCTCAACATTTTTTTCCGTAATAACGACGCGTTTCTTCTCACCTGAAACAACGATTTTTGCTGTTTTCCGGCAAAGGGTCGCCATTTGCCGTTCGAGACTCCGAACCCCGGCTTCACGTGTATAGTAACGGACGACTTTTAAAATCGCATCATCACGAACTTGGAGAACTCCTTTGGAAAGCCCATTTTCTTTAATTTGTTTTGGCAGAAGATGGTCTCTTGTAATATGAACCTTTTCAATTTCGGTATAGCCAGCAATCGTAATGATTTCCATCCTGTCCAGCAGCGGCCCTGGAATCGTCGATAGATTATTGGCAGTAGCAATAAACATGACTTTTGATAAATTATAAGGCTCTTCAATATAATGGTCGCTAAAATTATGGTTTTGCTCTGGATCCAGTACTTCAAGCATCGCCGCAGAAGGGTCACCGCGGAAATCACTTGACATTTTATCAATCTCATCCAGTAAAAATACCGGATTAATTGTACCGGCCTTTTTCATTCCTTGAATGATTCTTCCCGGCATCGCCCCGACATACGTTCTTCTATGACCGCGGATTTCCGATTCATCACGGACACCGCCAAGCGAAATCCGAACAAAATTACGATTTAGTGAAGTCGCAATCGATTTTGCCAGACTAGTTTTCCCTACTCCAGGAGGCCCAGCCAAACAGAGAATTGGACCTTTTAATGAATTGGTCAGTTTTTGAACGGCCAAATATTCTAACACCCGTTCTTTTACTTTTTCAAGGCCATAATGATCTTCATTTAAAATTCTTTCCGCCCGATTGATATTGATATCATCATCCGTCTTCTTTGACCATGGAAGAGAAATTAGCCAATCAATATAATTGCGGATTACAGCACTTTCAGCAGAGCTGGACGGAAC
Source organism: Bacillus sp. MUM 116 (assembly GCF_001866655.1). GTDB lineage: Bacteria > Bacillota > Bacilli > Bacillales > Cytobacillaceae > Neobacillus. The sequence continues at coordinate 17,011 of NZ_MLYR01000005.1, read as the reverse complement.
TTTTTCGTAGCGGTCCAATTCTTTTAATGCCGTTTGTTTTACATGATCAGGCATTCCCGCTTTTTCAATTTTTTCGGTAAGCTCAGCAACCTCTCCGGTTTTACCTTCTTTATCGCCTAATTCTTTTTGAATTGCCTTCATCTGTTCACGCAAATAATATTCTTTTTGCGTTCTCTCCATCGAGCGTTTTACCCGCTGGCCAATTTTCTTTTCAAGATTTAAAACTTCTTTTTCATTATGGATAATATCAATGACAAGATTCATCCGTTGTTTTACATCAATCGTTTCAAGGATGGTCTGCTTATCCTTCAATTTAATTGGCAAATGAGAGGCGATAATATCTGCCATTCTTCCCGGTTCTTCAATATCGGTAACCGATGCAAAGGTTTCAGCAGAGATTTTCTTCGACAATTTTATGTATTGCTCGAAATAATCAAGCATTGTTCTCATTAAGGCTTGATCTTCTACATCTTTTGTTTCCTGATCATCGTATGTTTGAATGCTGACAGAGTAATAATCATCTTCATCATGAAATGTGATGATTTCAGCCCTGCTCAAACCTTCCACCAATACGCGAATGGTCCCATTTGGGAGCTTCAGCATTTGCTTCACCTTTGTCAAAGTCCCCAGCTTATATATGTCCTCTTCCAAAGGTTCATCTATCGACACATCTTTTTGGGTTGTTAAAAAAATTAAGTGGTCATCTACCATCGCTTTTTCAAGGGCTTGAACCGATCTTTCCCGCCCTACATCTAAATGAAGGACCATTGTCGGATAGACAAGCAGCCCCCGAAGCGGCAGGAGGGGGACGATTATTTCATTGTTTTTCGCCAAAACACTGCACCTCCAAATAAAAATCAATATAGTGAATTTGAATTCATCTTTGTACAATTCTATCTTATTTGCAAAAATGTGTCTATTTATTAAGAAAAGCGGAAGCGCCTTGGTCAGGCCCGCAAGCAGCTGTCGGGGCTAGGCGCTGGAACTAGACACTAAAAAATGCGGATTAGATTAGTTCTATTTTCCCCAAACACTTCATTTTCTTCCTTACCAATAAAAAACTCCGGTTTGTTTTTTCTTCACAAACCGAAGTTCATTTTTCAAATAGATTCTTTCTTAGAGAGTTCTATTGAAGCCGGAATGACTTTGTTTCGGGCAATCCCATTTACTAAGGCAATCTCAAATACTTCATGTAAATGTGTAACCGGCACAATATTAATTCCATCAATTTCATTTAAAATCGATTGCATATTTTCTTCCGGTATAATGACGGTTTCGGCTCCGGCCTTTTTCGCCGCCTTTACCTTCGGATATACACCGCCAATTGGCTTGACGTTCCCGTGAATGCTGATTTCCCCGGTCATCGCAACTTTGTTGTCAATTGGAATTTTATAAATCGCCGAATAAATCCCGGTCGCCATCGCAATTCCCGCTGATGGACCGTCGATCGGAACCCCGCCTGGGAAATTCACATGAATGTCGTAGTCATCTGCCGGAACACCCATTGAGCGTAATACGGTAATCACATTTTCAATCGAGCCGCGGGCCATACTTTTACGGCGAATCGATTTCCCTTGACCGCCAATACTTTCTTCTTCGACAATTCCGGTAATATTAATCGAACCCTTTTCTTTTGCCGGAATCACGGTAACTTCAATTTCCAGCAGTGCACCTGAATTAGGTCCGTAAACAGCGAGTCCATTTACAAGACCAACATGGGAATCATCATTAATTTTTCTTTCCATCCGCGGTGACATTTGGCTAGAATGAATTACCCATTCAATATCCTCATCCTTGAGAAATTCGCGATCCTCTTGTATTGCAAGTCCTGCAGCAATTTGAACTAAATTAACGGCTTCACGCCCATTTCTAGCATAATTGGAAAGAGTCTCCACACCCGTATCACTGATCGAAAGTTTCACTTTGTCCGCTGCTTTTCTTGACACTAAACTGATTTCCTCTTGACTTAATTCACGGAAGAACACTTCCATACAGCGCGAACGAATTGCTGGCGGAATTTCATTCGGTGTCCGCGTTGTTGCTCCAATCAAGCGGAAATCGGCAGGGAGCCCATTTTTAAAAATATCATGAATATGAGTCGGAATTTGTGTATTTTCCTCATGGTAATAAGCACTTTCAAGGAAAACCTTGCGATCCTCCAGCACCTTTAACAATTTATTCATTTGGATTGGATGTAATTCACCAATTTCATCAATAAACAATACACCGCCATGGGCATTGGTTACAGCCCCTTGCTTTGGCTGTGGAATTCCAGCCTGTCCCATCGCCCCCGCCCCCTGATAAATCGGATCGTGAACAGAACCAATTAACGGGTCGGCGATTCCCCGCTCGTCAAAACGGGCGGTTGTCGCATCAAGTTCAATAAAGACGGATGATGGCTTAAATGGTGATTTATTATTTTTCTTCGCTTCCTCCAGCACTAAACGGGCAGCAGCTGTTTTCCCTACACCCGGCGGTCCATAAATGATGACATGCTGTGGATTTGGGCCGCATAATGCCGCTTTTAAAGATTTAATTCCATCCTCCTGACCAACGATATCTTTAAAGCTCGTGGGACGTACTTTTTCCGATAATGGTTCCGTTAGCGAAATGGACCTCATTTTCCGAAGCTGTTCCATTTCCTTTCGTGATTCTCTATCGATGGAAACTTTTTGTGTTCGCTGATTTCTAAGCAAATTCCAAAAATATAGTCCAATAATGATTCCAAAAAAGAGCTGTATAAATAAGGCAATCCCCGTCCAACTCATATGATCCCCTCCTGCAGATTAATTCTGATAGATACCTTCAGTATTTCCTGCGAATGAGCGGAATAAACCACATTTTGTTAGGTTTGGGAAGAAAAAAAGAACCTGACATACGCCAGGTCCTTTGTTTTTCTAATTATGCTGATTTTTCGTTCGCTACCGTTCCATCCTCAAGAATGAGTTTCGGTTCGCTGTTGTTTAAAACCGTTTCTTTTGTAATGATACACTTGCTAATATCATCCCTTGAAGGAAGATCAAACATCACATCAAGCATGATCCCTTCAATGATGGAACGTAAGCCGCGGGCTCCTGTTTTTCGTTCAATCGCTTTTTTCGCAATTTCCACTAGAGCACCTTCTTCAAATTCTAAAGCAACATCGTCAATTTCAAGCATTTTTTGATATTGCTTAACTAAAGCATTCTTCGGCTTAGTCAAGATTTCAATTAAAGCATTTTCGTCTAATTGCTCAAGGCTTGCAATTACAGGCAGACGTCCGATAAATTCAGGAATTAAGCCAAAGCGAAGCAAGTCCTCAGGCAATACTTTTGATAAAAGCTCTTTTTGTCCAATTTCTTGGGTCTTTACTTCTGAACCGAAGCCAATTACTTTTTGCCCTAAACGGCGTTTAATAATTGGTTCGATACCGTCAAATGCACCACCGCAAATAAATAGAATATTCGTTGTATCAATTTGGATAAATTCTTGGTGCGGATGTTTTCTGCCGCCTTGTGGTGGAACACTTGCAACCGTACCTTCAAGAATTTTTAATAATGCCTGCTGAACACCTTCACCGGATACATCTCTTGTAATCGATGGGTTTTCCGATTTACGGGCAATTTTATCAATTTCGTCGATATAAATAATGCCTTTTTCTGCTTTTTCCACATCATAATCAGCGGCTTGGATTAATTTAAGCAAAATATTTTCAACATCTTCACCAACATACCCAGCCTCTGTTAAAGAAGTCGCATCGGCAATGGCAAAAGGAACGTTGAGAATGCGTGCCAATGTTTGTGCCAGAAGCGTTTTCCCGCTTCCAGTTGGTCCAATCATACAAATATTACTTTTTGAAAGCTCAACATCATCGATTTTACTATTGGAATTAATCCGCTTATAGTGGTTATAAACAGCTACCGATAGTGATTTCTTAGCCTGATCCTGGCCGATGACATATTCATCAAGAATTTCACAAATCTCTTTTGGTTTTGGAACATCCTTGAATTCTACCTCTTCTTCTGTTCCAAGCTCTTCCTCTACAATCTCTGTGCAAAGTTCAATACACTCATCACAAATATAAACTCCCGGACCCGCAACCAGCTTACGAACTTGATCCTGCGTTTTACCGCAGAAGGAACACTTTAATTGTCCTTTTTCATCATTAAATTTAAACAATCTTTTCACCCCTTGATACTTGTTGTCACACATTTTTTTGCTTGCGAATCCCAAATAAATCCGAATCTTTTTTCTTCTATTTTTAGTGGTATGTATTGCATTGTATCACATGAAGCCGATGGACTAGAAATAAAAAGCTTTATGTTTTCTACAGTTAAATTTATTGGGATTCGCTCTTTAAACAGAAACTTATGTACCCATTAAGCATAACCATAATTTTAAAGAATCAACCTTACAACCGTTTGGATTAATTTAATTCGCTATGTAATTCCGTTTTTCCTGCCCATCTGTAAAAATGTTTTCATGCTCTTATGGGGGATTAATAAAAAGGTTTCCCTCACCTTATTATAATATGTAATTTAAAAATTGTATAAAACAAGGCACGATGGAATCGTGCCTTGCATTAACATTTTTTATTTTTTGTTAGCAACAAGGAAATCTACAGCTTTTTGAAGTTGAAGATCTGCTTTAATACCTTCAACGCCGCCTAGTGCAGCTTTGATGCTGTCAGCTGTCATGTTGTACATACCAGCCATTTTTTCAAGCTCAGCATTTACATCTTCATCAGTTGCTTCAAGATTTTCTGCCTTCGCAATTGCTTCAAGTGTTAAGTTGATACGAACACGTTTTTCAGCATCACCCTTCATTTGGGCGCGTAAAGCATTTTCATCTTGACCTGAGAATTGGAAGTAAAGTTCAAGGTTCATCCCTTGCATTTGCAGACGTTGTTCAAATTCTTGAAACATACGGTTTACTTCGTTATCAACCATAACTGCTGGAATTTCCACTTCAGCATTTTCAGCTGCTTTTTCAACTACAGTATCACGAAGGTGATGTTCTGCTTCGTGCTTTTTGCTGTCAGCTAAACGGTTTTGGATTTTTTCTTTTAATGCATCGAATGTTTCAACTTCATCATCCACATCTTTTGCAAACTCGTCATCTAATGCAGGAAGTTCTTTTCCTTTAATTTCGTGAATTGTTACTTTGAATACCGCTGGCTTATCCGCAAGCTCTGCTGCATGGTATTCTTCTGGGAACGTTACTTCAACGTCTTTTGATTCGCCTGCTTTAACACCTACAAGCTGATCTTCAAAGCCAGGAATGAATGAACTTGAACCTAACTCAAGTGAGAAGTTTTCAGCTTTTCCGCCTTCAAATGCTTCGCCATCAACGAAACCTTCGAAATCGATCACAACTGTATCACCGTTCACAGCAGCACCCTCTTCTTTTACAACAAGTTCTGCTTGACGGTTTTGAAGTGTTTCTAATTCTTTTTGAACGTCTTCATCTGTAACATTTGCATCAAGCTCTTCTACTTCTAAGCCTTTGTACTCGCCTAATTTTACTTCAGGCTTAACTGTAACAGTTGCTTTGAAGATAAGCTCTTTGCCTTTTTCCATTTGCTCGATATCGATTTCAGGACGATCAACCGGCTCAATACCTGTTTCATCGATTGCATTTCCATATGCATCAGGAAGAATAATATCTAATGCATCTTGATATAATGATTCAACACCAAAACGCTTTTCAAACATTCCACGAGGCATTTTCCCTTTACGGAATCCTGGAACATTTACTTGTTTAACCACTTTTTGGAAAGCTGCGTCTAATCCTTTGCTTACTTCTTCGGCACTTACTTCAACTGTAAGGACACCGCGGTTACCTTCTAATTTTTCCCACTTAGCTGTCATACCGTTTTTTCCCTCCAACATCTATTCTCATTTCATTCTTGACGAATTGTATGAATATGTCTTGTTCTATCAAGTCATTATCCACTTATTGATGTAAAATATCAATTTTAACAGAATGCGACCCCTACATTATATCATAGGATTATTTTCTTTCAACTGCACAGCCTAAAAATTGGGGTAAGAATTTTCTTCTATTTCCCGTATTTTTACGATTGCTAGATTGATTTCCTTGCTGGAAACACGATATTCTTCCGCACTATCAAATAATTCAGGTCCATTTCCCATATATTCCTCGGCCAGATAATGAAAGGCTGCCGCCCAAGCACTAGGGTTTTCCGGCTCCAGTTCAAAAGGATAGCCGATAAAAAAGATCCGTTCTACCATTCCAATTATTTCTGCTAATAAAACTGGATTGCTATTTTCTAAATTTTCTTCTAAATGTTTGATAATTTTTTGCATTTTCGGTTGCGTATGGACTTCCGGCAAGTTCGTTGGAATAACTTTTATTATTTGATGAAACTTTTGAATTTCGATTTCTTTTTCATATTCCTGCTCTTTTAAAAGAGTTAATAGAGTGGTTTTAAAGAAAGGCTGCCCCGCTTCGGAGATTAAATAATCTTGGATTTCTTGTATATATGGTCGAATGTTCTTCTCTGCCAGTTTTGATAGAAGCAGCATTTGCTCGGTTGTGTTATGTAATGAAAAAAGATCCAGGCTTTTATGAATTGGACTATTTTTTTCCTGATGGGCTTCTTCTTTATCTGCTTGTTTTTGTTCGGCCATCCTTCTGCTAAATTGCAGGATGGTGAGAAAATGATCATGTTTTTCTGGTGGTATTTCTTTTTCATCCATTAAGACTTCAATCGTTGAAACAATTTCTTGATATTCGTGCAGCTGGATGAGAATGGTCAAATATAGGTCAACCATTTGAAAATAATCGCCAATGCCCTTTAATAATAGTTCGTTTGCAAGTTTTTTTGCTTTTCGAAAGCCACCTGATTCAAAATATGCTAAAACTAATCCCATTAATACGTCGCCATTCTCCGAATCAAGTTCCTTGGCATCTTCTAAAAAGCTGATCGCTTCTTCATATTTTTTCATTTGCAGGCTTTCTATGCCCTTTTCCGTTAATCGCTGTTCAAGCCCGGGAAAGAAGATTACATTTTCTTTTCTTTTAACTCGTTCCCGTTTTTTCATAAATACTCCGCCCTTATTTGTTGTTGAAAACAAGTTTAGCATGAATTAGATAAAAAACAAAAAAACTCACCTTCGTCCAGGTGAGTAAGATTCATATGGTATGTAGATGGCGTCCCAGGAGAGATTCGAACTCCCGACCGTACGCTTAGAAGGCGTATGCTCTATCCGGCTGAGCTACTGGGACATAGTCAATTATCAAAGACAAGATTTATTATATAGCCCTAAAATATAAATGTCAATAACATATTTGCTATTTTAAAAAACAAGAAACGGGGAGATCAAACTCCCCTTTCATCTCTTTGGTATGAAAAATTCAAAGGCTAAATCCTTTAGTTCCCGGCCGTTTAATTCAAAAACGGACATCTTTATTTTTTCATCCAGCAATTCAAGAATGACATATGTTTTTTCAAAGCGCTCACGCGGGAGACGAAGGCTGCCTGGGTTTATAAACAGCATTCCCCCAACAACTTCTGCTCCTAATACATGTGAATGCCCAAAACAAACAATATCGGCATTTACCTCTTGCGCCTTATACTTTAAATTCATCAAGGATGATTTAACCGAATATTTATGGCCATGGGTCACGAAAATCTTACGGCCATTTACCTCTTCAATCACTTCTTGTGGATAACCGCCGAAATCACAATTCCCAAGCACAGTAACAAACCCAGAAATCGCTTGGTCGTCCGGCATCAACTGCGAATCCCCGCAATGAATCATTAAATCGACTTTTTCTCTATGTCTGTCGCGAATGATTGCGAGATCCTTCGTCATTCCGTGGCTATCGCTGACAATCAAAATTTTACTCACGATTGATCTGCTCTTCTTAAAATTGAATCTAATACAGAATCTAACCTCTTTAATGCGTTAGCGCGGTGGCTGATCTTATTTTTTTCCTCTGAAGGCAGCTCGGCCATGGCAAGTCCCAAATCCGGTACATAAAAAATCGGATCGTAGCCAAAGCCGTGGGTCCCTCTTTTCTCCGTTAAAATCCGGCCTTCACATGTGCCATAAACCGTTATTGTCGCTTGGTTCGGCACGGCTACCGCCAAAGCACAATAAAATCTTGCTGTCCGCTCTTCCTCAGGGACACCTTCTAACTCGGAAAGAACTTTATCAATATTGTCCTGATCATTTTTATGTTCTCCTGCATATCGGGCGGAATAGATTCCCGGTCTGCCATCAAGCATATCGATAATTAAACCAGAATCATCACCGATGACCATTTTATTCAGCGCTTTGGAAACGGCTTCTGCCTTTAAGGTGGCATTTTCTTCGAAGGTAACCCCCGTTTCTTCTACATCGGGGATTTCAGGAAAATCTAATAGTGTTTTTACTTCGATTCCCCTTTTTCCAAAAATACTCTCAAACTCCCTCGCTTTTCCTGGGTTTTTAGTAGCAATTATGACTTCTCTCATTTTTTCATTCTTCTTTCTTCAATTTTTTCGGTAATGTCTGCGCCAAGGGCGATTCTTTGATGCTCAAAAAGTTCACTCAATCCTGCTTGAGCCGCATTTAGTAATTCATGAAGCTGATTGTAGGAAAAAGTAGATTCCTCACCTGTTCCTTGCAGCTCCACAAACTCGCCGCCACCGGTCATGACGACATTCATATCAACCTTTGCACTAGAGTCCTCCGGATAATTCAAATCCAAAATTGTTGTGTTATCTTCTAAAATTCCAACACTCGTAGCCGCCAGGAAATCGGTAATCGGAAATTTCATTGCTCTTTTTTCCGCCAATTCATTTAAGGCCAGAGTCATCGCGACAAACGCTCCGGTAATCGAAGCGGTACGAGTGCCGCCATCAGCCTGAATGACATCACAATCAATCCAAACCGTTTTTTCTCCTAGAGCATGTAAATCTACGATTGCTCTTAAAGCACGTCCAATCAACCGCTGAATTTCCATTGTCCTTCCCGAAACTTTTCCTTTGGAGGATTCTCTTACATTTCTCGATTCAGTGGCCCTTGGAAGCATTGAATATTCCGCAGTAATCCAGCCCTTGCCTTCCCCTCTCATAAAGTGCGGAACCCTGTCTTCGATTGTTGCAGTACAAATTACTTTTGTATCACCGACAGAAATGAGCACCGAGCCCTCTGGATGCTTTAAATAGTTTGTTTCAATATGTATCGGTCTTAGCTGTAATGGTTCGCGTCCATCAATTCGTACCATATTATCCTCCTTCCTAATCAAGCTCTAAAATAAACATAAGCCTGATGCCTGGCAAATAAAGAAGAGGCGGCAGGAAGCCAACCTCTTTCATGTTCACTATATAGTATAACAAAAAAATTTTTTTAAAAACTACCTGTATTTACTTTTTCCGGACGGGATACCGGCGCCGATAATTTTTTTCCCTGGTCATTTTTAAGATCTGATTTTCCTTTTACTTCAATCGCAACTTTTTCAATCCCCGGCTGCTCTGTTAACGTTAACACAATAGAGTTTAATAACGACTGTGAAATTTCCTTATCTTCAAAGCTTCCGTATATATTCTCATTAAAGTTCAATGTCACTTGTCCATTTTCCATCTTCGGAGCTTCAAGAAGTTTTGCATCGGACATAAATTCTGATAGTAAGTTAGACTTCTGACTCGGTCCTTGGATTAATTCCTTAACAGCTGCAGTTATATTGTCTTTTTCAGAATTGCTAACACGACGTGTGACCGGTACATAGTAGTAAGAGCCCTTTTTTTCACCGCCGATATAGTATACGGTTACCGGTTTTGTATTGGTAATGTCCGCTATATCCGTTGTATCAATATTAATTCCAATAGATCTTGTTAAGTGGTCGCTGATCGGTGTTCCGTTCACCGGCATTTCCGTTAATGGATGCCCGTTCATGGATAACTGTACAGACTTAACGGAATCAAATTGGGTTAGAGTCCAAGTGATGGATTGTAAAATTTTTAGTTCATCCCCAGGCTGATAGTTTTTAAATTCCTTTGAAAAATCAACATGGGCAACTCCGTCTGTAATCTTCATAGACATGGTTGTTTCTGCCGGAATGACTCCTCTAAAGCCGTTTGGCAGCATATCAGTAACCGGCCCATTATCGACCAGGTATTCTAAAGCCTGTGTAGCAGTTGAAGTTTTCTTCGGCAACGCTAATGTTTGTGGTACTACATAACCATTTTTATCGATGAGATATAGTTCTGTATTAACGGTGTTTTGTGCATTTTCTGTTTTTGCCACCGCTTCCTTGCTATCCTTTTTGGTACTGTTGGTGTTGTCCATAGAAACGGTTTTCGGCGGATCAATTTTCTTTTCTGCTTCGGTACTAAACAAGCCACATCCAGATAATAGAACGCTTGAAGCAAACATAGCCGAAACAAGGATGACAGCTTTATTTTTATTTATAGACATACAAATTCCCTCCCAAGACAGTTTGTACTACCATATATACGAGCCTTCCGGAAATTTAGACCGTCTTGAAAAAAAAATTTGGACATTCATAAAAAATCTTTAAAAATACAAAAGAGCCCCTAAAGGAGCTCCATTTTATAATTTAATTTTTTGTACATTGTCCACCGGCATATCCAGCCATTCAGAGGCAATTTTTGAAAAGATGCCTCTGGACCCGGTTGTAAAGAATTCATGTTCCGGATCGTCTTCAGTCTCTTCGAGCAAGTTATTGTATTGTAGAATGGCACTTATTTCTCTGGCCGTTTCATCTCCAGAGCTAATTACGTTGACCTCGGGCCCCATCACTTTTTTGATTAGCGGTCCGAGCAGTGGATAATGGGTACATCCTAAAATTAAGGTATCTAAATTTAAATTTAACATTGGCTGTAAGGATTGTGTAACAATTTTTTCAGCAAGTTCCCCATCATATTCTCCGCTCTCAACAAGTGGTACAAATTTTGGACAGGCACAAGCTTTTACAAACAGTCTGCTGTTTAACGCTTTTAATGCCTTTTCATAGGCCCCACTTTCTACCGTTACCTGGGTTCCAATAATCCCAACACGATAGTTCTTCGTTCGTTTAATCGCGGCCCGTGCTCCAGGATAAATGACCCCAAGCACCGGAACCTTTAATTCCCGCCGTATTTCATCAAGGGCAACAGCTGTCGCTGTGTTGCAAGCGATTACCAACATCTTAATCTGCTTTTCTAATAAAAAGGTTGTTAATTCCCAAGTGAATTTTTTAACTTCCCTTGTTGGTCTTGGCCCATAAGGACAACGTGCCGTATCACCCAAATAAATGATTTTTTCATTTGGAAGCTGGCGAATGATTTCTTTAGCCACCGTTAAACCGCCAACGCCGGAATCAATTACACCTATTGGTTGTTTCAAACTTCTCGCCTCATTTTTAACGCATTTCCTGATGCAATTTACCTAAATTGTTTTGGAGCAGAAGAATCTCATCTGTTGTGAAATTTTTTAAGATTTCCTCCAAATACACTTGTCGCTTTTTGATTACTTCATCAATGATTCTTTCGCCTTCCTCGAGCAAATGGATTCTTACTACCCGGCGATCATTGGGGTCCTTTACCCGGACAAGGAGCTGATTTTTCTCCATGCGGTCGACTAAATCAGTCGTGGTGCTGCAGGCAAGGAACATTTTATTTGATAACTCACCAATTGTCATATCGCCATCTTCAAATAGCCATTGCAAGGCAACAAACTGGGGAGGAGTAATTTTATAATTACTTAACATTTCTCTTCCTTTTTGTTTAATGATTCCGGATATGTACCGTAGTTCCTTTTCAATTGCCGCCACCATTTCCCCGTTCACTTTTTGTGAATTTTCGAGTTCCATGTATCATACACTCCTATAATATGCTTTCCCCTCAACTTAAAGCGCCGCTTAATGATTTGCTTTTTCTTTAAAAAAGCTGTGTTAAACTTGACTGTTGATTTCCGCTCCAATCAATAGGGTTAAAAAATAAACAATTTCTTTTAACACAGCCTTAAAAAAATTCATTAAGCTTGTATTTATTTTCTACTTTTTTCGCTTAAATTTCAAGCCGTAACATGAACGCAAATTTTTCCCTTTCAAAATATGAACCGGCCTCCCCAAAAGGAAGCCGGTCATGATTAAAGTTCTAGCTCTCCCATTCGAAGGAGCTCTACAACTGCTTGTGAACGCCCCTTAACACCAAGCTTTTGCATGGCATTGGAAATATGATTCCGAACCGTTTTTTCGCTTATAAATAATTCACCAGCGATTTCCTTCGTTGTTTTGTCTTGTACTAACAGTTCGAATACTTCTCTTTCGCGTTTGGTGAGTAATGGCTTGTGAGTATAATCATTCTCCTTCAAGTATTGTGACCCTCCTTGCCTTCGCCAGTTATGAACCGTGGGGTGGGTATATATTTAGTCACCATATCATATGTGAACTGCACAAATGTAGTGACTACAATACTATCTGAAAAATGATTTTGTTTCGTTAAACTTTCACATCGATTTGTTTTTGAAGCAGACTTCTCATTTTTTCTGACCATGAAAGCCCTTTGCCAGTCCTTTTCGAAATTTGGACAAGCGTCCCTCTCCCTACAAATCCAACTGAACCATCTTCTTTTTTACCCATGTAATGAAGATCGACTGAAGAATTGCCGACTGATGCTGCTTTTACATATACCTTTAAATTCTCCCCGAAAAAAATTTGCTCTAAAAAATCACATTGAAGATCGGCAACAACCGGGAATGTAACACTTTCAGGCTTTACCCATTCATCCATTAATCCAATTGATTTTAAATATTCCGTCCGTACTTCCTCAAAATAGACGAATGGAACTGTATTGTTCATATGACCGAACATATCTGTCTCGGAAAATCTAACACGGATGGGAAGAAAATAGGAGAATCCCTGCTCCCATTTATGGAAATCGTCAATGTATTTTGCTTTTGCCATGTTGTTTTCACACCTCCTTTTTACAAAAATGAATAGTCATTCATTTCACTTTATTCTCATTATAATTCAAAAAATAAAAAGTTCCAATACTCTGGAACTTTTCTACGATTTTGGCTTAGCATAAATAATATATCGTTTTGGCGCATTTCCTACATATCTGAAAGGATAACAGGTGGTTAAAATCAATTCCTCTTGTTTATTTTGCAAGGTAATAACACGGGTATCATTGGCTTTTACAATTTTCATAAAGGTAATTTCATATTCATTGTTGCCCGTTGAATCTTTTACCATTAATGAATCACCTTTTTTTAATTCACCAAGGTGACGTTTTTGGGTTGAATCAGCCTGCTGCTGTTCTGAGACAATTTCTTTTGCTTCATTTAAAGATGCCTTTGTTTGCACTTTCACATCGATAAACTGCCAAACCCCAATCCCTATTAATATAAGTCCTGCTAAAACAAGCAGAAGTGGAATCTTTGATTTCACTTTCACCATACCATCCTTTTTCAAATTACTTTCATTATAACAAAAGGGTCACAAGAAAACTTATATTAAAAAAAACCTTCTTTTCCGGAACAGAAAAGAAGGTTTTTCTTGATTAATCGTTGTCGCTTCCAAAGAAGTTTCTGAATGATTGGAAGGTAGCATCACGGTTAACAGCTGCGATGGAGGTTGTAATTGGAATTCCTTTCGGACAAGATTGCACACAGTTTTGTGAGTTCCCACAGCCTTGCATTCCGCCATCTTCCATAAAGGCATTTAAACGTTCCGCTTTATTCATTTCACCAGTTGGGTGAGCATTGAACAAACGAACTTGGTTAAATGCAGCTGGTCCCATAAAGTTTGTTTTGTCGTTCACATTTGGACATGCTTCTAAACAAACACCACATGTCATACATTTAGAAAGCTCGTAAGCCCATTGACGTTTTTTCTCAGGCATACGTGGTCCAGGACCTAAATCGTAGGTACCATCGATTGGAATCCATGCTTTTACTTTCTTTAAAGCATTAAACATTCTGCTACGGTCAATTTGCAAGTCGCGGACAACCGGGAATGTTTTCATTGGCGCCAAGCGAATTGGCTGCTCTAATTTATCGACAAGTGCCGAACAAGATTGGCGAGGCTTACCATTGATAACCATTGAACAAGCACCGCAAACTTCTTCAAGACAGTTCATTTCCCAAGTAATTGGGGTTGTAGCCTGTCCTTTTGTGTTAACAGGATTTCTGCGAATTTCCATTAACGCCGAGATTACGTTCATATTCGGACGGTATGGAACCTCGAATTCTTCCTCGAAAGGAGCAGAATCTGGGGTATCCTGACGGGTTATAATAAATTTTACTGTTTTTGTTTCAGCCATTTCTTCCTACTCCCCTTTCATTAATGCTTTTTAGTATAGTCACGCTTGCGTGGCTTAAGAAGTGAAATATCAATATCCTCGTAATGTAAAGCTGGAGCAGAACTTGCATCAACAAATTTAGCCATTGTTGTTTTCATAAATTCCTCATCATTCCGCTCTGGGAAATCAGGCTTATAGTGAGCACCGCGGCTCTCGTTACGATTATATGCACCAAGTGTAATAACACGTGCAAGCTGAAGCATGTTTTGCAATTGACGTGTGAACGCTGCTCCTTGGTTGCTCCACTTAGCTGTATCATTGATATTGATTTTCTTATAGCGCTCTATAAGCTCTTGAATTTTTTCATCAGTCTTTAACAAGCGATCATTGTAACGAACAACGGTTACGTTATCTGTCATCCATTCGCCAAGCTCTTTATGAAGAATATATGCATTTTCGTTGCCATCCAAAGACATAATTGAATTCCATTTTTGTTCTTCTTCTTTCACTTTACGATCAAAAATGGAAGAAGGAATAGCATCCGAACTCTTTTCAAGTCCTTCAATATACCGAACCGCATTTGGACCTGCAACAGAACCACCATAAATGGCTGATAATAATGAATTCGCTCCTAAACGGTTCGCACCATGTTGTGAATAATCACATTCACCAGCGGCAAACAAGCCAGGGATGTTCGTCATTTGATCATAGTCAACCCACATTCCGCCCATAGAATAGTGGACAGCAGGGAAAATTTTCATTGGAACTTTACGTGGATCATCGCCAACGAATTTTTCATAAATCTCGATAATTCCACCTAATTTAACATCTAATTCATGTGGATCCTTGTGTGAAAGATCAAGGAATACCATATTTTCACCATTAACACCAAGTTTATCATCCACACACACATGGAAAATTTCACGTGTTGCAATATCACGTGGTACGAGGTTACCATATGCAGGATATTTTTCCTCTAAGAAATACCAAGGTTTACCGTCTTTATATGTCCAAATACGACCGCCTTCCCCACGAGCTGATTCACTCATAAGACGCAGCTTATCATCACCAGGAATCGCAGTTGGGTGAATTTGAATCATTTCACCATTTGCATAATAAACACCTTGTTGATATAAAATTGACGCAGCAGAACCTGTATTAATAACAGAGTTAGTTGATTTACCAAAGATAATCCCAGGGCCGCCTGTTGCCATAATGACCGCATCGGCAACGAAAGATTTAATCTCCATTGTTCTTAAATCTTGAGCAACAACACCGCGGCATACACCTTCATCATCAAGTACTGCGCCAAGGAATTCCCAGCCTTCGTACTTTGTAACTAAACCTTCTACTTCATGACGACGAACTTGTTCATCTAATGCATAAAGAAGCTGCTGTCCAGTCGTTGCACCGGCAAATGCGGTACGGTGATGTTGTGTTCCGCCAAAGCGACGGAAATCAAGTAATCCTTCAGGGGTACGGTTAAACATAACTCCCATCCGGTCAAATAAGTGAATAATACCAGGTGCTGCATCACACATCGCCTTAACCGGAGGCTGATTTGCTAAGAAGTCCCCGCCATAAATTGTATCGTCAAAGTGAATCCAAGGAGAGTCGCCTTCCCCTTTTGTATTTACTGCTCCATTAATACCACCTTGGGCACAAACAGAGTGAGAACGTTTAACCGGAACAAGAGAAAATAACTCTACCGGTGTCCCTGATTCTGCCACCTTGACGGTTGCCATCAAGCCAGCTAAACCGCCGCCGACTACGATCACCTTACCTTTACTCATCGTGACTCACTCCCTAATCCTAAATCCAATATTTTCCGTTCAAAATTACCTTGATCACACAAATGCTAGAAGCGCTTGAATTCCAATAATGGAAAGCAACACGAAAATAATTAAAGTCACATATGTAGAAATGACTTGTGAACGTGGTGAAATGGTAATTCCCCAGCTAACCATGAATGACCATAAACCATTTGAGAAGTGGAAAATAACTGAAATAACTCCCACTAAATAAAACCCGAACATGAATGGTGAAGATAAAATATCCGCCATCATTTGGAAGTTAAGCTCTGTTCCAAATGCCATCGCAATACGTGTTTCCCAAACATGCCATGCAATAAAGATCAGGGCAATTACTCCAGTAATACGCTGAAGGATGTACATCCAGTTTCTGAAAAAGCCCATTCTGCCAACATTGCTTTTTGATGTAAATGCAATATAAAGCCCGTAGATTGCATGAAATAATAATGGCAAATAAATTAATACCCATTCTAACACGTTTAGGAATGGAAGACCTTCCATGAAATTTACTGCTTTTTGAAAGGATTCTGCTCCCCCTGTTGCAGCATGGTTGACTACAAGGTGCACGATTAGGAACAATCCAATAGGAATGACTCCCAGCAGCGAGTGCACTCTTCGCGAAATAAATTCTCGATTTCCCGCCATAATTTACCCCCCTTAAATAATAAGAATGATGTTAAGTTTCTTTCCTTTTTTTTATAGACTTTTTAAAAAGAAATTTCAACCTAGCATCACTATGACAAATTTGTGACATGTCCATTTTACTCCTGTCGACAAATAGCGTCAAGAAACCGTATACAGAATTATTTTCTAAAAATACATTTTTTTATTGAATTTAATAGTAAAAGAGAGTGCTAAGCGCTTACATTTTTAGAGGTTGATTTTGGAAGCGTTTCCATCAAAACAACACTTTATTTATCATGATATTAAGGATAGAAATTAAAGCAAAAAGGTAATATAT
>NZ_MLYR01000049.1 GCF_001866655.1 Bacillus sp. MUM 116 | reverse complement strand
AAAATGATCTGACCCAATAAAGTTAGACATATAGTTTAGGCAACTTCAAGTACCTGTGTCCGGTACTCCACCGGGCTCAGGTCTTTTAACTTTGCCTTCATTCGTTTGTGATTGTAATAATAGATATAGTCTGCTAATTCTTGTTCGAAATGCTCCATACTGTGGAATTCTTGTAAGTATAGAAGCTCAGATTTTAATAAGCCAAAGAAATTTTCTATGACTGCGTTATCCAAACAATTTCCCTTCCGGGACATACTCTGTGTTATCTGGTATTGTTCTAATGTTTTTTGATATCGTTTCATTTGATAATGCCAACCCTGATCTGAATGCAGAATGACTTTGTCTCCTGGATGAAGACGCTTAATAGCTTTATTTAACATATCCCCAACCAATTTGTATACTGGACGCCTCATTAATGTGTACGCAATAATCTCTCCATTACATAAATCAAGTACTGGAGATAGGTAACGCTTCTCACCAAATAAATGAAACTCAGTTACATCAGTTACCCACTTTTGATTCATTTTCTCGGCAGAGAAATCACGATTTATCACGTTGGGAGCGATTTTTCCTACATTTCCTCTATAAGATTGATACTTCTTCATGCGTACCATGCATTTTAAGCCCATTTCATTCATTAAACGATTGATGGTTTTTGGATCGTGATTGTATCCTCTTTTCTCTAGTTCTTTTTTGATACGACGATATCCATAACGCCCTTTATGTTCATGGTAAATTTCATTTATTGCTTCTTTTACTTTCTCATATTTATCGGACTGGTTTAGCCGTTTTTCCCAATAATAATAAGTACTACGTGGAATGCCAGCGACTTCAACTAAATCCACGACTTCATACAGATTCTTTAGTTCAAAAATTACTTGCGCTTTGATTTTGTTTGTAATTTTTCCTGCATTTGAACAAAAGAATTCAACTTTTTTAGATAGGCATTCTCCATCTCTAAACGCTCGATTTTCGCCTGTAGTTCTTCGATTGATCCCTCAACTGGCGTTGATTTTGATGGTTTCTTTGATTCTTTTTTTCCAATATTCTTTTTCATGGGAGTACGCCCCTTTTTCTTTGGTTTTAGGGCATTGATTCCACCTTGTTCAAACTGTAAACGCCATTTTCGAATCAACCCAGAAGAAGAAATATTAAAAATAGCAGCTGTATCAATTGAGGACATACCCGTCTCATTCATATAATTAAGTACATCCATTTTATACTCAACAGAATAACTTGTATAGCTTGAATAAAATGCACCTACTCCATGTTCTTCATAAAGACGAACCCAACCACTTAACAGACTTCTATCTAGATCCATTTCTTGTGCAATTTCATTTAAAGACTCGTTACCATTTATATATCTTAAAACTAACTGAATTCGTTCCTCAGTTGTAAATTTAGCCATAAAAAAACCCCCGTAAATGTTAGATTGGTGTCTAACATTTACGGGGCAGTTCA
>NZ_MLYR01000048.1 GCF_001866655.1 Bacillus sp. MUM 116 | reverse complement strand
AAAACAACAATCTATGCGAAAATAGCCTTTGAAAAAGCAAAAGCGAGGCTAACCTAACATAAAATAACCAATTAGACTCTTCTAATTATTAATGTATTATTCATAGGAAAACCCTAGCCTATACATATTAACAGTGGAAAAAGGTTAAAGTAAAACAGATTGAATAAATTTCCACCATCTTATATTTGGAGGTGAATACATGCCACACCGCGATCCAATTGAGTTTACCGGAAAAGTTCTGGACCAACGAAACGACTTAACAGGTCCTGAGGCTGGTGCAGAAAACTATCCTAAGCGGCCAAAAAATGTTCCAATTCAAGAACCAAACAGCAAAAATAATCGTCAATAGTTTGTTTCAATATTAAAAAGGCTGCCTCGATGGCAGCCTTAACCATTTAATCATTTTCAGATTAATACATTTTTTACATTTACAATATTTCACTTTCTTCATTACTGCAAAGTAATTTTTTTCACTGTCAGCAAAGTTAAATACTCTGCCAGAAGGAATTGTAACTATTTCTCCAACTTTGATATTTTTATTTAATAAGTCGCTAAAGAAAGTCTAATACTAAGCCCATTAGTGATGATAGTTGTATTTAGTTCGGTCCACTGGAACAAAGTCCTTAGGGGTGTAGAAACGTAATAAATCTCCATTTACCACTTTATCTGAGAGTAATAGCTTTTGCTCTACGGTTTCCCAAGCCTTCTGAGCCTTTGCTAATTTGTCATTCTCTAACTCCATTCCCGTCGTTGAATCATAGAATTTACCATCAATAGATGTAATGCTGGAACTGACAAAATCACCATTTCGAAATGGAATCAGATCATCATGCTGCTTTGAAAACAAATCTGTTCCAAATTGGATATACTCTTTCGTATCGATTCCTAACAAGTGAAGCACTGTCGGAAGAATATCAATTTGGCCGCTGTACTCGTGGTTCACTCTTCCTTCTATACCAGGCACTCGAATGAGCAACGGTACTCGCTGCAATCCCGTGCTTTCAAAAGGGGTAATTTTTTTCCCCAGAACCTGTTCCATTTCCTCGTTATTTTCTTTTGAGATGCCATAATGGTCACCGTACATAATTATAATGGTATGATCCAATAATCCAGCTTGCTCTAAAGAAGTAAAAAACTGCTTTAATGCCTCGTCAGCATAGCGGGCAGTCTGAAAGTACGAGTCGACAGATGGAACACCCGTTGTATGCGGTGCAATCGTTGCATCTTTTTTATCAATCGGAAACGGAAAATGATTCGTTACCGTTATGAGCTTGGTATAAAATGGCTGTGGTAATGATTTTAAAAGCGGCATGGATTCCTTTAAAAATGGCTTATCCATAAGCCCATATTGTGCAAGGTCCTCTGGTTCCATATTATAGTAACTTGAATCAAAAAACCTATCATATCCAAACGATTTATAAACTTCATCGCGGTTCCAAAAACTCCCCGAATTCCCATGGAAAACTGCCGATGTATAACCATGATTGCCCAAAATAGCAGGCGCTGCTTGATAGGTGTTTAAACTTTTTGTCATAAAAGCAGAACCTTGAGGTAGTCCATATAATGAATTTTCTAATATAAATTCAGCATCAGATGTTTTACCGTGGGCCGTCTGATGGAAAAAATTATCAAAATATGTGGTATTTTTATCTTTCGTCAAAGAGTTTAAAAATGGAGTTACTTCTTCCCCGTGTAATTTGTAATCAATAAGGAAATTTTGGAACGACTCCAGATGGAAAAAAACGACGTTCATACCCTTTCCAACACCAAAGTAATCTGGATTAGGCTCAGCATAATTTGATTTTGTATAATTGTAGATTTCTGAAATGTCGTCGCTATTGGCCATAACTCTTTGAGTCGATGCTTGAGTACTTTGAACCGCGTCATAAATAACGTAATTGTATAAACCTAAATATTTGACAATATAATTTCGGTCAAATCCTCTTGTTAATAGTTCAGGCCGATCTAATTCCGCTAAAGCGAAATGGGCACAAGAAATCGATAAAGTTAATGAAAATAACACGTTTATCTTTCCACGATTCACATCTCTAATCTCCATTTTTACAAAGCGAAATGCAAGAAATGCAAGTAAGAGTAAAAAATCAATGAAGAATAAAAAGTCATATGGTTTTAATAATGAAACAACACTACCGCCAATTTCACCGGCATTTTTCGTTTGAGTTAACGTTGGCAACGTAATAAAGTCATTAAAGAAGCGGTAATATAAAATATTACTATATAAAAGGACTGTTAGAATAAAATAAATGACCATAAGCCAACTATACTTTTTGCGCCCTTTAAAAAAGAGTGCAATTCCTAAAAAAAGTAAAGAAGATCCCAATGGATTGATAAATAAAAGAAAATGCTGGAATGGCCCCTCCACTCCTAATTTAAACTGTGTTATTTGCGCTATGTATGTTTTAATCCAAAGAAGGAATACAGCCATAAAGAAAAAAACAGAATATTTATTAAAAAGACTATGGCCCTTTTGAATGATATTATTCATGGTTCCCCCTTCCACCACCAAGTAAAAAAATATTTTTTTCCTTTATATAAACTCCTAGCATCAAAGTAAGAAATAAGTCCCTAACCCTACAAAACTTATTATCCCTTATCCGGTTCTGAACGTAACATAAGGGTTTCTTTCACCTTTTTTATATCAAGCTTATTTCTTTTTGCCATTAAAAGATAGCAAATGGCTGAAGGAATGAGAAAAATTTGCAGGAACGCTAAAGTTATAATATAAGAAGTTGGTTCATTGTAGTGAGCTGAGACCATGCCAAGCACGATGCCCACTCCAACGTTTCCAATCGTCCTGCCTAGACTATTGAAAAGATTGGCGACACTAAAGGCTGTCCCACGATGCTCCGGAAAATTCACATCGGTAATCAAGGCGAGCCAGTTTGGTGTGTTGGCAGATTGAGCTGCTGAAGCCAAAAAAGATACAACCAACAATAAAGCCATCCAAGGATTCGTAAATAATTGCTTAATTAAACGGACAAAAATGCTTACCGCATTATGGTCATGAGGCAGCAGAAGGTTGTCCATTGGAATCATAAACATAAATATGTATAAAGGCATGGTTAGAAATACAAAGAATGAGGTTAAAATTGCCCTTGCTTTATATGTTTTCTTTTGGAGCCTGTCACCAAGATGTCCAAAGTAAACCGATGTAATTCCACCAATTTGAAATATGGCATAAAGGTAACCCGAAGCAATCATCGATGTTTCCATACTGTATCCTTGTTGTTGAATTTTGAAAATATATAAAGTCGGAAGCCAGATGAGACTGCCTGTGGCGATATTCATAAAAAACGCCTGTAAGAATAGATACAGATTACTTCCTTTTAATAAAACCGGTACGATTTGCTTTGCTTCTATTACATAATTATAGGACTGATTCTTATTCATGAGCTTTTTCAGTTCTGGATCTGCCCCGCCCCTTTTTGGTTCTTCAACAAAAAGGTATAAAATTATAAGAAAAAAGCCTACATAGCCAACGATTTCAAAAGGCCATCTCCAACTCGTGTTGGTCGCCGTTAAAGAAGCCAAAAGTGATCCTGCAATTCCTCCCAAGCCTTGAGCCATGCCCCAAAGACTCAAAATCATCCCACGTTTCTCATATGGAATAGAATCTGTTAATACACTAAAACCAACTGATGCAATACACCCTAAACCTATTCCTGTTAAAATTTGATAGAGGAGCAACTGCCAATAACTTTGGCTTATGGATGTCAGAAATACGGATACGACCCAAATCAAGGTACCGATGATAATCAATTTTTTTCGTTTAAATTTCCCTGATAAGTACCCCCAATAAACGGAAGAAACAGCTGTAACTAAAATATTTACAGCTGAAACTGTACCCAATTTAGCTATTCTAACATTTAAATCGTGTGCGATGTACTGAAATAATGGCGGAAATAATCCGATGATTACATTATCGAAAGCAGCCAAGGCAATAAATACAAATATAGTGAATACTGTTTTGGGATTTGTACCTTTCAAATACATGAAAACACCTTAATCTATATGGATGTTGGTATGATTTGCGAAAATGGGTTGACCAATTAACGTATTAAGCAAGCTGCAGATCCCATTCATATTGATTTTCCACTTCTAACATGAATTGGATGATTTCTTCTGCTGCTCGAGGATTGACAAAGTTTCTTTGGCAATTAATTATATTATTCAACCTTTCAGAATCATTTTCAAGTAATTGGTTAATTTTAGCTTCTATTTCGGTTGTATCTTTACAAATCTTCCCAAGATTAAATTTTTCTGCAAAGGCTGGATTGTCCTGTTCTTGGCCAGGTAAAGAGCCTGTGATGATAATTGGGGTATTGGATGCAAATGCCTCAAACATAACATTCGGACTTCCTCTTACAAAAGCGATATCTGCTCGAAACATGAGATCTTGAATATTTTTAATAAAACCGTATATCTCCACTTTGTTTCCATATTTACTATTGAGCGATTGCTCTAGTGCTGCCTTTAGCTTTACATTTCTACCTGCTACAATTTTCACGGTACAATCAAAATGATCAAGAAGAATCTCTGCTGTACTCTCCATATTTCCAACACCCTCACCACCGCTCATGATTAAAAAGTTTAATGGTGTACCGGCTCGATAATTCACTTTTTTATTTGTGCTATTTCGGAAAAATCTCGAGCGAACCGGAAACCCTAAAACATTTATTTTCTCAGCGGGTACGCCATATTCGATACACTTATCTTTCGCTTCAAGAGTGGGGCTGATAATATAATCAGCTCTTTTGTCCGCCCAAAGTGACGAAATATTGACGAGGTCGGCAATAAGAGTAATAAATGGTATTTTTATCAATTGTTTTTCTAAAATATTTAAAACAGAACCATTAAAATTTGGATGGACAGATAAAATCAAATCCGGATTTACTTCATTTAGTAATTTTAAAAAATTTTTCCTTATTAGATTCTCGATAAATTTGTCAATTAATACTGGGTTTTCAGATGAAAAATTGAATACCCGCTCCCATAAATTTTCTGACATTCTCGTTATTGGTCCGTAGGTCTTGCCAATCGTCATGAGTGCATTTCCACCCAATGAAAAGCCATCTACTACATGTACCTTAAGGTCATGGTCCATTGTAATCTTTTCACACAATGATTCTGTAATGCTTTTATGGCCATGACCGGTGTTATCCGAAGAAATTATTAATACTTTTTTAGTCATATAATAGACCCTTTCTTAACATTGTTTATCCATTATGACAAGATAAACTGTCTTTTATACATTAATTATAAACGTAAAAGTCTTATATGTTTATAATCCAATATATGAACCTTCATACAATCATAATAACCTTAGATTATTAAAAAATTGTGAAATCCATACATTTCCCACTTCTTACCATAATGATAACATCTTTTAATATCTTTTGGTTAGGCTCTTTTCGCAAACTTTGTTGCTTTTGGACCTTAATAAGGGTCATTTACTTAAGTTTCTAGGCTATTTCTGCAAATGTTCTTACGAAAAGATGCCACGAAGCATTTTGTTATACGGGTTGATAAACTTATACGAAAAACAACAATCTGTGCGAAAATAGCCTTAGGTTAATGGAATTTGAAAACCTCCAAAAAAGTAGGTTAATACCAATATACCAACTAATAGTATCTTTTTATAGAAATTTCACCTATCCTCTGTTTATTAGTCCCACCATAAGAATAATAATTTACAGTTTGCTTTACATTTGATTATGATAACATAATCGACTCAATCCTAGCTAAAAAATAA
Organism: Bacillus sp. MUM 116; assembly: GCF_001866655.1. GTDB lineage: Bacteria > Bacillota > Bacilli > Bacillales > Cytobacillaceae > Neobacillus. The sequence goes on along the minus strand of NZ_MLYR01000048.1, from coordinate 25,757 downwards.
TGCAAAAAAGTCGCCGCAGCGACTTTTTTTCTACATAGGACTGTTTGTTGAAGAAGACTAGCCGATTATATTGTAACCTGAATCTACATAAATAATTTCACCGGTTACTCCTCTAGATAGATTGCTAAGCATTGCGATTGTCATATCGCCAACCTCTTCTTGAGTCACATTTCTTTTTAAAGGTGCAGATTCTTCAATTTTATGAAGTATTTCATTAAATGATCCAACGCCTTTAGCAGCAAGGGTACGAATTGCTCCAGCAGAAATAGCATTTATACGGATATTCTCTTTTCCTAAGTCTAATGCGAGATATTTTACTGATGATTCAAGAGCTGCTTTTGCTACACCCATAACATTATAGCCACTAACAGCCCTTTCTGCTCCAAGGTAGCTCATCGTCACGATGGAGCCCCCTTCAGTCATATAAGGTTTAGCTTCTCTTGCAACAGCTATTAGAGAGTACGAACTTGTATCTTGGGCAAAAGCATATCCGGACCTTGAAGTATTTATAAATTCACCTTTTAAATCTTCAGAATGAGCAAATGCAACTGAGTGTACAATTCCGTGAATCGTTCCTACCTTTTTACCGATTTCTTGGAAGGCATCTTTAACGCTTTCATCACTGTTTACATCGCATTTCACGATTAATTCAGCATTGTAGTCATTATCCAATAATAACTTATTTAATTTTCCGAATGATCGTTCTAATCGGTACGTAAAAATAAGATTAGCACCTGCTTTATAAAGTGACCTAGCCACTCCCCAAGCTAAGCTACGCTCATTAGCAACTCCCATTATTACAATATTTTTACCCTTTAATTTCAGCAAATCTTCCATTTTGTCCTCCTAAGTTGCCTAGTGGTTTTATTACACCAGGTTTTAGCACTTGATACTTATGATATTATATCATAAGTACTAAAGAAACTAATCTGTTCCTACTTTATATTTATCAATCGTCGCCTCGATTACTGAACCGCAGATGAAATCGAGTTTCTCAAAAACGCCTAAGCTCCTATGGTGTTACATAAAAAAGCTGCCCCATTAAATTTTTCACCTCCCGCTACCCATTCAAGTTTCACCGCTTGATTAGAGCATGAATAAGCTATTAAAAAAAAGCAATTTTCAGAGGGTGATGCCTTATCAGATACGAATTTGAAAGAAAAGTGGTATGGGGGGAAGATAAATTGAAGGTTTACAAGGTAAAAGGAACAGAAAATAAAGTGGAATTGTTAGAAATGACGACATCAGGGATAGTGAAGATTAGAGATTTTGCTACGGATGAAATCATTGAAATTACCCAGCAAGTTTTTGAAATCGCATTTGAACCAACAGAATATAAATTTATTGCTAATGTAACTTCAAAGGGAGATATTCAAAAAAAAGAAATAACACAGTTGGATATTGATGAATTGATTGAAAATGCTCAAGTGGAAATCATTGAACTTTTTGGCAAATGCACAATGGTTGCGGTACAACTGGAAAACGGTTTTGTCTTCATAGAAACAACCAAAAGTAAAAACGCAGATAACTACAATAAAGAGGAAAATGTACAGAATTGTTTTGCACGCATTAAACAAAGAATTTGGGATTTAGAAAGTTATAAATATCAAAGTTAATGAGTGTTTTAAGAAAAGCGCAAGCGCCTTGGTCAGCCCTGACAGCTGCTTGCGGGCCTGACGGTGAAGTCGTTTTTTTGACTTCATCGTCAGGACCGAAGCGACCTAGAGGGGCTAGGCGCTGAAGCTGGACAATTCTCGAAGCAAGATATAAATTATTATAGTATAAAATAATGGGCCATTGATTTAAAAATCACTGGCCCATTTTTTATTTTACAATTGTTAGCTTTTTAGGGCCTTGAAGTGGATGGTCATTTTTTAGATGAATTGGATGGTTAACAATCCATCCTGTTACGTTATGATTGAATTATAAAAATGTGAAACTTTAAAGAAGTAAAGAGTAAGAGGTGAAGCATGAATATTATGTTTGGTTTAATTACGTTTATTTTAATCATTTCTGTAATTTTAACCCTGATTGTAACCAAGAAACCCGACGAAGACTACAGTAGTTCCACAAAAAGAAACACAATCAACTTGTCCCTAATCTATGTCATTATTATTGTTCTGGCTTTAATTTCACTAGGAATCTACATTTGGTTGATTTAGAGTATACACTAGGTCCTCAAACTACAAATATTATCCGGAGATGATGAAAATTGACATGGGCAGTGGTATCAATTGTTCTCTTAAGTATCGTTAAAATCTTAATGACCTGTCTTCCAACGGGTCCAGTAGAATGGCTGATTCGTAAATTTGAAATTCATGCAAAACTTTGTGAATCGAATGTCACGATTACCCTTGACGGTAAAATCCTTGAAGGTGAGAACAAATTGAAGATTATTCATTCTTTGAACGAAGCGACATTTTTAAAGAAGTATTATATTTATCCCGGGACTGAAGAATTCTATTTACACCCAGAGAATCGTGAATCCCCCTTCGTTATTGAAACAAAGGAAGGAAAAAAGGATGTCACCTTATATGTGTACTGCTCGAATCAACACATTGAGGTAGTCAAACAATACAAGAATAAGATACTGGCATATCGTCTGCTTTCAAAAAACCCCCAAAAATGGGCTTTTTCTGCTTAAAAAAGACGGTCTTTATTTTGGCCGTCTTTTTTTTCATTCTAATCTATTTGAAACAGCGTTTAATGCATCGGCAAACCTTAGGATTCCTTCATGGATATTTTCTTCTGTTTCTCGAGAAAACGTAAATCTCACATATCCTTTTTCTGACCCCATTGTCGACCCGGGAACATATATGACTCCTCTTTTAATGGATTCTTCCAGCAATTGATTTTCATTCACTTCCTTTTTTATTTTACACCAGATATGAATTCCGCCATTCGGAATATAATAATCTACCTGTTCTTTAAAAAAAGACTGGAGGCTGATGACAATTTGATTTCTTCTGCTTTCCAATTGTTTCACTAAATTCTTAATATGGGATTTAAACTTACTGGACTCTAAAAAATCATTGGCAATCCATTGTGTATAACTGGCATGTCCAAAATCAACCTGCTGCTTCGCATCTGAAAGTCTTTCAATCACCGCTTTTGGACCAATAATCCATCCAATCCTCAAACCAGAAGCTACAATTTTGGTCAGTGAGCTAATATATAATACATTCCCATTCAGATCTAATGATTTAAGTGTTTGCATCTTCTCCCCTGAAAAAGAGGTTAAACTGTACGGATCATCCTCTACTACCGGTATACCAAATTCAGCTGATAACTCCAGGACCTTTTTATTTCTTTCCTTCGACATTAATGTACCTGTTGGGTTTTGAAAAATGGGATTCAAAAAAAGCATTCGAATGCGATGTTTTTTATATAAAATAGCGATATCGTTCGGATTTATACCATCCTTATCCATTTTTAAAGAATACGTTTTGATTCCAGCTGATTTAAAGACTGGCAGATTGTAATGATAGGAAGGATCTGCGATTGCTACTGAATCTCCAGGTTTTAATAAACATTGAACGACAAGATGCAAAGCCTGCTGGGCCCCTGATGTAATTAATATCGATGATGGGTTTGTTTCAATATTCCGAAACTGTTTCACATGGTTTGTAAGCGTCTGCCGGAGAATTGCATTCCCCTGTGGATGGTCATATCCCAATGTTCCTATAAATGATCGATTGGAAGTAATCTCTCTAAGCGAAGTCATTGGAAAAAGGTCTTGTGACAATTCCCCACTGGCTAAATTAATCAGCTTTTGCTCTGCCATTTCTTTATGTATTCTTTGTGTTACTGGCAAATTAGGTAAAAAGGAACCTGCCTCAATATACCTGTTCCAACTAGGAATCCGTTTTTTCGTCATCCCCCAAATATCTTTGCTGACCGTTGTCCCGCTGCCTCTATTCCGATTTATTAAACCATTTGCTTCCAATTCGTCATAAGCTGCAACAACCGTGCTTCGGTTAATTCCAAGTTCTTTCGCCAATCCTCTTTCAGAAGGCAATGGTTTATCTGGCGGAAAAGTACCATCTGCAATCCCGTTTTCTATATTTACAGCAAGTTGTTTATAAATGGGTATTTTTGATTTTCTATCCGGTTTCCAATCCATTTGCTACATCCTTTAATTTAACTTTTTTATTATTGTATACTTTTTCAAACTTTTAAAATAGCATTTAAACCGGTCGAATATCAATTACTCGGCCTATATAAAAATGACAGCCTCTCCAGATTAAGAACAAAGGCCAGTGTGGTGATCACTGGCCCTTCACTATTTGATATCCCTTTATAATCAACCACAGGATAAAAAGACTCCAAATGATTAGGATTAGTAAACCTGTTACCCAATTCTTTGGCTTTCCCTTTTTCATCATTTCTTCTGCCTTCATTTCACAATCGGCAATTACATTTATAGGGATCATCTTTAATGCAAGCATAATTCCCACAGGTACAATAATGACATCATCCAGGTAGCCAAGGATGGGTATAAAATCAGGTATTAAATCAATGGGACTGAAGGCATAGGCTACAACTCCAGCCGTAAACGTTTTTGCATACCATGGTACTCTTTTATCTTTGTACGCATAGTAAAGAATAAATATTTTTCGTTTCAAATTTTTCGCCCATGCCTTTAATTTTCCCATAACTTTCTCCTTAACATTCAGCGGTTTTATACATATTATGCCCATTCAATACTATCCGTTAGTTTTGACAGGATATTCTAAAATCAGTCTTAGGTTTTTCTATAACTAATTGGTATTGTGGTAATTAAATACTATTATGAGAATAATTAATTAATATAAATTTCTTCCTTCTCAACTGAACTGTTTAAAAAAGAAACATGGAAATTTTAACAACACCTTTCAAAAATGAAGAAATTATTATATTATTATATTATTTTAGAAAAAGAATAAAATAAAACATTTAGAAGGAGAAATTTGTATGCAACAAAAAATCCCCTTTTCAACATATGCCATCATTGGTACGATGTTGTTCGGACTTTTCTTCGGTGCGGGAAACTTGATCTTCCCAATCCAGATGGGACAGGTTGCTGGTACAAACTTTTGGCCGGCATTAATCGGTTTTTTAATCACGGCCATCGGCCTCCCATTTATGGGAATTCTGGCAATTGGTTTATCTGGCAGCAGTGGTTTGCGGGATTTAGCAAGCCGCGTCCATCCACTTTTTGGAGTCGTCTTCGCAATGGCACTTTACTTAACAATTGGTCCTTTTTTCGCGATTCCACGTACAGCCACTGTACCATTCGTTGTCGGGTTTGAACCGTATATTAATCCAGCGCATTCAAGCTTGTATCTTGGACTCTTTAGCTTCTTATTTTTTGCAATTGTCTATTATTTCTCCTTAAATCCAGCAAAAATAATGGATTATGTTGGAAAATATTTAACCCCTGCGTTTTTATTGTTTTTATTTGTATTAATAATAATTGCTATCGTCAAGCCAATGGGGACCTTCGGTAAACCTTCAGGTGACTATAGCGGACTTGCTTTTATAACAGGCTTTAAAGAGGGCTATAACACAATGGATGCACTTGCCTCCCTTGCATTCGGGATTGTTGTCATCAATGCCATTAAGGGCAAAGGCATTACAGATCCAAAATCTATTGCGAAAGCAACGTGGAAATCGGGCATTTTTGCGATGGGACTGATGATGCTCATATACGGACTCATAACCTATATGGGAGCATCGAGCGTATCAGAAATTGGGAAATTCGATAATGGCGGTCTGATTTTTGCAGCGGTCGCGCAACACTATTTCGGATCATACGGCAACATCTTACTGGCCATCATTATCGTACTTGCTTGTTTAAAAACGAGCATCGGGCTTATTACATCATGCAGCGAATTTTTCCATACCGTTTTTCCAAAAGTAAGCTATAAATGGTTCGTAGCAATCCTATGTGTTGTTTCATTTACGATTGCAAACTTCGGTTTAAACAATATCATTCAATTCGCGGTGCCGGTATTAATGTTCTTGTATCCGCTGGCGATTGTTCTGATCTTATTAGCACTTTTCTCACCGTTATTTGGCCATAAACGGAGCGTTTATGTAATGGCGATACTTCTAACATTTTTTGTAAGTATTTTTGACGGCTATAGCACTTTAGCGACCAGTTTACCAGGAGCCACTGTTGCTTTGTTCGAATCGATCAAAACGTTTTATGTTCATTATTTACCGCTCTATAATACTGGTCTTGGTTGGATTTTACCAGCAGTAATTGGGGCGATTGCCGGCTATTTGTGGCCTACTCGTCTAAAAAAAATGGAAATGCAATAACGAAGTTCTCAATAGAAGTAAGTTTGAATAAGCATAATTGGAAAAATAATTAAAGGGCCATCTAATTTTTTGCAATTTGATGGCCCTTTTCTAATGTTAATAATTTCAGACACTTTCCCTTTAAACCACTCACAAACTGTCTATAAATTTCAAAAAGGCCCTTTTATTTGGGAGCGAGTGGAAATCAACAGCTAAATTTAATAGATCCTTTTTAATTAATAATTTATTTGACAAGAAAAACAAATCATTATACAATTCAAAACGTAACGATTACGATTATGCAAATCTATTAAACTTTAATAATATCAATTAAGTATGCTCTTTAAATCGTAATAATTCCTAATTATTCTATTTCGGAGGAAAAAACATTTTGAAAAAATTTATAAGCCCACTCATTATTTTTGTTATGTTCTTAAGTGGTTGTTCAAGTACCGCTAAGACAAATGGAGAAAAAGTTAGTGAGGGTTCAAAAAAGCTGCATATTGTCACTACTTTTTATCCTATGTATTATTTTGCAAAAAAAATCGCAGGAGATTCAGCAAACGTAGACCTATTGATCCCTAATGGTGTAGAACCTCATGATTGGGACCCTACTGCTAAAGATATGGTTAAAATTCAAGACGGGGATGTGTTTATCTACAACAGCCGTTACTTTGAGTTATGGGTTGATAAAGTTTTAAACAGTATTGATAAATCGAACTTATCGGTTGTTGAAGCCTCTAAAGGGATTCCATTGATGAATGCCCTAGATTCAAAAGATGATCATTCATCTTCCAAAGACCCACATGTGTGGCTATCTCCTGTTTTAGCGGGACATGAGGTTGACAACATTACCCTGGCATTAGTACAGAAAGACCCGAAAAATAAGAAACAATATGAAAAAAATGCAGCCGCTTTTAAAACCGAACTAGCCGATTTGGATCGTTTATATAAAGAGACAGTTGATAAGGCTAAGAAAAAAGAATTTGTGACACAACATGCCGCGTTTGGATATTTAGCAAAACAATACGGTTTAACTCAAATCCCGATTGCAGGATTGTCACCAGATGTAGAACCAAGTCTTGGAAAATTGGCTGAATTAGCAAAATTAACGAAGAAAAAAAACATTAAGATAATATATTTTGAAGGACTTACCTCTTCCAAAGTAGCCCAGACCTTAGCCAATGAAATAGGTGCCAAAACAGAGGTTTTAAATCCGTTAGAAGGATTAACAAAAGATGAACAAGCAAAAGGTCTTGACTATATTGGTGTGATGAAAAAAAATCTTGAAGCATTAAAACAAACAATAGAATAAAATTGATTCATTCCTTTTTCTAAATCTAACGTAACTTAAAATACGAGTGCTGAAATAACAGCCTCGTATTTTTTATATTTATATCTATTATTTTTTCCCTAAACTACAATAATGGAAGCCTTTTCACTCTTTTTTCGATAAAATTAATTATCCTAAGATTAAAAAAATATGTTATATTCAAGTAAATTAATCACTGGGGTGAGATCAATGACACTACAAACAAAACGTGCCTATAATTTTAATGCAGGTCCTTCTGCGTTACCAATTTCCGTGCTAGAAAAAGCTCAACAAGAACTGATTGATTTCCGCGGTACTGGAATGTCTGTGATGGAGCTTAGCCACCGCAGCAAAGCCTATGATGAGGTACATAATCAGGCGATTAGCAATTTGAAAGAGCTGCTGTCAATTCCTGATAACTATGAAGTACTTTTCCTTCAAGGTGGAGCAAGTCTTCAATTTTCCATGATCCCAATGAGTTTTTTAAAACCTGGAAAACAAGCGGCTTATGTGATGACGGGCTCTTGGTCTGAAAAAGCATTTAAAGAGGCTGCCCTCTTCGGTGAGGTTTATCAGGCTGCTTCAACAAAAGCAGGCAAGTTTCGCAGCATTCCAAAGCTGAATGAATTGCAATATAATGCTGATGATGCATATGTGCATATTACTTCCAATAATACGATTTACGGTACCGAATGGAATGAATATCCTAATACTGGTGACGTTCCATTGATCGCAGACATGTCTAGTGATATTCTTTCTCGACCAATTGATGTCAGCAAATTTGCGTTAATTTACGCTGGTGCTCAGAAAAACCTTGGACCATCTGGTGTAACTGTGGTAATTATTCGCAAAGATTTCCTTGAACAGGCGAATACCAATCTTCCAACGATGTTAAAGTACAGCACACACGCTAAAAATAATTCATTATATAACACACCGCCAACTTTTGGTATTTACATGCTCGGAGAAGTCCTTAACTGGGCTAAAGAAATGGGCGGTGTGAAGGCAATTGCTGAAATGAATGAGAAAAAGGCAAAACTTATTTATGATGCCATCGACACAAGTGAAGGTTTTTACATCGGCCATGCCGAAGCAGACAGCCGTTCATTGATGAACATTACCTTCAACCTAAAAGATGAAGAACTAGAGAAGAAATTCTTAGAGCAGGCAAAACAAGAAGGCTTTATCGGCGTTAACGGTCACCGCTCCATTGGCGGCTGCCGCGTTTCTACCTACAATGCTGTCCCTTATGAAGCTTGTCAAGCATTTAGTAAATTTATGGTGAAGTTTCAGAAGGAAAATAATTAAGCATAATTTGCAACGATAAGAAAAACAGGAAAAGGCCGACTTTTTTCAAAAGGTCGGTCTTTTTCGTCCAACCATAGTTCCGCCTTAGCCCAATAGACTTGCTAGCATTCATTATTCTTTAATTTTTTCCATTCTTTTTTGACTGGAATTACCTTTCAAAATCATACAAGTACTAGTCGAGTGAGCAACAAGACTTTCTTTCTCATCATATACATGACATTCCAGTAATCCAGTTGTGGAACCTTTTCTAATTAACTTTCCCTCCGCTCGAAGTTTCGAATGAAAAATAGGTTTAAGGAAATTTAATTTAATTTCCATCGTAGTAAAAAGTTCATCCTCGGCAAGTGTACTAGCAAAAGCATATCCCATCGCAGCATCTGATATATCACACAATATCCCACCGTGTAACGTACCCATTGGATTGTGAAGTCGATCAGAAGCTTCCATTTCAATCACAACTCTACCTTCTTCAGCCTCTATCACGTTAAATCCCAGTACTTGAGCAACAGGCGGACCAGGTATTTCACCTGTAATCATTTTCTTTAAACCTTCTAACTGATTCAATATCCTCACCCTCCAAATAATCAATATTAAAAAAACACTCTCTAGCTATTTATTTACAATTCTACAACAATCAAATATCTTCCTCTTTTATTTTAGCTAAAATAGACAATTGCTCAAGCCATAAAACCTGAATTTAACTTAATCCATTTTATAGAGAACGCACAAGCCCATATACCGTTAATGGTAATTTTTTTAAAATCTGAATGGTTCATTACATTAAAGGAAAAATAAATTTAGTAACATATTTTTCAAAAACATTTTGAACGTCGTGGAGGAAATACAATGGCAAAAAAGAAAGATAAATTCGCAAATTTTTTAAGTGATATCTCTTTAAATATAAAGGAAAGTGCCTATTTTTTCGCAGATTACAAACTGAAAAATGTCAGCGATCTTAAAATTTTTGCCGAAAAGATGAAGGAATATGAATCAAAGGGAGATACATACGTTCATGATGTCATTCAAGAATTAAACAATGCTTTCATTACTCAAATTGAACGGGAAGATATTTTAGAACTTACCATGAGTATGGATGACGTGTTGGATGGCTTAGAGCATACTGCTTCCCTATTTGAAATGTATTCGATTACAAATGAGGACGAATACATGGTAAAATTTGTTGAAGCAATTCGAAATTGTACGGATGAAATTGTCAAAGCCATTGAATTACTCTCATCCAAAAAATTACGATCCATACGGGAGCATTCAATCAAAATTAAAGATTTTGAGTCAAAATGTGATGGAATTCTCCGTGAATCAATAAAACATTTGTTTCAGGTTGAAAAAGATCCGGTTCGAATTATTCAATATAAAGAAATTTATGAAGAACTGGAGGAAATCGCCGATCACTGCCAAACGGTTGCAAATATATTAGAAACCATTATTATGAAGAACTCCTAAATCCATTCTAAATTCATTCAATTGTCGGAGGATTGGTCGCGGGAGCTTTGATTTTGGTTCAGGAGCTTATTTGCTTAACTGGGTAGGATACACTGATTTTATTAAAGGATTTAAAAATCCCAGCTGATTTATTGTTCAGATGGGATTTTTTCTATTGGTATCTTTTCATTCTAATTGAAGTGCATGCTGCAGGGAGATAATTTCTTTTTGAATGCTTGGGAATTCATCGATTTTTGGTACATTTTTTATCGCTGGGGACGTTCCTCTATCGGCGGAATTTGCCATTGTCTCAAAAACATAAAACAATTGAGCAAGAGTATTGTCAGGCAGATCCGGGCGATTTTCCATTAATGAGCATTTATCCAATAAATATCCAAGCTGATCAATGGAAAAAATAACAGGCCAATAATAATCCAATGCTTTTTGATCTATGGGGATTTCACCTGTTGCGGTATCATACAATGTCCGTAAATTATTCAGATTTGTTTTCATTTTACTTCGCTCTCTGCTTTTTCCTGCATCAAATCCCTTTCCTTGATTAGAGAATAGGATAAATAAAAACTGTGCTTGGCTTCTGATTGTTTTCGTGATGGTATGCGGCAGGCGACTGGAAGCAGACCGCCTCCCTACCAATAAGACCCCTGAAATTCCAATCAAACTTCCAATGACAACGTCGAGAATCCGAGCTGAAGCAAAATAAGAGAAGCTATAGCTCCCTTGACTTCCACTTTCCGCCATCAGCAAGGCATTCGGAGTAAAGAACAATGCAGCTAACCCATAATTTTTTACAATAAATAGTTCTGTAATAAAGGTGAGTAGTAGAACAAAGAATGCAATCATGTATCCAGTTGGGTGTGTCATCAAAACAAGACTCGCAATGAGAATCCCTAGGATTGTCCCAATTCCTCTTTGAATCGCACGATGGTAGGTGGCCACAATCGTAGCACCCGACATGACCGCAACACAGGACAAAGGGACCCAAAAGGACCGCTTGAAACCAAACTCATACGCGATAACAGCAGAAATCATAATCATCACCCCAAAACGTAACGCAGAAATAAAAACAATTGAGTTTTTATCAAATGCTCCTAATAAAATCGTTTTTAGCGATTGTTTTGAAAATGCTATTCCATGATTAAGTTCGGTAATTTGTTTTTGCAAAATCGCTTGGGTCTCCATGATTTTTGCCGATATTTTCGCTATGGATTCGTCCTCATTTTCCCACTCCATTTCTTTTTCCAACCGAATGCTCTGATCAAGGGAATGAGCAACTCCCCTTATCCATCCTCCCATTTTAGGGGCTAATTCTGCGTGCTCTTCCGGAAAGTTTTCCAATACGGTCATGAATATCAAATTTGCCTGATTATGTAATAAAAATAATCGTTGGAAAAGTTCAGTTATCCTCCACGGTATAAATCCCGCAGCAAGCGTTGCTTCCGCCTCTTTAAATACTGCCATCACCCGTTGTCTTGCTCCATGATAGTTCTCGGTGCCAATTGAATCAAGAAAGGAGGCCAATTCTAAATATTCTCTTTTGACTACATCTTTTTCAGGACCATGTGGATTAAAAAACCATCCAATCATCGCAATTACCCATGATAATGTACCTCCCAGAAAAACAAGGCAGGCCCGTAATAGTGCTTGTTCAGGATGGATGGACATCCCGGATGTCATCGCGAATATTAATACGAAGAAAATTGCGGATGGCCCCTTTATTTTTAAAGCTCCAAAAATAAAGATTCCGGTCGAACCAATGATTCCCATTAAAATCGCTACTGCCAATGGGTGTGGAGCAGCAACTGTACCTAATCCAGCAACGAAGGTGATGCCTAGTAGGACAAAAAATAGTTTTTTCGCTCTCTGTGCATAGGGAATGTGAAAAACGTACAGGTAGGTAAATCCCCCCACTCCGGAAATTAATCCGTATTGGAAATTCCCCCCTAATAATCCAATCATGATCGGTAATGATGCAGCCAATCCCGCACAAAATGCTTTCACCCATGGGAATGGCATTTTATTTACCTTTAAGGCTTGTCTGATGATAGAGGTGATTTTAGGAGCACCATTATGGTTTTCAGCCATTTGCAAACCTCCTCTCTCATGAAGATTGGAAAAAATCAACATGAGTAAAACCAGACAGCTTGCTATCTGATTTTTCCTAGGATTTATAATATCATGATGTCTGTTTATTATTATTTCCCATTCATCTAAGTGGGTATTACAAAAAACGAAAGCAAGAGCTAGGTAAACTCGTCATTATTTATATTTAAGAAAACAAAATAGAATTTTTGATATTATATGATAGATTTTGTTTCAAAGAGGCTTACCATGAACATTGATACAACAAATAGTGGGTTTCAAAATTGAAGTTTTTAAGGAGGTTTTCTAATAGCGATTTCGTGCGGTCAATTTCTTTGTAATAGTAGTCATCATAAGTAAGGCTGCCAAAAAAACATCCTGATCTTGTCGGTAAGGTTTCAAATGGTGGTGTTCGTTTTGAAAGAGTTTCTATGCATAATTTATAAAGCTCACACAATTGATCTTTTGTGACTTCTTGTGTGAATAAGGGTTCATCGATCCCATTATTAATGTTTTCTACAAACCAGTTGTGAATTTGATTTGCCTTTCGCCAGTAAGCCACTTCTTCTAACAAACTCGACCATGAGTGACCATATTCTTCAAAGTGTTTAATATACGGTTTCACTCGCTCATAAAGCTCATCCCCATCTTTTAGTTTGTGAAAACGACCGTTTGTTAATAGGACTTCTTCAAGGTTCATTCCGTTAATCTTGGGTGCACTCATTAAATACATATCCAGACCCATATTCCATTCTCTCCTTCAAAATTTTTTGGTTATTTCTAACCATTTCCATCCTATCATTTTTTGAATGTATTAATGACGACAAAAATTGACAATATCTTGAATTTTCCATCTAATAATGACCGCCGTAACATATCTTTCAAAAGGTGCTCCCCGCTTCATGATATTAGCGAAAGTGTTGGTTAATTTTTAAATACAAATATATTTTTGAGTAAAGTCTATAAAATTTAAGCGACCGAATCCATTACTAGGATGCGGTCGCTTTCGTTCGATTATTTACTGAAACTTGTTCGGAAACTGCTTTACAATTCCTTCGGTTAAGATGTCACCCATATGAATCAGGTGTGTTTCATTTGTGTCGGCTGTTTGAATATCTCCGTGCCAGTCTTCCTTTAACCGGTCAAGAACCTCGTCTGTTGTTAGTTTTAAATGGGTATAAAACATTTCGGTTAGGACCTTTTTGGACCAATTAGGGTTTGCAGATGTTAAAAATACAACAATTTCATCCGCGTTTCGAACCCAATCTTTATTAAATTGATTCACATGCGGTTGGTCGCCCTTTCTAGCAGCATCAATAATTTTGCCAGCAATGATAATGTGCTCCTTCAAGAGAGCAGTCAGCTTATTTCCTGCTACTACTCCATAATACGGCTTAATAATATTTCCTAGATCCTCCTGATTCCTAAGCAGTCTGGCTAGAACCGCATCTTTGTCCTTAAGGTCGCTTAACGTGGAAACGATTAAGCTTCGGATCCACCATGCATGTTCAACCCAAAGCTGCTGCATCGGATATTTTAGATTGATGACTTTTGCATTTAGACACGATGAATCAACCGGTACCCTTCCTTCTGCACTGGCAAGTGAAGCGGTGTTCCCCATGGAAAACAGTAATACGAAAATGAAAGAAATAATCGCTCGTTTCATGGATGTTTACTCCTTATTTTGTGACTTTTTCCATTTTAGTATTGATTATTTTTTACTTCTTATGCCATTGCTTTACTAAACTTTTTTGCTGAAAAATCTGATATAGTAGTTTGTATGAAGTATAGAAAGGATTTTTTTAATGAAATGTATCTCTATTGATTTAGATGGAACGCTTTTAAACTCGGAGCATGAGATTTCTGAAGAAAATGAAAAAGCTTTAAATGAATTAAAATCGCAAGGCCATGAGGTTATTTTGAACACAGGCCGAGCTTTGCCGGATGTCATTCAGTTAAAAGCCGTACAAAATTTGAAGATTCCTATTTTTTGTATAAATGGATCTGTTTTGTATTCAAAAACAAGAGAAATGTTGTACGAAGCAACTTTGGCGAAATCTACCTTTAAAGAAATTCTTCCCATTTTGAAAGGATTAGGTTCAGGTGTTCTTGTCTATACCAATCATGGCGGTTTTCCTTCCACCCTACCTCCACTAAAGGATAAAAGCAAAGAAGAGCTCGACAAGCTTTTTCAAGAATACCAGTATGATAAAATTCTTGAGCTGGAAAATCTGAAAATCTATAAATTAATTGCTTTGGTCCACAATGACCAACTTGAAAAAGTGGATGAAATCAAAGCAGCGTTAGCAGGAAAGTTCCCAATTACGATGGCTTCTTCGTTTCCGAATAATGTGGAAATTACTTCTGGCGAGGCACATAAAGGAAAGGCTTTATTGCGTTATCAAACAATGATGGGATTATCTTTTGATGAAATTATTGCATTCGGAGATGGCGGCAATGATTTAGGCCAATTTGAAGTGGCGAATGTATCAGTTGCAATGGGAAATGCCCCAATCCATGTACAACAAAAAGCGGACCTGATTACAAAAACAAATGACGAAGATGGTTTTGCTTATGCAGCTCGGCACTTATTGCATTTAATTGACACTCCCGTAACCACCTAATTAAAAAAGCCTTCCCATTCTGAAAATGGAAGGCTTTTTGTGTTTACTCTTGTACCATTGCTTTTTGACGGCATGCTTCAATGGCATCAATCATTAAGTGATTTAAATCATTGGTGTCCAGAACCTCTAAACCAGCTGCAGTTGAACCCCCAGGGGTGGCTACCTCATCGGCAAGTTCAGCGGGATCCGCATTAGTTTTCAGCATTTCAGCAGAGCCGGCAATCATGTTCGCCACTAGCTTTCTCGCTTGTTCCTTGCTGACACCGGACTCCAATGTGATTTTTTCAAGCGCTTCTGCCACTCGGTAAATAAAGGCCGGGGCACTTCCGGTTACCGCTGTCAGCTCATGAATTTGCTGCTCTGTCACCTTTTCATATTCACCAATGACGCAAATTAATGCTTCAATCCATTTTTGTTGCTCCCCACTTACATTTTGACCAAGTGCATATAAGGTCATCGACTTTCCAAGTTTTGCAGCCGTATTTGGCATAACCCAGGCTACAGGTGTTCCTTTAGGAAGCTTGGATTCAAGGTAAGTTGGGCCAATTCCTGCCGCAACCGTAATCACCAATTGTCCATCAATGCGGTCGGCAATTTCGGAAAGGATAGCATCATGAGACTCTGGCGGCATTGCAAGAATGATGATATTCATCTTGCTTACCTCTTGCTTCCAATGATTGGTCGTTTCTACGTCATAGGTCACTCTTACTTCATTCAGCCTCTGTTCATTTCCATTATTGCCGACAAGGATGTCGAATTCATTTTTGTTTATTCCTTCAATCAGGGCTTGGGCCATACGCCCCGCCCCGATAAATAATACATGTTTTTTATTTTTACTCATTGATGTTCACCTGATTTTCTAAGTTGTAAAATATGTGGGATTTAGCTTGTCCAATTGGCGAAAATTTATGAAAAAATACTCTTAATCGCGTCAATTAATTTTTGAAAGAAATCTGCCACTTTTTGAAAAAATCCTGAGTCAACTGCATTTTCAACCTTCTGCTTAACGTCTTGAGCAAGATTATCGAGCTGGGATTTGACGTTATCAAAATTAATATTCAGATTGCGCATTTTGTCAAATAAGTCAATTAGCATTTGGCGATCTTTATCATTAAGACTGATGTTTAGCGATTTTAATTTTTCATCAACAATATTGGCAATATCCTCTTTCGTTGCCGGATGCTGTGCGGCAATCTCTTGTTTAATTTCCGTTAGCAATTGTGTTACTTTATCGGAATTCATGCCATCCTTCTTGGCCAAATTGGTGGCCAAACTCAATTCCTCACTAGCCACCTCAGTCCGGTCCTTATTAAGGTTAGCCCCTTTTCCGGTATCATATGCTTTATAAATCCCTACAAGGGCGGAATGCCCGCTCACTTTTATTGGCGCAGCTACATCTACAACTGCATCTTTCACTCCCGCCGTAAGTAAAGCATTCGCATACATATCTTTTGTTACTTCTGTAATATTTTCAGGCGTTACGATGTTTACGATAATTCCTTTACCAGAGTCGTCTCTGGTAATTTTAGCTGAGGAATACATATTCGCATGCGCATCACCTTTGATATAGTTCACGAGATCTTGCCCGGTTGCTGTAATTTCTCTTACCTGGCTTGGGTCGGTCACATCTAAAAGCTTTCTAACTTCATCTTTTTGCGAGGTAGATAATTGTGCTCCATACACGATTACCGGCGGTCCGTACTTTTCATTGATGCTGTTACTATCCCCACTTGAGGCTAGAGCAATGCCAGTACTTTTTACGAATAATGTCGTTACCAGAACACCGGCAATTGCAGCCCCTTTAAAAAATCGAGTCCATTTCATTTTAAGTCTCTCCTTTTCCCAACAAAACTTTGGTCTAAATAACAAATTTAATCAGAGTTCAGGTAAGGATTACCCCATTTTCAACTCTAAAAACTATTTTACTGTATCATGCCAAGTTTTTCATGTGAATAGGTTTGTAGCCGTATATTAATCTGGCTTCGTTGATTGTAGTCAATTCGGTTTCAAAAAAGAAAACCCGCCAACAGGCGAGCTTCGCTTTTAATAGAAAAATCCCTTTATTTTATATATAAATATTTAAATCAAGAAAACTTGCTTTCCATCATTTTTATTTTTTCATAGAGTGTCTTATTAACGGGTGTAGGAACACCATGCCTTTGACCAAGCTCCAGCACTGCACCGGAAAATAAGTCCACTTCACTAAAGCGCTTCGCTTCGATATCTTGTGCCATCGAAGGTTTCCCAGTTGGACTTAAGGTTGATAGTACATCTAACCAATAATTTAGGTCATGTTCCGTTAAAGGAATTCCTTCTTTTTCTGATAGTGCAATTACCTCTCTCATCGCAGCAATCATAGTGTTTCTCGCTTCGCCCTCTCGTTGAATTTCACCATAATTACTTTGATAAACGGATACCGTTTGATTAACGCCGACGTTCAGCATGAATTTGCCCCATTGACGTTTTTGCATGTTGGAATCAATCTCATATGGAACATCCATTTTTTCAAAAAATACTCCTACGGCCTTGGTTCTGCTTGAAATCAGCCCTGGCTCACGGTCCCCAAAACACAGCATTCCCATGTGGTGATAAGTGAGTTGATTCCCGACCTTAACCGCATCCATGCCTTGTGCCACGCAGTAGAGGACCCTGTCAATGTCAAATGTTTGGCCAATAATTGATTCGCTCGTTATTCCATTTAGGGCTGATAAAATAATGGTCTGTTTCCCGACATGATGTTTGACAGCTTCAATTGCATCCTGCAGCCCATTAAACTTTACAGTAAATAGAACTAAATCTGCCGGTTCACATGGTTCTTCCGGTGAAAAATACTGGAATTCGCAGCGTTCGCCGTTACAAAAAACGCCTTCTTCTTTATATCGTTTAATCCGGTCCTTATCGGCAATAATTCGTAGATCCGCTTTTGGCATTTTTTTCGTTAAATGGTGCCCAAATAATATTCCTAATGCCCCTAAGCCAATGATGGATACTTTTTTGATTTCCATGTGGTTCATCTCCCTAAAAATTCATTTTTGATTGGCCGCCATCGACATTTATACTGGCGCCGACAATCCAAGAAGCTTTCTCAGATGCAAGAAATGCGACAACATTCGCAATTTCTTTTGTTGAACCGAATCGCCCTGCCGGAATTTCTTTTTTCACAAATTCTTTAATGCCTTCGGGATCGGCTTCAAGGCGTTTTTGCCAATTGCCTGTTTCATGGAGAATACTTCCTGGAGCAATACTGTTTACACGGATTCCATATGTAATCACTTCGTCTGCCAGTGACTTTGTGAAGCTGATGAGGGCAGATTTTGCATTATTATAGGTAACTTTCCCGCCGCTTTCTCTTCCGTAAATGGAGGTAATATGAATGATTGACCCGGAACTTTGTTGTTTCATATACTCTACTGCCAATTTGCTTAAATGAACTGCGGAAAAATAATTCAACTCCATCGCCTGGTAGAACAAATCCATTTCGGTTTCGGTCGCTTTACTGCCATTGCTGCCGCCGGCGTTGTTGATGAGGACATCGATGGTGCCGAATTGTTCAATGAAATCGTGAATAAGCTTAATGCGTTCATCAGCGTTTGTAAGGTCTGCTTGAAAAATAGAAATCTTGCCGCCTAATTCTTCTTTCGTTTTTTCTAATGCAGCTAGTCCGCGGGCAGTGATGGCCACATTTGCTCCTTCTGATAAAAACTCCGTGGCAATGGCTTTTCCAATACCCTTGGATCCGCCCGTAATTAGGATATTTTTGTTTTGCAATTGTAAATCCATTGAAAAAGCTCCTTTTTTAAATTTCGAAATTAACTATTTTTATTATAGCGTTTTAAGGGGTAAATTTTAAAAAAACTAACTTTGCTTTTAAAGCTTTTTTTCATTCTAGAATGAAAAAAGACACCCCCAAATTCAGGAGATGCCGAAATATTCTTATTTCTGATACTTAGATAACTTCGAGGTTACCGATCCCTGCTTTCTTTCCGGGGGTTTTGCTTTAAGACTTGATGCCCAAGACACTTGCGACTCATATTTTTCAGTCTGCTCCTTATTAACTAGGAACTGTAACCGTTCTTTGTTTTTTTCAAGTGACTCTTCCAGCGATTTCAGCCGTCCAGGTGGGAAGGAAAGCCCAGCAAGAATGGTCGTAACAGTTGGATCACATTCCGAACTATAGGTACCTTCAAACAGCTCCAATGGTTCGCCAATTTTTTCAAAAATTTGTGGTACATTTATCAGTTTAGAAACATTTTCCGGTCCTTCATAAATCAGACCGGCACGGATAACACCGACCGTATCCACAGGACAGAAAATCGAGTGAGCCCATGAGCGTTGAATTTTACTGGAGACGTCGGCGGATGTCCTCGCATCTGTAACCGTTGCCGAAGAGATAATCGTTACTCCTCTAGTATTTAGGATATTCATGAGGTCCGTCTCATCAAAGTTCCCAAAAAATGAGCTCTTTTGCGTCACTTGTAACACGTAGCTAATCGCCTCCATGATTTGGAGATTCGAAGAAAGATAGATTTGTTGTTTACTGGATTGCGGGTTGGCTTTACGCATTTGATCGTTATCAACCAGGAATACAGAAGAGATTCCTTCTATTTTCGAAATCTGTTCAATGCACTCCGCTGCATTAATCCGATTACCTGCCAACACGTTTCGTTCGGGAACAACCGCAATCGCGCCAATGTTTACGCCTGGCAGCTGGTCTAATAAAATATCAATTAACAGCGGACTCATTCCTGAGCCGGTACCACCATCAGTGGAGAATGCGACTAGCAATAATTTGATGTTCTCAAAGGATTTTTTTACAAAATCAATCATTTCGCGATAATGCTCATGAACGGCCCGTAAACCGACTGACCTGTCCTGTCCGGCACCGTTATAACCAGGGACAAAATATTTTTTCTCAACTTTCGTGTTGACTAACCCATCACGTAGATTCGTATTGAGAAGGGCGGTTTGAAAGCCCAACGTCGATGCTACCTCAGCAATATTTCCACCAGCCTGACCTACACCCAAAATTCCAATTGATTTCACTAAATCGCCTCCTTATCTACTAAAATAATACTCAGTTTTTATCAAATTAGACTTGTCAATTGAAAATATGGCCTGTCTACTCTTGTTGCAATTAAGATTTTTTTAGTTGTTTACCTGCACCCACCATAGCCAAAAAATTTTAAATTTGTTTTGAAACATTTTCAAAGATCTCCGCAGTCAAAAATTTTTCCACATAAATATGAAAATATTTTGACATACTGAGAAAAATAAGGTAAATTAACAAATGTACGAACGTTTTTTAAATAACCAACATTAATATTCGTGTTTAGGAGTGTAACTCATGGAAAATGTTTTTGATTACGAAGATATTCAATTGATTCCTGCAAAATCTATTGTAAAAAGCCGTTCTGAATGTGATACATCTATAACCTTTGGTGGACATAAATTTAAGCTTCCAGTTGTTCCCGCTAATATGCAAACTATCATTGATGAAAAAATTGCTATTTTCTTGGCGGAGAACGGGTACTTTTACATCATGCATCGTTTCCAGCCGGAAACACGGGTTGATTTTGTAAAAGATATGCAAAAACGTGGATTAATCGCATCCATTAGTGTGGGTGTTAAAGATGGGGAATATGATTTCATTCAACAATTGGCGGATGAAAACCTCATTCCAGAATACATTACAATTGATATTGCACACGGCCATTCCAATGCCGTGATCGAAATGATTCAACATATTAAAAGACTCCTCCCTGGCAGCTTCGTCATTGCCGGAAATGTTGGTACACCTGAGGCTGTAAGAGAATTAGAACATGCCGGTGCAGACGCTACAAAGGTAGGGATTGGTCCTGGTAAAGTTTGTATTACAAAAATTAAAACTGGATTTGGAACTGGCGGCTGGCAATTAGCTGCATTGCGTTGGTGTGCCAAAGCAGCAACGAAACCAATCATTGCTGATGGCGGGATTCGCACACATGGAGATATCGCTAAATCCGTAAGATTTGGGGCAAGCATGGTGATGATCGGTTCCCTCTTTGCAGGCCACGAGGAATCACCTGGTGAAACCTATGAGAAAGATGGAAAATGCTATAAAGAATATTTCGGTTCCGCATCCGAATTCCAAAAAGGCGAACGTAAAAATGTTGAAGGAAAAAAAATGTTTGTGGAGCATAAAGGTAAATTAATCGATACGTTAATCGAGATGGAGCAGGATCTTCAATCCTCTATCTCCTACGCTGGCGGAAACAAGTTAGATGCCATTCGCACCGTAGATTATGTAGTTGTAAAAAACTCCATTTTCAATGGTGATAAAGTTTATTAAATAAACGCGCGGATTCGTAAAAACGGATCCGCTTATTTTTTTCCAAGCAAAACTATTACCTTTCCATTTAATTACTAATGTAAATAAACTGTAATAGTTCTCTATTAACTGTAATACTAATCTACTCCTGGAGTTCATAGTCATAGAAATAGATAAGAGAGTCACAAGTGACTCAGGCCAGGAGGGAAAGTATGTTTAAAAAATTTATGATTACCATCACCATTCTCGTTTCACTACTATTTACGACCCCAACGTTTGCCTATACCGTTAAAGATGGAGACACAACGGCGCAATTTGCGCAAAATCATTTATTAACATTGAAGGAATTCTCAAGGCTCAACCCTCAAATCAAAAATATAAACTCCATTCACATCAGGCAAAACATCAAAACAATTAAACCTGAACATAAAGTTGGGGAACCTCTTCATATAACGAGACAAGCAAAAAATGCTGTACATACTCTTAGCATTCCGAATCCCGATTCCATAACGAAGGCGGACTTAAAAGTTAGAAAAGCTATCCGGATAGCCAAACAAGAAATAAATGAAAATATGCCAAAACTTATCGAAATCTCCGCTTATGAAAAAGATTTACTAGCAAGACTTGTCAGGGCCGAAGCTCAAGATGAGCCATTTAATGGTAAAGTTGCCGTTGCTTGCGTGGTTCTGAATCGCATGGAGAGTAAAAAGTTTCCTGGCTCTATTAGAGGCGTTATCTATGCAAGAGGCCAATTTCAGCCCGTTTTAAATGGTGAAATCAATAAACCAGCTGATAATGAATCGATTAAAGCGGTAAATGAAGCTTTGAGTAGTAAAAGGAATTTGGTTGGCAAATCTTTATTTTTTTATAATCCTCAAATTGCGCAAAGCCGCTGGCTCGATACCCGCTCCACCACACTAATAATTGGACGACATGTTTTTAAAATATAGGCTGTGTAAAACTTGTCTGTTAATTTCCGCTCCAGGCACTACGCATTCCGCGGGGCGGGGTCCGGGGAGTCTCCTCGTTGCTTACGCTTTTGTGGGGTCTCCCCTGCCCCGCACTCACGCAGGAGTCTTCGTGCCTTCCGCTCCAATCAACAGGGCTAAAAAAATCAACAATGTCCTTTAACACCGCCAAAATATAAAAAGGATCTCAATTGAGATCCTTTTTTTCTATGAGCGAGCCTCTGAGAACCTAGGGATCCGGATGAGTAATCCAGTTACGAAAATGACAATTAACACCGGAATTAGCCATCCAAGCCCGTCCTCATAAAAAGGCAATGCGCGATTATAGAAATCAATAATTGGTGCCAGCCAGCCAAAATAATCAATCTTCAAAAGCTGGCACAAGGTTTTTAACCCATCGATGATACTAATCAACAATGTGACGGTTATCGCCGTTACATAAACCATCCGGGCATGCTTGAATAGTTTTGACGTGAATGTCAAAAGCATGAGCACAACTGCTAATGGGTAAAGAAACATTAAAACTGGTATGGAAAAATTAATGATATTGGATAATCCAAAGTTCGAGATGATGAAACAAACCAAGGAAAAGAATACAACCCACAGTTTATAGCTTAGCTTTGGAAGCAGCGTATGGAAATATTCACCACAGGCGGTGACTAACCCGATACTTGTCGTGAGACAGGCCAGGATGATAATAACCGATAACATCACCGTACCTAATGTTCCAAAATAGTAATACGCTGCTTTGCCGAGGACAGGTCCGCCTGTATCAAATAATCCGAACCTTCCCGTACTGGAGGCACCTAAATAGGCAACACCGGCATAAATGATTCCAAGAAACACAACCGCAACGAGTCCGGACTTTGCGGATGTCGTCAGGACTCCTCTTGCTGAGGTAACTCCCATGGAACGGATTGCATTAATAACGATAATTCCAAAAACAAGCGACGCAAGCGCGTCCATCGTGTTGTATCCTTCCATGAATCCTTTTACGAATTCCCCGCTCGAATAAGCCTCTTGCGGTGCCCCAATTGGACCTAATGGTTTTAAAATCACCATAAATAATAAAACAAGAATTAGGATAATGATTGCCGGAGAAAGAATTTTGCCAACATTGTCGACAATCTTAGCCGGATTTAAAGAAAACCAAAGGGTTACTGCAAAAAAGATAAAAGTAAAAACTAACAGTCCTATTTGACCATGGCTTTTGCCAACAAACGGTGCAATACCAATGTCATATGCAACGGCGCCCGTTCTTGGTGCAGCGAAAAACGGCCCGATGGTTAAATAAAGGAGTGCGGTAAAAATTATCCCATAGAGAGGATGAACCCGGCTTGCAAGCTCTTGCAGATTCCTACTCCCTGAATAACCCATTGCTAAAATTCCAAGGAATGGTAAACCGATACCGGTAATTAAAAATCCGGCGACCGCCATCCATACATGCGATCCGGCATTCTGCCCAAGAGATGCTGGAAAAATTAAATTTCCTGCTCCAAAAAATAAGGCAAAAAGCATTACTCCAATAACAAAATATTGCGAAAATGGTAACTTGTTTTGCATATAAAAATCTGTTCCTCCTAAATTTTAAAACACTAGACATTCAAAAACATTGTCCGAAATTAATATATTAGCAAAACAATATTACTCTTCTTGTTCGTGAAATGCAACACAAACTCACGATTATTGTAACAATTCAAAAAAATAAATCCCAGTTCTGAAAAAAAGTAACTGGAGTTTCAGCCCTTCCCACTAACAAAAGTAAACCGAATTCAAAAAAAAACAGCTTGGAGAACTTTCCCCTAGCTGCTATGGCCGTAAAAACTCGGTTTCCAATATAATTTTTGCTCCAACTTTTTTTTCTAAATAAATTGGCAAGAATACGGTGATTGTCGTCCCCTCATCCGGAGCGCTTTCAATCTCCAGCTTCCCTCTCATCGTTTGAATCGTCTTTACCGCCACCATTGATCCAAGGCCGGTCCCCTTTTCCTTGCTGCTGTAATACGGTTCCCCATAGCGGTTTATTTGTTCTTTGTTCATCCCTACACCGGTGTCACTCACTTTAATAATGAAATCATTTTTATTTAAAATGGTGGCAATTTGCAGGTCTCCACCATTTGGCATAGCTTCAATCCCGTTTTTCATGATGTTTAAAAAGCATTGCCGGAAGTAATTCGCATTGCCTAGCACCGTTCCAGGTACAAGCCGCTCCTTTATATTTACCGATTTCATGTTTGCCCATGGTCTTAGGATTTCAATGATATTTTTCATTTCCTGTTCAACGAGAATCGTTTCGACTTTTTCAGTTGCCGGTTTGGCAAATGCTAAATAGTCGCTAATAATGGCTTCGGCATTATTAAGTTCTCTCGCAACGTGTTCAATATATTGCTCTTTTTTTTCCTGTGATAACTCAGGATCTTTCAGAAGCTCAATAAATCCTTTTACCACTGTCAACGGATTCCGGACCTCATGCGAGATACTGGCTGCCAGCTGACTGACAACCTCCATTTTTTCCAACTTGACCATATTGGATCTGACACGAATCGTATCCATTAATAACTCCAGCAGATAGACGGATAAGAAAACGACCAATGGCGGAACAATAATAAAATAGAAGATATAAGCTTCCGTTACCTTAAAGACATCGGACATTGCAACCGCCATATAGGTTGTAATGACTTCAAGAATGAAAGTAATCAAGGCTGAGGTTAACAGCTTCTTCTTTTTATTGAATCGATTGAACTTTGTCGAAAAAACTGCCGTCACCAGAAAGATGACGATATACACCATCAGCGTCAAAAAATTAAAGCCATAAATCGCAAACCGACTAGTTAATAAGATGATTAACAATGCAGCCCCTGTTGGCCAGCCGCCGTAGAGGGTCCCAATAAATAATGGAATTTGTCTCAAGTCATGTACACAATACTGGTCAATATAAATCGGAAATTTCATACAGAGGATAATCGGCCAACCCATGAAGGCAGTAAGCAATATCTTTTTATATTTTTTTAATCTTGGCACATTATCATATATGACAAAAAACATTAGAATACTGACGATTATATAAAACAAGTTATCTAAAACATTATGATTGATATATACAAATTGCATTTGAACAAGCTCCTAACTATGTTGGTTAGAACGTCTTGTAAATTATACAACAAGTAGAAGGAGTCAGGAAGAGGTTTTCTATCATATTGGTGTTTTTAAAATAGAGAAAATATTAGAAAAAAACCCATCCAAGAATTGAATGAGTTTGCAAAAATCGATCATCCATCAGACCCAATAGGCATGTGAAAATTTTTCATACCGTCTTTGAAGTGCGCTGTCAATTAACGAATATTTTATCGTATTTTTTTGCTTATCAAAACTTAAGTTTTGTATTATTCTAAATATTATATAATAATTTTTAG
>NZ_MLYR01000047.1 GCF_001866655.1 Bacillus sp. MUM 116 | reverse complement strand
CTTGCATGTATTAGGCACGCCGCCAGCGTTCGTCCTGAGCCAGGATCAAACTCTCCAAGAAAGTTGATGTAGCTCGAATTTTACGTTGGCTTCACTTCAATAAATGAAATGAATAATTATTGTTTGTTGACGTTTTTGTTTGTTTAGTTTTCAAAGATCAATTTCTCTTAATCGCTCAAAAGCGACTTTATTAATATAACATTTAACCGTTATACCGTCAACATCTTTTTATCTTTTTTATTAAAAAGATAATGTTATAATGCCGACCTAAATTATTATATCAGGTGTCACTCAAAGAATCAAGGTAATTTTTAAAAAAAGAGGAACAACTAAAGTGTCCCTCTTCATCACGAATATTATTCTTTATCATCTGTGATTGTCGGAATCTCGTTGTCGGAATCTCCAGTTACTTCAAGATTCTCTCCTGCTTCACCATCAGTTTCTTCTTCCTGAGATTCTTCCTCTTTTTCCACCTTCGCTACGGTTGCAACAAATTCATTTTCATTCTCTTTCATACTAATTAGTTTTACACCAATAGTATTTCTTCCCATTGTGGAAATACCGCCAACATCTATCCGGATTAAGACACCACCAGTGGTAATCAGCATTAAATCTTCTTCTCCGGTTACCGCTCTCATCGAAACAAGATCTCCATTTTTCTCGGTAATATGGCATGTCTTAATTCCTTTTCCGCCTCTGCCTTGAATACGATATTCAGCTGCTGGGGTACGTTTTCCATAACCATTTTTAGTAACAATAAGGATATCGTTATTTTCTTCTAATACTTCCATGCCTACAACTTCATCATCGCCGTCTATGGTTATCCCTTTTACACCCGTGGCTGTTCTGCCCATTGACCTAACATCTGTTTCTGGGAAACGGATCAGCATCCCTTTTTGGGTTCCAATAATAATGTGCTTATTACCATCGGTTAAACGAGCTGAAATCAGCTCATCGTCCTCTCGTAAATTTAATGCAATCAGACCATTATTCCGGATATGAGCAAACGATGATAATGGTGATCGTTTAGAGATTCCCTCTTTTGTCGTAAAGAACAGGAACCAATCATCGACAAATTCCTCAACAGGGATAATCGCATTTACCCATTCTCCTTTTTCTACGCCAAGAAGATTAATAATTGGTATTCCTTTAGCTGTACGGCTGTATTCCGGAATTTCATACCCTTTTGAACGATAAACCTTCCCTTTGTTCGTAAAGAAGAGAATGGTATCATGGGTAGAAGTAGTGATGAGATGCTCTACAAAATCATCTTCATTTGTTCCCATTCCCTGAATACCGCGGCCGCCCCGTTTTTGAGCACGATAGGTCGAGACAGGGAGGCGTTTGATATAGCCATTATGCGTTAAAGTAATGACAATATTTTCCTGTGGGATTAAATCTTCATCCTCTATATTTTCAATACCGCCAGTAGCTATTTCTGTACGGCGTGCATCATTAAAACGTTCTTTAATCTCTAGTAATTCCTCACGGATAATTTCCAGAACCTTTTCTTCATCCGCTAAAATGGCTTTTAATTCTGCAATAAGCTTAACTAAACCTTGATATTCTTCTTCAATTTTTTCTCTTTCCAAACCTGTTAAACGCTGCAAACGCATATCTAGAATGGCTTGGGCTTGCTTTTCGGAAAGGTTAAATTGAGTCATTAAACCTTCACGGGCAATATCCGTTGTTTGCGAGCTGCGGATTAAGTTAATGACAGCATCCAAATTATCTAAGGCTATACGCAATCCTTCTAAAATATGGGCACGTGCTTCCGCTTTTCGCAATTCGAATTCAGTTCTGCGGCGAATGACTACCTTTTGGTGGTCCAAATAATGAACTAAACATTGTTTAAGTGTCAATACCTTCGGATGCCCATCAACAAGAGCCAATGTATTAATACCAAAGCTTGTTTGCAATGCCGTTTGCTTGTATAAATTATTTAGGAGGACATTCGCGTTCGCATCTTTACGAACCTCAATCACGATGCGCATCCCTCTGCGGTCGGATTCATCCCTTAGATCCGTTATCCCCTCAATTTTTTTATCACGGGCCAATTCAGCAATTTTTTCAATCAACTTTGCTTTATTAACTTGATATGGAAGTTCATTTACAATGATAACTTCCTTACCATTTGACTTTTGTTCAATTTCTACCTTTGCCCGAAGTGTTATCGACCCTCTGCCGGTTTCGTATGCTTTACGAATTCCGCTCCGTCCAAGAATAATTCCACCGGTTGGGAAATCCGGACCAGGAATAATTTCCATCAATTCTTGAGTTGTTATTTCCGGGTCATGGCTGATTGCTAAAACCCCATCAATGATTTCGCCAAGCTGGTGAGGGGGGATGTTGGTAGCCATACCAACGGCAATTCCTGTTGTCCCGTTCACTAATAGGTTGGGGAATCTAGCCGGCAGAACAACCGGTTCTTTTTCTTCCCCATCATAGTTTGGCTGATAATCAATGGTATCTTTGTTAATATCCCTTAATAATTCCATTGAGATTTTGGACATTCTTGATTCTGTATAACGCATTGCTGCCGCCGCATCGCCATCTACGGAACCAAAGTTTCCGTGGCCATCAACGAGCATATACCGATAGTTAAAGTCCTGCGCCATCCGAACCATTGTTTCATAAACAGCCGAGTCACCGTGCGGGTGATATTTACCGATTACATCACCAACGATACGTGCCGATTTTTTATATGGTTTGTCCGCATGAATTCCAAGATCATGCATAGCATATAGAATACGGCGATGTACCGGTTTCAGCCCATCACGGACATCTGGCAGGGCACGGGAAACAATAACACTCATTGCATAGTCAAGGAATGATGATCTCATCTCCTGGCTGATATTAATTTCTTTAATTTGAGGATTTGATGTTTCAGACATTTTTTGTACCTCCTATTCGGGGTGGAAATAAGTCTTTACTGTCTACACTTATAATCAGGTAAACGAAAAAAGGAGGATAGTGGCCATCCCTCTACCCTTTTAATACAGCTGGCATTGATGCCGTTTTTTCCTTATTGTTTAACTCCAGCCTCTCTCCCCTCGAGGCGCTGGAGATTATCTTTAAATATCTAAGTTCTTTACGTATTTTGCATTTTCTTCGATAAAATTACGGCGAGGTTCTACTTTTTCACCCATAAGCATTTCAAAGGTTTCATCTGCTTCAATCGCATCCTCAAGATTAACTTGAAGCATACTTCGACTAGACGGGTCCATTGTGGTTTCCCATAATTGTTCCGGATTCATCTCTCCTAAACCTTTATAACGCTGAACATTCGGCTTTGGAGTACTCGGCAATTGAGCAAATACTTTTTCAAGCTCTTTATCATTATAAGCATATTCAACCCGTTTACCTTGTTGAACTTTATAAAGAGGCGGCTGGGCGATAAAGACATAACCAGCTTCTAAAATTTGTCTCATATACCGGTAAAAGAACGTTAGGATAAGTGTTCGAATATGTGCACCATCCACGTCCGCATCGGTCATAATGACAACCTTATGATAGCGTGCTTTCGAAATATCAAAGTCTTCACCAATTCCTGTCCCAATGGCGGTGATCATCGCCCGAACCTCATTGTTCGAAAGAATCTTATCAAGGCGGGCTTTCTCAACATTAAGGATTTTCCCTTTTAACGGTAAAATTGCTTGAAAATGGCGGTCACGTCCTTGCTTCGCTGAACCGCCCGCTGAGTCTCCCTCAACGATATATAATTCACTTTCAGCCGGATCCTTTGAAGAACAATCCGCTAATTTCCCAGGTAAACTGGATACTTCCAAAGCACTTTTACGTCTTGTTAATTCCCGGGCTTTTTTGGCTGCGAGTCTTGCTCTGGCTGCCATTAATCCTTTTTCAACAATTTTCTTTGCTACTATAGGATTTTCCAAAAGAAACTTATCAAAATGATTTGCAAATAGCGCATCTGTAATAGTTCTCACTTCAGAGTTGCCAAGTTTGGTTTTGGTTTGGCCTTCAAATTGCGGATCAGGATGCTTAATGGAAACAATAGCAGTTAGACCTTCACGAACATCTTCACCTGAAAGATTGGCATCCGCTTCTTTAATTAATCCATTTTTCCGTGCGTAATCATTTATAACCCTAGTTAAGGCTGTTTTAAAGCCAGACTCATGTGTTCCGCCTTCGTAGGTATGGATGTTGTTTGCAAAGGAGTAAATACTCTCTGTATATCCCTCGTTATATTGAAGGGCTACTTCAATACTAATTCCGTCGCGTTCACCCTCGATATAAATTGGATCTTCAAAAATAACTTCCTTTGTTCGGTTTAAATGTTCAACATACGATTTAATACCGCCTTCATAATGGTATTCAGCCTTTTTATTCTCAACACGTTTATCCTCAATGGTTATTCTTAAACCCCTGTTAAGAAAAGCGAGCTCACGAATCCTCGTTGCAAGAGTATCGAAATCGTATTCCAATGTTTCTGTAAAAATTTCTCCATCCGGTTTAAAACGTGTAATTGTACCCGTTTTATCAGTTTCCCCGATAATTTTTAAATCGGCAACCGGAACACCACGTTCATATTTTTGATAATGAATATGACCGTCTCGGTGGACAAAAACTTCCAATTCTGTGGACAATGCATTTACAACAGAGGCACCTACACCATGAAGTCCTCCTGAAACTTTGTACCCGCCGCCGCCGAATTTTCCTCCAGCGTGAAGCACGGTCATAATAACCTCAACAGCAGGTCGTCCCATTTTCTCCTGGATTCCCACAGGAATTCCCCGGCCATTATCCTTTACCGTAATGCTGTTATCTTTTTCAATAATGACATTTATTTCGTCACAAAAACCAGCTAATGCCTCATCAATACTGTTATCTACAATTTCCCAAACGAGATGATGAAGTCCTTTCCCGCTGGTCGACCCAATATACATCCCCGGTCTTTTTCGTACAGCTTCGAGCCCTTCTAACACTTGTATCTGGTCGGCTTCATATGCTGGTTCTTGAAATGTTTTTTGTTCCATTGTCAAAGCTTTTCACCTGCACTTTCTACCAAAGTCAATCTATATATCAAAAGTAGAAGATTATTTATTATATTTATAATTCCGATTGGTTCTTCTGACTTGAACGTTTCTTTAAGGTCCCGGAAGCAATGGGGGATAAATAAATTTTGTCAGAGGTAATCACAACTGACTTATAGGGGTTTTTTGAAAGGTTAATGACTTTTTCTTCATGCTGATGCAGGAATTCCCCCACCATTTCAGAAGACTTTGCACTTTCTTTATCTAATATAGAAATAATATCCCTTGCCCTGATATTTAAATCTTCCCCAATATGAATATACACACTTCCACCTCAATCTACTTTCTTGATTGATAAGAATTTATATCATTGGACTTCGAGAATGGACCAGCGCCTAGCCCCTCGAGGGAAAAAATGAACTGCTTTTTTCCTAGGTTGCTTCGGTCCTGTCGATGAAGTCAAAGAACGACTTCACCGCCGCCAGGACCTAAAGCCTTGTCGGGGGTCTATCAAGGCGCTTCCGTTTTTCTTATTACACCGGATTCTACTTCAAATGTCGAAGCGTCTTTTAATGTTTGATGGTGGATTCCATCGACACTTGTCGTTGTCACAAACGTCTGAACCCTTCCTTGAATGGTATTGAGCAGATGGGACTGACGGTAGTCATCCAATTCTGATAACACATCATCAAGAAGTAAAATGGGAAACTCGCCAATTTGCGAATGAATTAATTCAATTTCGGCAAGTTTAACTGAAAGAGCTGTTGTCCGCTGCTGCCCCTGAGATCCAAATGTTTGTACATCCCGATTATTAACGAAAAATAATAAATCATCACGATGGGGGCCAAACAGGGTTGTTCCGCGTTCAATCTCCCTTGATTTCACTTTGTTGAACTTTTCTTCATAGGATGCTATCATTTTCGACAATTCTTGGCCTTCTAATACATCCACCGATGGTTTGTACTCAATTTTAAGCGATTCTAATCCTCTGGAGATTCCACTATGAATCGGCTGTGCCCATTTTTCAAGAAGTTGAAGGAATTCAAAACGCTTATGAATGATCTTTACGGCTGTTGCAATAAACTGCTCTGTTAATATTTCCAGCATCGTTTGGTCTGACTGCTTTTTAATCTGCATCATTTTTAAAAAATGATTTCGTTGTTGCAGTATTTTTTGATATTGGCTCATATCATGTAAATAAACCGGAGATACCTGGCCAATTTCCATATCAATAAAACGCCTTCTCACTTGCGGACTTCCCTTTACTAGGTTTAGATCCTCCGGCGCAAACATCACGACATTTAGATTTCCAACATATTGGCTCAACTTTTGTTGTTCAATATGGTTACATTTTGCCTTTTTCCCTTTTTTAGAGATAACGAGCTGCAGTGGTAAAGAACTATGTTGCTTTTGAATTCTACCTTCTATTTTAGCATACTCTTGGTCCCAGCGAATAAGATCTTTGTCGTTTGAAGTCCGGTGGGATTTAGCCATAGCTAAAACATAAATCGACTCCATTACATTGGTTTTCCCCTGGGCGTTTTCACCTAAAATCACATTCACTTTATTTTCAAAGTCAATCGATAATGTTTCATAGTTCCGATAATTTTTTAAGGCTAATTGTTCAATGTACATAAAAATGTAACATCCTTCTATTTTTCCGTAATAAGAAAATCTCCAAAACCGGGAATATCAACTTTGTCACCGGCACGAAGTTTTCTTCCTCTTCTTTGATCTTGTTCCCCATTAATAATTATTTGGTGCTCGCTTAAAAACCATTTTGCCATTCCACCGGTTTGAATAACATCCGCTAGTTTAAGAAATTGACCTAATGTAATAAATTCTGTGTCTATTTCTATTTTGTCAGGCATAATCCATCACTCATTTCAAAAATGGTCTCAATACTTTATTTTACTAAAAAAATCACTTGGATACAAAGAAATCTAAAAAAAAGCTGCCAATCACTCTGGCAGCTCTATTTTTTTAAAAAAATTTATCCGGTCTTTGAGAATCCCCCGATTCTGGCATGGGGCGCTTCCGTCTTTTAGTAAGTTCTTACCGGTAAAATAAGTTGCAAGGTTGTTTCGTCATGCAGTGGACGAATCAGGAATGGACGCATCGCCCCGGTAAAGCTAATGCAAATTTCTGTTCCTTCTAATGCTTTTAAGGCATCCATCATATATTTTGCACTAAAGGAAATTTTTAATTCTTCTCCTTCAATGGATTGGCTTTGAATTTCCTCCACTACCTTACCAATTTCAGGAGTATTGGAAGAAACTTCGATAATTCCTCCCTCGTTTGTTGCAAATTTAACCACATTATTTCTTCCTTCCCGCGCAAGTAAGGAAGCACGGTCAATGGCATGAAGGAAAGCCTTTGTATTAACGGTCACATCTGTTTTGCTTTCATTTGGAATCAATCGGGATGTATCAGGATAATTTCCTTCTAAAAGCCTTGAGAAAAATAATAAATGTTTCGCTTTAAATAAAATTTGGTTTTCCGTAATAACAATATCAATTAATTCATTGGAATCATCAATAATCTTATTTAATTCATTCAAACTTTTTCCCGGGATGACAACATTATAAATTTCATTGTTTTCCGTTTCGATTCTCACTTTCCTTAATGCCAAGCGGTGACTATCTGTTGCAATACAGGTTAATTCGCCATTTTCAATCTTCCAGTTTACACCTGTCAAGATGGGGCGTGTTTCTGAGGAGGACACGGCGAAAACGGTTTGGCGAATCATTGCTTTTAAAAGATCTGTTGCAATATGGAATTTATTATTTTCTTCAATTTGCGGAAGATGTGGATATTCTTCTGCATCTAGGCCAATAAGATTAAATTCAGATTTTCCTGAGCGAATAACCGTTTGCAGTGAGCCAAGAACTTCTATTTCAACGGAATCTGTAGGGAGCTTTTTGACAATCTCACTAAAAAACTTAGCTTGTAGAACAATCGCGCCTGTTTGTTTGATTTCAACAATTTCATTTCCTTCGTCTTCTTTTGGAATAAATGATTCAATTGAAACATCCGAATCACTCCCTGTTAAAGTAACTCCTTCTTCTGCTGCAGTAATTTTAATTCCCGTTAAAATTGGAATCGTAGTTCTTGAAGTGACAGCTTTCATTACATCTTGGACACTTTGAACGAGGCGGTCCCGTTGAATGATAAATCTCATTTTAGAAATTCCTCCGATTATGCATATTTTAATGGCGATTATATATAATAATATTTTTTAAAAAAATAGTAGAAGTACTAGTAGGGCCTGTTAGTATGTGGATAACTCCAATTTTTCAATGGAAACACAGCCTATCCACATGTGGACAGACTGTGCATGAATCAGTAAAAGTTATTCACATAATTCGAATTTCCTTAAACCTTTAATAGTTCATTTAATTCTTTCATCTGTTTTTGCAATTGTGCATCGCTTTGCAGCATTTTAGAAATTTTTTCGTGGGCATGAATAACGGTAGTGTGGTCTCTGCCGCCAAATTCTTCTCCGATTTTTGGCAGAGAATGATCTGTTAATTCCCTGGATAAGTACATCGCAATTTGTCTTGGAAATGCAACAGACTTTGTCCGTTTTTTAGCTTTAAAATCCTCCAGCTTTACACCAAACTGTTCACCAACCACTCTTTGAATATCAAGAATCGTAATAACTTTTGGCTTAGAGCTAGGGATAATATCCTTCAATGCTTCAGCTGCTAGATCCGCATTGATATCTTTATTTATTAATGATGAATAGGCGACAACACGAATCAGTGCACCTTCGAGTTCCCGAATGTTTGAATCGATTTGATTTGCAATATATAACATGACCTCATTCGGGATATCCAATCCTTCAGCTTTTGCTTTTTTACGAAGAATGGCAATCCTTGTTTCAAGGTCTGGTGGTGTAATATCAGTAATTAATCCCCACTCAAAACGAGAGCGAAGCCGATCCTCCAATGTAGGAATTTCCCTTGGTGGACGGTCACTTGAGATAATAATTTGTTTACTTTCTTCGTGAAGAGCATTAAAGGTATGGAAAAATTCTTCCTGGGTTGATTCTTTTCCAGCTAAAAATTGAATATCGTCAATTAACAGGACATCTACATTTCGATACTTATTGCGAAAACTTTCCGCTTTATTGTCACGAATTGAGTTAATAAATTCATTTGTAAATTTTTCTGATGATAAATAAACGACTTTTGCTGAAGGCTTATGATCTAATACATAATGGCCAATAGCATGCATTAGGTGGGTTTTACCCAATCCTACTCCGCCATATATAAATAAAGGATTATAGGCTTTTGCCGGTGCTTCAGCTACGGCGAGCGATGCTGCATGGGCAAAGCGGTTTCCTGAACCAATTACGAACGAATCAAAAAGATACTTAGGATTTAATATGTTTTGAGGAAAATCAATTTGATCTTCTTCCTTTTTTGCCTTTTTTGGAGGCGCTGGTACATCCATTTCTCCCTCATTTTGATTATGCGGAATAATAAATTTCACAGATAGCTCTTCTCCGGTAATTTCATAAAGAATACCTGAGATTAACTGGGAATAGCGCTCTTCCAGCCAATCACGTGCAAATTCATTTGGTGCTGTAACAACAAGCAGATTTCCTTGAAGGGAATGAGCCTTTGTCGACTTTAGCCATGTATCAAAGCTGGGCTTACTTATCTTTTTTTCTATATTGGTAAGCGACGCATTCCAAAGATCCGCAATATTTTCCAACGAGTTTCCCTCCTTTTTCATGTAATAAATTGTGTAACTTCACTTTAGATAAAAACTGCCGAGCTCCCAAAAGTTTCGTGAAAAAACAAGTTATACAAGCTGTACAATCTATTAATTTATAAATATACGAAACAGTGGTTGTGGAAAAATATATAATAAGGAAATAAAGTGGAGTTTCGACAATATCCACCTCTTGTGGACAACTTTCTGCAGAACACTTGAACAACCTATCCACACGTTATCCACAAATTGTGGATAATAATATTTTGAGACAAAGTTATTCAGAGTGAAAACACAAATATA
The DNA here is from genome assembly GCF_001866655.1 of Bacillus sp. MUM 116. GTDB lineage: Bacteria > Bacillota > Bacilli > Bacillales > Cytobacillaceae > Neobacillus. The sequence goes on along the minus strand of NZ_MLYR01000047.1, from coordinate 58,948 downwards.
ATATCAAATAATAACAAGAGGTGCAATGGTTTTTCGTAGTTTATCCACAAGAGTGATACATTGTGGGTAAAAATTGTCCACAAGTAATGGTTTTGTGAAAAAGCTGTCGATAACTTGTGAAATGTGTAAAAAATATGTCGATTAATTATCCACAGGCGGGGAATTGCAGTATTAACTTACCAATTTAGGTTTTCAAATAAGCAGCAAAATCATTCATACTAAAAAATAATGGAAATTGGGAACAATGGCAGGAGAGTGGTTGACAATCATATGTAGACCTCTTTATAATAAGTAAGACTGTCAAAGGCATTAAACTTGATAGCTATTCCTCAGGGAGGTGTCATATAATGAAAAGAACATATCAACCAAATAAACGTAAGCATAGTAAAGTTCACGGTTTCCGCAGTCGAATGAGCTCAGCAAACGGACGTAAAGTTCTTGCTCGCCGTCGTCAAAAAGGAAGAAAAGTATTATCAGCTTAGACCACTGAAACGTCTCAGTGGTCTTTTTTCTAATTAAAAGGGGAAAAATGAAAAGCGGAAGCGCCTTGATCAGCCCCGAAAAGGCTTTTGGTCCTGGCGGTTAAGTCGTTCTTTGACTTCATCGATAGGACCGAAGCAACCTAGGAAAAAAGCAGTTCATTTTTCCCTCGAGGGGCTAGACGCTTGCGCTAGACAATATGAGTACTGAGACTATTCAGACTGAAGGTGTTTTAATGAAAAAGGAACTTAGGGTCAAAAAAAATAAAGACTTTCAAGAGATCTTCCAAAAGGGGTATTCTTTTGCGAATCGCCAATTTGTTGTCTATTCATTAAAAAAAGAGGGGCAGGAAATTTTTCGCATTGGATTGTCTGTCAGCAAAAAGCTTGGCAATGCCGTTACGAGAAACCAAATAAAACGCTATATCCGGCAAGCAATCTTTGAGCTAAAGGATCAGCTTTATGCAGGGAATGATTATATCATTATTGCCAGAAAGCCTGCGGCGGAAATGGATTTTTTTGAGGTAAAAAAAAGCTTAACGCATGTGTTGAAGGTAGGAAAGGTTTTAAAGAGTCCTAAAAGAACATAAAGGAAAGTATTTCTTTGTTTACTATGGAATAAAGACATTTAATACAAGAAAATGGTAAAATACTCATAAGAAAAATACATACAAGCGGGATATTTATATTTTGAATAAGGAGGGAAATTTGGTTGAAAAGAAGAATATTACTTTTATCGGGGATTCTTTCTTTGTTCCTGTTTTTAACTGGATGTAGTCAGATTAAGCAGCCAATCACAGCAGAAAGTACGGGATTTTGGAATCAATATATTGTTTATCCTTTATCTTGGCTGATTAAAGAGGTAGCACATTTACTCGGCGGAAGCTACGGGTTATCGCTTATTGTCGTTACGATTCTGGTTCGTTTGGTTATTTTGCCGTTGATGATTAAGCAGACGAGAAGTTCAAAGGCCATGCAGGCACTTCAGCCACAGCTGCAGGAACTTAGAAAAAAATACAGCTCTAAAGATCAGAAAACTCAGCAAAAATTACAGCAAGAAACGATGGCACTTTTCCAACAAAATGGTGTGAATCCGATGGCTGGATGTTTTCCGTTAATCATCCAAATGCCAGTTCTAATTGGTTTTTATCATGCAATTTCAAGAACAAGTGAAATTGCCCAGGATAGTTTCCTATGGTTTGACTTAGGGCATAAAGATCCTTACTATATTTTACCGATTGTAGCAGGGATTACGACGTTTATTCAACAAAAAATGATGATGGCCGGTACGGAAAACCAAAATCCGCAAATGGCGATGATGGTTTGGATGATGCCGATTATGATTGTCATTTTTGCTTTTAATTTCCCAGCTGCACTCTCTTTGTATTGGGTAGTCGGGAATATTTTCATGATTGTTCAAACCTATTTTATTAAAGGGCCGGAATTAAAGGCAAAAGCCACCGGCAAAGCGGGAGGAGCAAAGAAGTGAAACAGGTAACTGCTACAGGACAGAATGTCGAAGAAGCAGTAGAATCAGCTTTAGCTCAATTGCAAACAACAAAGGACCGCGCAGAAATCGACATTATTGATGAGGGGAAAAAGGGGCTCTTTGGCATTTTTGGCTCACGACCGGCGGTGGTAAAAGTAACCTTAGTCATTGATCCAATTGAGGAAGCTAAAAATTTTCTAAAGAATGTCAGCAAACAAATGGGAGCGCCAGTTGAAATTGAAGTAAAACGTCAAGGAAAACAGGTGAATTTCATTTTAACAGGTGAAAAGATTGCATTATTGATTGGAAAAAGAGGACAAACTTTAAATTCACTGCAATATTTGACCCAGCTTGTTATTAATCGCTCGTCGAATCAATATTTAACCGTTATTTTGGATGCTGAAGATTACCGGAACCGCAGGAATGAGACATTAATTCAATTAGCTCATCGTCTTGCCCAAAAGGCAGTTAAGACTGGTAAAGATGTGGCCCTGGAGCCAATGCCATCTTATGAACGGAAAGTGATCCATACTGCATTATCTGGAAATAAACGGATAAAAACATTTTCTGATGGGACAGAACCGCATCGATATATAGTCATTGTTCCGGCAAAATAAAAAGTCAAAAGACGCTCTATCAACTTGATAGAGTGTCTTTTTTTACTCTGTTTTCCGCCCGCGGAAAACGATATGCCTAATAGAGGAAATTGACAGGCACATTCAAAACTGCTTTTTAAAAAAGGTTTGTGGGAATGTTTGTTTTATTGTTATTCACATGTGGATAAGTTAAAATAAAAGGTAAATACTTGCCACTGTGGATAATACAGATTCCTTTTTTAACGGAATCTGATGTGATATTCTAATAATTTGGAGCTAAATATTCATTTTTTACGATAAATATTTTTTAGGTAAGAGAGGTGAACCAAAATGGAATTTGACACGATTGCGGCGATTTCGACACCGATGGGTGAAGGGGCTATCGCGATTGTAAGATTAAGTGGTGATGATGCTTTTAGGATTGCCGATAAGGTGTTTAAAAGTATCAGCGAAAAAAGGCTGCTGGATATGGCTTCCCATACGATTCATTACGGCCATCTCATTGATCCTAAAAATGGACAAGTAGTGGAAGAAGTAATGGTATCGTTGATGAAAGGGCCAAAAACCTTTACAAAAGAGGATGTTGTAGAGATTAATTGCCATGGCGGGATTGTTTCTGTTAACCGCGTGTTGCAATTAGTTTTAAATAATGGAGCACGGCTTGCCGAACCTGGTGAATTTACGAAACGGGCCTTTTTAAATGGACGTATCGATTTATCGCAGGCAGAGGCAGTCATGGATTTAATACGGGCAAAAACAGACCGGGCGATGAATGTTGCATTAGGGCAGATGGAAGGAAGACTATCTCGGCTGATTCGCACATTGCGTCAGGAAATTCTAGAAATCCTAGCTCATGTTGAAGTAAATATTGATTATCCAGAATACGATGATGTCGAGGAAATGACTCATAAAATGCTGAAGGAAAAAGCGGCTTTTGTACGGGAAGAAATTAAAAAGCTTTTACAAACCTCTCAGCAGGGGAAAATTTTACGTGAAGGATTATCGACAGTTATTGTCGGCCGCCCGAATGTGGGAAAATCTTCGTTATTAAATAGTTTGGTTCACGAAAATAAAGCGATTGTTACGGATATTCCTGGGACAACCCGTGATGTAATTGAAGAATATGTTAATGTAAGAGGTGTGCCGCTAAGACTTTTGGATACAGCGGGAATCCGGGAAACAGAAGATATTGTGGAACGGATTGGTGTTGAGCGTTCCCGCCAGGTTTTACGTGAGGCTGATTTGATCTTGCTCGTTTTAAATTATTCCGATGAGTTAACAATGGAAGATGAAAATCTTTTTAAGGCTGTTGAAGGAATGGATGTCATTGTGATTGTCAACAAAACCGACCTTCCGCAGAAAATTGATTTAGATCGGGTTAAGGAGCTGGCTCGCGGACATAAGCTGGTGACGACATCGCTTCTAGAAGACCGAGGGGTCGATGAATTGGAAGAGGCCATTTCTTCGTTATTTTTTGCTGGCACAATAGAGGCCGGGGATATGACCTATGTTTCAAACAGCCGTCATATTGCTTTATTGAATCAAGCATTAAATTCAATTGAAGAAGCGATTGACGGAGTCGAATTTGGGACTCCGATTGATATTGTTCAAATTGATTTAACCAGGGTCTGGGAGCTGCTGGGGGAAGTAATTGGCGACAGTGTCCATGAAAGCTTAATTGACCAGCTGTTTTCACAGTTCTGTTTAGGAAAATAATAGATGCAATAAAGTGAAACTTCAATCAGTGGGGGTCTTACTGCCCGTTAATGCGGGATAAATTTTTTACATTCCGAGTTAGTCGGAAATTGGAGGAACAACAATGCAATACGAAGCAGGAAGTTATGACGTCATAGTCATCGGTGCGGGTCATGCAGGCTGTGAGGCCGGCCTTGCAGCCGCACGTCTTGGCGCAAAAACTTTAATGATTACGATTAACCTTGATATGGTTGCTTTTATGCCATGTAATCCTTCTGTTGGCGGCCCTGCAAAAGGAATCGTCGTACGGGAAATCGATGCACTTGGCGGGGAAATGGGCAAAAATATTGATAAAACTTATATTCAAATGAGGATGCTGAACACAGGGAAAGGTCCTGCCGTAAGGGCACTGCGGGCTCAGGCCGACAAATTTGCCTATCAGCATGAGATGAAAAACACACTGGAAAACGAGCCTAATTTGACTCTGTTACAGGGAATGGTAGAGCTTTTAATTGTCGAAGACGGTATAGTGGTTGGCGCCGTTACGAAAACAGGTGCAACTTATCGTGCCAAAACAGTAGTGATTACAACTGGTACTTACCTTCGAGGCGAAATCATTCTTGGGGAATTAAAATATTCGAGCGGCCCAAATAATCAGCAGCCGGCGGTTAAGTTATCAGAACATCTTGAAGAGCTTGGCTTCGAACTTGTTCGTTTTAAAACTGGGACACCGCCAAGGGTTAACAGCCACACCATTGATTATAGCAAAACGGAAATTCAGCCGGGTGACGAACAACCGAGGGCTTTTTCATATGAAACAACGAAATACATTACCGATCAGCTGCCATGCTGGTTAACCTATACGAATGAACAAACACATCTATTAATCGACCAGAACCTCCATCGTTCACCGATGTATTCGGGTATGATTAAAGGGACCGGCCCACGTTATTGTCCATCGATTGAGGATAAGGTAGTGCGCTTTAATGACAAACCGCGCCACCAAATTTTCCTTGAGCCAGAAGGTAGAAATACGCAGGAAGTATATGTCCAAGGTTTATCAACCAGTCTGCCGGAAGATGTTCAACAACAAATTCTAAAAACCATTCCGGGGCTTGAAAATGTGCAAATGATGCGCTCCGGTTATGCCATCGAATATGATGCCATCGTACCGACACAGCTTTGGCCGACACTGGAGACAAAGATTGTCAAAAATCTCTACACGGCTGGTCAAATTAATGGTACTTCCGGGTATGAAGAAGCAGCCGGTCAAGGATTGATGGCGGGGATTAATGCCGGCCTCAATGCATTAGGCCACGAGCAAGTAGTATTAAGCCGTTCAGATGCTTATATCGGTGTATTGATTGACGACCTTATTACAAAGGGAACAAATGAACCGTACCGCCTGCTTACATCGAGGGCAGAATACCGTTTATTATTACGCCATGACAATGCGGACTTAAGATTAACGGAAGTTGGCCATGAAATTGGTTTGATTCGTGAAGAGCGCTATCAGCAATTTTTGGCAAAAAAAGAAGCCATTGAACTTGAAAAGAAACGGTTATGGTCGAACATTATCAAACCTGCAAAAGAGGTTCAGGATTTAATTAAAAGCCTTGGCGGCAGTGAATTAAAAGACGGCATTCGCGCATCCGACCTGTTAAAACGTCCGGAAATGTCCTATGAACATATTGAGCAGCTTGCTCCAAGCGATGTTTCTTTGGATACTGAAATCAAAGAGCAAGTCGAAATTCAAATTAAGTATGAAGGCTATATTGATAAATCACTTCAGCAGGTGGATCGTTTAAAGAAAATGGAGAATAAGAAAATCCCTGAAAACATTGATTATGATGCCATTAACGGCTTAGCGACGGAAGCAAGACAGAAACTCAAAAAAATTAAGCCGTTGTCGATTGCCCAGGCTTCAAGAATTTCCGGGGTAAACCCTGCTGATATTTCCATTCTGCTTGTTTATTTAGAACAAGGCAGGATTGCCAAAGTTGTAAACGAATAAATTAGTGAGGAATTGCATCGATGAATATTGAACAATTTGAATCCATGCTGGGGGAAAAGGGAATTACCCTTTCCTCAAGGCAATTGGAGCAATTTGAAATTTATTATGAAACCCTTGTGGAATGGAACGAAAAAATGAATTTGACAGCAATCACGGAAAAAAAAGATGTGTATTTAAAACATTTTTACGATTCCATAACGGCGGGTTTTTATTACGATTTTACAAAAACCTTTCATCTATGTGATGTCGGGGCGGGTGCCGGATTCCCGAGCATTCCTTTAAAAATTGTCTTTCCACAAATCAAGGTTACAATTGTTGACTCACTCAATAAGCGTATTTCTTTTTTAAACCATTTGGCAAATGTGTTAAAGTTAGAAAATGTCCAATTCATTCACGATCGGGCAGAAACATTCGGAGTCAATCCACATTACCGGGAATCATTTGATGTCGTGACAGCAAGAGCGGTTGCCAGAATGTCCGTACTTAGCGAGCTTTGCTTGCCTCTTGTAAAGGTAGGCGGACATTTTATTGCCATGAAGGCTGCACATGCCAAAGAAGAATTGGAAGCAGGCCAAAAGGCGATTACCACTCTCGGTGGAAAATTGGAAAATGTGTTCACATTTACATTGCCAATGGAAGAAAGTGAACGAAATATTTTGGTCATTAAGAAAGAGAAACAAACGCTAAAGAAATATCCGCGCAAGCCAGGTACGCCTGGTAAAATGCCGATTGAGTAAACAATCAATTTTGAAAAATGCCTTTGACTGGCAGGAAGATATAATTTGAATAGAGAATAAGTATTAGGGAGTTTCGTAAAGGTGGTGTTGGGAATGAGGCATTCATTTACACGCTTTTTTGGTCTTGGCGAAAAAGGAGAACAGGACCCAGAACTTGAGAAAGAACTTGAGAAAGAACTTGAGAAAGAACTCGAAATTGAAAGAAACGAAGAAATAAAGAAGATTCCAATTGACAATATCTTTCCAAATCGTTTCCAGCCGCGGACGGTTTTTGATGATGAAAAAATTGAAGAATTGTCACGGACCATTCATATTCATGGAATCATCCAGCCAATTGTTGTAAGACAATTTGACAAGGATCGTTACGAAATCATTGCTGGCGAGCGGCGTTGGAGGGCCATGAAAAAGCTGGGCTGGGATGAGGTTCCGGCAATTGTAAAAAATATGTCGGATACCGAAACAGCATCAGTTGCCTTAATTGAGAACCTGCAGCGGGAAGAATTGTCACCAATTGAAGAAGCAATTGCATATGGAAAGCTGCTTGAGCTTCATAATTTAACCCAGGAGGCTTTAGCCCAGCGTCTTGGGAAAGGGCAATCGACAGTAGCGAACAAGCTTCGCCTGCTTAAATTGCCGCAGGAGATTCAAGAGGCATTATTGAATAAAGTGATCACGGAGCGCCATGCCCGCGCGCTGATACCTTTGAAGGATCCAGAGAAACAGATTTTGCTTTTACAGGAAGTAATGGAGAAAAATCTAAATGTAAAGCAAACCGAGGATCGGGTCGTAAAACTGCTTGAACAAAAAAATCAAAAACCTAAACCAAAAAGGAAAGCTTTCAGTAAGGATATGCGCATTGCAGTAAATACAATTAGGCAATCTTTGTCGATGGTTTCCGATAGTGGAATAGACCTTAATGCGGAAGAAGAAGAATTTGATGAATTTTATCAATTCACTATCCGGATTCCGAAGAAAAAATAGAATAATCAGAAAAAGGACCAAACAATTAATTGTTTGGTCCTTTTTTTGGATGATACTGGCATTTGTTGAAATAAACACTTCTATTAATATTTTTTGAAAAAAAACAAAAACGAATCTATTTCGTGATAAAATAGTTACCATGGTCATTTGCTTTTTGAAAATGACAAATTAACAGTTTAATAGATGATTATTTGATAGAATATAAGTAAGAATTTAGGAAAAAGGGTAGGTGACATCGTGGGCAAAGTTATTGCAATCGCGAATCAAAAAGGCGGAGTCGGCAAAACGACTACCTCTGTCAACCTAGGCGCCTGCTTAGCATACATAGGGAAAAGGGTACTGTTGGTAGATATTGATCCGCAAGGAAATGCAACTAGCGGTATCGGAATTGAAAAGGCAGAAGTAGAACAGTGCATATACGATGTTTTAGTTGACGACGTGGAAGTAAAGAATGTTATAAAACCATCGTCTGTTGAAAATTTATATGCTGTTCCTGCTACCATTCAGCTCGCGGGTGCTGAAATTGAGTTAGTTCCGACCATTTCGCGGGAAGTACGGTTAAAACGTGCGCTTAATGAAGTAAAGGATCAATTTGATTATATCATTATTGATTGCCCTCCATCCCTCGGATTATTGACCATTAATGCATTAACAGCATCTGACGCGGTATTAATTCCGGTGCAGTGTGAGTATTATGCATTGGAAGGCCTAAGCCAGCTTTTGAATACAGTCCGGTTGGTGCAAAAACATTTAAATCAGGATTTAAAAATCGAAGGTGTTTTGTTAACGATGCTGGATGCCCGTACAAATTTGGGAATTCAAGTAATTGATGAAGTGAAGAAGTATTTTCAAGACAAAGTATATAAAACCATTATTCCAAGAAATGTACGTCTAAGTGAAGCGCCGAGCCACGGTGAACCCATTATCACGTATGACGCTAAATCCCGTGGAGCCGAAGTATATTTAGATTTGGCAAAGGAAGTGGTCTCTCATGGCTAAAGGATTAGGAAAAGGCCTCGATGCAATTTTTTCTAATATGGAGGTTAATAAGGACGAAACTGTTCAAGAGATAAAGCTGAAGGAATTGCGCCCCAATCCGTATCAACCAAGGAAAACCTTCCAACAAGAAGCAATCGATGAATTAAAGGAATCCATATTGGAACATGGCATCCTCCAGCCCCTTGTAGTCAGAAAAAGTATTAAAGGCTATGAAATTGTCGTGGGAGAAAGACGTTTCCGCGCAGCAAGGGAAGCAAAGTTTCAAACGGTTCCTGCTGTGGTCCGTGAATTGTCAGAGCAGCAAATGATGGAACTGGCAGTCATTGAAAACCTGCAAAGGGAAGATTTGAATCCAATTGAAGAGGCGATTGCTTATCAAACCTTGATGGAAAAATTAAAGCTGACACAAGAAGAGGTAGCGAAACGATTAGGAAAAAGCCGTCCGCATGTGGCGAATCATGTCCGCCTTCTCTCCCTTCCCGCAAAAATTCAAGAGTTGATTTCAAGCGGAAAAATTTCCATGGGGCATGGACGTGCATTGTTGGGACTGCGTCAAAAAGCAAAACTGCCGATTTTGGTTGAAAAAGTGATCAATGAAGGTTTAAACGTTCGGCAGCTTGAAAAGCTAATTCAGCAGCTAAATGATAATGTTTCACGTGAAACAAAAAAGCCGGAAGCGAAAAAAGATGTTTTTCTACAGGAGCGTGAGCACGCTCTCCGTGAGCGGTTTGGAACCACTGTTAATATCAAGAATTCAAAAAATAAAGGGAAAATTGAAATTGAATTCTTCTCTCAAGAGGATTTGGAACGAATCCTAGAAATGCTAGACCAGGAATCTTCGATTTAAACCATCATAGGATGGTTTATTTTTTATCAACACAATATATAGATCTTTATCTTAAATAATATTCAATATATTGTTTATAAGGGTTTTCGAAAAATCTTCCATTTCAAAATCAAATATGATAGTTTAATACTATTAAATAATTCGAGAGACGAATAATAATAGGAGAATCAATATGTTTTTATTAGGAACGCTTGTAAATGGGGCATTGATAATTGTCGGAAGTCTGCTAGGCAAACTATTAAATCGGATTCCGGAAAGTATGAAGACGACTGTTATGTATGCAATCGGATTATCTGTAATGGTGCTTGGGCTGCAAATGGGATTAAAAAGTGGAAATTTCTTAATTGTGATTTTAAGTCTTGTAATCGGTGCCGTAATAGGAGAACTTTTAAAATTGGAAGAGAAGCTTAACGATTTGGGACACTGGCTTGAAAGCAAAGTGGGCTCTAATGGGAAAGGAAGTATTTCCGAGGGGTTTGTTACAGCGACCTTAATCTTTGTAATTGGCGCAATGGCCATTATCGGTGCACTTAATAGTGGAATCCGCGGTGACCACGATGTGTTGTACACGAAATCGATTATTGATGGTTTTACTGCATTGATTTTAACAACGACACTAGGAATCGGTGTAATATTTTCGGCTATTCCTGTCTTGCTTTATGAAGGGCTGATTGCCTTGTTTGCTACGCAAATTGACCGCTTTGTGCCTCAAGCTTTGATGGATCAATTTATTGTGGAAATGACAGCGACAGGTGGAGTAATGATTTTTGCTATTGGTTTAAACCTTACCGGAATAATCAAAATCAAAGTCGCTAACCTTCTGCCTGGTATTGTCGTTACTGGGATTATTGTCACTGTATTATATTATTACCATCACAATTTCTAGGATATTAAAAAAGCAATCGGCTAGTCTCCGATTGCTTTTGTTTGTTCTTCTTGCCATTTCCAGTTATTCTCTGTCCAGCTATCCTTTGGGTACGTAAGACTGGCTTGATAGATCCCACCCGCAATTGTCTTTGCCATCTTCATGACGAGATTTAAGCGCGTGTTTTGTAAAACGAAAAACTCCATAAATCCGCTTACATTGACAATTCCAGTAATATGTAGCTCTCCTACTGCAGGAAGGTCTTTATTCACACCAGCTCCCGGTTTCACAGGCCCATCCCCCAGCTGAATCACACCCACATTTTTTACTCGGCCAAGGCAGGCATCAATACCAATCATAAATGGATTGTCATGCTTATTTTGAATTTCCATTAATTTTTCCTTAAGGTTTACCGCATGAATGGGTTCATCTAATGTGCCGTACACATGAAAAGATTGGAGGTTCTTTTCCTCTAACAGACTTCCGACTAGCGGGCCTAATGAATCCCCAGTGGAACGGTCCGTCCCAATGCAAACAAACACAATCGGCTGCTCAGATGAATCGGGAATCCTAGAAAGTAAATCCTCAGCAAGGTTTTCCGCTGCTTGGAAATCATCATAGCTTATACGCGTTTTAGCTTTTCGATCAAAAAAACCTGCTTTGAAATTCATCCGTTCCCCTCCAAAATTTAAAGACCCTATTTTTAATTAGTATACGGATTTTTTGGAAATTCTATACATAGAAGAATACAATTCCCTTTTAAAGTAGAAAAACTCCGTACTATAATAAAAAATAAAAACTTGGTAAAATAGGTTTTGAATAATGGAAGTAAGGATGGTGCGTACATGAGTTTTACGGAAAAAAGTTTGCAAAAATTGATTGATAAATTTCAAAGTGAAAATACATGGCTAACGCTGGGTGAAGGTTTATTAAAAATTATCGCCATTTTAATCATTTCGAATATTTTAATTCGGATTGGCAAAATCATGATTCATAATATCTTCAAAATCCGCAATCGTTCCCCTTTTAGAACAGTTGAGCGCAGAGAAGAAACACTTTCAAGACTGCTGGACAGCGTTCTATCCTATGTGGTTTACTTTATTGCGTTTTTAATGATTCTTTCTGTGTTAACGATTGATGTGAAGGCATTGCTTGCCGGAGCGGGGATTGTCGGATTAGCCGTTGGTTTTGGAGCACAAAGTCTTGTTAAAGATATTCTATCAGGGTTCTTTATTATTTTTGAGGACCAATTTGCTGTGGGAGATCATATCCGGGTAGGTGAATTTGAGGGAAATGTTGAAACGATTGGTTTAAGAACAACAAAAATAAAAAGTTGGACAGGGGAAATCCACATTTTACCAAATGGGAGTGTTACTCAAGTAACCAACTTTTCAATTAATAATAGTGTCGCAGTCGTGGATGTGGCGATTGCCTATGGAGAAGATGTTGATAAAGCAGAGAAGGTAATTGGTGAATTATTAGAGACATTACCAGCTCAATATGAAGTGTTAATTAAACCGCCAGAACTTTTGGGAATACAGAGTATGAGTGCTACAGAGGTTATCTTAAGGATTGTAGCTGAAACTCAGCCAATGAAGCAGGCCTATATTACTAGGATGATTCGGAAGGAAATTAAACTTGTTTTGGATCAACATGGTATTGAAATTCCGATGCCGAAGCTTGTTGCCTATTCAAATAGCATAGATCTGAAAAAATAAGGAAAGGAGAATGATACTATGGAACAAAAGGAATTCGCCTTAAATGATGTCGTTGAAATGAAAAAACAGCATCCATGCGGGACCAACCGATGGAAAATTATCCGCATGGGCATGGATGTAAGGATTAAATGTGAAGGCTGCGGTCACAGTGTTTTAATCCCACGAAGAGAGTTTTCCCGGAAAATGAAGAAAATTTTGGTGAAGCATGAGGAATAGTTCATGCTTCTTATTTTAAAAGCGGAAGCGCCTTGGTCAGCCCCGACAGCTGCTTGCGGTCCTGACGGTGAAGTCGTTTTTTGACTTCAGCGGCATGCCTACATCATTGAACTTTCCTCCATGCAGGCATGCGAAGAGGTGAACAGCACTTCATCGAGTATGCATTGCAAGCAGGAGCAGGAAAGCGACTTGGAAAAAAGCAGTTCATTTTTTCCCTAGAGGGGCTAGACGCTGGAGCTGGACAATAATCATTTCAAAGAAACTATTAATCTTATAGGAAAAGAAAGAAATGTAATGGGGGTGGAAGGTTTGGCTAAAGTTTATCAATCTGCTTGTCCGTTAAATTGTTGGGATAGCTGCGGCTTCCATGTGACAATCGAAGAAAATAAAGTAATCAAAGTGGATGGGGATCCGTCACACCCGATTACAAAGGGGAAAATTTGCGGACGTGGTCGAATGCTTGAAGCAAGAACCAACTCCCAGCAGCGATTATTAAATCCATTAAAAAAAGTAAATGGTGAGTTTCAACAGATTCCATGGGAGCAGGCTCTTGAAGAAATTTCTGAAAAATTAAAGGATATTAAGGAGACTTATGGCTCTACTGCTGTATTTCACAGTCACGATTACGCCAATAACGGGATTCTCAAAAACCTCGATCAGCGCTTTTTTAATTGCTACGGCGGAGTAACTGAAATTGTCGGTTCACTTTGCTGGGGGGCTGGAATTGAAGCCCAGGGATGGGATTTTGGAGAAGCGTGGAGTCATGAACCAAATGATGTATTAAATAGCAAAAACATTATCATCTGGGGAAGAAATGTAACACGGACAAACATGCATTTTTATGAAAAATTGCTGGAAGCTAAAAAACGCGGCGCCACTGTTTTTGTGATTGATCCAATTTTTAACGCAACGGCCAAAATGGCGGATGAATATATATCGATTAAACCAGGAATGGATGGCCTCCTTGCTGCCGGGATTATGAAAGAGATGCTTCGGTTGGAGTTCGAGGATCGTGAGTTTATTGAAGCATTTACACATGGTTTTCAAGATTTACTCGTACTCCTTGAAAGTATCACAATAGAAAAACTAAGTGAAATGACCGAGGTACCTATCGAGGTAATGACCAGGTTGGCAGCGGTATTTGCTAATAAACCAACGGCTGTGTTTATGGGTCTTGGAATGCAAAGATATGAAAATGGCGGCAACACGATTCGGTTAATTGATGCACTTGTTGCAATTAGCGGGAATATCGGGATACCTGGAGGTGGTGCCAACTATGCAAACCGTCAAGTGGGACAAAGCTTTGCCTTCGGTGAGCTGACCCTTCCCTATCGAAAACAACAGCACAGACAGTTTCCTATTATGAAACAAGCGGAAGAAATTTTAACGGCAAAAGACCCGGCTGTTCAAATGATTATTGTTACCTGCGGCAATCCTTTGACACAGGTCCCGAATTCACAAAAGGTTGCTAAAGCTTTTGCTTCTGTTCCAAGCCTTGTCGTTATTGAACAATTTATGACTGATACCGCTAAATTGGCGGATTATGTGTTGCCAACAACGACTGTTTTTGAAGAAGAGGATTTTTATTACTCCTCTATGTACCATCATTATGTGAATTACGGACCAAAGCTTGTTGAGGCCCCAGGAGAAGCAAAACCAGATTTGTGGATTTGGACCCAGTTAGCCGAAAGACTTGGCTTCGGTGAGGAATTTGCTTTTACAAGCGATCAGTTTTTTGCCATGGCTCTAAAACCTTTAGAGGGAAATGGAATAACGATTGAAAAACTAAAGGAACAGCATACTTTAGAGCTGCCAGTAACGATGATTCCGTGGCAGGACCGGAAATTTAAAACACCATCGGGCAAATTCGAATTTACCTCAAATTTAGATCGTCTAAGTGATGAGGAAGGTTTATTAAAATTATCCGTACCGATTGAATCAAAATGGAACAATCCGGATTTAGCAAATCAATACCCCTATCATTTATTGACGATTCACCCTTTACGCTCAAACCATTCGCAAAACTATCAGCTCTGGAAACAAGTACCAAAAGTGAAAGTAGAAGTGGCCCAAAACATTGCGGAACAATTAAAGCTTATGGAAGGGGATTTTGTGCGTGTTTGGAATGATCGTGGTGAAGTGAAAGGGTATGTTACTATTTTAAAAATTTCTCATGTGAATCTAATCAATATCGATGAGGGGATTTGGAAGGAATTTGGCGGGTCGGTTAATAACCTCACTTCCAGCAGGCCATCTGATAATCGACTTGGAAGTACGCTTTATGATTGTCTTGTCAATATTGAAAAAATAAATGAACTGTCGTGATCATTTGCGGCAGTTCATTTATTGTCTAGCTCCAGCGCCTAGCCCCTCTAGGGAAAAAATGAACTGCTTTTTTCCTAGGTCGCTTTCTTGCTCCAGCGGCAATGCATATTCAAAGAAGTGCTGTTCACCTCGTCGCTGCCTGCATGGAGGAAAGTTCAATGATGTAGGCATGCCGATGAAGTCAAAAAACGACTTCACTGTCAGGCCCGCAAGCACTGTCGGGGCTGACCAAGGCGCTTCCGCTTTTCTTATTTATCTTGTCTTTTTAGCTTGAAATGCCTATAATTGTTAGAGGCTTTTCAATTAATTTTGAACTAACTTTTTTATCATAGATAATTTGTATTTGAGGAGTGACTTAAATGGCTTTAACAGCTGGTATCGTTGGATTGCCGAACGTTGGTAAATCCACTTTATTTAATGCGATTACACAGGCAGGAGCGGAATCTGCAAACTATCCCTTCTGTACAATTGACCCGAATGTCGGAATTGTAGAGGTTCCCGACCATCGCTTAACAAAATTAACAGAGCTTGTACAGCCTAAAAAGACGGTTCCAACGGCATTTGAATTTACCGATATCGCAGGGATTGTAAAAGGTGCAAGTAAAGGTGAAGGCTTGGGGAACAAATTCCTTTCCCACATTCGTGAAGTAGATGCCATTTGTCAGGTGGTACGCTGCTTTGCTGATGAGAATATTACACACGTATCCGGTAAGGTTGATCCGATTGCCGATATCGAAACCATTAATTTAGAGTTAATCCTCGCTGATATGGAAAGTGTGGAAAAGCGGATTGGCCGCGTTGAAAAATTGGCTAAGCAAAAGGATAAGGATGCAGCGGCTGAATTTGAAGTCCTTTCGATGCTTCGTGATGCTTTTGAAGCGGAAAAACCGGCGCGTACAATTGAATTTACAGAAGAACAAATGAAATTTGTTAAGCAACTACATCTATTAACGAGTAAACCTGTTCTTTATGTGTCAAACGTTGGTGAAGACGATGTTGCTGACCCATCAAGCAATGAATACGTTCAAAAGGTCCGAGAATTTGCAGCTACAGACAATGCAGAAGTTATTGTGATTTGTGCTAAAATTGAAGAGGAAATTGCTGAGCTTGAAGGGGAAGAAAAGCAAATGTTCCTTGAAGAGCTTGGAATTGAAGAGTCTGGTTTAGACCAACTTATCCGTGCGGCCTATAGCTTACTTGGTTTAGCTACGTATTTTACAGCAGGTGTACAAGAAGTTCGTGCCTGGACATTTAGAAACGGCATGAAGGCGCCGCAATGTGCCGGGATTATTCACTCCGATTTTGAACGCGGCTTTATCCGTGCTGAAACAGTGGCTTATGAAGATTTGCTAGCAGCCGGCAGTCATAACGCGGCAAAAGAAGCTGGAAAAGTTCGTTTAGAAGGTAAAGATTATATTGTTAAAGACGGAGACGTCATCCACTTCCGCTTTAATGTTTAATGATTAAATCGCTTTGCATCTCGCAGAGCTTTTTGTATTGTATGATGGACAATCGGTGAACACCATTGCTTTTCCAAAATACCTATGCTATAATCTTAACTTGTGAGTAATGAAAAATTGCTCCTTGCCCAAATGTGGGCCGTTCAGACCAAAAGGAGGTGAATGTGATGAACAAGTACGAAGTTATGTACATCATCCGTCCAAATATTGAAGATGAGGCTAAAAAAGCTCTAGTTGAGCGTTTTAACACAATTCTTCTTGAAAATGGTGCGGAAACTGCTGAAACAAAAGATTGGGGTAAGCGTCGTCTTGCGTACGAAATCAATGATTTCCGCGATGGATACTACCAAATCGTTAAAACAACATCTTCAGCTGCTGCAGTTCAAGAATTTTCTCGTCTTGCAAAAATCAGCGAAGATATCATTCGTCATATCGTAATTAAAGAAGAAGCTTAATATAAATATTTCTGGAAATAATTGTTCCACATGGAACATTTACCGGGAGAAAAGGAGTTGATTCTGATGATGAATCGTGTCGTTCTTGTAGGCCGTTTAACAAAGGATCCTGATTTGCGTTATACGCCAAGTGGAGTTGCTGTTGCTACTTTTAGCTTAGCTGTAAATCGTCAATTTTCAAATCAGCAAGGTGAACGTGAAGCGGACTTTATTAATTGTGTTGTTTGGCGTAAGCCTGCTGAAAATGTGGCGAACTTTTTGAAAAAGGGCAGCCTTGCAGGTGTTGATGGTCGTATTCAAACTCGCAACTATGAAGGACAAGACGGAAAACGTGTATACGTTACGGAAGTTGTAGCAGAAAGTGTTCAATTCCTTGAGCCTAGAAATGCATCCGGCGGCGGCAACAGAAACGACAATGAGTTCTATGGAGCACCTCCAAGGGAACCGCAAGGCAATCCTTATGGCGGCGGCAATCAGAATCAACGTCCGAACAACAACCAAGGCTTTACACGGGTGGATGAGGATCCATTTGCGGGTAATGGTCAAATTGACATTTCCGATGACGATCTTCCATTCTAGAGTAAACCTTAATGAACGTTACTAGATAATAAACATGAAGGAGGGAATTTTCATGGCAGGAGGACGCAAAGGCGGTCGTGCGAAGCGCCGTAAGGTTTGTTATTTCACAGCAAACGGCATCACTCGCATTGATTTTAAAGATGTAGATTTACTTAAAAAGTTCATCTCTGAGCGTGGAAAAATTTTACCACGTCGTGTAACTGGTACTAGCGCTAAATACCAACGTAAACTAACAGTTGCAATCAAACGTGCACGTCAAATGGCATTACTACCATTCGTGGCTGGAGAATAGTAACTATAAAAGGCAGCAGGGTTCTTCCCTGCTGCCTTTTTTTATACTTAATTTTCCTTAAGAAAATATTAATGAAACAATACTATGTTAGAATATAATCAGGTAAAGATTTTCAAAGGAGGAGAATAGGTTGAAGGTACGGAAAGCGATTATTCCGGCAGCCGGCTTGGGGACAAGATTTCTGCCGGCAACAAAAGCGCAGCCAAAGGAAATGCTGCCAATTGTTGATAAGCCAACGCTTCAATATATCATTGAAGAAGCAGTAGAGTCCGGTATTGAGGAGATTTTAATTATTACCGGAAGAAATAAAAAATCAATTGAGGATCATTTCGATAAATCTGTAGAACTGGAGCTTGAATTGGAATCAAGGGGTAAACTTGAACTGCTAGCCGAAGTTCGGCAAATTTCAGAAATGGTTAATATTCATTATATTCGACAAAAAGAACCAAAAGGGCTTGGACATGCAATTTATTGTGCGAAAAGTTTTATCGGTAACGAGCCATTTGCTGTCCTTCTTGGTGATGATATTGTCTATTCTGAAAAACCATGTTTAAAGCAAATGATTGAAAAATATGAGGAATACAAAACAACGATTCTTGGTGTCCAGGAAGTAGCAACAGAAGATACCGATAAATATGGAATCATTGAAGGAAAAGAAATTGAAGATCGCATTTACAAGGTTAAAGGTTTAGTTGAAAAACCTGCTTCAGGGTCAGCCCCTTCCAATATTGCCATTCTAGGCAGATATATTATTAATCCGGCTATTTTTGACCTGTTAGAAAAAACGAAGCCAGGAAAAGGCGGAGAAATTCAGTTAACCGATGCCCTAAAAGAGCTTGCCCACAAAGAAGCAATGTATGCTTATAATTTTGAAGGGAAAAGGTATGATGTTGGTGACAAGCAGGGATTCCTTCAAGCTACAGTTGAGTTTGCGTTACGAAGAGAAGACCTTAGGGAAGAGTTCCTGAATTACTTAATTAAGGAACTAAAGCATAATGAGATGCTAACAATCAAATAGTTCAATTTGGAAAAGCCGAGATATCGGGCTTTTCTTTTATTTGGAGAAAGTATAGAATTTCAACTTCGAGAATTGTCCAGCTCCAGCGCCTAGGGGCTCGAGGTCACAAGCCAATCCGTCAAGAAGGTTAAAAAGCAACCTTCTCGCCGGCTCGTCTTGTGCTTGTCGTCCCTGACCAAGGCGCTTGCGCTTTTCTTAGCCTGTTTTATTGAATTGCTCTGATGAACTGGCTAAAATAAAAAGTACAGGTTTGAGAAATATTAGGGGTGAAGAAGTGAAAAATGCTCGTATTTTAACTGAGGGTGCAATCCTTTTAGCAGCCTTTACCGTTCTTTTGTTATTGACGATTTATGTTCCGCTCTTGGCAGTCATCATAAACTTTGTTTTACCGCTGCCCATTATCATGTTTACTGCAAAAAATCATTTAAAATATACGGCAGCATTCTTTGTTGCAGCTCTGTTTATTTCCTTTATTGCCGGTTCTTTTATGGGTTTGTCGATTACGCTGATTTATGGAACAACAGGCGCCGTAATGGGCTATTTCATTCAAAAAAATAAAGGCCGGACAAGTATCTTAATATCAGGCACACTTACCTTTATGGTTGGGGCTGTCATCCTTTATGTAATCAGTGTCGCCTTTTTCCACTTTGATTTGTTCCATGAACTGCTGAAGGCCTTTAAGCAATCTACCCTTCAATCGCAGGAATTGTTAAAATCGAGGATGACCGAGGAGCAATATCAAAAAGTTGTTACTCAAAATGAAAATATGTTAGGCATACTTCAGGTTTTAGCTCCGAGTGTGCTAATTATGAGTTCGATATGTTCCGTTTTTGTGATTCAACTAATTTGCTTCCCGATTGCGAAAAGATTTGGCATATCAACACCAACTTGGGGGAAATTCAGGGAGCTTTCCTTGCCAAGGAGCCTTCTTTGGTACTATTTAATAGTGCTGGCTGCCAATTTACTGTCCCATCCCGAAAAAGGTACTTATTATTACGCTGCTTTAATGAATTTAACTTACATATTAGAATTGTGTATGGTGTTACAGGGCTTTGCCTTTCTTTATTTTCTTTTCCATCAGAGAAATATTTCAAAAGGTGTCCGGGTGGTCGTTACCATACTGGCATTCATTCCAATTTTTCTTTCTATTATTAGAATTTTAGGTATAATTGATTTAGGTTTGGATTTAAGAAAGCGATTTGAGAAAAAAGAGTGATGACTACTGTTAGGAGCTGAAAAAATGCCTGCATTTTTGGAAAAACGTTCCATTCGTTATCCCTTTTACGGGTTAATAGCCGTTACAGTGGTGCTGCTCATAATCCTGTTTTTATATAATTGGATTCTAAGTTTGGCCGGGCTGTTATTGATGCTTATTCCGTTGTACTATATGTTCGTCATTGATATTCGCCAAAGGAAAGAAATGGAGGAGTATATTTCCACCCTATCGTACCGGGTCAAAAAAGTCGGTGAAGAGGCTTTAATGGAAATGCCGATTGGAATTATGCTTATTAATGAAGACTATTATATTGAGTGGTCCAATCCCTTTCTGTCCTCTTGTTTTGATGAGGATACGCTGATTGGCCGCTCCCTGTATGATATTGCCGATGCACTGGTCCCATTAGTGAAGCAGGAAGTGGAAACAGAAATCATTACCCTTCACGATCGGAAATTCAGGGTCATCCATCGGCACGAAGAACGCCTGCTTTATTTCTTTGATGTGACAGAGCAAACAGAAATTGAAAAAAAGTATCATGATGAGCGAACCGTGATTGCGGTTATCTTTTTAGATAATTATGATGATCTTACTCAAGGGATGGATGATCAGACGCGTGGAAGCATCAACAATCTGGTTACTTCTATCTTAAATAAGTGGGCGCAGGATAATGGGATTTTCTTGAAAAGGATTTCTTCCGAACGGTTTATGGCTGTTTTTAATGAAAGTATTTTACATATTCTTGAAAAGGATAAGTTTTCTATCCTGGATGAAGTAAGAGAAATGACCTCAAAGCATAATGTATCTTTTACTTTAAGTATTGGGGTTGGCGCAGGGGTCTCTTCCCTTCCTGAATTGGGAACGTTGGCACAATCGAGCCTTGACCTGGCACTTGGCAGAGGCGGCGACCAAGCTGCCATCAAGCAGCCTAACGGCAAGGTGAAATTCTTTGGTGGCAAGACCAACCCGATTGAAAAACGAACAAGAGTGAGGGCCCGGGTGATTTCTCATGCTCTGAAGGATTTAATTTTGGCCAGTGATAAAGTGATGATTATGGGCCATAAAAATCCTGATATGGATTCAATTGGTGCCTCGATTGGGATCTATAAAGTGGCACAGATGAATCAAAAAGAAGCTTATATTGTAGTCAACTCAAACTCGTTAGAAACAAGTGTTGGCCGTCTGATGGAGGAAATACGAAAGCATGAACAGCTTTATTCCCGTTTTATCGGACCTGAAGAGGCAATGGAGATTGCGACGGATAAAACGCTGCTAGTTGTTGTCGATACCCATAAGCCTTCCCTTGTGATGGAAGAGCGGTTGTTAAATAAAATTGATAATGTTGTAGTCATTGATCATCATCGCCGCGGTGAAGATTTTGTCCATAATCCAATTCTTGTGTATATGGAGCCTTATGCTTCGTCTACCTCCGAGCTTGTGACAGAGTTTCTTGAATACCAGCCAAAACGGGTAAAAATTGAGATGCTTGAAGCCACTGCCCTGTTAGCGGGAATTATTGTCGACACCAAGAGTTTTACTTTACGAACCGGTACACGCACATTTGATGCTGCCTCTTACCTAAGGGCACACGGGGCAGATACTATCCTCGTTCAAAAGTTTTTAAAGGAAAACGTTGATACGTATATAAAAAGAGCCAAGCTGATTGAATCGGTATCCTTTTACAAAGAAGGAATTGCCATTGCTGTTGGCGACGAGGATGAAATTAATGATCAAGTGATTATCGCTCAAGCAGCTGACACGTTATTAACCATGGAAGGGGTCATTGCCTCCTTTGTGATTTCCAAACGGGGCGAAGGAGCGATTGGGATTAGCGCCAGATCGTTAGGAAACATCAATGTCCAAATCATCATGGAGATCATGCAGGGTGGCGGGCATCTAACAAATGCAGCAACACAGCTAAACGGTGTTACAATAGAGGAAGCTGAAAATCAATTGAAGCTTGCAATTGATGAATACTTGGAAGGGAGCAACAAAGAATGAAAGTAATCTTTTTGAAAGACGTTAAAGGAAAAGGAAAAAAAGGGGAAATTAAAAATGTGGCTGACGGCTACGCACATAACTTTCTAATCAAACAAGGGCTGGCAATTGAAGCAACGCAGTCCAATATGAGTACTTTAGAGGGTCAACAGAAAAAAGAAGCTAAAGCGGCAGCTGAAGAGCTTACTGAAGCGAAAAGATTAAAAGAGCAATTGGAGAAAGTAACCGTTGAATTATCGGCAAAAGCCGGTGAGGGTGGCAGGCTGTTTGGCTCCATCACATCCAAACAGATTGCTGAAGAATTACAGAAAAAGCATGGAATTAAAATTGATAAACGTAAAATGGAATTGGGCGATGCCATTCGCACGCTGGGCCATACAAAAGTTCCAGTGAAGCTTCATCATGAAGTTTTAGCAACATTGAATGTTCATGTAAAAGAAGTACACTAATTTTTTACAGTGAAAAGTTCAGGGAAAACATGATAGAATAAAAAACATGAAGAAATGATGTGATCGGTTTTTTACTGGTCACTTTTTTCTTTGGCCGATAGGAAAGTATGACTTTCCTATCGGGCATAAGGACAACTACGCCTTATGAACCGCCCTTAGGGGCTCGCCAATCGGCGAGTTTTCTTTATACGATAAGATATTTTTATAAACATCCTTCTCACATAGGAGGTTTTAATAGATGAGTGATGTATTTGCTGACCGTATGCCGCCGCAAAATATTGAAGCGGAACAGGCTGTTCTTGGAGCAATTTTTCTAGAGCCTGCCTCATTAACCTTAGCTTCGGAAATCTTAATTCCCGAAGATTTTTACCGTGCTTCCCACCAAAAAATCTTTAATGTTATGTTGAAACTTAACGACCTCGGAAAAGCGGTTGATTTAATAACTGTTTCGGAAGACTTAGCCGCCTCAAAGCTTTTAGAGGATATTGGCGGGGTCAGTTATTTAAGTGAATTAGCTGGTTCGGTTCCAACGGCAGCGAACATAGAATATTACGCTAGAATAGTAGAAGAAAAATCATTGCTGCGCCGGTTAATTCGCACAGCTACAACAATTGCAACTGATGGGTATTCACGCGAGGATGAAGTGGAAACACTACTAAGTGAAGCGGAAAAAAGTATCCTTGAGGTAGCCCAAAGGAAAAATGCCGGTGCCTTTCATAATATTAAGGATGTCCTTGTTCGGACATATGATAATATTGAAACCATGCATCAGCGCGCAGGTGAAATTACGGGGCTAGAGACAGGCTTCGTTGATCTTGACCGCATGACGGCAGGCTTCCAGCGAAATGACTTAATTATTGTCGGTGCCCGTCCGTCGGTAGGTAAAACGGCATTCGCACTAAATGTAGCTCAAAACGTTGCCCATAAAACGGGTGAAAACATTGCGATTTTTAGTCTTGAGATGGGTGCAGAGCAGCTTGTAATGCGTCTGCTTTGTGCGGAAGGGAATATTGATGCGCAACGGCTTCGTACCGGCTCCCTGACAGATGATGACTGGGGTAAGCTGACAATGGCAATGGGCAGCTTGTCAAGCGCAGGTATTTTTATTGATGATACTCCAGGTGTCCGGATTAGTGATATCCGTTCGAAGTGCCGCCGTTTAAAGCAGGAGCACGGGCTTGGAATGATTTTGATTGATTATTTGCAGTTAATTCTCGGAAGCGGCCGTTCTGGTGAAAACCGCCAGCAAGAGGTTTCGGAAATTTCCCGTTCCCTTAAGCAGTTAGCGCGTGAGCTTCAGATTCCAGTCATCGCTCTATCCCAGCTTTCCCGTGGTGTCGAGCAGCGTCAGGATAAACGCCCGATGATGTCTGATATTCGTGAATCTGGTAGTATTGAGCAGGATGCGGATATTGTTGCTTTCTTATATCGTGATGATTACTATGATAAAGAATCAGAGGATAAGAATATTATTGAGATCATTATTGCCAAGCAGCGTAACGGTCCGGTTGGAACCGTCCAATTAGCCTTTGTAAAAGAATATAATAAGTTCGTCAACTTGGAGACTCGTTATAACGACCCTCAAGGAGCGTAAAAAACTTTGGTTAGCCTCTTTAAAAAGGGCTAGCCTTTTTATTTTACTAGATTAATATTATTACGAACATATTTTATTAAATTTGTATAAAACGTTCGTGTTTCGTTTGATTTTTCCTCGGTAAATTGATAAACTGTGTGATGGATAATTAAAATAATAAATGTTAGTTAAATTTCGGAGGTGCCTTACATGTCATCAGTAGTAGTTGTTGGTACACAATGGGGAGACGAAGGAAAAGGGAAAATTACTGATTTCCTTTCTGAAAATGCAGAAGTAATTGCTCGTTATCAAGGAGGCAACAATGCCGGGCACACTATCCAATTTAATGGAGAAACCTATAAATTACACTTAATTCCATCAGGGATCTTTTCAAAAGAAAAAATTAGTGTAATCGGTAACGGGATGGTTGTCGATCCGAAAGCACTTGTGACTGAACTTGCTTACTTACATGAAAGAGGCATTTCAACCGATAATCTTCGTATCAGTAACCGTGCACATGTCATTCTTCCTTACCATATTAAATTGGATGAAGTCGAAGAAGCCAGCAAAGGCGATAACAAAATTGGAACAACGAAAAAAGGAATTGGCCCTGCCTACATGGATAAAGCAGCACGTGTGGGGATTCGGATTGCTGATTTGCTTGACCGCGAAGTTTTTGAAGAAAAGCTAGAGAGAAACCTTGCGGAAAAGAACCGCTTATTTGAAAAAATTTATGAAACGGAAGGATTTACAAAAGAAGAAATCCTTGATGAATATTATGAATATGGACAACAGTTTAAACATTATGTTTGCGATACTTCTGTTGTTTTAAATGATGCATTGGATGAAGGACGCCGTGTTCTTTTTGAAGGAGCACAAGGTGTTATGCTTGATATTGACCAAGGAACATACCCGTTTGTTACCTCTTCAAACCCTGTTGCAGGGGGAGTAACAATCGGTTCCGGTGTTGGCCCTTCAAAAATTACTCATGTTGTCGGTGTATGTAAGGCTTATACTTCTCGTGTTGGTGACGGTCCATTCCCAACTGAATTATTTGATGAAATCGGTAACCAAATCCGTGAAGTTGGCCGTGAATATGGTACAACAACTGGCCGCCCACGCCGCGTAGGCTGGTTTGACAGTGTTGTTGTCCGTCATGCCCGCCGTGTCAGCGGTCTAACTGATTTGTCACTTAACTCGATTGATGTTTTAACTGGTATTGAAACATTAAAAATCTGTACGGCATATCGATATAAGGATGAAATCATTACAGAATATCCTGCAAGCTTAAAGGTGTTATCGCAATGTGAGCCTGTTTATGAAGAATTACCAGGCTGGTCTGAGGATATCACAGGCTGCAAATCATTAGATGAACTGCCTGCCAATGCCCGCCACTACGTTGAGCGTGTAACACAGCTTACAGGCATTCCTTTATCTACTTTCTCTGTTGGCCCGGATCGTAATCAAACAAATGTTGTCCGCAGCCCTTGGAGACAAGCATAATTTTTTGGTAAAGGTCCTCCTTTTTGGGGGGCTTTTATTTTTTGGCTCTGTTATTATTCATTGTTGATCTTCGTGTTGGTATGAGAATTCATAGGCGGAGAATTTCCGGCTAATGTATATATTGGAAGCTTAAGAAGCAGATATAAGCGAAGTTATTCCGATTAACTGCTCTAAATAAAACAAAAAACAAAGATTTGGATAATATAAACGGAAAAACTTTCTTTATTTTTAAGGAAATATGGGTATTTCCAAATTTATGCGGAATTTTACCGTTTATTTTTCAAACACAGTAAAATCAACATTCAGTTATAACGGAGCCTATTTTTTTAAAAACTTTTCACCAATTATACTTAAATTTTTTTAAAAAAAGTATTGCCTATTTAATAGAATCCATGATATTATAAAAAGCGTCGTCACGAAAGAGAACTTAATGACGGACAAGCCCTAATACGAGCCATTAGCTCAGTTGGTAGAGCATCTGACTTTTAATCAGAGGGTCGAAGGTTCGAGTCCTTCATGGCTCACCAAGTTTTTTTACGTAGTAAAATAACTTTCCATTATATGGCCCCTTGGTCAAGCGGTTAAGACACCGCCCTTTCACGGCGGTAACACGGGTTCGAATCCCGTAGGGGTCATAGGCATTTAGCGGTCAGTGAGTGACTGGCAAGGACGGTTTCCTTGCTGACTGCTATTAAATATTTGGTCCGGTAGTTCAGTTGGTTAGAATGCCTGCCTGTCACGCAGGAGGTCGCGGGTTCGAGTCCCGTCCGGACCGCCACTAGTTGGCTCAGTAGCTCAGTCGGTAGAGCAAAGGACTGAAAATCCTTGTGTCGGCGGTTCGATTCCGTCCTGAGCCATTTCAAAGAAGTTTGCTTTCGCAAACTTCTTTTTTTATTTTCACATTATCCTATGGCAATTGTAGCAAATACTACTAATAGATGATTTAAAACGGATTTAATGATAAAGTAAAATAGAGTATATATGACTTTTATTCAGATTTAAATATAAAGGAGCAATGGGTATGGAGAAAAAAATTCTAGTCGTGGATGATGAAAAACCGATTGCGGATATTCTACAATTCAACTTAAAAAAAGAAGGCTACAATGTCTATTGTGCCTATGATGGAAATGAAGCAATTAAAATGGTGGAGGAAATTCAACCGGATTTAATTCTTCTCGATATTATGATTCCTCAAAAAGACGGAATGGAAGTCTGCCGGGAAGTCCGCAAGAAATTTGAAATGCCGATTATCATGCTAACAGCAAAAGACTCAGAAATTGATAAGGTCCTTGGACTAGAACTGGGTGCAGATGACTATGTAACAAAACCTTTTAGCGCAAGAGAACTGATTGCCCGCGTGAAGGCAAATTTACGCCGTCACCAGCAGTTTAACGCACCGGCAGAAGAAGAAACAGAAACAAATGAAATTGAAATTGGCTCGCTCGTCATTCATCCTGATGCCTATATCGTTTCAAAACGTGGGGAAACGATAGAATTAACACATCGTGAATTTGAACTGCTCTATTATTTGGCGCAGCATATTGGCCAGGTGATGACAAGAGAACATTTATTACAAACCGTATGGGGTTATGATTATTATGGTGATGTCCGTACTGTGGACGTAACCGTTCGACGCCTGCGGGAAAAAATTGAGGATAGCCCAAGTCATCCAACTTGGATTGTAACGCGAAGAGGAGTTGGATATTATTTGCGCAATCCTGAACAGGAGTAATGGCCTTCATGAGAAAGGTTGGTTTCTTTCGATCCATACATGTTAAATTTGTTATCATCTATGTCCTGCTCATTTTAGTTGCCATGCAAGTCATCGGAGTTTATTTTGTAAAGCAATTAGAAGAAACACTAAGGACCAACTTCCAAACCTCTTTAACACAGCGTGTCAATTTGCTTGCTTATAATATTGTTGAGGAAATGAAAAAAGAACGGACATCTGAAGATCCAACACTTGAAGAAGATATTAAAAATATTCTCAAGGACTTCACTGCTGTTGATATTTCAGAGGTGCGTGT
Organism: Bacillus sp. MUM 116; assembly: GCF_001866655.1. GTDB lineage: Bacteria > Bacillota > Bacilli > Bacillales > Cytobacillaceae > Neobacillus. Next base: position 31,420 of record NZ_MLYR01000047.1, on the reverse strand, counting down.
GATTGATGGGCGTTCGTTAAAAATTCTTGGAACCTCTGACCCTAATAATCAAGGGGTTGTTGGCCAGCGTTCGACGGACCTAAGGGTAAAACAGACGCTTACATTAGAAGAGGAACAAAGCAGTATTTTAATAGACCCTCAATCTGGGCATAGGATCTGGGTTCTGTCGAAGCCAATTAAATCGGGGAAAAAAGTGATTGGAGCGATTTATCTTATTGCCAAAATTGAAAACGTCTTTGTACAAATGAAGACGATAAATGGCATTTTTGCTACAGGCACCGGGATTGCGCTTGCCATTACTGCTGTTTTGGGAATCCTGCTGGCCCAGACCATCACAAGGCCAATTGCAGATTTGAAAAAACAGGCCATCGCGATGACAAAGGGGAACTTTTCGCGAAAAGTTAAGGTGTACGGAAATGATGAAATTGGCACATTAGCGATGACTTTTAATAATTTAACGAAAAAGCTCCAGGAAGCCCAGGCAATGACAGAAGGAGAGCGGAGAAAGCTTTCCACCGTTTTATCGTATATGACAGATGGAGTCATTGCGACGGACCGGAAAGGGCGTGTTATTTTAATCAATGAACCTGCGGCTGAGATGCTGGATGTTTCACGTGAAACAGTTCTTTCTCAGTCGATTGTATCCCTTTTAGGATTAAATGAAACGAATACGTTTGAAGATTTGCTTGAGGAAAATGATTCATTAATCCTGGATTACAGTACGAAAACAAAACCGTATATTCTTCGGGCGAATTTTTCGGTGATTCAAAAGGATACAGGCTTTGTCAATGGACTCATTGCGGTTCTTCATGATATTACGGAACAAGAAAAAATTGATGCGGACCGCAGGGAATTCGTGGCAAATGTCTCGCATGAATTAAGGACGCCGCTAACAACGATGCGTAGCTATCTCGAGGCTCTGGTAGATGGGGCATGGAGAGATGAGGAGATTGCCCCAAATTTCTTGGAGGTTACACGAACAGAAACGGAAAGAATGATTCGGCTTGTGAATGATCTTCTCACGTTATCTAAGATGGATAGCACCGACTATAAGCTTTCTCCTGAGTGGGTGAATTTTGTAAGTTTCTTTCACAGTATCATCGATCGTTTTGAAATGGCAAAAGAACAAAATGTTACCTTTAAAAGAGAGCTGCCAACAAATCCAATCTTCGTTGAAATTGACGAAGATAAGTTGACACAAGTGCTTTATAACATTATTTCCAATGCATTAAAATATTCACCTGAAGGAGGACAGGTTAGATTTTCCATACAGGAGGAAGAAGAAAGAATTATTGTCAGTATATCCGACCAGGGAATGGGGATTCCAAAGGAAAATATCGGGGAGATTTTTGAGCGTTTTTATCGAGTTGACAAAGCAAGAACCCGAAAGCTCGGAGGTACAGGATTGGGCCTTGCCATTGCAAAGGAAATTATTAATGCTCATGGCGGTGGAATTTGGGCAACCAGTCAGGAAGGGAAAGGAACGGTTATTGCTTTTTCCCTGCCGTATGAGGGTTCTGAAGAGGATGAATGGTCATGAGATACGAAAATATAAAATCTGCAATTTTAACCATTTTAGTATTGGTTAGTATTGTGTTAACCTGGAATTTATGGTCATATCAGCCCAATTATGAAACGATGAAAAATCAGAATACGGTTGCAGAGGTTACGCTAAGCGAAAAACAGGAAGCGCAAAAAATCTTAAAACCGGATCAAATTATATATCATATCAATGGTCATCACTATGGAACATCCAATACCGATGAACTTGAGAGTATTATGAAGAAATTAGGCCAATGGACCTTTTTGGATGTGGAGAATTACACCACAAAGGTAGGAAACGTCAATAATTTTGTTCATGAAAACGGAAAAGCGGAAATTATTTTCCCCGGGGAGATTCCAATTTCCTTGTACCGTAGTGTACTTAATTTTGAAGAACGCAAAATCGCCTCTTTCAATTTTGACCGAATTGTAATTAATTTTGAAAATTCCAGCAAAGATTTCGGCACGGTATATTTTGTTTCTTCAGAACATCAACAAGTGTTTATCAGCCATATTTCATCCGGTCTATTGAAGGGATTTCAAAAGGATTTTTATAAAAAGGCAGTTAATTTACCAAGTTATTTTGCTTATAAGCCTACAAATAAACGGACGATTTTCCTTCCCGAAAGTGAAACGGAAATGATGGAGTACCGTTATTTACCCCGAACATTGAATTCCAATGAATTTAAAAAAGCGCTTTTTGATGACCCAAGCTTTGTGCAAAAGAGTATTCTTCCACACGGGGAAGAATACACGAACGATTCAAGTAAATTGAATGTCTATTATGACAGCAATATGCTTGTGTATGTAAATCCGACGGTCGAAAATATGTATCCTTCCAATTCCTATGATTTAGTTAAAAAGAGCATTGATTTTGTCAATGAGCATGGCGGCTGGACAGATCCGTACCGATATGTTGCCAAGGATGAATCCAATCAGACAGTCATCTTCCGCTTATATAGCATGGACGGCTATCCTGTCTATAATGACCAAGGAGCTTCAGAAATTAAGGAAGTTTGGGGAAAAAATGCAATTATGAAATATGTAAGGCCGAATATTTCCCTGGATTTACCGCTCCGTTCGGAAACGAAAAAGATGATTCTTCCATCGGGACGGGAGGCAATAAAAGTTTTAGAAAGTCAAAAGAATTACCATCCTGAATTATTGAAAAAGATTATGCTGGGATACCGAATGGAACGGGATTCACAGGAAAACAAGATAATCCTCTTAGAACCTGCCTGGTTTTATCAATATGATGATACATGGGTGCAGATTACGATGGGAAACCAGGGAGGCTTTAAGCATGGATTGGAGTAAAATTAAAACGATTTTCATTATTACCTTTTTAATTTTGGATGTGTATCTGCTCTTTCAATTTCTGAAAATCCGGGATGCAAACAAGTATGAATTAATTACCGAAGCATCCTTCGAAGAAAAACTGAAAGCAGATGAAATTAAATTCGGTGATCTCCCAAAAGCACCCATTAAGGCACAATATTTAAGCGCGAAGCCAAAGAAATTTAAGAAAAGTGATTTAAAACGTTTAGAGGGAGAAGCCGCTGTTCTAAAGGATGAAACAACGATCCAAGCGAAACTGGGAAATCCATTACAACTAAGCTCAAAATTTGAACCAGCAGATCTGGCTGCCTTTTTAAAAAGTGATGTTCTTTATGGGGACCAATATCAATTTTGGGAAAAAAATGATACACAAAAAACGATAATCTATTTTCAACAAAGTGATAGTTATCCTTTATATCATAATATTAATGGGATGATTACATTTCATTTGAATAACAAGAATCAAATTGCCTCCTACGAGCAGACCTATTTGGAGGGAATTAAAAAACTTTCGGCTTCGTCAAAAGAAGAAGTCCTCACTCCTTTAAAGGCAATCGAAACACTGCATCAAAAAGGAATTCTGAAACCAAAGAGCACGATAACAAAGGTTGAGCTTGGATATTCCACTTTAATACAGCTTGCAGCCTCTCAAGTGCTGGCACCGACATGGCGTTTTGTGGTTGATGATAAAGAGAGCCTGTTTGTAAATGCATTTGAAGGACAGATTATTCAATTTAACAGCAACGAAAAAAGTGTAGTGGAGTGAACGAGAATGTCATTGCGTTATAGCATTTTAGCGAGTGGAAGTACGGGGAATGCACTATATGTAGAGTCCGATGAACATTCCTTTTTGGTAGATGCCGGTTTTAGCGGAAAACAGATGGAAAGCCTATTTGGACAAATTGACCGCGACATTAATAAACTTTCAGGGATATTTGTTACCCATGAGCACAGCGACCATATTAAGGGTGTCGGTGTGCTGGCACGTAAGTATAAGCTTCCGGTTTACGCGAATGAAAAAACTTGGAAGGCTATGGACGGTTTAGTGAGAGAAATTCCAACAGAGCAAAAGTTCATTTTTAACATGGAAACGGTAAAAAGTTTTGGGGCTGTTGAGATCGAATCCTTCGGTGTTTCACATGATGCAGCAGAACCGATGTTTTACGTTTTCCATCACTCCGATAAAAAGCTTGTTTTGATTACCGATACCGGTTATGTCAGTGATCGGATGAAGGGAATTATTACGAACGCTGATGCGTATATTTTTGAATCGAACCATGATGTACAAATGCTGCGCATGGGGCGATATCCTTGGAATATTAAGCGGAGAATTTTAAGTGATGTCGGCCATGTTTCCAATGAAGATGCGGCGGTGGCAATGAGCGATGTGATTGGAGAAAAGACGCGCCGGGTCTATCTTGCCCATTTGAGCCTTGATAATAATATGAAGGATTTGGCGCGAATGTCCGTATCCCAAACACTGCAAAGCCGCGGTTTGATTGTTGGGGAGCAATTTGAGCTCTACGATACCGACCCAAAAACCCCTACCGTTTTGACTGCTGTATAAAATATAGTAATGGAAAAAAGAGCGGGACTATTCCAGTCTTGCTTTTTTTATGTCTAAATTGCGTCTCATTATGGAAGAATATTGTAAGAAATTGCATTTTTTATTAATCTCCCGTTAGAAGAGTATAATTGTATATATAAGCCAAACTAAACGGTAGCAGCTTTTCGAAAGAGAGGGAATCGATAATGGGTTTTTATGATGATCAATCAAATGGACGTTATCGTGAAAAAAGAGGCAGAGGCGGCTTGTTCTTCTCCAGCCTGGTTGGAGCTATTATTGGAGCTGTATTGGTAGTTATGTTCATTCCGAGCTTGGCCAATTCAGGTGTTCTCCCCTACAATATTCAACCGAAAAATCAAGTTTCAACTGGAGCAAATACTACGAACAATCAAGGAATTGTCCAGAATGTATCTTATAATGTGACCACCAATACGACCAAGGCCGTTGATAAAGCAGGTCCGGCAGTTGTGGGGATCACTAATATCCAATCGACAAATTTTTGGTCAGATAGCGGGAAAAAATCTGAAGAGGCAGCTGGAACCGGCTCAGGGGTTATTTATAAAAAAGTTGATAATAAAGCCTTTGTTGTAACGAATCACCATGTCGTCGAAGGAGCAACAAAGCTCGAGGTGAGCCTCACCGATGGAACAAAACTCCCTGCAAAGCTCCTTGGAAGCGATATTTGGAGCGATTTAGCCGTTCTTGAGATTGATGCCAGCCATGTGAAAACAATTGCTGAATTCGGAAATTCAGATGAGTTAAAAATGGGCGAGCCGGTTATCGCGATTGGAAACCCGCTTGGTCCTACCTTCTCCGGTTCCGTGACACAGGGAATTGTTTCAGGGTTAAAACGAACGATCCCGATCGATATCAATCAGGATGGGATTATTGATTGGCAAGCGGAGGTTCTGCAAACAGATGCTGCCATCAACCCCGGGAACAGCGGCGGTGCTCTAGTTAATATTGCCGGACAAGTGGTTGGAATTAATTCGATGAAAATTTCCCAAGAGGCAGTAGAAGGAATCGGTTTATCGATCCCGATTAATTCCGCAAAACCAATCATTAATGATTTGGAGCAATACGGAAGTGTAAAGCGGCCATATATGGGGGTTGACTTGAAATCAGTTTCTGAAATTCCTGCCTACTATCAAGAAGAAGCCCTTAAATTGCCAAGAGGCATAAACTATGGTGTGGCACTTCGCCAGGTTGTATCAAATTCACCAGCGGCTCAGGCGGGCTTAAAGGAACTTGATGTGATTGTGGAATTGGATGGGAAAAAGATAAATGATGTCCTCGAATTACGGAAGCATTTGTATCAAGATAAGAAAATTGGCGAGCAAATGAAGGTTAAGTTTTATCGCAGTGGAAAATTAAAAGAAACAACCATGCGATTGTCGAGCGATAAAATGCAATAGTTTAGCAAGAAGCAGGAGGTGAATTAAATGGCCACCCTCCTGCTTTTTTGTGGTAACATGGATGGGGTTTAGTATGTCTGTTGATGTAAAAGTAAAAAATAAGACTAAAGAAAATATTTGTTTTGAAAGGTGAAGTTGAGGATGATTTATTGTTGCGATGAGCATGTGGATATTGCATTAGATACGGTTGTAAATGAGCACGAAACATTTCCGGTATTAACAAAACTGGATGTGGATAATTTATCAACAACCTGTGAATATTGTCAAAATAACGCTGTATATATTGTGGCGAACAAGTGATTCCATACAAGATGTGGATAAAAAATGTGTATATGTGGATAACTTCTGTGGATATGTTGTTTGTAAGCTGTTTGTAATCATTTTGTAAAGGGCTGTGGATTGTGAATATCTCGATTGTGACGGTTGGCAAATTAAAAGAGAAATATTTAAAACAAGGAATCGATGAGTATTTAAAACGATTATCCGCTTATGCAAAGGTGGAAGTAATCGAGGTCGCTGATGAAAAGGCACCAGAAGAATTAAGTGAGTCAGAAATGCTCCAGGTAAAACAAAAAGAAGGCGAACGGATTTTGGCCAAAATCAGTGCGGATGCCCATGTGATTGCACTAGCGATTAACGGCAAAATGCAGTCCTCTGAAGAGCTGGCGGAGACGATAGATAAATTAGCGACATATGGAAAAAGTAAGATTGCCTTTGTGATCGGAGGATCGTTGGGGCTGAGTGAGGAAGTAATAAGGCGGTCGAATGAGCAATTATCGTTCTCAAAGATGACTTTTCCACATCAATTAATGAGGTTGATCCTAGTGGAGCAGATTTACCGGGCGTATCGGATTAACCGAGGGGAACCATATCATAAGTAAATGAGGTTTATAATGTACAATCATAGGTAATAAATAAGGCTTCTCCAAAGAGAAGCCTTAATAGTTGAATATGGTTACTAGTATGACCATATGCTAATTTTACCTTTAGATAGATGATTACTTTGAATCATTTATCGATTGCAAGCAGGAATAACTTCTTTAGGAATTGGACACTGATAGGTATCGCCGCTTAACCGCAGCTTATGTTCTATTTTGCATTTCTCCAGGAGTTCAGGATTTTTCATCACTTCAAGTGCTGTTCCTGCCAAAACTTTTCCTGCCTGAAGCATTCCTTTATGAGCAATAGATGTAGCGCCGATTGTAACAACTTGCCAAGTATGTGCCGGTGTTCCTAAAACCCAGCAGGCTGTACCAACTTGCACTGTTGGTACAATCCAACTTACATCTCCAACATCTGTCGAGCCTCCGAGTGGTTTATCGGCTAAATCATCAGAGTATGGGTTATTAATATCGGAAATCGCTTTATCCTTTAGAGCCTCAGCTACTTCATTTGGTAGATTGTTCATTTCATTTTCCCGATCTCCATCCGTTAATGTAGCATGAAGCTGTTCGGCAAAATGGATTTCCCCTTCATCATAAATCGGAGCGCCAATTTCACTCATTACTTCAGCCATTTTAGCGTTAAGAGTTGTATTGGGAATCAGGTTGGAGCAGGCTTTATCAAAAACAAATTCTACCTCTGTTTCTGTCATAAGCGCTGCGCCTCTAGCAATCTTGCAAACTCTTTCGTAAATTTCTTTAACTTGCTGCGTTTTAGGTGCACGAATTAAATAAAGAACCTCTGCTTCTCCTTGAACCACATTCGGAGAAAATCCGCCTGTGTTCGTGATAGCATAATGGACTCTTGCTTCTGAGATGATATGCTCACGTAAGTAGTTGACTCCAACGTTCATCAGTTCAACGGCATCAAGTGCGCTTCTTCCCAAGTGTGGCTGAACCGCAGCATGGGCACTTTTTCCTTTGAATTTAAAGTATACTTGGTAATTAGCTAATGATTTTCCCGGTAAAATGGTATTGGTGGTCCAAGGATGCCAACATAAAGCAAAGTCGACATCATGAAAGCATCCGGCTCTTGCCATAAAAGTTTTCCCGGAACCCCCTTCTTCAGCTGGACATCCATAATATCTTACCGTCCCATTTAATCCATTCTGTTCCATCATATCTTTTAGAGCAACCGCAGCAGCAAGCGAACCGATTCCTAAAAGATTGTGCCCGCAGCCATGTCCATTCCCGCCTGTTTCAATTGGCTCGGGAAAGGTAGAGCCGCTTTTTTGACTTAGTCCTGAAAGGGCATCATATTCACCAAGAATGGCTACAACAGGGTTTCCGGTACCAAAGCTGCCAACAAAAGCAGTAGGCAGGTCTGCAATTCCTTTTTCAACTGAAAATCCTTCAGATTCAAGCGTTTGACAAATGAGCTCAGCCGATTGTACCTCTTGGAAACGTGTTTCTGCAAATTCCCAGATTTGGTCACTGATTTGTATGAACGTGTCTTTTTTTTCTTCAATGATCTCGATTATTTTTTTAATATCACTCATGCTGCATTACTTCCTTTTTGTTGTGTCGAATTTGTTTTTAAAAATAAACTTGTCAAGATAGGGATTACGAGAGAGAGAATCAATAATGTGAAAGCTCCTGAGTAAGAACCTTTAAATAAAGTGATCATGTACCCCATTAAAGTTGGTGCAATGGTTCCTGCCATTTGTCCTCCAAAATACATAATTCCAACTGTGGTTCCCATTGACTCTTGAGAGAAATATTTTAGTGGAAGAGCAAGGACAACAGAGATGAGACCAACTCCAAAATAGGCTAGGCAAAGGAAGGTAAGCGCCATAGGAATAGAGGCTGCATTCATTGTGAAGTAAAGTGAGAAAATCCCAATGAGAGAACCTAATATAATAATGAACTTTTCTTTCCCCTCTGCCATTTTATCTAATGCCCAGGAGCTAACGTTGATTCCAATAAGAGAAAATAAAATGGGAAGCATAGAAATAAAGCCTGTTTTCACTAATTCAAGATGACGCACGTTTACCCAATAGGATGGCAGCCAAGAACTTAACCCCCAGTTCACCATGCTCATGCCAAAATAAATGAGCATTAACTTCCAGGCAAGCGGATTTTTTAAGACGTTTAGATAAGATACTTTTGGCTTGTCTTTTTTACCTTTCTCCTGAGTTCTTTCAGGGAGGTATTTCCACATGAGAAGAAGAAAAATAAAACCGAGCGAACCAAAGATATAGAACATTACGTTCCACCCAACGCTTTTAATCAGTAAGGCGGCAAGAAGAGTAGCAATGATGGCCCCAATCTGTGTCGCGCTTGATAACAGTCCTTTTGCTCTTCCGCGTTGTTCTTTAGGAAAGTTTTCTGCTAAAGCAACAGAACTGGCAGCGGGAAAGCTTCCTTCCCCAAATCCAAATAAGAAGCGAATGACAATTAAAGACAGGAACGACCAGGCGAAGCCTGTAAAAATGGTAAAAACAGACCATACAATTAACGAACAAAGGATAATTTTTTTTGAACCATATTTATCCGTTAGCCATCCTCCAATTAATTGCATAATGGCATAAGCTAGAAAGAAACTGCTGATGATCATTCCCGATTGGGTGGGATTTAAATGAAATTGTTTAGAAATGGAGATAATAGCGACATTCATAGAATTTTTATCCAAATAGTTGACAATCCATGTTAAAAAAAGAAGGGTTAAAACAATTGTTTTGGTTTTCTTGTTGTATACGCTGTCACCCATTAAAAAATCATCCCTTTCATGATGTTTAAAATTATTTATTTTTGGAAACATTTAAGACATGTCTTAAAAGAATTATAACACCAATTAAAAAAATTACAATAAAATTTCAACTTAAAATTTTCAGAAAATTACAGGTGGTTAGTATTAAATCAAGTAAACTAGTATAATAATGGTACTTGTAATGATGAAAGGAGCGGAAATGGCTTATGATTAAAATTGGCGTAATTACGACTCCTCATTCTCTTGAAAAAATAAAGCAAATAGAACCAATGATCCGGGACCAAAGTGAATTGATTTTCATTCCTTATCGGAAAATTAGCGAGATTAAGGATCTGTATGAACAATATCAGCCGTTTTGTGATGGGTTTGTCTTTAGTGGAGAATTGGGTTATAAAATACTGAGCAAGAATACTACACTTTTGCCAACTCCAACATTTTATCTGGATATACCCGAAGGGGATTTTTATAAGCATTTATTTTCTATTAGCAATACAAATAAAAATTTAAACTTTTCAAGAGTTTTTATTGATTTTATAAGTGAAGAAAATGACTATATGGGTCTAAAAGGAGTATTAAAAGCGGATGAATTCCCTTATACAAATGATCTTGAATTTTCAGATGGTATTTATGAAAGGACTTTTGAGAAGCATCTAACATTATGGAAGCAGGGGAAGATCGATTTATCGATTACGCGTATGAGTAATGTGGTTGACCGTCTCGAGGAGTCAGGCATACCGTATACTTTTATTTTCCCTTCCACAGAATCTATAGTGGAACAGATGAAGCAAATCATTACTGAGGTACAGCTTGCTCATTTATTGGACAACCAGTGGGCAATTGGGATTATCACGATTGAAGGTCAAGATTCGATGTCTGATTTGGATTTCAAACAAATTCTCCTCCATAAAGCACTCATGGAGTACAATGATCAAACCAATGCACTATCTGTCATTCAAAAAAAGCATGACTGTTTTGAAGTGATTACCTCCTATGGAGAACTCAAAGACTTAACAAAGCAGTTTACGCAATGTTCTGTTCTTGAATACCTGAATCGGACGCTCCCATTCAATACATATATAGGTTGGGGAATCGGTTCCACATTGTATCAAGCTAAAACATCTGCTGAAAACGCAAATAAAGAAGCTGAATTACATGAGATTTCTTGTACTTATGTGATTACTGCAAATGAAGAGATCGTTGGCCCGCTTGGAGAAGACAATTGCATACAAATTAACAATACAGTTGAACCGCAGTTAGAACAACTTAGTGAAAAATTAGAAATATCGACCTTACAAATCAAAAAAATTATGGCGGTCATTTCCAAGAATCAGGCCGATGAGCTAACTGCAGACGATTTGGCCTATCACTTGAAGATTACTTTACGTCAGGCCAACCGAATTTTAAATAAGCTTGAGGAAAAGGGAGCAGCACATATCTCGTACAGGAAACAAGAAAAACTTAGAGGAAGACCCAAAAAGGTTTATAAATTGAACTTTCTTGATTTAGATTAAACATTTTGAAAAATGAAGTGAAGTATGACGCCTTTTTATTAACCTCATTTAGATACGTTACGGTGAACCATATCACAAATAGTGGTAAAGCAGAGATTTGAGTTAATTATCGATAAATCGATGATGGAATTGTTTAATATATAAAACTTATTGAGTGAAATAAAACGGCAGCAAGTGCAGCCGTTTTATTTTATTATTAATTCTCAGATTTAGTTGCTTCAGCTTTTGCAAGGTAAAAACTATATTCTAGTCCTTTTTGCTTTTGAGCAACAACTATTTCAGGCCGACTGCGAATTGGTTTTCGTTGTTTTCAAGTTTTTCGGTTTCATAAATATATCACAGATAAAAATAGTTTTTTATTGGAGCATTGTAAAATTTTCTCTAAATGAGAGTTTAAATGGGATTTTTATTTATGTGCTTGACAAATTATTTAACTACTACTAAAATTAAAAATTATTTAGCAATAGTTAATAAAATTTAATAATTAGCAAGCTATGATTGCTATGGATAACACTATAGCAGGAGCAGCTTCTGGAGAGATCGCAAGAATTTTGCGGCGCCGAAGGGTTCACAATCTCAGGCAAAAGGACAGAAGAGTACTGAATATTTATTTGTTGTGTTGATAATATTTAGCATAACAAATATTATTTATTATTCTTTTGGAAAAGAGATTGGAGGATATCCAATCTCTTTTTTTATTGTTTTAACTAAAATATTTAATTAGGGGGAGTTAGGATTGGCACAACAAGAATTAAAGAGGGATTTATCAAATCGTCATGTCCAACTAATCGCAATTGGAGGCACCATTGGTACTGGATTATTCTTAGGATCCGGTAAAGCCATCCAACTGGCAGGTCCATCCATCATCCTTGCTTATTTAATCGTAGGAGTCGCCGTTTTTTTTGTTATGAGGGCGCTAGGAGAACTCCTATTGTCTAAAGCAGGTTATCAATCTATTACAGACATTGCTGAAGACTATCTTGGACCTCGGTTTGCGTTTGTAACCGGATGGACCTATTGGTTTTGCTGGATTATGACTGCTATGGGTGATGTGATTGCTGTTGGTGTTTATGTACAATATTGGTTTCACATTCCACAATGGATACCTGCAATCGTCTGTTTGATGATTTTACTAGGACTAAATCTACTAACTGTAAAGATTTTTGGAGAATTGGAGTTTTGGTTTGCTTTAATAAAGGTAATAACGATTCTCGTATTAATTGTCATTGGGATTATATTGCTGGTGATGGGATTCAAGACAAGTCAAGGTGTGGTTACGATTAAAAATCTTTGGGAACATGGGGGACTTTTTCCAAACGGAATCTCAGGTTTCTTACTTTCATTCCAAATGGTTGTATTTGCATTTGTCGGTGTGGAATTAGTAGGTGTTTCGGCAGCGGAAACATCGAATCCAGAAAAAAATATTCCATCGGCTATAAATAAAATTCCTTTAAGGATTCTATTTTTCTACGTTGGTGCGCTTATTGTCCTTTTATGTATTAACCCGTGGACGGCATTAAATGCAGCAGAAAGTCCTTTTGTTAAAACGTTTAGTTTAGTCGGGATTCCGATTGCAGCAGGAATTATTAATTTTGTCGTATTAACTTCAGCAGCTTCTGCTTGTAATAGCGGAATGTTTTCAACAAGCCGTATCCTATATAGTTTAAGCAATAATAACCAGGCGCCATCTAATTTTGCAAAACTAAATAAAAATCATGTCCCAGGTAACGCGTTATGGATCTCCACGCTAGTTCTATCGGTGGGAGCTCTTTTGACCAAGCTTATTCCGGAACAAGCTTTTGGAATCGTGACAACTATTAGTGCTATTTGTTTTATTTGGGTTTGGGGTGTCATTCTGATTTGCCATTTAAAATATAAGAAAACACGTTCAGAATTACAGGCAAAATCAAAATTTAAAGCGCCATTCACACCATTTATTAATTACGTTGTCCTAATCTTGTTTGCCATCATTCTCATTATTATGCTGTTTGCTGAAGTTACACGGCCTGCCCTTTTGTTAACACCTCTATGGTTTATTCTATTATTTACTTGGTATTCATATAGGAAGAAAGAAGAAAAAAATATTAAATTATCAGCATAGAATAAAATAAGTGCCTGCCACCACCCGCATTTTGTCGGCTTCATTCGAGGAGGGACAGGCACAATTTTTAAATAAGGTTTTTAATTCACTTTATTTTTTTTGTAATATGGTGTATAAACAGATATTGTATTTGTAGAAATTATTAAACGAGCTAGCGGAGGAAATAAATTATGACTAACTTGCCTAATTGTCCAAAATGTCATTCAACATATACTTATGAGGATGGAAATCTTTTTGTTTGCCCAGAATGCGGCTACGAGTGGAATGAAAAAATGGACAATAGTAAAGATAATAGGTCGGTTAAAGATGCACATGGTAATATATTAAACGATGGTGATACTGTCACAGTCATCAAAGACCTTAAGGTAAAAGGAAGTTCATCGGTTTTAAAACAAGGTACTAAAGTAAAAAGTATACGCTTGGTTGATGGAGACCATAATATCGATTGTAAAATTGAAGGCTTTGGAGCAATGAAATTAAAATCGGAATTTGTTAAAAAAGCATAAATAATTTCAGGGGAATAGGCTTTACATTGTTTATTTAAATATCATATCATTTCAGAAAAAACTATTTAGGCTGTCTACGGTAAACCGTACAATAAATAGGGGCAGTTTTTATTTTTACAACTACAGAAATCGAAGGAGGAAGTGAACGTAAGTGATCAACATAACCATTCCAAAACCAAGTGTTACTATTACTAAACAGAAGAACCCAGAGGTAAGTAATATTTATGGGTTTACAGATTTCCACCTTATTCCTAGAGATAAGGGTGGCATTTTTATGTTTTATAACAATAAACAAGAGCTATTATTCGTTGGTAAAGCAAGGAAATTACGACAAAGAATTAAAAAGCATTTTGAAGATACTGTATCCCCAATTAAAATGCATAGAGATGAAGTTACTAAAATTGATGTTTGTATAATTGAAGACCCTGTACATAGAGAAATTTATGAAACGTATATTATTAATGAACTCAAGTCGAAGTACAATATAGACAAGATATTTTTTAGGTGAATCTTCATTAATAAAGGCAATAGGTACTGATAAATAAGTCAGACCTATTGCCTTTTATAATTGATATCTTAAAGGATGTGCTGGTATTGGAACGTCAACACACAAAACCAAAGACCTATATATATACATATGCTTGTTATGAGGATGAACGCCAACTGTGTGCTTTGGAAATGCGCTCATTATTTGGGAAAGAGTCACAAACTAGCATCTTGGAAAGCCATGTAAAAATTGATCCAAGTCGAAGTCCGTTTATTAAGGATAGACTTGCTGTAATTTATGAGGGGCAAAGTCTTCAAAATCTCATTGAACAAGTAGCAGCCCTACAAGTAATTGGGGAAACGTTCAAAGTATATTATGTAAAAAATGGTAGTCCTTCAAAAAATGTAGAGGAAGGATTTGAGAACCGACGTGCAATTGAGAAGGAAATAGGATTACATATCAATGGTGTGGCTGATATTCATCACCCAAAGCGATTGTTTGGCGTCATGAATGTAAACGGAAGATGGGTATTCGGAGATTATGTTAAAAGTGAGTCTGTTTGGTTTCGACATCAACAGAAGCCGCATAGTTATTCCACTGCGCTCAACACACGTGTGGCAAGAGCAGTTGTGAATATCGCTATTCCTAATCCAAGTGGTATAAAGGCAATTGACCCTTGCTGTGGAATTGGGACGGTACTTGTGGAAGCATTATCAATGGGGATTGACATAGTGGGGAGCGACAGGAACCCTCTTATTCTTGGTGGAGCCAGAGAGAATATTGCCCACTTTGGGCTTTCTGGAGAAGTGAAATTAACAGATATCTGTGACATCACAAATCAATATGATGTAGCGTTTATCGATTTACCCTACAATTTGTGTTCTGTTATAACACCTGAAGAGCAGACCGAAATGCTCCGAAGTGCGCGCAGGTTTGCTAGAAAAGTCGTAGTGGTAACCGTTGAACCAATCGATGAAATCCTCATAAATGTTGGGTTTTTCATTATTGACCGCGCTGTTGTTAAGAAAGGGTCCTTTACTCGTGAAGTGATTATCTGTAAGTAAGTCTTTAATAATTTATAAAATAAAACCTCATTTAGATACAGCACTGGGAGAACCGTATCATAAGTAAATGAGGTGTTTACCTCTCAATTGAAGGAGCAGACACATTCAAGAGGCATTAAATGGAATGGGGGATCCTTTATATTCAACTCATAAGTAAAGGATGCTTAAATGTGCATCCTTTACTTTGTGACAGTTTGCTTGAATTGGAAAAATTAAATATATTTATCTATTATCCAGACGCATTATTTCTTTATTAAGCCAATCTCAACCAATCTTTCATACAAAAAGTCGCCAGCTGTAATGGCAGGATATTTTTCTGGATTATCTTCAGAAATACAAGATGGAATGGTTTCTAATAAGCAAGTGCTATATGGATGTACGAAGAAAGGCATAGAATAACGAGCTGTGTTTTCTCCTTCAGGGTTCACAACGCGATGCGTTGTGGCCGGGATTACTTCATTTGAAATACGAGATAACATATCTCCAGCATCGACAATAATTTGTCCTGGCTTAGCTTTTACTGGCATCCATTCCCCTTCACGTGTTAACAGTTCTAGTCCTGAAGCAGTGGATTCCACTAATAAAGTAATTAGATTAATATCTTCATGTTCGGCTGCGCGAACGGCATTTGGATCCATTGATTCCTCTAACGGAGGATAATGAATCGATCGAAGGATACTATTTCCATCTTTGATCATATCAGCAAAGAAGTTAGGGCGAAGATCAAAATGCATCGCAAGTGCTTCTAGCATATTACGTGCCACGCGCTCTAATTCACTGTAAAAGTTTACAGCAAATTGTTTCAGTTCAGGAACTTCTGTTGGCCAAATGTTGGCAGGATATTGACTAGTAAGCGGATGGCCTACAGGCAGTTCTTGTCCAACATGCCAGAACTCTTTTAAATCGCCAACTGTACGGTTTTTAGCATGCTCTTTACCAAAACCTGTGTATCCACGTTGACCTCCGTTAATTCCTTCATATTGTTTTTTTATATTTTCATCTAGACTGAATAACTTTTTCCATAGCTCGTAGTTTTTTTCAATTAGCTTAGGATCAATTCCATGGCCCTCTAAAATGATAAAGCCTGTCTCTTTTAAACCTGCAGCAAATTCTTCTGCAAATGCAGCACGTTGTTCTGAATTCCCGTAGGTGAATTGCTTTAAGTCTAAGGTACGAATGATTTGATTTGTCATCTTCTTTTTGTCTCCTAACAATTATGTAAGCGTTAACAACCATATAAAAGTACCACAACATTAGTGTAAGCACAATAGAAATATCATAGTATTGTATTTTACCAATATTTCACATTTTAAGGGGGACTAAAACCTCATTTAGATTGATCATGGTGAACCTTACCAAAAGTAAATGAGGATTTTTGCGAAAAAAAAATAAACAGCACCCTCTAGTTTGATGGAGAGGTGCTGTATTGTTATTTGAAGGCCTAGATGAACATTTGTTTTTATAAATGGTTGTTTTTGCTCTTGCGATGAATTTAATTTTATTGCTCAATCAGGATTTTCTTATCCATATTAAGAAAAAGAATGACCAAATACAAAAAATGGCTGAATTTCTCCACTTGTGCTTTTGCTTACTTTAATATTCTCCTTTAATTACAAAATACGAGCCCCGAATGGTTCCAGCGAGTTTAGATTTCTGCCTAGCGAACTTAAACTTCCCTTCTAACTCCTTTGGTACCTCCATCCCCTCAGAAAGCTTAAAACCAACGGCCCGTTTCTTAGAGTCATCAACCGTATACATGACGTTGACCGAGAGACCATCCTCATAAAAGACGTAGGCCATTTTAATATTTTCCACTTGAAAATGCGACGTTTCTAAAGGTTTGGCCGCAAACTCAATATCACGTTCTTCCTTCAAAATTCGGTTCACATAATCAAGGGTCTCCTGGCTTTCGCTGGCTGGTACAACCGTAAATTCATGCTTGTATTTGTTCATAAAGTAACGGGCTTCATTAGCACGTAAACCAGCAAGCGCATTTACTACAGGTGAAGACTCTAACCCAACCGTAGACACATTTTTAAAATCAACGATATAGGACAATTCCAATCCCTCCTTTTATATCTTTATTTCCTGACAACAGGAATCCACATTTCACCAAATACTAAGCCGTTTCGCTGCCCCATCTCAACCGTTGCATTTGGCCCGCCAACATAGGCAACATTCTTTGCTTCTGCCAAGGCTTGACCAAAGGCAATGCCAGTAAGCATATTACTCAACTCATCAGCCGTATTCCCTTCTCCTTTTACAACTAGGTATTCCCCCTTAGGAAATTGGATAAGTCTGGATTCTTCTGATATCGATGCATCTGTCATGACGCCGGCATAATGCATCATCTTGTTATTCACCGCTTCGTTCACGGCAAAAATGTAGTCATTAGTGGCAATTGCCTTTAAAGTGTCAAGCCTTCCATCTTGTTTGACAGCGTGCCAAAAGTCTGCCTTTTCCTTGGTTATGCCAGCAAAGTCTGTATAATTGCTCTTAAGCTCAGTTCCAATACCTAAAACGGTAAAGCTGTCTTTTTCTTCTAGAGTATAATCTGCCATATTCAAAACCTTCCTTTTTTAAAATTAATCAAATGATTTGTTCTTTCACTTGATAAGTTTATAATAGCCTTAAATCATGTCAAAAAATGATACTGTTTAGGAGGTGCGCAGCTGAATGAAAAAAGTTGAACGGATTAATACCATCATGCGGTATATCAACAACCGCGCCCACTTTACAATTTCTGAAATCATGCAAGAATTTAACATCTCTCGTTCGACAGCTATTAGAGATATCAGAGAAATTGAAGCCATGGGGATGCCACTTGTCGCTGAAGTTGGAAGGGATGGGGGATATTTTGTCATGAACAACTCTGTCTTGCCCACTGTTCGCTTTACCGATAATGAGATTAAAGCTCTTTTTATTGCCTTTATGGCCACAAGAAATCAACAACTCCCTTATTTAAAGAGTCGTCAGTCTTTAGCTGAAAAATTACTAGGCCTCATCTCAGAAAACCAGCAAGATGACCTTGTTCTATTAAATCAAATCTTGCTTTTTGAAGGGACCAATCCAAATAATCCCGAATTACTTGAACTGTCAGACCTACCTCATCCTATTCTAGAAAAACTCATCCAAATCCTTCTTTTGGATAGTTATTTATTGATTACCTTCAAAGAAGAGAAGGTAATAAATTCTTATCCAATTTATCTCTTGCACCTTTATCATGAAAAAGGCCTCTGGATGATTGATGGCTTTGATTTAAAGGATGGTAAGAGGAAGGTTTTTCCTGTCGACAATCTCACCAATGTTGAACGATACCCTACGACAAAAAAATTAAGTAAGAAAAAGATTTTAGAAAAACTAAGTAAGCAGGAGGAAGTAATGAACCTAGTCCTTGAACTTGGTCCAAAGGCGATTGCCCAGTTCAAAAAATACCATCCTTTAAAAGTTTCAATTTCCTATACGAATCCTTACCAAACCACAGCCATTCTAAAGACATTTATCAATGTTAATAATCGCGAAGAATTGACTGAAATAACAAATTGGCTACTTTTTCTAGGTGGGGATATCAAAGTCAGGGAAGTGCCAGAAGAAATCTTAGAAGGTTTACAAGAGAGACTATGCTTATTCTGCCCAAAGCAGTCTTAATTAAAACCCCAATAATTTTGGGCTTGGCCAGTGGTCAATTACCCTTTATTTTCTCACACCCAGAGGGGATAAAGTTTTCTAAAATGTTGGAAATGCCTTAAAAGGGTAATAGCACTTTTATTAGTACTGCTCTTAACGTAAAATAAGAAAAACCGGTCAAGTGACCGGTTTTTTATACGATGGGTAGTTGGGTCTTATTTCAGTTTAAACAAAGTCATTTGACAACACCCCTCATTCAATGGAGGGAAATAACCTAGTAATTGGGAACTTGGGATTCAATCTTCAATCCTTCAATCCTTCAATAGAGTGAAAATATTTTAAGCTACTACTTGCTGAAAACAGGGATCATTAAAATAGATAACTTCAGAAAGGATTTTACAGCCCTTCAAGTTTTTAAGAGCCTCTCTTGCCTCTTCTTCGGTTTCAAATTCAAACTGAGATATATTTGAATCTAAATAATGAGTTATAATCCACATAAAAATTCCTCCGATTTTTTTAAGTTATTTATGTCTTGTCAAAATGATGTCAATAAACATGGTTAAAGTTTACCCTTAAAGATGATTTAGCTTTAATGAAGTTTCAATCAGGGTTTTAAGAAGTAATTATTCATTGCTACGGTTAAATGATAATGTAATAATAGAAATAAATAAAATTCCAAAAATTTATAATTAGATATAAAAAACTTTTATATGGAAGAATTAGGGTGAAATTAGTGGATTATCGTGATTGGGAAATACTAAAGGTCCTCTATAGTCAGAAGAACCTAACGAAAGCAGCACGGCTTTTGTTTATTACCCAGCCTGCATTAACCAATCGTTTAAAACACATGCAGGAGGAATTAGGTGTCAAAATCGTAACCCGCGAAAGCAGAGGGATCCATTTTACCCCAGAGGGAGAATATCTGGTTGAGTGTGCCGATAATATCCTTGCTCAATATAACAAAATAAAAGAGCATGTTCGGAATATGAGTCAAACGTCTGGCAATGAGGTTGTAGGAACACTGAAATTAGGGGTATCCAACTTTTTTGCCAATTATGAACTGCCCTATATTTTGAAATTATTTAAAAGCCAGTATCCTCATGTGGAATTTAAAGTGGTTACAGGCTGGAGTAAAGATGTAACGAAACTTATACACAATAAGGATGTTCATATCGGCTTTGTTCGCGGCGACTATAGCTACCGGGGACTAAAGAAACATTTATTATTGGAAGAAACCGTTTCTGTTACGTCGAGGGAAGCGATTGATATTGTGGATTTACCTAATCTCCCCAGAATTGACTATAATGGAGATTACTTATTAAAATCATTAATTGATAATTGGTGGGCCGAAAATTATTCACAGCCCCCTTTTATCAGTATAGAAGTGGACCAGGTTGATACTTGTAAGGAAATGGTTTTAAATGGATTAGGCTATGGCTTCTTGTCCAGTCGTATACTTAAAGATATAGATGATTTATATAAAATAGTTTTAACAGACCAAAAAGGAAATCCTATTTTACGCAGAACATGGATGTACTATCATAAAGAATCCTTAGAATGGAATGTCGTGAAGGCTTTTGTGAATTTTATTGAGACATTGGTTACAAAAGCTTTTAAAAAGGTTTAATCCATTTTGTTAACGCTGATATCCAGATTTAAATTCTCAAAGTTAAATTAAAGCCCCATTTAGGTATTTTACGGATAACCGCACCATAAAAAGGTGCGGTTTTTTCTTTTATTTGAATAATGAATAATGGAGGGCAACATATAAGTTTAAGAATAGTGGTTACCGGGATAGGAGCAGTCACTCCTTTTGGATATAAAAGAAGCAAGGAGAATGGACCGATACAGTCAGTTCGCTGTTGCGGCAAGGTTGATAAATATCAAAAAGTACGAGGAACTCGTTATGAACATCCCTTCTTCATACATATATTACTTTAATAAGGGGTGAAAAAATGATGGTGAAAAAACCAATAAATTCTTTAAATATTACTCAGTTTTTATCTGCTTTTGCTGATAGTGTCATTATCGTTATTATTGCTTTTATGTTGAAGGAATCGATTGGGACGAAAGATGATCATAATCCTTATATTTTTTTAGTTGAAACATTCTTCTTATTTGCCTATGTATTATTTGCCCCATTTGTGGGCACATTCGCTGATCGAAATGCGAAATCAAAGGTGCTTTTTACAGGGAATACGGTGAAAGTCATAGGAATATTATTGTTGATATTAGGATTTAGTCCAGCATTAAGTTATGGGGTAATCGGTCTCGGAGCAGCGATCTATGGCCCTGCTAAATATGGTATTTTAAAAGAATTAACAAAAGGGAATAAAGAACTACTTGAGGCGAATGGCAAGTTAGAAGGTTTCACGATTTTAGCGATTATCATGGGGACGGTTGTTGGCGGTATTTTATCTTCTTATACTGTATTTGGAAAATTCTTTTGTTTAGGCGTCTATATAATATCTGTTTTGTTGGCATTAAATATCCCCGCCAAAGGCGGAAACAAGAAGTTAAATTATAAAAAAGAAGCATTACAATTTTTCCAAGATGTAAAATTTGCTTTTCAAAATCCTCGACTGAATTTTACCCTTGTCGGAAGTGGTGCTTTCTGGATGATCTCTGTGGTCATAAAAAATGCATTATTTCTGTGGATCCCTCTAAACCTAGGAATTAAAAGCGGTTTTCCTTTATCTTTAATTATTGGAATGACTGCTATAGGTATTGTCATTGGATCATTACTAGCTAGAAAATATACATCCGTTGAAACGTTTTACCGTGCAAATGTGTATGGTTTAATTGTTGCCGGGTTTGCGATTATTTTCCCGCTCATTTACGGCCATACTTTAGTTGCGCAAATTTTCGTCTGTTTATTGCTGTTAGGTCTTGGAATATTCGCTGGTTTATTCATTATTCCTTTAAATGCTACGCTTCAAGAGGAGGGTAATGAAACACTTGGTGTTGGTAAAACAATTGCCGTCCAAAATTTTGTCGATAATACGATGATGTTATTTGGCACATACACTGTCTATCTTCTCAATGCTCGATATGGCTTTTCCGTAATAACTTCCCTTGTTACATTTGGTGTTATTTATTTCTTATTTATTTTGTATTTAAGATATAAATCTAAAAACTTTAAAGGAGAAAAGGCTAGGTCCCTCGACACATGAGGGACTGGTCATTTTATATATAAAATGGGTGATTATGGACATTTATTATTTATTAATAAAATGTTCATATTTTCGATGTATGATAGTTTTTGGATTTTCTAATTCCTAAATCAATTTTTTAAAGAGCAAAATCCAGTCTTGTGCCGGATTTTGCTTTTCGGGAGATATTATGGTGTTCCAATGAAGTTCTGAACATCTATATTCCTAGAAAAAGGGGAGAATGATGAAATCATACAAGTATAGGTCACATTTACTTTTTATAAAAGATCGGCCTCTAGAAATAGGAGTTTTATTGCTTTTTATTTTACCGCCTTTTGGTATGCTGTGGCTTTTAATTATGGGGTGGCATCATATTCAGCGAATGATGAAATCTAGTAGTAAATTCCCATTCAATGTGACTGTCTTTTTCTTTATTTGCTTGATGGTCTCAACGATTGGTGCTGCAATTACTGCCAAAAAACTAGAATATGGTCTGGTTTTTGCTTTGTTGCTTGGATATCTCGGCTTATATTTACGCGCGAAAGAAAGTATCCGAATTTCAATGTTTAAAAGATATCAATGGATTGTAATTGCAGGAGGATGTTATTCCGTTCTTACGAGGTTTCTTCCAGAATCACTTCGGGCACACCCCATTTGGGGACTCCTTTTAGGAACTAAATGGATTGGTGGGAATATGAATGACCCCCGCTTAGTGGGAAGTGAATATAATCCAAATTTTGCTTGCCTTTTGCTGCTTATATCTTTTTCACTCGTTCTTAGTAAACTGTTAAGAAAAAAGGAAATTTTTAATTCCTTAAAAAGCATGGATTGGTTCTTGGTCTTATTTTTAGGTTATGGAATCGTCGCAACTCAATCGCGAGCCGGCGTCATTACGATGGTCATAATCTTTCTTTTGTTCTTGTTTCGGTATCGAAGAAAGATTGGATTTTGGGTAAGCGGTGCCGTGGTATTTCTACTGCCATTTCTGCTGCATATCTTGCCCCGGTCTAATTTGATTGGAAAGTCTACCTTGGTTAGGGGACAAATATGGGAAAACAGCATTCGTATTTGGGAGCAACATTTCTTTTTTGGCACTACTCCAATGGGATTTCAAGCTGCTTATTCAGCCTTTGGAGCACCTGTACCACATGCACATAATATATTATTAGCTTTTTTCTCTGAATTCGGAACTCTTGGAGGTCTTGGATTTGTCGTTCTTCTGCTTTGGACGGTGGTAAAGTACCTGTCTTTGGTCAAGTGTTCTTCAGACCAAAAGATTATGTTGGAAACTTTAATTCTTTCACTACCCATATTACTTTTCACCGGTATTTTAGATCACCCATTGTCGTCACCGCAAACGGCCTTGGCAGTAATCCCTCTCCTATCTTTTTGGGACAGGTATACTGAGCATTTAGCTATATTGGACTATGAAATCAGAATGGGTAGTATATATCGTTTTTTTCCAGCAAAAATATTTAAGTTTATCCATAAGTAGGAATAGAATAACGAAAAAGAGCAAAACCTGCTAGTCTACGTACGAGTTTATAAACCATTTAAGCCTATTTTTAATCTTCACTGAGTTAATGATCATTGTCCGAATAATTTAAGATGTTCATAATTCATTAAGAAAATACGGATTTAGAGGAGGTGCATGAATTTTTTCATGCGCCTCCTTATTGTGTTAATAATATTGTTATTTACTCTTTGATTTAATTTTTTCTCCAGATTATCGGAACTACTTAGCTTAAGAAGTTGTGGTTTTTTCTTTAATTACTTTAAAAATACAAACTCTTCTTTTTAACACTGTTTTTGAATTATAATTTGAATAATGAATAGAGGAGGGCAACATATGCTTAGAAGAATAGTGGTTACCGGGATAGGAGCAGTCACTCCTTTGGGGAATGATGTGACCGCGACATGGAATAATATTAAAAATGGTGTATCGGGAATTGGTCCGGCAACGATATTTGATGTAGAAAAAGTGGATATTAAAATTGCTGCAGAAGTAAAAAACTTTGCTCCAGAAGAATTTATGGATAAAAAAGAAGCAAGAAGAATGGGCCGCTACAGTCAGTTCGCTGTTGCGGCAAGTAAAATGGCTGTAAGGGATGCAGGTATTGAGATTGGTGTGAATATTCAGCCTGAACGGGTCGGAGTTTGGATTGGGTCAGGAATTGGCGGCTTGGGTGAGTTTGAGGAACAACACCGGAAATTTATCGAAAAAGGTCAAAGAAGGGTCAATCCGTTTACGATTCCGATGTTTATCCCGGACATGGCAGCAGGCCAAGTCTCCATCGAACTTGGAGCAAAAGGAATCAACAATTGTTCAGTGACAGCTTGTGCATCGGGCGCTAACTCAATTGGTGATGCATTCCGAGCGATCCAAAAAGGGGATGTGGAAATGATGATTGCCGGCGGAACAGAGGCAACGATTACAGAAATGACCGTTGCAGGATTTTCGAATATGACTGCTCTTTCGAAAAATCCAGATCCAAATTCGGCTAGCCGGCCATTTGATAAGAATCGTGATGGATTTGTTATTGGGGAAGGCGCTGGAATTTTGGTACTAGAGGAATTAGAGCATGCCCTAGCACGTGGTGCACACATCTATGGTGAACTGATTGGGTATGGTGCTACGGGTGATGCTCACCATATTACGACACCTGCACCAGAAGGAGAAGGTGCACAGCGGGCCATGCAACTAGCATTAGCAGATGCCGGAATCTCTCCAGAACAGGTGGATTATATCAATGCTCACGGAACATCCACCTATTATAACGATTTGAATGAAACATTAGCTATCAAGGAAGTTTTCAAGGAGCATGCTTATACCCTTTCAGTCAGTTCTACAAAATCGATGACAGGACATATGCTGGGAGCAACAGGTGCCCTTGAAGCAATCTTTTCTCTATTAGCCATTAAGGAAGGGCTCCTCCCTCCAACGATTAATTATGAAACACCTGATGAACAACTTGATTTAGATTATGTTCCCAACGTGGCGAAGAAGAAGGATATTCAAATCGCACTATCAAACTCATTAGGATTTGGCGGGCATAATGTCACATTAATTTTTAAGAAGTTTAGTCAATAAACTGTGTACCATGAATGCTGCTGCAAGCATAGGACTGCTGGTAAATGCTATTTTGGACTAGCTTTATTAGCTGTAGTAACTGTGATTCCAAAATAAAAGAAGGTGTCACGAAATCAATAAAAGAGAGGAAGGCTAGTTAATAGACCTTGATTTTTTCATGTTTCTAGGCATTGTGGACAGAATTCCCTCTTTTTACAAGCTTTTTAATTACCTTAATGCTATCAAAATATTTTAATATACAAATAATAGTGTTACACTGTAAATAGGTTATATTTTATCCAGAAAAGGTGTGTGACTAGTCGAGCCCCTGGCTTGCTGTGATGCCTAAGTGGGAGCGTCTACATCCTTTCTGCAAATCTTAGGGGATAAGGGACGGTTAAAATGAGTAGCAAACAAACAAAAACAGACGTTATTTTAATTGGTGCCGGAATCATGAGTGCGACTCTGGGGACACTCTTGAAACAATTAGAACCGGACTGGAATATTACAGTGTTTGAGAAACTCGACAAAGCGGGAGAAGAAAGTTCTAACGAATGGAATAATGCCGGAACAGGCCACTCCGCACTATGCGAGCTTAACTATACAGTCGAAAAACAGGACGGATCTATAGATATTAGCAAAGCGATCAATATTAATGAACAGTTTCAGGTTTCAAGACAGTTTTGGTCTTATCTTGTGAACAAGGATCTGATAGGTAATCCGCAAGAATTTATCAGACAATTGCCTCATATGAGTTTAGTATTTGGAGAAAAAAATGTATCATTTTTGAAAAAACGTTTTGAAGCGCTTTCTAAAAATCCTCTGTTCCAAGGGATGGAATTTTCTGATGATCCGAAGAAATTGAAGGAATGGATTCCACTTACTATGGAAGGTCGGGCATCGAATGAACCTATAGCTGCTACAAAAATCGACTCTGGAACAGATGTCAACTTTGGTGCATTATCGCGCATATTGTTTGACCAATTAAAGAATCAAGACGTTGATATTAAATACAAACATCAAGTGGATGATATTAAACGTAATAGCGACGGCTTATGGGAATTGAAAGTGTGGAATATGGATACCGGTGCAATCGAACGCCATACAGCAAAATTTGTCTTCATCGGCGGTGGCGGCGGGTCCCTGCCTTTACTGCAAAAAACAGGTATTCCTGAAAGCAAGCATATTGGAGGATTCCCTGTAAGCGGATTATTCCTTGTATGTAACAACCCGGAGGTAGTAGCGCAGCATCATGCAAAAGTATACGGAAAAGCAGCAGTTGGTGCACCTCCAATGTCTGTGCCGCATCTTGACACACGATTTATTGAAAACAAAAAATCATTGCTTTTTGGACCATTTGCCGGCTTCTCGCCCAAATTCTTAAAAACTGGTTCCAATATGGATTTATTTGGTTCTGTAAAACCGAATAATGTCTTAACGATGTTAGCGGCAGGTGCGAAAAATATTCCATTGACAAAATACTTGATCGGGCAGCTTATGTTATCGAAAGAACAACGGATTGAAGAGTTACGAGAATTTATTCCGAACGCTAAAAGCGAAGATTGGGATATCGTGGTAGCGGGTCAACGTGTTCAAGTAATCAAAGATACTGAGGCTGGCGGCAAAGGAACGCTTCAATTTGGTACGGAAGTTGTTAGCGCAGCTGATGGCTCAGTCGCTGCATTGCTCGGTGCATCTCCTGGTGCATCTACCGCCGTTTCCGTCATGTTTAAAATCATGGAAAAATGCTTCCCGCAACATCTAAAAGAGTGGGAACCGAAAATAAAAGAAATGATTCCTTCATATGGCGTGAAACTCGTGGAAAACCCAGAGCTTTTCAACGAACTTCATACTTTTACAGCTTGGGCGCTTGGCCTAGGCGAAGGTGGTTCAACAACTAACAACGAGAAAGATTTGCAGAAAAAGGAAACTGTATCTGTTTAAAACGGTTAAAAGGGCATCATTATGGGCTGTTTGCAAAATTTGTCGACAGCCCTGTATTTTTGTAGAATTTTATTCATTTTAAATTTGAAAAAGGTGATACAAATTTTTGTATCACCTTTTTAGGTGGGTTTGGACTCTTTTTTTAGAATCTAATTTCTGATAAACAACCGCAAGCAGCATTGCGGGAATGGTGCAAATAATCATCCCGATAAAGGAGTATCTTGGCTCCATTTCATATAAATATCCGCCAAAAATGGTGAACACCGCAGTGCTCCAGCTTAGTGCCAACGCAGAATATATACCCTGTGCCATTGGAATCTGCTCATGTGGAATATTTTTGATTAAGTATTTCATAAAGGCATAATGCGCCATTGCGAAGGAACATGCATGCAATGTTTGTGCGATACAGAATACAGTGATATTTGGAAAGGCAAATACGAATATCCATCGTATGGTTGAACCAAATGCTGCTAGTGTTAGTAGGGAGCCAACGGAAAACTTTTTGAATGCCGAATCGGCAATGAAAAAGAAAATGATTTCTGCAATCACGGCAATATTAATAATTACACCAATTAAATATTTGGGTGCGTGGATTTCTTGTAAATAAATATAGCCATAGCTGTAATAAGAAGCATGTGCTGCTTGCAATAAAATCACAATGATGAGCACTATACCAAAGTGCTTGATCCGAAATAATTTTAACATACCGCCTTTTTTTGTTTGACCCGCTTGCGGTTTTTTAGATAAAATAGCGGGCGCGCTCATTAAACCAAAACATACAAATACCAATGCGCATAGTAATAGCGCCCATAAAATCACATCGTCTCCAAGCGCCCCAGTAAAGATGGTCAAAATCATCCCAGCAACGACAAACCCGATTGACCCCCAAGAGCGGCTCTTCCCATAATGCCCTAATTGTTTACTTTGCACAAGAACGCTAGCTGTGCTATCTAATGCAGGCATCAATGGAGGGTAAACAAAATTCAAAAATAACGTTACGATAAGTAAACTTACAAAGGAATCAGCTGGAATATAACACAGAATGGCAATTAGTGTGGTGAAAGACATCCCATTTAGTAAGGTTTTACTACTGAATTTCCTTGATAAAAAAGGAAAGACAAATAATGTTGAAAGTCCTCTCGCAACTAATCCCAAACTCATAATCAAACCCGCTTGTGCAACCGTAATTCCTTTTGTATGAATCATCCACCCAGTCCAATAAGGGAGGAAAACACCCCATGTCATATAAAAACTGAAAAACTGTCTGCTCATCCAGCGTTGTGTATTCATTGTCAATCCCTCCGATGTTTGCATCATATCAAGATGATCCGTACAATAATATGAGATATCTCATATTTAGGGTGTGGATGATGGAAATATATAAAAAGGAGAAAAGGCAGTATTTTTTGGAGAGATTCTCCATATCACATTTATTTTCTTTTCCAATTGAAGAGTTTATGGAAGTACACGAATATAAGCGTGATGAATGGATTATTCGAGAGGGGATGCGGCCAGATTTTTTATTTTACGTCATTGAAGGAAAAGCAAAAATTTATGTCACGCATCACAATGGGAAAGTGTCTTTGATTAATTTTATCAATGCACAAGATTATATTGGGGAAATGGAGCTATTAAATGAGGTGTACTATACAAAAGGGATCCAAGCCTCCACTCAAACTATTTGTTTTGCGATTCCTTTTCATCACTACCTCACACAAATGTTGGAAGATGTGATCTTTCTTCGTGAACTGACCAAATTTTTAAGCATTAAAGCAACTCAAATGGCTGCAAAGTATTCTCAAAGTCTCGCCTTCCAGCTTGAAAACCGGCTTGCGGATTTTATCTTGCAAACTGCTGATGAAGAAGTATATAAGGAGAAACATGTAACGGTTTGTGATTTTCTAGGTGTATCCTACCGGCATTTATTGCATGTATTTGCCCAATTTTGCGATAAAGGGTATTTGAAAAAGGAAGGGCATCATTATCGCATTCAACAGCCTCATAAATTAAATGAGCTTTCTGAGATGTTGAGGAATGAATAATCAATCTTAACTTTTGTTCCTGCATCTATCTACGATAGACTTGAAAAAGCTGACCCAAAGGAGTCAGCTTTTTCAAGTGCCTTAAGGCTTGTAAAGTAAAACATAGTCTCCTGGTCCAATCAAGGCTGTGCCAATGCAAACTGCAATTAACACAAGATTGTATTCAAATCCGCCGTTGGTCAACCAATATCCATTTTTACCATGAACGGCATAAATGGCATCAATCATAACAATGACAATCATAATGGCTCCTAGCCAAGTTAGAACACCTGTAGCAAAAAGTAATCCGCCAATCAATTCAAACAAGCCAGCCAGGATTGCCCAGACCTTTGCCCCCTGTTCAAGCCCCAGGGTCTTTAGCCAGTTTCCCATTCCTTCTATTCCTGGTCCACCAAACCAGCCAAAAAGCTTTTGTGCTCCGTGTCCAAAAAAGGTTAATCCAATAACCAGTCGAATGATTAACAATCCGGTATTTACAAGTACCATATTTTCGGTCATGCACCTATCCCCTTCTGTGAAATTTATTTTAAAAGGAAAGCGTTATTTAAAAAGATATAGATGGCTTATTTTGGCTAAAAAAGACAATTTTTATTCGAAGGAGAAAAACTGGCCTAGAAGGAAACCTGGAAAATTAGAGGCTGCTTATTTTTACAGTGTTCATGAGTGGTGACAGTAACTGTTTTTTTTGTATAGTAGGAGGAAAGAACTATATGGATTAAGGAGGTTGGAACGATGCCGCATGAGGATGTCATGAAAGCAATCAAGCTGTTGGGGACAGAAGTGGCACCTCGTGTTCGCGAGGAAATTTCCAACTGGGAAAAGGAACGGTAACTTTTGAAATCAAAATTTTAAAAATTAAATAATTAATTTAGTTGATGGTTTAAAAAGAACTTGATAAAATGGAGGAAATAAAAAGGCTATGTGTAACTGGCGAAGCGCGGAGAACCGTGAGGGAGCACATAGTGTCGACAGCCGTTCGCCTGGGCAGAGGTAAGGGAAATATACCCCTTGCCTCTTTCTGTTTATTAGGAGGAGATAAAAAGGAAATAACTGTTGACTAGCGTATATATTTTTGATTATTTATAATAGTCTATAAGATTTAAAATCTAACAAACAAAAGAGGCGAAACCAAATGAGCACAGTAACTATAGAAAAAATAAAAACTATTAAAACCTTAAATGCTATTGCAGAAAGCGGGCTAAAAGTTTTCAATAAGGATTCTTTTATTATCGACAATGAAAATGAAAACCCGGATGCATTTGTTGTTCGAAGCTTCAATATGCATTCATTGGAATTCGGCGATCAATTAAAGGCGATCGCTCGTGCAGGCGCAGGTGTAAATAATATTCCCGTTGATAAATGTACGGAACAAGGAATTGTTGTTTTTAATACACCAGGTGCCAATGCAAACGCAGTAAAAGAAATGGTCATAACCTCTTTAATTGCTTCATCCCGTAATCTTTTTGCTGGTATAGCTTGGACAAAGGGGTTAGAAGGTGAAGGTGACCAAGTCCCGAAACTAGTTGAAGCGGGAAAGAAGCAATTTGTTGGCAAAGAAATTAAGGGGAAAACTTTGGGTGTTATCGGTTTAGGAGCCATTGGTGCGCTTGTGGCAAATGATGCACTAGATTTAGATATGGATGTCATCGGCTTTGATCCGTTCATTTCTGTTGATACGGCTTGGAATCTGTCTCGCAATGTAAAACGTGCTATGTCAATTGAACAGTTGTTCGCGGAATCTGATTATATTACAGTACATGTTCCATTTACCCCTGATACAAAAGGTATGTTTAATAAAGAAACATTTAGCATCATGAAGCCGGGCGTGCATATTTTGAATTTCTCCCGCGGTGAGCTAGTAAATGAAGTGGATATGGCGGTTGCACTTGAAGATGGAATCGTTGGTGAGTACATCACAGACTTCCCGAATGAAAATGTATTGCAAATGAAAAATACGATTGCCATTCCGCATCTGGGGGCATCAACACAAGAATCAGAAGAAAACTGTGCGATTATGGCTGCACGCCAGGTAAAAGAATTTTTGGAGACTGGAAATATCAAGAATTCAGTCAACTTCCCAAATGCCACCCTGCCATACACTGGTAAGAGACGTGTAACAGCTTTCCACTTAAATGTTCCGAACATGGTAGGGCAAATTACATCTGCCATTTCAGGCTATCATTTGAACATCGCTGACATGGTGAACAGAAGCCGCGGAGATTATGCTTATACCATGATTGATATTGATAACGAAGTAAACGGGGACATTCTTCCTAGTATAGAGGAAAAAATTAACCAAATTGAAGGAATTGTTACAGCCCGTATTATTTAATAAGACTATTTTCGCATAGATTGTGGTTTTTCGTACAAGTTCATCAACCCGTATAACTAAATGCTTCGTGG
>NZ_MLYR01000046.1 GCF_001866655.1 Bacillus sp. MUM 116 | reverse complement strand
TCACAAGCCAATCCGTCCAAAAGGTTAAAGAACAAATTTCGGCAGGCTTGTCTTGTGCTATGCCTGAGGCAAAACAAGGCGCTTACGCTTTTCTTAGTAAAAATGATCGTTTTATTGATATGGCCTTGTGGTAGGGGTATAATAAATACAGATTTGTTTATATTACATTGAGGTGATAGGTAGTGCTTACATTAGAAATTTTTGGATTTAAAGCACTTTGGAGCCCATACTTTTTGACATTTTTAATTGTCCTGACAGCTGCCTATTTTTTACTTACCATTAAATTTCGGAATCGATTTACTGAGAGTGAGCCTTTAACCTTTAAAAAAGGGTTACTATTTGTAAGTTCAATTGCCATTCTCTATTGCATAAAAGGATCTCCGCTTGATTTAATGGCACATCTAATGTTTTATGTTCATATGATTCAAATGGCAGTCCTGGTTCTGGTTGTTCCACCGCTTTTTATTTTAGGGATTCCAGTTTGGGTGTGGAAAAAGCTATTTTCAATTAAGTTCATTCATTCACTTTTCACAATTTTTACAAAGCCAATCATATCACTAATCTTATTTAATGGATTCTTTTCATTTTACCATGTGCCGATAATTTTTGATCATGTTATGCAAAATGTTTGGCTCCATGCGGGTTATTCACTTTTATTGTTTATTGTGGCGATTTTTATGTGGTGGCCGCTAATCAATGAAATTCCAGAGCATCAGAATTTGAGCGGATTGAAAAAAGTTGGCTATATTTTTGCTGATGGAATTCTTTTGACACCTGCATGTGCGTTGATTATTTTTGCAGATACACCGCTCTATGCTACCTATTCTGATCCTCACGTATGGGGACAGGCAATGAGTTTATGCGTGGGTGCTGCTAATTTTGAGAGTTTAAATTTAACTGGACCACAGTTGTTTAGCTCAATGTCATTAATTCAGGATCAGCAGCTTGGCGGGGTTCTAATGAAAATCATTCAAGAAATTATTTACGGTGTGATATTGGCCCGAGTCTTTTTTGAATGGTATGACAAAGATAAAGCAGAATCGGAAAAACAAGATTTGCAGCCTGCTTTTAAACCTACTCCTGTAGAATAATCTCCCATTTACTTGGGAGATTTTTTAATGAAATTCAACTGCATAGCTTTTTGATTGAAAAAAAAAGGCAACTAAATTAAAATTGCAATTAAATAACCTAAAAGAGAGGGTCTTAAATGTCCTTACCCATTTTACCTACGATTAGTACGTCCTTTATCGTTTTAAGTGCAGTTACAATGGCAATTGGCTGGAGGCAAATAAAACAAAAAAGAATCGATGCACATAAAAAAACGATGACGCTTGCGGCCATATTCGCACTTATTTTCTTTATTATTTATGAGTCAAGAACCATATTTATCGGGAATACCTCCTTCGGTGGACCGGCTAATATTAAAATTTACTATACAATATTTTTAATTTTTCATATTACACTTGCCACGTCTGGAGCTGTTTTAGGGGTAATTTCCTTAATTACCGGTTATAAGAATAAACTTAAGGCCCATCGCAAATTAGGACCCATTACGTGTATAGTATGGTTTTTCACGGCAATTACTGGGATTGCAGTCTACCTATTGTTATATGTATTTTACAAAGGCGGCGAAACAACATCCCTTATTAAAGCGATCCTTGGTTTTTAACCAAAAAAGACGCATGAGCTTCTTCTCATGCGTCTTTAATTTGCCTATTCGGCAAATTTTTCTATTTCGGCTTTTACTTCATCTAAAATCTTTTTACATTGGTTCACAAGGCTGCTAGGGAAGGTTTCCCCTTCACCATATTCTACACCATGCGGATAGTAATATTTTCCTAATAACGGTGTCATTAATTGGATAGTGGCCTTATGTGCACCAACATCTCCTTCTACGGCATAGCCAAATGCACGCAAGTAAAATATGCCTTCTTTCAATTCAAACTTGCGATCATATGTAACACGCTCATAATCCCATTGACCCTCACGAATCAAGCCATGATCATGCATAACTTCGTCCAAACGATTTAAATCAGCTTTAAATTTTTCAAATCCCGTATTTTCGAACTTCACTTTTAATTTCCCTCCTAAAACAATGCATTACCCCTATGTGACATTATTCGGAATAATAGCATATTTAATTCCAATTTAATAATAGTTTAATTTGTAACAAGTTGCAATGAAATCATTTACAGAATAATTCAATCGATAATGGAAAACATAATATTGTTAAGGATTTTCATTATCTTATGGGGGGTTTTTGATATGGAGAAAATTCGTGAAATTATGACCGATAATGTTGAGAGTTGTTCCTTACTTGATAATGTATATGAAGTAGCAGTTAAAATGAAGGAATTAAATGTTGGTGCAATTCCCATTGTTGATCATGAAAAACTTGTTGGTATGATTACCGACCGTGATATTGTATTGCGATGTGTGGCAGAAAAAAATCCTCCTTCATCCAAAGTAGAAGAGATTATGAGTAATGAACTGATTACAATTTCTCCTGATGCTTCAACAAGGGAAGCAGCAAAATTAATGGCTGAACATCAAATTCGACGTCTTCCGGTTGTGGAAGGGGATAAAATAGTCGGAATTGTCTCACTTGGGGACTTCGCAATCAGAGATTTGACCGATGATCAGGCAAAACAAGCACTAACGGAAATCTCGGAACCAAATTATAATGGGATTCAGCATTAGTTAAACAAGAAACAGGTGCCATTGGGTACCTGTTTTCTTGTTCATAATGTTATTATTCTGTTAAGATGATGTATACCTATTACTTGAAAAGTTATAGATGATATAATAAAAATATCTATTTATTCATAGAAAAAGCATTAGAGAGGGATGAAGGCCTCTGCGGACATTCATGAGAATTCTTATTGTTTTAGCTATTTTTTTAACCATTGGTTTCTATATAAGTATTAAACAAGATAACCAGGATGAAGTTTTAATAAAAGACCACCATACATCGGAAATGCATCCGACATTACCAAAGAATCCAGATATAAAACAAAATAAAATTTCTCGGGAAAAACCAAAAGAAGGACTCTCCCTGTTGATAGGTAAAAAAGTTCCGGCATTAGAAAAAGAGCTTGGAAAACCGCAGCGAATTGACATGTCTGCATTTGGCTATCAATGGTATATTTATAACTTAGATTATACCCGTTATGTCCAAGTTGGGGTTGAAAATAACCGAATCGTAACAGTCTATGCGATAGGTGATAATTTAGATGTTGCACCATTTGAAATTGGCCAGCCTGTGGAAGAAATTTTTAATACACAATATATTGATGCAAACATTGAAATTGATAAGGATGGAAACTCGTACCGTTTTGAGTTAAATGATACGGATTTAAATATACGGCCAATTATTCAATTAGGTAGTATGTACGTACAGCTATATATTGATAAATTTACCGGAAATCTTTCAAGTGTTCGTTTTTTAGATGCGGATACCCTTATTAAACAACGGCCCTATGAACTTGTATATAGTGGGAAATTAATTGAAGCTCCTAAAATAACAAATGAGGCATTGAAAAGCGTTGAAGAGGGAGAAACAAAACAAATTTTTGACCTGACAAATGTTTTACGGGTAAGAGATCATTTAAAACCATTAATGTGGGATGAAAACACAGCAAAGGCTGCATTTGAGCATAGTAAGGATATGGCTGAAAATAACGACTTTTCCCATACATCAAAAAAATTTGGAAGCTTATCAGACCGCTTAAAATCGGCAAAGGTTGTTTTTCAAACAGCAGGTGAAAATATTGCCGCCAATTATACAGATGGACCAGCCGTGGTGGAAGGCTGGCTGAACAGTAAAGGGCACCGTGATTCGCTTTTAAATAAAGATTTTTCTCATCTTGGTGTAGGGGTTTACCAAAAATATTATACACAGAATTTTATTCAAAAGTGGAATCAATAGGGCGGACGACGGCTATATCAGTATAGCCGTCGTTCTTTTATAAAATAAGAATTTATAAATTGCTTTGAGAATGGTCCAGCTCAGGCGCTTTTCTTATTTCGTCACTATTCTTTCAAAATGATTAATGATGAAGTGAGTGCCCTCCCATGTTCCAAATACCTTAAGGAATTCACCCACCGTAAATTTTTCAATTACTGCTGCTTTTGTAATCGGTGTGAGTTTTTTAACAATTACTTGTCTGGTTTCTGTCTGTAGTTTAAATTCCTGGACATATATGTATCTATGATAATAAAAGCGTTGTTTTTCCTCATTTATGTTTTTAATTTGCCCAATTAATATAGCCTCCTGAGGTATATTAGCCAACGCGCGCCATTTGACATCTTGTTCCCGCATTTCTTTTTTTGTCCGCAAATAAAAGAAAAGAATAATAATGGGAACGACGATGAGTGTAATCAATTGGGGTCCTGCCTTTCAAATGTATTATTTTTTTATGACAAAAAATGTTCCTGTGGCATAGGCAATTTTTTTTCCATCTTCCCGGTACACTTCGCCGGATAAAACAAAAGTTTTCTTTCCTTGGTGGATTAGTTCAGCATGGCAGCGAAGACGAGGTCCAATTCCAGGAGCAATGTAATGGATATTCAGCTGATTCGTCACCGCTCCAAAGCCCTCTGGCAGCAAGTAATTCGCGAGTGTTCCCATTGCGGTGTCCAAAAGAGTTGCTGTGACTCCCCCGTGGACGATTTCAAAAGAATTATTCAGAGCCGGATTTAATGGAATTGTGATTTCACAAGTTCTTTCGTCAAGCTTACAATTTGTATGAAAAAACTTATCAATTAACGAAAGTCTTTCTTCGTTACTCGTTTTTTGGATTCCCTTCAAAAAATGTTCAATGGCACTCAAATCGGCGTCGGTTCCATTTTCCATACATGATTCTAATAATGTGATTAATTTGTCTTTCATCTCTTTACCTCTTTCATTTTTCCTCGTGAACATCTTACCACTAATATGAGGAATTATAAATGTTTTATAGAGATATAAGTCTTTCACAAATTTTATTTTCTAACATATCGTAATATTGGCATTGATGTCGGCAGAGGTGAGAAAAATGGTACAAAAAAAACTGCATCCGTCTGTAGTGAAATTTAAGGAATTTGTGAAGAACAATCCTAATATTATTCAAGAAGTGCGAAAGGGAAAGGCCACCTGGCAGGAATTGTACGAAGATTGGTATCTTCTTGGAGAAGAGGATGCAAGATGGGAACAAATTGGAAAAGAGGAAAATAAGAAAAATGAGCTGACTGAAGACGGTGAAGAGCAGGAAACAACAACAGAAAAAAAGGGAGACTTGTTATCGAATATAATGGGAATGGTTAATAACATGGATCCCAATCAAATCCAAAACCATATTAATAACTTAAGTCAGGCAATCGGGGCAATTCAAGGTGTTTTATCTCAATTCCAAGGGAGTAACGGAGCGAAACCGTCCGGAAAGCCGCAAGATGGGCCAATAAATCCTTTTTCATTTCGAAAAGATTAAAAGAAGGGATTATTAAAATATGCGAAAAGATGTCCAGGAATATTTGGGAAGCCAAAAGGAATTAAAACAATTTATTCGGGAACAGCCGATTTGGTATCGAAAACTTGGCAGAAATCCTTATGATTTACAATCATTAGAAATTGCCTCATTGCATTATTATAAAAAGACGATTCCGGATCAGGTAGAGAAGTTCTCAAACAATGTTCAAATGGCCTCCATGATGTTCCATATGTTTCAGTCAATGAAAAATCAAGGTTAATCCAAGACCACATTAAATAAAATATGTGGTCTTTTTATTTGTATATTTTTTTAAAAAGATTAAAAAATTAAGTGGAGGCAAACAATACAAAGAAAGGAGTGATGGAATTGAAAAGGACAATTTGGATGCTGCCTATTTCCATTTTTGTATTGTCGATTATGTCCGGGGGTCAAAACGATGTACCAAAGGCGGAATCGAATCCTAAGTTAATTCCTATCGTACATGCAAGTACATATAAAATGGATGATATTTCAGTGTTTAGCGAAAATTCAAATGAATCCCCCTCTTTATTTGTTAATTACCAAGCAAGAGGGAAAAATGTCATGGTAGAGTGTATACTAACAGGAATTAGTTTTCGCGAATCTGACAAGACAAAAGAAAAATTAGGGAAGATGCTTGTGTGGGTCGATGGCAGAAAATATCAGGAGGTTTCCACTGCAGCTTTTATCATCAAGGGGCTCGCGCCTGGAAATCATAAATTAAAACTTGAGGTGACTGATTTAAATAATCAGCCATATGGATTAACAAAAGAATTCATGGTAAATATCCCTAGGTAAAAGGTAAATTTCGCTTTCTCCTATCGTTCATGTTAAAATATGATTGGAGGTGAGCGCCATGCTTGCTACATCTGAACGAATTGAATTATTAGATTCTGCGGATGAATTGGCAAAAATGATTTTAGAATCTGATGTTGTGGAACAATATCAAATTTCCTTATATAAATTACAGCATAACCGGGAATCGCAAAGAAAGATAAAGCGTTTTGTCAGTGTAAAAGATCTTTATGAAGACGTGCAGCGCTTTGGTAAATACCACCCTGATTATAAAAAAATTATGACAGAAGTACGTGAATGTAAGCGTGAAATGGATCTAGATCCGCTGGTGGCTGATTTTAAATTGGCAGAAAATGATTTGCAAACCTTATTGGATAAAGTCAGCATCTTAATTGGCGGCGCTGTTTCAGAGCATATTAAAGTACCTACAGGTAATCCTTTTTTTGATACGGGACATAGCTGCAGCGGTGGCTGTGGCAGCGGCAGCTGTGGTTGATGAGAGAAAATCGGCTAACTCCAGCCGATTTTTTTAATACAGAAAAGTTTGAATTGAGTAATATTGATTTGGTATGCTAGACTTATTATATAATGATGGTTTGTTGAAGGGGAAAAAAGTATGTTTGTACAGAGACAAGGTTTAGTGATTTGGCTTTACTCATTAAAACAGGCCAAGATGTTACGACGCTTCGGGAATGTCCATTATGTTTCAAAAAAGCTGAAATATGTCGTTTTGTATTGTAATCAAGAGGATATTGAGGGAATTATGGAAAAACTAAATTCCTTTTCATTTGTAAAAAAAGTTGAACCATCCTACAAACCTTTTTTAAATAAGGAATTCGAAAATTCGTCGCCTGATAAGGCTAAAGAATACGACTATAAGATGGGAATATAAAAAGGTGAGGGCCTTCCTCACCTTTTTTGTCTAGCTCCAGCGCCTAGGGGCTCTAGGTCACAAGCCAATCCGTCAAGAAGGTTAAAAAGCAAACTTCCCACCGGCTCGTCTTATGCTTGTTGCCCCTGGCCAAGGCGCTTACGCTTTTCTTACTGTAATGGCATTATATAATGGTTTAATCTTAAAATCCCGATTAAGTGGTGAAAATATAATTCTTTTTCATGAAACATGGAGGATGCCTTCACTGAAAGTTCAATAACTGTTTTGTTAAGCTCCTCAGCGGTTTGAACAAATAAGTCGTACCGTTGATTCGGGACATAATTCGGATTCGGGATACCTTCCCGGCAAATATAGAGCGCCTGGAATTTTCCAGGGTCTGTTGGCTTTAAAACAACAACTAATGAGGTTACCTGCTTCGTATCAATTATTGTATGTAAGGCCATCATATGCACCAGCCGATGCTGATTTGCTTTTGAAAGTTCAATTAACTCATATATATCGGAAAAACCTTCACCTAATTCAATAAAACGTTGAATCACTAATATGACTCCCCTTTTTTTAAAATTCATCTTTACTTTAACATGGAAAGCATAAAGAAAAAACCCTGCAGAAATTAATCTGCAGGGTCCTTCTATATCCTTAACCAAGGATAGAAGGCAAAGGGAGAGGAGAAACCGGAGGAAGAACTTATGGGGAAACGTAAGTCTTCTCCGCGGTTGGCAACAACATCCTCGAATTGATGTTGTTAATAACATTATCCCCACAACGAAAAAGCTTATACACGTTTTTTTATTTTTTCTATTCCGCTGATAATTTGATTTGTTATTTGGCTAGTTTATTCAATTATGGTAGGATAAGGGGAGAAAAATGATATTTTAATTAAATGTGGTGATAGTTTTGAGAGTGGTTTCGGGAAGTTGTAAGGGAAGACCTCTTAAAGCGGTGCCAGGAAATACAACAAGGCCAACAACTGATAAGGTAAAAGAAGCTTTGTTTAATATGATTGGCCCCTATTTTAACGGTGGAATCGGACTTGATTTATTTGCAGGGAGCGGCGGCCTTGGAATTGAAGCAATAAGCAGGGGATTGGATAAAGTGATTTTTATTGATCGTGATGTCAAAGCCATTCAAGTCATACGTGAAAATATAAAATCGTGCAGTTTTGAAGAAAAAACTGAAGTTTATCGAAACGATGCCGACCGTGCCTTAAAAGCGTTAATTAAAAGAGAAATCCGTTTTGATTATATCTTTTTAGATCCACCTTACAAAAAACAGCAACTAGTAAGCTTAATGCAAAAAATTATGGAGGAAAAAATTTTAAAAGAAGATGGGCTTGTAGTATGTGAACATAGTCATGATGTAGAGCTGCCACAAGCTGTAGGGGAATTAACACAAATAAAATATGAAAAATATGGGATTATTGCAATTACGATTTATTCGACAATCAGTGATTAATGAGGGGGAGTCCTTTTGGCTAGCATAGCCGTTTGTCCAGGGAGTTTTGATCCAATTACATATGGCCATTTAGATATTATAAAAAGAGGGGCCAAAGTTTTCGATCAGATATATGTTGTAGTATTAAACAATTCTTCAAAAAATCCTTTATTTACAGTCGAAGAACGCATTCATTTGATTAATGAAGTAACAAAAGACCTGCCTAATGTTAAGGTTGATGAATTTTCCGGTTTGCTTGTGGAGTATGCCAAAAGAGTAAATGCGAATGCGATCATTCGCGGATTGCGCGCTGTTTCAGATTTCGAATATGAAATGCAAATTACTTCTATGAACAGGGTCTTAAATGAAGAAATTGAAACTTTCTTTATTATGACGAATAACCAATATTCTTTTTTAAGTTCGAGTATTGTGAAAGAGGTAGCCAAGTACGATGGAAAAATATCAGAACTTGTTCCTCCATATGTTGAAAAAGCTTTACATAAAAAATTTTATAAAAATAAATAAAAGAAGCCGGGCATACATAATGATTATGTCCGGCTTCTTTGTAATCTGAGAAATAAAAGTACTGTATAACAAGCAAGTGAAATAATCGTGATAAGCGGCCCGGCCTCAATCATTTGATCGTAAAGACTGTGGATCCATGATCCGTTTTCAAATAAACCAACAGGTATGGCGTTCGTTGGATGATCTGTTTGATAAAAACGAAGATAAACCGGCTTCCATAATAGATAGGCAAAAATACTGGCAAGTACTCCATGTATCATGCGCGCAATGAAAAATGGTTTGAAGCGGATATTGGCTTGAGCCAAAATACTTGCAACCTGCGCTTGAACACTAAAGCCGCTAAATGCCAGGATAAAGCTTACGATCATTGTTTGTTGCAAAAGTGGTGCATCATGCACCTGGCTTGTCAGTTTGCTCCCCAATGTAAGCTCAAATAATCCGGAAATAAAGGGAATACTTAAATTCTCTGTAAACGAAAACACAGAAAAAATCATTTTAACAAGTTTTGCCAAAAGTGTAGTTATATGTAAATGATAAAGAAGCGTATTTATGACTGAAAATAAAATAATAAATCCGCCAATCATTAACAAGGTTTGAATCGAGGAATTAACTGCATCTCCAAGCATTTTTCCAATTGGACGATTATCCTTAAGTCTTGTATGATGCAAGGTTGAAAAGGCCGATCGAATAATAAATTTTCGCTTTTGTTCATCGTGATGTCTGCTCTTGTCTCTGCCATAAAAGCGCATCATGATTCCGACACAGATATTACCTAAATAATGAGCCAAGGCAAGAATGACGCCCAATTTGGCATTATGAAAAAATCCTACCGCAACAGCACCAAAAATAAATAATGGGTTCGAAGAGTTTGTAAATGAAACAAGCCGCTCTGCTTCAATTTGGGTCAACTGCCCTTCCTGACGCAGGCGGGCTGTGAATTTTGCACCTGCAGGAAACCCGGAAGCCATTCCCATTGCCCATACAAATCCCCCCACGCCTGGCACGCGAAAAATAGGACGCATAAGGGGTTCCAACAGGACACCAATAAATTTAACGACTCCAAAGCCGATTAGCACCTCGGAAACGATAAAAAATGGCAGCAGGGATGGGAATACTATTTCCCACCACATCTTAAGACCACGGACTGAGGCTTCCAGGGATTCCTTTGGAAAGCTAATGAGAGAGGCAGCTAGAATAGTAATCAATAAGGATAAGACAATCGTTTTAAGTTTTGAACGAAACACAATGGGGACCTCCTTCCGAGGGGTAACAGTTACTATGCAATCTCCTAGTTTCAATGATAAAATAAGACATATTCATGCAAATGTACTTTTACAACTCGTCCTCATATAACTCAAATATACTCATAGTT
This sequence comes from Bacillus sp. MUM 116, assembly GCF_001866655.1. Classification (GTDB taxonomy): domain Bacteria; phylum Bacillota; class Bacilli; order Bacillales; family Cytobacillaceae; genus Neobacillus. The sequence continues at coordinate 136,529 of NZ_MLYR01000046.1, read as the reverse complement.
CGAGAAATTAGACCATAAGATTGAACGAGATTTCACTTTTGCTGATGAGTGGGGTGGTAACTTTTATGGTACAGCCAATAATAGGGTTAGCACTTGGATCAGGTGGAGCGCGCGGGTTTGCGCATTTAGGTGTTATCAAGGGATTGTTGGATGAAGGTATTCCTATTCATTTGATAGCCGGCAGCAGTATGGGGGCCCTAGTCGGAAGTTTTTATGGTACTGGAATAGAAGTGAATCGTTTATACAAACTATCAATTGCCTTTAAACGAAAATACTTTTTAGATTTTACTGTTCCTAAAATGGGCTTTATCGCCGGAAAAAAAGTAAAGGAATTTGTCAGGGTTTTTACACATGGGAAAAATATTGAGGACTTATCACTTCCAATTGGAATTGTCGCAACGGACCTCTTAACCGGGGAAAAAGTAGTGTTTCGAACCGGTCCGGTTGCGGAAGCTGTTAGGGCCAGTATTTCAATACCGGGAATTTTTGTTCCTGAAAAGTACAAAGGGAGAATTTTAGTGGATGGCGGTGTTTCTGATCGTGTACCTGTATCGGTTGCAAAAGATATGGGTGCTGATATTGTCATTGCCGTGGATGTTTCAATGGTGAAAAGAAATGCTGAAATTACCTCGATTTATGATGTAATTATGCAAAGTATAGATATTATGCAGACTGAAATCATTAATACGAGGGAGATTGCTGCTGATATAATGATTCGGCCTCCGGTTGAAATGTTTAGTTCGCGCGCATTCACCAATATAGAAGAAATTATTAAAGCAGGAGAAGATGAAATTAAAAAACATATTCCTCAAATCAAACAGGTTATTGAGCAGTGGAAGGAGTAATGGTGGAATGCGTAAAAAAATATATGTCAGCTCTCTTATAATCATCATCATTCTTTTAATTGGCGGGTTGTTTTATACACTTCCCTATTATGTGACAAAACCAGGGATGGCAAAAGAGCTTCACCCCATTATAAAGGTGGAGGATGGTTACAATGAAAAGGGGAATTTTATGCTAACTACAGTAAGAATGGGGAGAGCAACTATCTATTCTTATCTGGAAGCAAAAATAAAAAAATATGAAGAACTCTATCCTGTAGATGAGGTTTTGGATAAAACAGAGACGGATGAAGAATATAATGCAAGACAGCTTTATCTCATGGCCCAGTCAAAATTAAATGCAATCGATGTTGCTTATCGAAAAGCAGGCCTTCCGGTCAATTACAAATATAAAGGGATTTATGTTGTAGATGTTGTGCCTGGAATGCCGGCGGATAGCAAGCTTCAAGCAGGTGATCGAATCTATAAGGTTGATGGGCATCAATTCCCATCTTCCGAAAAATTCATTTCTTATGTTGCGAAGAAAAATAAGGGTGACCAGGTAACCTTAACGTTTATGAGAAATAAAAAAACAAAAACAGCCAAAATTTATGTTCAGCCATTAAAAAAACAGCCGAATCGGGTTGGAATCGGAATTTATTTAGTTGATGACAAGGAGGTAAAAGTAAATCCTCCTGTTGAAGTAAAAACGGATGAAATTGGCGGTCCTTCAGCCGGTTTGATGTTTTCATTGGAAATCTATAATCAATTAACTAAAGAGGATTTGACGAAGGGCTATCAAATTGCCGGAACAGGTACGATTGATGTTGACGGAACTGTGGGTCCGATTGGCGGCATTGAACAAAAAATTGTAGCTGCAAATAAAGCAGGGGCAGAAATCTTTTTTGCTCCAAATGAAAAGGGTGTCAAAGGTTCAAACTACCGGGCAGCTGTGAAAACTGCAAAGGAGATTAAAACAAAAATGAAGATTGTCCCGGTAGATTCATTTGATGAAGCTGTTGTCTATTTAGAAAAATTGCCTGAAAAATAAAAGACGGTGCCGCGCACCGTCTTTTATTCTAATATGATGGGGGATTGTTTAAATTCTTGCTGTATAAATTCATTTCTTACCTTTTCAGGTAATGCAAATGCATAGATTTGTGAAGCTTTGATATCAAGCATAATTTCTTTTTGTTTATAGGAAGATAACTTTGAAACTAGTGGGAGTTTTAACCCGGATTTCACTTTGTTCAAATAGGCTTTTCCTTGTTGCGTCATCCCCAATAATCGTAAATACTTTGCACTTTCAGGCTTTTTCATACCTTCCCTTGCTGTATTTGTTAAAATATGTACACAAATTCGTTGCAGCCTTGTCCAGGTATATCGTTTCGTTTTGATTTTTTCCATAAATTCTTGAAAACTACTGGAAGTCAAAGCTGCTGCGATTAGCCGATTTTCAATTCCCTCTTCCACTTCATAAATATTCCTCAGCTCTTCCGGACTGCATTGCAGGATTCGAAACTGTAAATAACCCCAATAATTTTCCCACTGCTGAAATCCACCGTAAAGGTTGGAAAATTCCCGTAATAATTCTCTTGTTTGTTCAGGAACATATTGATCAATTGGTCTGGCATCTTCAGGGGAAAAGAGCGCTTTCCGAATGCTCGTAGCGCTGGCAATCGTTTCTGAAGCAAAATGCTCATCATGATAATTGGCATTCATTCGAGCGACAGTTAAAGGTTTCATTTGGCTATTCAATTTTTTTACCGATTTGATATATTGAAATCCGAGGATGTTATTAGGTTTTGCCAGGTTTAATAATCCTTCAGTTTCATTAAATTCTTGAAAGGATAAAGCTAATGCCTTTGGGTAGCTGACACCGGTTTTAATATGCCGTTTAACCTTTTCATTAAGGGTAACCTGATGCTCTTCCATAAAGTCAATCGTACGCAAAAATGAGGAAATATCACCGCTTTCACTTCCAAAACAAAAAGATTCACAATGGACCGCGTCCAGTATAGAAACAGCCCCATCGGCAAAAACCTCGGCATTTTGGGTTGCGAATTGATAAGGAAGCTCAAAAACAAGATCTACTCCTCCCAATAATGCCATTTTCGTTCGGTACCACTTGGAAACGAGGGCAGGTTCTCCTCTTTGCAGAAAATTTCCGCTCATTACCGCAATCACAATATCAGCATTCGCTGTTTCTCTTGCTGCTTGAACATGAAAGGCATGTCCATTATGAAATGGATTGTATTCGACTATTACACCAACAGCTTTCAATGGGTAATTTCCCTCCATTTTTTATATTTTCGTATATTTATTATAACGGATTAAAAGGGAGTATCTTATATATCCCCCTCATTTTATTATTCTTACGCGTTTTTAATCGTTGTCATCCCATTCATATCCATGCCAATGTCCGTTCCAATCATGATTATTCCAGCCATTTCCATTCCAATCATACCCGTTATGGAGATGTCCATAATAATATCCAGGGTAACCTATGTGATAATATGGCATACCTGCTCCCCATGATCCATAAGGTCCTACTCCCACATAAAGGGGCCCTCCAAAGTAACCTCCGCCCATAGACATTGTAGGAAAAGACTGTGGTGAATTGTACATATTGATAACATCTTCTTTCTCATTTTCGCAATACCTTATGAAATTACAATTTTAGAAGAGCTTATCCATTAAACAAATAAGCATTATGACAATATAAATGTTTGTAAAGAGTGTAAGTGGACACACTTATAAGTGATTGCTTTTTACGGATATTTATTTGAAGAAATCACCTTTATGGGTGTAAAGAAAAAACATTGACAAAAATTTAATCGAAGGCTATAATTACTTTTGTTGCCTTGGGGTGATTCAATTGAAATGGACATTAAGCCAAATACAAAAATATCGTAACAAGGATTTTCCGATTGATGAAACGATTCGGGTTGATGAGATTAAACAAGATGATCCAACTATCCGAGAGGTATCTACTATGCACATTACCGGCAAAGGGGATATTGATTCAACGAAAGTGACGTTTCATATAAAAATTGAAGGTCATTTAATTCTTCCTTGTTCTCGTACCTTAGTGGATGTAAAACTCCCTATCAATGTCGAAACAACTGAAACATTCCTCTTACATGCTTCAGAATATGAAACTGAAGAGGAAGTTTATCAGGTAAAAGGTGATGTGATTGATTTAATGCCAATCATTAGAGAAATCCTTTTACTTGAGATTCCGATGCAGGTTTTTTGCGAAGATGTCAAAAATGAAGAAGCTGCACCGCAATCCGGTAAGGATTGGGAAGTGATTCATGAAGAGGATCAATCGAAAAAAATTGATCCAAGACTAGCAGGACTTGCTAAGTTTTTTGACAATGACAATTCTTCCGAATCATAATCGGAAAAACACGTTGCAAAATGGAAATCCTAGGGTTTTCATAACTTTCTTTATACTCTTTAAGGAGGTGGGAAGAATGGCTGTACCTTTTAGAAGAACTTCTAAAACTGCAAAGAGAAAACGTCGTACTCATTTTAAATTAAACGTACCTGGTATGGTAAGTTGCCCAAACTGTGGTGAAATGAAACTCGCTCACCGCGTATGTAAAGCTTGCGGAACATACAAAGGAAAAGACGTTGTTAACGACTAATTTTCAATAAGGATAAAAAGCACAAGGACATAGAGCCTTGTGCTTTTGTCGTTAATAAGAGATGATCATAAAAGAACAATCCATACATATTTCAGATTGAAAGGTGAAGGGGGAACGGAATTTGGCCTATACCATTGAGAAATCAGAAAAGGGATATTTATTATTTACCATCACAAGAAGTGATAAAAGAAATGCTGTGAATTATGAGGTTATGGAAGGGCTTTCGGAAGCTATTCGACTTTCAGCAGCCCCTGATGTTTTGGCCTTGGTTATCACGGGCGAAGGGGAGAATGCATTTTGTTCAGGTGGTGACTTAGCAGTGTTTCACCTACTTGAAAAAGAGGAAGATGCCTATTCGATGCTTTCAGAAATGTCAAAAATTCTTTATTCTTTGTTAACTTTACCAGTACCGACTATTGCCATTATGAATGGACATGCGGTTGGAGGTGGATGTGAGATAGCCATAGCCTGTGATTTTCGTTTGGCGCGAGAGGGAACAAAAGCAGGTTTCATTCAAGGCAAGCAGGCAATTACAACAGGCTGGGGAGGGGGAACGATTTTGGCGGAAAAGCTGCCAAATCCTGTTTTCATGAAGTTGTTAATGGATGCCGAAATTCATCATGCAGAAAGATTAAATGAAATAGGATTGATTGACGCCATATACGAGACTGACCCAATAAAAGCATGTGAATTATATCTCGAAAATCTCTTATCCAAGGACAAAGATGTTTTGCAAGCCTATAAACAGATTTGGATTAGAAGGTGGGAGGAAACGAAACTGCAAGAAAGAATAGAGAAGGAAGTTCGAACTTGTGCCCGTCTTTGGGAAAGTGAAGCCCATCATCATTATGTCCAAATGTTTTTGAATAAAAAATCAAAGAATTAACCATGAAATCGGGTACTGTTTCAGTCTATCTTTTCTAGTAGATGCATATGTATGAATAAAAACACTAGGAGGGATTCTGAAATGTCGCCAACTCGTCAAGATGCATGGTCACAAGATGAAGATTTATTGCTTGCCGAAGTTGTCTTAAGGCATATCCGTGAGGGAGGAACGCAGCTGCAGGCGTTTGAGGAAGTAGGTAAACAACTTTCCAGAACTGCAGCAGCCTGTGGCTTCCGGTGGAATTCTTTTGTCAGGAAACAATATAAATCAGGGATTGAACTTGCCAAAAAACAACGAAAAGAATTGAAAAAGCATGTGTCTCAAGTGGAAGAAGAGAAACTTAGTGAAGAGGTGATGGAAATCACTACAATTAAAACAAATAGTGAAACTGTAAGTTTTCAAACCGTTATCCATTTTTTAGAGGGGCTTCATAGGAAGGCAGAGGTTAGTTCAAACATTGAAGATGACCGGGAAAAATCAGTTGAAAAAATCAAAGAATTAGAAAAGAAAATCTTCTATCTGGCAGCGGAAAATGAAAAACTAAGTAAAAACTTAAAAGCAATTGAGGAAGATTATCGATCCTTAATTGAAATTATGGAAAGAGCAAGAAAAATGGTCGTCCTTCAGGAGGAAGATCGTCAGCAAAAGGTAAGATTCCAAATGGACAAAAACGGGAACCTTGAAAGAGTTGAAAAATAAAAAGCGGACATTTATGTCCGCTTTTTATTTTAGTTCTGCTGCGCTTCTACACCTTCTGGATACCATACAAGTGGATTTTCGCCCCGGTCGCGTTCCATATCATATTCAACGGCATCGAAATCCATTTTATTCCAAAATTCACTGGAATGGACCCTAGGATTTGTTTTAATAGGCAGACCAAAACTTTTTGCAAATTCTACAAGTTGTCTGCCATAGCCTTTTCCTTGATAGTCAGGCAGTACCTCAAGCTTCCATAGTTCTAAATAATTTTGTGGCGGGTAGAAATAGCGGTCAAATTTCGCGTCAATTTGATATAAACTCATTCTTGCTACAAGTGTGTCTCCGAAATAAATACCATAAAATGGTGAGTCGCTATAATCTTCCACCATATTTTCTTGTAAGTCTTCTAGCATAGATAACTCTTGAATGCCGTATTGCTTGAATTTTTTAAATTCCTCAAGTGTTTTAAAATTAACTCTTAGCTTTTCAACTTTTGATGCCATGGTAAGAACCCCCTATTAATGATTAATAACATCATCCGTATATATTCAAGTATGACTGAATAAAATGGAAAGAAAATAATTTCTGAATAATTCAAACCAAACTACTTTTATTATATAACAAAATTAAAAAAAATTCCTCCATTAAACTTTAGGAAGCGTTTTCAAAAATAGCAGGAAAATTCGTGAATGTTGTAGAAACATATAATGTGGGCGGACAAAAGGTTCAGAAAGGGGAAATCATGTGCAAAAAATTTTAATTGCCAACAGGGGAGAAATTGCGCTTCGGATTATAAAAACCTGTCATGAAATGGGGATTGAGACAGTTGCAATCTATTCAGATGCCGATAGAGAAATGCCCTATGTTAAAGCGGCATCCAAAGCCGTGTATGTTGGTGAGCCTCAGGTTACGAAATCCTATCTGCAGGTAGAAAAAATTTTAGCCATTGCCAAAGATGAAAAGGTGGATGCCATTCATCCAGGATATGGATTTTTATCTGAAAATGCCAGGTTTGCCTTAAGAACCATCAAGGAAGGAATCATTTTTATCGGTCCTAAGCCGGAGGTCATTGAGCTAATGGGGGATAAAATCGTATCGCGGCAAGCAATGGAACGGGCAGGTGTTCCAGTGGTGCCCGGCAGCAGTCATGGATTAAAGACATTGGAAGATGCATGCTCTTTGGCCAAAACGATTGGATACCCTGTAATGCTCAAAGCAAGTGGCGGAGGTGGAGGTATCGGAATGGTGTTATGTGAAAATGAGCAAGCGCTCGTTAAAACATATGCTTCGACAAAGTCAAGAACTTTGGCTTATTTTGGTGTTGATGAAGTTTTTATCGAAAAATATATTGCAAACTCAAGACATGTTGAAATACAAGTTTTTGGTGATAACCATGGCAATATTGTTCATTTATATGAAAGAGACTGTTCCATTCAAAGAAGACATCAAAAGGTTGTAGAAGAAACTCCGTCTCCTTTCCTATCCAATAAATCCGGAGAAAAAATGTATGAAACTGCCATCAAGGCGGCAAAAGCAGTAGACTACACAAATGCCGGAACGATTGAATTCATAGTGGATGAACAAGGGGATTTCTATTTTTTGGAAATGAATACAAGGCTACAGGTAGAGCATCCTGTTACCGAACAAATCACAGGAATTGACCTAGTTAAATGGCAAATTTTGATTGCACGAGGAGAAAAACTTCCTAAAAAGCAATCGGAAATCAAGTCTGTTGGTCATGCAATTGAATTTCGGCTTTATGCGGAGGATCCTGTTCGGTTTTTACCGTCTCCTGGTAAAATTACCGTTTTCGAGTGGGAAAAAAGGCAAGGTGTCCGCGTGGATGCCGGTTATGAAAGTGGAGGAACTGTATCTCCTTTTTATGATCCTATGATTGCTAAATGTATTTTCTATGGAGAGTCACGCAGTGAGGCATTGTCGCTTGCAGGAAATTTTTTTACCAGCTTGAAAATTGAAGGGATTAAAACGAACGCCCCAATTTTCCTAAGAATTCTCGGTAATGATGAGTTTCAAAAGGGTTTTTACACCACCAATTTCTTAACAAAACAATTAGTAGACTAAGGAGTTGATGAACATGAGAGAAATTAGTGCATCAATGGCTGGAACAGTTTTAAATATTTTTGTTTCAAACGGTGATGGTGTGAAATTGGGGCAAGAAGTATTAATACTTGAATCAATGAAAATGGAAATCCCGATTGAAAGTTCAACTGAAGGCATTGTCAGAGAATGTAAAGTGAGTACCGGTGATTTTGTTAATGAAGGCGATATTTTGCTTGTAATCGAATAGCTGGATAAGGAGGAGGACAATGGCGACAACCAATACCTTGAACGAACAACTTATCGAAAATCGTAAAAGAATTGATGCGGGGGGCCACGTAAAATATCATGAAAAACTAAAAGAACAAAACAAACTGTTTGTTCGAGACCGACTAGCATTATTATTTGATGAAGGTAAATATGAGGAAGATGGGAAATTTGCAAATTTTCAAGCGGGAGATTTGCCTGCTGATGGTGTTGTTTGTGCAATTGGTAAGATTAATGGTCAAACCGTTTGTGTCATGGCGAATGATTCTACCATTAAAGCAGGATCATGGGGAGCCCGAACGGTTGAAAAAATTATCCGCATTCAAGAAACGGCGGAAAAATTAAAGGTTCCATTACTTTACCTGGTGGACTCTGCAGGTGCGCGAATCACCGACCAATTAGAGATGTTTCCAAATCGGCGCGGTGCCGGAAAGATTTTCTATAATCAAGTAAAGCTTTCCGGCATGATCCCGCAAATCTGTTTACTTTTCGGACCTTCTGCTGCCGGCGGTGCCTATATTCCGGCATTCTGTGATATTGTCATTATGGTTGATCAAAATGCCTCCATGTATCTTGGTTCACCTCGCATGGCGGAAAAGGTAATAGGTGAAAAAGTCAGCCTGGAAGAAATGGGCGGTGCCCGGATGCATTGTTCGGTAAGTGGCTGTGGCGATGTACTTGTTTATAGTGAAGAAGAAGCGATTGAATCTGCTAAAAAATACCTGGGTTATTTTCCCGCGAGCTTTAAAGAAAAAACAAAGTTAACAGCCGGGACTGCACCAAAGGAAGGTCGTGACCTGGAAGCGATAATTCCGGAAAATCAAAATGCCCCGTTTGATATGTATGAATGTATTGACCGCCTAGTGGATTTGGAGAGTTTTTATGAAATTAAAAAGCTGTTTGCGGCAGAGCTTATCACGGGATTGGCGAGAATCAACGGCCGAGCAGTAGGAATCATCGCCAATCAGCCAAAAGTAAAAGGCGGTGTCTTGTTTGTGGATTCCGCTGATAAAGCGGCCAAGTTTATACAACTTTGCGATGCATTTCATATCCCTTTATTATTCCTTGCCGATGTCCCAGGCTTTATGATTGGAACAAAAGTAGAGCGGGCCGGAATTATCCGGCACGGAGCCAAATTAATTGCTGCGATGAGCTCTGCCACGGTCCCAAAAATTTCCGTCATTGTGAGAAAAGCATATGGTGCAGGGCTTTATGCAATGGCTGGTCCAGCCTTTGAGCCGGACTGCTGTATCGCTTTACCAACAGCACAAATTGCCGTAATGGGGCCGGAAGCAGCTGTAAATGCAGTTTATTCTAATAAAATAAACCAAATTGTCGACCCGAAAGAAAAAATCGCTTTTGTACAAGAAAAGCATACGGAATATAAAGAAAGCATTGATATTTATAAGCTTGCCTCAGAGTTAATTGTTGACGAAATCGTTGCACCGAAGGAACTGCGCGATGTATTAATTCAGCGTTTAGCTTATTATGAAACAAAAGAATTAGCATTCAGCGTTCGTAAACATCCTGTTTATCCTGTATAAAAACAGCCCCTTTTCGCTTTTGTGAAAAGGGATTTTTCTTATCATGAGAAAAAGCTTTTGGTAAAATAATAGAAAAGTGAAAAAATGAGGGATTTTCTTGAAAATTGGAATTATTGGTGCCGGGTCGCTTGGATTATTATTTGCATCCTATTTGAGCCGTGTTTTTAACGTTACACTTTATACTCGTTCAGAAGAGCAGGCACACTCAATTGAAAAAAACGGAATAATTTTAAAAAAGGACAATAATGAAACGCAAGCATTTGTCGATGCTTTTCCGGTAACGAAATGGGACGGGACGGAAGACTTAACTTTTATTGCAGTGAAAGGATATCAACTAGCCGAGATTATTGATAGAATAAATAGTTTATCATTAACCCCGAAAAAACTGTTATTTTTACAAAACGGGATGGCCCATATAAAGCAATTGGAGAGCCTGAAGGGACCGCAGGTTTATATTGGTTCGGTTGAACATGGTGCATATCGGGAAAATGCTTATACTGTCAGCCATAATGGGGAGGGTGTCACAAATGTTGCAGTTTTTCGCGGAGATCATTTCGTTTTAAAGGAATTGACTGCATTGGTCCCATGTGAATTTCCAATGGTCATTAAGGATGATTTTTATGAAATGTTGGTGAATAAACTAATTGCCAATGCAGTGATCAATCCATTAACTGCCATCCTTGGAGTAAAAAATGGTGAATTAATCAAAAACGAATTTTATTTTCAGACTGTCGTCCGTTTATTTGATGAGATTTCAATTCTTTTAAATTTAGATAAACCTGAACCTCATTTCAAGAAAATAGTTGAGATCTGCAATAAAACGGCTGACAATCGTTCTTCGATGCTCAAAGATATTGAAGCAAATCGAAAAACAGAAGTGGAAGCCATATTAGGCTTTTTATTGGAAAAAGCAAGAAGTGGGTCGATGAATGCTCCACTTGTTGAAAGTCTTTATTTCCTAATAAAGGGTAAGGAGCTTAAAATTGGTGATTTTCGATGATCACCATTTTATCGACAATTTTATCTGTTTTTTTCGTTCTACCTCCATTTGGATTTATTGCTGCTTATATGTTTTTCAGGTTTCTAACAAAGAATAAGCGTAAATCTGTCCATAAGGCATTGGATTTTACGACGGTTTTGTTTATTATTGCTGTTCATTTTTTAATTCTTACCATTTGGGGGAAATCGTTTTTCTGGATCATAATAGTAATAATGATTTTCATTGCGATGACGTTTGTGGTGGTTCATTGGAAAATAAAAGGTGAGATTCTTTTCGGTAAGTTGTTAAAAGGATTTTGGAGATGTAATTTTGTCCTTTTTTTCCTTGCCTACATGGCTCTTACATTTTATGGGTTGATTCATCGGGCCTTGACTTTTACCTTTTTCTCATAAAAAAATATCGTTTTCAAGAATTTTCTCCTGCATTAACGTGCAGTAAGCTCCCCATTTTAAGAACTTGAGGAACCTAGCTAAGTGGGGGATCAACTGCCCGTAACTGCCCGATTTGTGAGATACAGTGAAACTTGCCGCTGCGTCAGCAGGGGCTTAGTTGAACCAATCGGGTTCGTACTGTCTCTTTAACAGGGCGTCAGCCTTGTTATTAGAGACAGTAGAACGGGACTAACAATCAGTGGGAAAAAGCCCCCACTGATTGAAGTTTCACTTTCATAAGCAAAGTTTTTTTTGAAAAACAGTGGTTAATGCTATACTCTTAAGGAATGAATATGGTTGATTAGAAAGGATGTACATTAATGGAGATTTTAAATCTCTCTTTACCGGCTGTAAACCGCTTTGCTTCTAATTATTTGGAACAGGCAGCTGATATACAAACATTTTTCCATTATCGATATAATCAAATATCTGATGACCAGGATCGATTAACAGAATTGAAAAATCGTCGTTTCCCCCGTGAAAAACTAACTGAACATATTAGGGGATTTATGAAGGGATATCCTTCATCGAAAGCGGTGGAAAAATCTTTTGAAAAGCTGCTAAATCCTGAAAGCGTGGTTGTCATAGGGGGGCAGCAGGCAGGCATATTAACAGGACCTCTTTACTCGATACATAAAGTGATCTCCATCATTAAATTAGCTGAGCAAAAAGAACGTCAACTAGGCGTTCCTGTAATCCCTGTATTTTGGATTGCCGGTGAGGACCATGACTTTCAAGAGGTAAATCATGTTTTTGTTCCGGTAGATAAAAGAGTGGATAAATGGATTTATCCAGAGAAAGTTTTTCAAAAGAAAATGGTTTCTGATATTCACTTGGATAAAGACATCTGTCTGGCCTGGGTGCAAAATGTAATTGAAAACTTCGGTGAAACCAATCATACCAACAAGCTTATTGCATTTGCTGAGGAGCAAATAAGCAAATCTGTTACGTTTGTTGATTTTTTTGCAAACATTGTAATGGAGATGTTTAAAGATTACGGCTTATTAATTATTGATTCAGGAGACCGGCTTTTCCGACAGATTCAAAAAGAGTTTTTGACTGAGCAAATAATTCATCATAATTCGATTACCTATTCGTTATTAAAACAGCAGAATGAAATCAGTCAAAAGGGTTATCCCATAACAATTGAAGCAAATGAACGGGCTGCAAATTTATTCTATTACGATGAAAGATTGAATGAGAGAATTCTTCTCGAATACAATTTGGAAACAGACCGATTTGTGGGGAAGAGTGGGAGCATCTCACTAACAAAGGATGAATTAATGGAGATTGCAGGGACAGAACCTGAAAAGTTAAGCAATAATGTGGTGACAAGACCTTTAATGCAGGAATTGCTTTTTCCAACCATTGCTTTTATTGCCGGCCCTGGAGAAATTTCATATTGGGCGGAATTAAAGCTTGTTTTTGAATTGTTTAATATGAAAATGCCACCGATTGTTCCAAGGCTGAATATTACATTCCTCGATCGTTCTATTGAAACGGACTTGGATGAATTAAATTTATCTTTGTCTACTGTTTTAACGAAGGGGTCATCAAAGGAAAAAGAGCAGTTCCTTGACTCGGTAAAAGATAAAGAAGCGGAAGATTTATTTTTGGCTGCAAAGGAACAATTGACGTCGCAATACCGATTGATTGAAGCGAAAACTGTCAAGCTTGATAAAGGCCTTCTTCCATTATTAAAGAAAAATGAGATCAAGCTCATTAAAGAACTGGAATTCATGCAAAAGAAATTGGAGGATTCCGTGAAATTAAAATATGATGTCATCCTGAACAAATTTAATCGTGTGGATCTTTCGTTAAGACCTGACGGGTTCCCGCAGGAAAGAACTTGGAATATATTTTATTATTTAAATCAATACGGACTTGATTTAATTAGAAATATTATGGAACTAAGCTTTGAGTTTGATGGACGACATAAAATAATAAAAATGTAGAAACTTCCCGTTTTGTGAAGTTTCTTTTTTTTGAGAAAAATTACAAGTTTTAAAGGGATTTTAAATCTTGAAAACGAATAGTAAAAATAAGTGGAGGAAAGTGGGGGAATGTGGTACATTTTATATAGAAAGTGGGGGTAGGGGCTATGTTCATGGGTGAATACCATCACAGCATTGATAACAAAGGCCGTTTGATTGTGCCCTCCAAATTTCGTGATGATTTAGGTGAAATGTTTATTATCACAAGAGGTTTGGATCAATGTTTGTTTGGTTACCCATTAACAGAGTGGAAAGTATTGGAGGAAAAACTGAAAGGTTTACCGCTGACCAAGAAAGATGCCCGTGCATTTACTCGATTTTTCTTCTCAGGTGCCACTGAAAGTGAATTGGACAAGCAAGGAAGAGTTAATATTCCTGCCCCATTGCTTCAATATGCAAAACTGGAAAAAGAATGTGTCGTCCTCGGTGTTTCCAATCGAATTGAAATATGGAGTAAACAGATTTGGGAAGACTATTTTGACCAGTCTGAAGAATCTTTTGCTGATATAGCAGAAAATATGATTGGCTTTGATATATAATGGAAAAGTTATATGAAAATAACTCATTATATATCGTTTCGATTGGATAAGGTGGTTAGAAAAATGTTTGAACATACAACAGTGTTATTAAACGAAGCTGTAGAAGGTCTGAATATTAAACCGGATGGTATTTATGTTGATTGTACGCTAGGCGGTGCAGGGCATAGTTCCCTCATTCTTTCAAAATTAGGTTCCGAGGGAAAACTATATGCCTTTGACCAGGATGAGGCGGCGATTGCTCATGCGAAGGAAAAGTTATCGCCTAATCTAGAAAAATTGACCATTATTAAAAGTAATTTTTTACATTTAAAGGATGAACTCGAAGCCTTAGGAATCAGGAAAGTTGATGGTGTTCTTTATGATTTAGGGGTTTCATCCCCACAGTTAGACACACCGGAAAGAGGATTCAGCTATCATCATGATGCCCCATTGGATATGAGAATGGATCTTGAAGCACACACTTCGGCCTATGATGTCGTTAATCATTGGGATTATGAAGATTTAGTCCGAATCTTTTTTCGCTATGGTGAAGAGAAATTTTCTAAGCAAATCGCAAGGAAAATTGAAACAGCACGAGAATCCAGACCAATTGAGACAACAGCTGAATTGGTTGAAATAATAAAGGACGCAATCCCTGCGCCGGCTCGGAGAAAAGGCGGACATCCAGCCAAAAGAATTTTTCAGGCGATAAGAATTGCCGTAAACGACGAATTATCCGTTTTTGAACAGTCATTAAACCAAGCAATTGACATTTTAAATCCGGGAGGAAGAATCAGTGTGATTACTTTCCATTCGCTAGAGGACCGGATTTGTAAGGCGGCATTTAAAAAGGCGAGCACAGCCCCTGATTTACCCCATGGTTTACCGATTATTCCAGATCAGTACAAACCAACATTAAAATTAATCTCTCGAAAACCAATTCTTCCATCTGAAGAAGAACTCGAACAAAACAATCGTGCCCGATCTGCGAAGCTTCGAATCGCAGAAAAAATATAAAAAATAGCTGGAGGGGAAAAATTTGAGTAATCTTGCCAGGAAATATCAAGAGCAGCAACAAGTTTCAGAATCGATTCAAGCAAAACCGAAAGTAATAGTTAAAAAGTCCTGGCTCACACCCGGGGAGAAGGTACTCGGTATAGCGTTTGCCGGTATGGTTTGTTTCGGAGCCATTCACATGATTTCGAATCAAGCGCAAATTTGGCAGGTGAATAAAGCGATTCAAGAATCTGAATCCACGATTGAAATGCAAAAGAAAGCAAATAATGACTTAAAAGTTCAAGTAAGCGAACTAAGTACGTATGAACGTATTTATGAAAAAGCAAAGGAAATGGGACTCGTTTTAAATGAAAATAACGTCAAGGTTGTGCAAAAATGATTAAGAAACAGCCCTATATGAATGTTGGAGCAGCCTGTTTATTTGTAATATTCGGCCTGCTCTTTTTTGTATTACTTTTCCGCTATTTTTCAATTGAAATATCCGGTGAAGCTGCCGGGCAGCCGCTTGCGGCCAAGGCAATGAAAAAATATACACGAACAGGAACACTCGAAGCCACAAGAGGGATTATTTATGATCGAAATGGAGAAGTTGTCGCAGAAGACACAGCTTCCTATTCACTTTTGGCCATTTTAAGTAAAAAGATGACGACGGACCCGAAGCATCCAATGCATGTCACGGACCCTCAGAAAACAGCGATGGAATTGGCAAAATACATTAATATGGATGAAACGGAGATTTATAGAAGATTAAACCAACCAAATATGTTCCAGGTTGAATTTGGCCGGGCAGGGAAAGATATTTCGATTGAAACGAAAAGGAAAATTGAGGATTTAAAGCTTCCAGGGATTACCTTCATTCCGCAAATGAAACGTTTCTATCCAAACGGAATATTTGCCTCCCATTTAGTAGGGTATACGGATCCAGTTGAACAAAAAGATAAATCGTATAAAATGGTTGGACAAATGGGGATTGAAAAAACGCTAAACAATTATTTAACTGGAACAAATGGAAAACTAAATTATGAAAGTGACCTATGGGGCTATATTCTCCCAGATAAAAAGGAAAACATTTCTCCGGCCAAGGATGGGGATGATGTTTATTTAACAATTGATCAGAAAATCCAAACATTTTTAGAAGATGCGATGAATAATGTGGCAAAGAAATATAAGCCGAAAAAAATTATCGCGATTGTTGCGGATCCAAAAACGGGTGATATTTTAGCAATGGGACAGCGTCCGTCCTTTGATCCGAAAACGAAAGAAGGGATTACGGACGGCTGGCATAACGAGGCAATTGAAACTTCTTATGAGCCGGGGTCGACAATGAAGATTTTTACCCTTGCTGCGGCTGTAAATGAAGGAGTCTTTAATCCGAATGAAAAGTATAAATCGGGTTCTTATCAAGTTTCACCTCGGTCACCTGCGATACATGACCATAATTATTCGGGGTGGGGAACCATTTCGTATTTAGAAGGTTTGCAGCGTTCATCGAATGTAGCCTTTGCCAAGATTGCAGATGAGAAATTGGGCTTTGAGAAATTCAGGGAGTATTTAAGCAAATTTGGCTTTGACCGGCCGACAGGAATTGACCTTCCAAATGAAGCAGCAGGAAGAATTCAATTTAATTACCCAATCGAAAAAGTAACTACAGCGTTTGGTCAAGGGACTGCCGTTACACCAATAGAACTAATTCAAGCAGCCACAGCTATTGCCAATGACGGGAAAATGATGAAGCCGCACGTGGTGGATAAAATTGTAAATCATGATACTGGAAAAGTAATTAAACAGACAGAAACCGAAGTCGCTGGCACACCAATAACAGCACAAACAGCGAAAACAGTCAGAGATTATCTTGAAACGGTTGTTACTTCTAAAAATGGAACAGGACATCGGTACAAGATTGATGGCTATAGTGTTGCTGGTAAAACAGGTACTGCGAATATTCCAAACCCTAATGGGGGTGGATATTTAACAGGGCAACAGAATTATATTTTTTCCTTTTTAGGGATGGCACCAAAAAATGATCCGAAATTAATTGTTTATGTTGCCGTGCAGCAGCCGCAAATTGACAACTATGAATTGGGCTCCCGCCCTGTTTCGGAGATCTTTAATCCGGTGATGAAAAATAGTTTGCAATACTTAAATATCCGCCCTTCCAAATTGGAAAAATCCACTTCTGTTAAGATTGGTGATTTCTCCGGAGCTTCGGTAACGGAAACCGTCAAAGATTTAAAAAGTCAAGGATTTAATCCAATTGTTCTCGGAAAGGGACCAGATGTAACCATGCAGCTTCCAAAGGCTGGAACAACGATATTAGAAGGTGAAAAAGTATTATTAGGAACTAGTGGTGATTTGATTGCTCCTGATATGACGGGTTGGTCACTACGGGATGTTATGCAACTTGCAGAAATAGCTGATTTAAAGTTTAATGTTGCGGGCAGTGGTTATGTCGTGAAACAGAATCTTACTCCTGGTTCTCCATTAAAATCGGGAGAAAATCTGATCGTTCAATTGCAATCTCCGGAACAGCAGTCAAAAAACATAGGGAATACCGGACAAGAAAAAAATTCTGATCAAACTCCTAGCGATTAGAAAACTCGCCCATTTTTAGTGGGCGAGTTTTCTTTTTCCTTACGGTCTATTCGCAATTGTACAAGCATATAAATGGAACGACCACACAAAGGAGGCTCGTTCAAAGTATGCGTGTTTCAAATGTAACTGTCCGTAAACGGTTAATGATTGCACTTTTCGTTGGAATACTTGTCTTTTTAATTATTGATGTCAGACTTGGGTATGTACAGTTTTTTCTTGGCGATATGTTGACCAATCGTGCCAAAGATTCATGGAGCAGGAATATCCCATTTGAGCCTGAACGTGGAGAGATAGTCGACCGAAATGGGGTCCCATTAGCAACAAATATCAGTGCTCCAACCGTTTGGGTTGTTCCAAGACAAATTAGCAACCCTGCGGAAACAGCCGAAAAACTTGCCTCCGTGTTAAATATTACAAAGGAAAAGGCTTATAAGGAAATTACCCAGGGACAATCGATTGTCAGAGTCAAAGAGGGTAGGAAAATTTCCCATGAAAAGGCGAAAGAAATAAGGGCATTAGGTCTTGATGGAATTTATATAGGTGAAGATTCTAAACGCCATTATCCGTTTGGAAGCTATCTTTCCCATGTTCTTGGCTTTGCTGGAGTGGACAACCAGGGGTTGATGGGACTTGAGAAGTATTATGACAAGGAACTAAGCGGGGAGCGGGGAGCTGTAAAATTTTATGCCAACGCAAAAGGAAAACGGATGAACGATATGCCGGATGATTATGAAGCACCCAAAAATGGTCTTGATTTACAATTAACCATTGATACGAAAATCCAAACCATTATGGAACGGGAATTAGATATTGCCGAGGCTAAATATAATCCAGATGGAATTATTGCCATCGCAATGAATCCGAATAATGGGGAAATATTAGGAATGTCCAGCCGCCCTACTTTTGATCCCTCCAATTTTAGAAATGTCCCTCAGGAAGTATATAACCGGAACCTTCCTGTGTGGTCAACATATGAACCTGGTTCTACCTTCAAAATTATTACCCTTGCTGCTGCTTTGGAAGAAGGAAAAGTGAATTTGGAGAAGGAGCATTTCCATGATCCTGGATATGTAACGGTGGCGGGTGCAAGACTCAGATGTTGGAAACGCGGCGGTCATGGCGATGAAACATTTTTACAGGTTGTGCAAAATTCATGTAACCCGGGATTTGTTGAACTGGGAGAACGGTTGGGTAAAGATACCTTGTTTAAATATATTAAGAATTTTGGTTTTGGCCAAAAGACAGGAATTGATTTACAAGGTGAAGGAACAGGGATTTTATTTAATATGAATCGGGTTGGTCCGGTAGAATTGGCAACTACTGCTTTTGGTCAGGGAGTATCGGTGACTCCGATTCAGCAGGTTACAGCGGTTGCAGCGGCTGTTAACGGTGGAATACTTTATAAGCCCTATATTGCAAAGGAGATTTTTGATCCTCTAACAAATGAAGTGGTGATGAGAAATACACCTGTGGCAAAACGAAGAGTGATTTCCGAAGCAACGTCTAAAAAGGTCCGCGAAGCACTTGAAAGTGTTGTTGCTCAAGGGACTGGGGGAAAGGCGTTTGTTGACTCTTATCGGATTGGTGGTAAAACCGGTACAGCACAAAAAGCACAAAATGGCCGTTATTTAGAAAATAATTATATTCTCTCCTTTGTTGGCTTTGCACCTGCTGATGACCCGCAGCTTGTAGTTTATGTGGCTGTTGATAATCCGAAGGGCGTTGTTCAATTCGGGGGACAAGTAACGGCGCCGATTGTTGGAAATATTATGAAGGACAGCCTGCGTGCCATGGGCGTTGAGCCTCGCAAAAACCAAATTGAGAAGAAAAAGGCTTGGGATGATGTCCCTGTTATCGAACTGCCTGATTTTGTTGGAATGACAAAGAGTGAAATTGGTGAGCAAATGATTAATTTGAAAATTGATGCGAGCGGTGAAGGGGATGTAGTGGTAAGGCAATCTCCTGCTCCGGGAACAAAATTAAAAGAAGGTTCGAAAATTAGACTTTATTTTGGGAATGGTGAATAGATATAAAAGTAATGGGGTAGGCGGCTGGAATATGTATTCTGCCGCCTATTTTTCCGCTGCAATTAATGGTAGAATGGAATTTGGTTTTAATTTCATGTAAAATAGGAAAAGCGTAAGCGCCTCGATCAGCCAACATCACTGAATTTTCATCCTTGCAGGCATGCGACGAGGTGACCAGTACTTCCTTGAATATTCTTTGCCGCAGGAGCAGGATAGTAATTGAGTGGCAGGACGCTTGCATTGTAATAAGATGAAACTTCTTAGGGTCTTCTGACAAAGCAGCTATGTACTTCTTAGTCATGAGAGGATTTGAGTGAAAAATGAAGCTATTAAATCTCCTTGAATATTTGCATTCATTAGTCCCGTATTCGGGCGCAAATCCGGAAATTTTTTCAATTGAAAATGATAGCCGTAAGGTGCAAAAAGGAAGCTTATTTATTTGTATCAAAGGGTACACCGTGGATGGACACGACTATGCAGAAGATGCCGTTAAAAATGGTGCTGCAGCTATTTTAGCTGAAAAAACGCTCCCGCTTGATGTTCCGGTCATTTTAGTAAAGAATACCACCCGGGCTATGGCTGTTCTCGTCGATGCTTTCTACGGGCAGCCATCGAAAAAAATGCATTTAATCGGTATTACCGGTACGAATGGAAAAACCACAACCAGCCATTTAATTGAAAAAATCTTTTCAGATGCAGGCCGAAAAACGGGTCTGATTGGTACAATGTATACAAAAATAGGCAACCGGACAATCGAAACAAAAAACACGACTCCAGATAGTCTTACCCTGCAGAAAAACTTTCGTCAAATGGTCATTGCAGGTGTTGAAATGGCCGTAATGGAGGTTTCTTCCCATGCATTAGATATGGGAAGGGTTCATGGCTGTGACTATGATGTTGCTGTTTTTACCAACCTTTCCCAGGACCATCTTGATTATCATAAAACAATGGAAGACTATCATCGAGCGAAGTGCCTTCTATTTTCTCAGCTGGGAAATACCTTTGAAAAAAATAAACCGAAATTCGCCATTCTAAATGCTGATGAATCTGCATCCGTTTTGTTCGAAAAATCTACTGCTGCGCATGTCATTACATATGGGATTACCAATCGTGCGGATATCCGGGCGGAAAATATTCAAATGAAATCCTTTGGCACAAGCTTTGATTTAATCATCAATCAGGATCAATACCCGGTTAAAATTCAGCTATTAGGGAAATTCAATGTTTATAATGTTTTAGCCGGCGTTTCGGCATCACTTGTATCAGGTGTACCAATATCTCAAATTATCCAATCTATTGAAAGTATTAAAGGAGTGGCAGGAAGATTTGAACTAGTTGATAAAGGTCAAAACTTTACAATCATCGTTGATTATGCCCATACTCCAGATAGCTTGGAGAATGTTTTAAAAACAGTCCGGCAGTTTGCGCGAAAAAAAATCTTTGTAGTTGTAGGGTGCGGTGGTGACAGGGACCGAACAAAAAGACCATTGATGGCTAAAATCTCCTGCCAATATGCCACAGACCCGATTTTTACATCCGATAATCCAAGAAGCGAGAATCCTAAGGGTATTCTTAATGATATGGTATCCGGTGTACAAGGCTTAAAATTCGAAGTAATACCCGACAGAAAACAAGCAATTGAAGCAGCAGTTGAACGTGCGTCAGAAGGTGATGTGATTCTTATCGCAGGTAAAGGACATGAAACGTACCAAATTATAGGGAACAATGTTTATGATTTTGATGATCGGCTCGTGGCTCGAGATGCAATCAAGGGGAGATAGGAGATGTATTTAGTTTATAAAGATATTGCGAATTTCATTCATGAAATCCGGGGAGCTCATGATGCCAATCTTATGTTTTACACGGTAACGGACCAAGCAAGTGCAAATCAGCCCAAGGGGATTTTTGTACCCCTTAGTGAGGAATCAGGTGACCTAAAAGAGGCGCTTGTCAATGGAGCAATTGCTGCAATATGGCAGAAAGGAAAAATGCTGCCCCGCTACACTCCAAATCACTTTCCGGTATTTCTTGCGGAAGATCCGGGAGGAGCGGTACGGTTAATTTTGAAACAATATATAGAAAAATTAGATGGAGAAACAGAAAAGACAATGAATATAACAAAATTTGATATCTTAAATAAAAAAATTCTTAACAAAAATAACGAAACATATGATATTGCTGCTATGTTGAATGAATTATCTGATAAATCCAATGCGGCAAGTCAAGAAAGGAAGGGATAAAATGCTGGAGCAGGTAATCTTATTTACAATCATCATGTCATTTCTTATTTCCGTATTGCTCTCTCCCATTTTTATTCCCTTCTTAAGAAGGTTGAAATTTGGACAAAGCATTCGCGAAGAGGGACCGCAATCCCATCTAAAGAAAACGGGAACGCCAACAATGGGCGGAATTATGATTTTATTTTCAATTATTATTACTACTTTAGTGATGACAGGAAAGTTTTCCGCGCCAACCGTGAAAACGTATTTACTTTTACTTGTAACGTTCGGCTTTGGTTTGCTTGGTTTTCTCGATGATTTTATTAAGGTGGTTTTAAAGCGGAATTTAGGCTTAACCTCCAAACAAAAACTTTTAGGACAAATTATTATATCGGTTATTTTTTATTTTGTTTATAAACAAAATGGCTTTCCAACGGAAATCACTTTGCCTTTCTGGAATTATTCCTTTGATTTAGGCTGGTTTTTTGTCTTTTTCATTATTTTTTGGCTCGTAGGTTTTTCCAATGCAGTTAATTTAACGGATGGACTAGATGGTTTAGTTTCCGGAACTGCGGCAATCGCTTTCGGGGCATATGCCGTTCTTGCCTGGAATCAATCACAGGTGGAGGTAGCAATTTTTTCCGTTGCGATTGTTGGTGCAGTCTTAGGATTTTTAGTTTTTAATGCGCATCCTGCAAAGGTTTTTATGGGAGATACCGGTTCGCTAGCACTTGGCGGGGCAATAGCGGCTATTTCCATTTTAACCAAGCATGAAATTTTGCTAATCATTATCGGTGGTGTTTTTGTTATTGAGACATTATCGGTTATTCTTCAGGTCATTTCCTTTAAAACTACAGGGAAGCGGATATTCCGAATGAGCCCATTACATCACCATTATGAGTTAGTCGGCTGGTCTGAATGGCGGGTTGTAGTGACTTTTTGGAGTGTTGGACTAATATTAGCGATTCTTGGAATCTATATCGAGGTGTGGTTGTAATTGAAACAGGTTGAAACATATCGACATAAAAAAATTCTCGTACTTGGACTGGCAAAAAGCGGGGTAACAGCAGCACGACTTTTACATAAGCTTGGGGCGTTTGTAACTGTAAACGATCGAAAGCCATTATCGGAAAACCCGGAAGCACGTGGATTGTTGGAAGAAGGGATTAAAGTCATTTGTGGTGAACACCCCGTAGAACTTCTTGATGAGGGGTTTGAATTGATAGTCAAAAACCCTGGAATCCCGTATAGCAACCCAATCATCGAAGGGGCTTTAGAAAAAGGCATTCCGGTTATTACTGAGGTAGAACTTGCTTACCAAATTTCCGAAGCACCGTTTATTGGAATTACTGGAACAAATGGAAAAACAACAACGACCACCCTTGTTTATGAAATGTTGAAAGAAGGAAAAAAACAGCCGCTGATTGCCGGAAATATTGGCACAGTTGCCTCAGGTGTGGCGGAAGAAACAACAAAGGAAAATACGATTGTCATCGAGTTATCTTCCTTTCAGTTAATGGGGATTAAGACATTCGCTCCTAAAATTGCGATTATAACAAATATATACGATGCACATTTGGACTACCATGGAACAAGAAAAGAATATATCAAGGCGAAAGCAAATATAACCAAAAATCAAACAGAAATTGATTATTTAATTGTTAATTACGATCAAGAAGATACAATGGAAATTGCCCGTAATTCCAAAGCTAAAATTATTCCATTTTCAACAAAAAGCCAATTATCAGAAGGCGCATATCTTTGTGATGAATGGATTTGTTATAACGGGGAAAAAGTGATGCAAGTGAAGGATATCGCTCTGCCGGGTATACATAATCTGGAAAATATCCTATCTGCGCTTGTCGCAGCCAAGCTCTCAGGGGTAGATAATCAATCCATTCAAGAAGTGCTCAAAACGTTTGCTGGGGTAAAGCATCGCCTGCAGTATGTTAGGGAAATCAACGGACGTAAATTTTATAATGATTCAAAAGCGACCAATATATTGGCGACCATTACTGCATTAAAGGCTTTCCAAACTCCGGTTATTTTATTGGCCGGCGGTTTGGATAGAGGTAATGAATTTGATGAACTTATTCCATATTTAAAGAATGTTAAAGTGTTAATTACATTTGGTCAAACTGCACCTAAACTCGAACGTGTTGCCAAAGAGACGGGAATAAAAATAATCAAGCGTGTCGATAATGTTGGGGAAGCCGTGCCTGTAGCTTTTCAGCATTCTGAATCAGGCGATGTGATTTTGTTATCTCCTGCATGTGCCAGCTGGGATCAATTTAAAACTTTTGAAGTTAGGGGAGACATTTTTATCGAAGCGGTGCATAAGCTTAAGTAAGGGCTTGTCCACAGAAAAGTTCCAGCGTCCTTTTTACGTGCACTGGAGCTAGACAATCATTGTTCTCCACCAAGGTTCATTACAAGCCCTAAAACTGGTAGTTGAGGTGTTTAGTGGTGCCGACAAAGAGAACAACCCCCGATTTCATTTTGATGATTGTAACCTTCACGCTTCTAGCTGTAGGGCTAATCATGGTATACAGTGCCAGCGCTGTATGGGCAGAATATAAATTTCATGATTCTTTCTTCTTTGCAAAAAGACAAACCCTTTTTGCTGCTGTTGGAATCGCTGCGATGTTTTTCATCATGAATATCAACTACTGGACATGGAGAACATGGGCCAAAACAATATTAATCGTTTGTTTTGTCTTATTGGTTCTTGTTTTAATTCCCGGGATCGGTAATGTTAGAAATGGTTCAAGAAGTTGGATAGGTGTGGGGGCATTTTCGATACAGCCTTCTGAATTTATGAAACTTGCCATGATTGCTTTTTTAGCAAAGTATTTGTCGGAACGGCAGAAATTCATTACCTCCTTCAAAAAAGGGCTTATCCCATCACTTGGACTTGCATTTATTGCTTTTGCGATGATTATGCTGCAGCCTGACCTTGGAACGGGTACGGTGATGATGGGTACCTGTGTTGTAATGATTTTTGTTGCCGGTGCCCGAATTAGTCACTTTACTTTTTTAGGGCTGATGGGTGTAGCCGGTTTTGTTGGGCTAATTGCATCAGCACCCTATCGTATTAAGCGGATTACATCTTTCCTCGATCCATGGTCAGACCCGCTGGGAAGTGGTTTTCAAATTATCCAGTCTCTCCTTGCAATTGGTCCGGGCGGATTGTTTGGGCTAGGTCTTGGTCAAAGCCGGCAAAAGTTTTTCTACTTGCCGGAACCGCAAACAGACTTTATCTTTGCAATCCTTTCTGAAGAGCTGGGATTTATTGGCGGATCCTTTATCTTATTGCTGTTTGCATTACTCCTCTGGAGGGGGATTCGAATTGCGCTCGGTGCTCCGGATTTGTATGGAAGCTTTCTGGCCGTTGGAATTATTGCCATGGTTGCCATCCAAGTCATGATTAATATCGGCGTAGTAACAGGGCTGATGCCTGTTACAGGTATTACATTACCATTTTTAAGCTACGGTGGGTCCTCTTTGACCTTAATGTTAATGGCCATTGGTGTTCTTTTAAATATTAGCCGTTATTCAAGATATTGAATACCCTGTTGAATACAGGGTATTTTTCGCTAATAGGGAAGTATAAACTTTTTCAAGTTTATACTTCCCTATTACGCATAAGTGCAACTACGCCTCTGTCTTCGACTTACGGCTCGCCAATCGGCGAGTTTTCATTACATTTCTCTAACATTCTGTTTTCATTTACTTTATTTTATTCATTTTTATAGTAGAATGAGGAAGGTAATTAAGTGTGAGCAATCATTAATGAGGTGTACCTATGAAAATCGTTGTTAGCGGCGGTGGAACGGGAGGACATATTTACCCGGCACTCGCTCTTATAAGAGAAATTCAAAAACAGGCTAAAGATGCGGAATTTTTATATATAGGAACGAAAAACGGTTTAGAAAGTAGCCTTGTCCCAAAAGCAAATATCCCTTTTAAATCTATTCATATTACAGGATTCAGAAGAAAAATTTCTTTTGAAAATATTAAAACGATTTTTCGATTCCTCAAAGGAACGAGAAACAGTAAAAAAATACTGAAAGAATTTAAGCCTGACGTTGTAATTGGAACAGGGGGCTATGTATGCGGTCCGGTGGTTTATGCGGCAGCCAAACTTGGGATTCCCACCATCATTCATGAGCAAAACAGTGTTCCCGGTTTAACTAATAAATTCTTAAGCAGATATGTGAATAAAATCGCCATCTGCTTTGAGGAAGCGAAAGAATATTTTCCATTGGAAAAGGTTGTTTACACAGGAAACCCACGGGCATCTGAAGTGATTGGCAATGATGGAGTGAAGGGACGATTATCTGTCGGTTTAAGTACAACAACACCAGCCGTCCTTATTTTTGGCGGCAGCCGCGGAGCAAAACCAATAAATGATGCTGTGGTGAAATCATTATCTGATTTTGGAAGTAAAACCTATCAGGTTCTATATATAACTGGTGATGTACATTTTGAGGATGTTAAAAAGGAAGTGGAGTTAATCGGCAATCCCAGTAATGTCATGATCAAACCGTTTATCCATAATATGCCTGAAGTACTTGCAGGAATTGACCTCGTTGTTTCCAGAGCAGGTGCTACCACGTTAGCAGAACTGACCTCTCTTGGGATTCCAAGCATTCTTATACCAAGTCCATATGTTACCAATAATCATCAGGAAAAAAATGCAAGATCATTAAGTGAAAATGGCGCAGCAAAAATATTGCTGGAAAAAGATTTAAATAATAAAAGTCTTGTTGAAAGCATTGACCAGATTTTGTTAAATAAAGAAAAACTTAAAGAGATGAAGAATAAGGCAAAAAAAATTGGCGTCCCAGATTCTGCGAACCGGCTCTATGATTTGATAAAAAAACTGAGAAACGAAAAACAAAGGTAGCCCAAATTCACTTTTAGCATAAATTGAATAAAAAGGTATAGAAAGTTAGGGTGATTAAGTGGACGGATTGATAACACAATTGCAAGAATTAAACATTGGAAAGGTGAAACAAAATGAACTGCTGGCTAACCATACCACCATCAAAATTGGTGGCCCGGCGGATTTGTTTATAGAACCCTCCTCAACTGAAAATTTAATAAAAGTTATGGAAGTAATTCGTAAACAACATTTGCCATGGAGGGCAATAGGACGGGGTTCCAATCTTTTAGTTTCCGATAAGGGAATTGAAGGTGTTGTGATAAAGTTAGGTTCCGGTTTAGATCAGCTCACTGTTAACGGTTCTGAGATTACAGTCGGAGGCGGATATTCTCTTGTAAGTTTAGCCACAAAAATTAGCAAAATGGGCATTACTGGCCTTGAATTTGCAAGTGGAATTCCTGGGTCTGTCGGTGGTGCTGTATATATGAATGCAGGCGCACATGGGTCGGATATTAGTAAAATATTAACGAAAGCCCTAATTCTTTTTGAAGATGGAACGATGGAATGGCTTACGAACGAAGAGATGGAATTTACCTATCGGACTTCTGTACTGCAAAAGAAACGTCCGGGAATTGTGATGGAGGCTGTTTTCAAGCTTCAAGCCGGTGAAAAAACAGGCATTGTTGCACAGATGCAAAAAAATAAGGATTACCGTAAAGAAACACAGCCATGGAATTTTCCGTGCGCTGGCAGTATTTTTCGAAATCCTCTTCCAAACTATGCTGGAAAGTTAATCGAAGTGGCGGGGTTAAAGGGATATACCATTGGCGGGGCCAAAATCTCAGAAATGCATGGAAATTTTATTGTTAACGCTGGAAATGCTACAGCAGGGGATGTCCTTGCTTTAATTCAGTTTGTAAAAGACACCATTTATAGTTTATATGAAATTAAAATGGAAACAGAGGTTGAAATCATCGGACGAAAATAAAAACTAAAAAAGTCCTAAATACCAAAATTTATTCCCTATTACTAGCAAGAATTTTTCGTGCGAATGACAAATATTGTGATATAATTACTAATCATATATAGAAAAAAACGGAAGAAAAAGAATGACGGCATGATTTTTCGTGCCGTTGTTTTCACTTTACAGATCTTTAAAATTATTTACTTGGTTTTGTTTGGACAAGCTTATAGTTGTTCTTTTGGGTGACCTCGAAGGGCAAATCAAGGCGCTTGCGCTTTTCTTTGTGGGAGGTAGGAAATGGATAAAGGGAATGTTGTTGCTTTAGAGGATAGAATACCTAAGTTAAAAGAGCAAAGACGACGAAAAGCAAACAGAAGGCTTATTCTCCTCCTATTTTTGTTTTTTACATTAATTGCAGTGATTGCCTATGTGCAATCACCATTAAGCCATGTTAAAAGGATTTCAGTAGAAGGAAATGACCTGTATTCTACCAAGGAAATCATTAAGAAAACTGGGGTCACGAACAATACGAATATTTGGAAGGTTAATGACAAGGAAATTTCCAAAAAATTAATGGAACTCTCTGAAATTAAGAAAGCAAACGTTAAAATTGGGTGGCCAAACACAATCTATATTACCATCCAAGAGCATAAACGAATAGCCTATCTAAAAAATGATGGATTCTATTACCCTATTATGGAAAATGGAATCATACTAAAAGGGAAATCGTTTAAAGAATTTCCAAGCAATTCTCCGATTCTTTTTGATTTCAAAGAAGGTCCTATCTTAAATGAAATGGTGGATGGCCTAAAACGTCTTCCTGACGAAATTGTCAATTCCATATCTGAAATCCACTCTACTCCGAAAAAAACGGACAAGTATCATATTTCCTTATTTATGAATGATGGTTTCGAAGTGAGTGCAACTTTAAGAAGTTTTTCAGAAAAAATGGTGCATTATCCTTCAATCGTAAGCCAATTAGATCCAAATAAAAAAGGTGTAATTGACTTGGAAGTTGGCTCATATTTCAAGGCATATGATACAAAGACGGAGGAACAAAAAAGTGAAAAGGATAAAGGTCAAGGGTAATCATGTAATTTTGTCTCTTGTGTGTTTAGTGCTTGGGTATATGATTGCCTTCTCATATCATTTAACTCAAAAAGAAAAGCAAAGGGATACGCGAGAGCTTTCAGACCGGCAGTGGGAGAAAACCCTTGATTTAAGAAACCAGTTGAATGCACAAAAGGTAACAAACAGGAAGCTGGAAAAGGAATTGGCTAAAAAACAAAATTTGGTTCTTGAGAATGAAAAAAATCTTTCAAAAGAAGCTAAAGCTTTTTATAACCTTGCTGAGGATGCTGAGAAATACCGAATGTTTTTAGGAAAGGTAAAGGTGAAAGGCAAAGGGGTCAAAGTAGCCCTGGCCGACGGTGCTTATGATCCAAAAGTGACAAATGTCAATAATTATTTAGTACATGAATTTCATGTATTTAAAGTAGTAAACGAATTATACATTTCGGGTGCAGCGGCTATTGCCATCAATGGGCAAAGATTAACTAGTCATTCCTACATAAATTGCAATGGTCCTGTTATTACGGTTGATGGTGTGCAACATCCGGCACCATTTGTAATTACGGCAATCGGCGACCCTGATGTTTTGTCTGCGGCATTGAATCTTACCGGAGGGGTAAAGGATCAGCTTGTGAATGATAATATTGTGTTTACCCTCGAAGAAAATGATGAAATTACTATGAATCCGATTTTGGGAAATTAAGCTCTTAAGTATGTCCACATTTTAATATTTTAAGATAAGAAAGAAAATGTCGACTTCGAGAATTGTCCAGCGCAAGCGTCCTGCCCCTCGAGGTCACAAGCCAATCCGTCCAAAAGGTTAAAGAACAACCTTTCGGCCGGCTTGGTTTGTGCTATGCCTGAGGCTGACCAAGGCGCTTGCGCTTTTCTTATAAAAGGTTAGGTGAAAAAAGTGGACAAACCTCAAAAAAACTTAAGCTTTACTTTAATCATGGCCATCATCGGTTTTATGATTGCGATTCAATTTCAAACGATTAAAAAACCGGTAGATCGTGATACAAGAGATATATGGGAAATTCGTGAAGATTTGTTGAAGGAGAAGGAACTGGAGTCGGCACTCTTAAGTGAAATTCGTTCAAATGAGGAAAAATTGACTGCATATGAATCAAAACATAAGCAAAGTAAGGAACAAGTCCTTAAGGAAACATTGAATGAATTAAAGGTAGAAGCCGGTTTAACCAAAGTTACAGATCCCGGTATTACCTTAAAAATTGAACCTGCTCTTGAGGAAATTGAATTAGGGGCTCCTGTAACCAGGGAGGTTCCTCCAGATCTTTTACAAAGATTATTGAATGAATTAAATATGTATGAGGCGAAATTTGTTTCGATTGACGGACAAAGAGTTATTAACACTACCGTTATTCGTGATATCAATGGCCAAACAAAAATTGACGGACATACAATTAACAGTCTGCCAATAGAAGTAAAAGTAGTTGTCGACAGTATCGATACTGCGGAAAAACTGTATAATCGCATGAAGGTATCTAAGTCAATTGAAGAGTTTTATGTTGAAAATTTAAGATTAATCGTATCTTCGCCCAAAACAAAAGTGACGGTTCCTGCTTATGAAAATCCAATACGTATTCGTTATATGGAGCCGGTTAAAGGGAATGAAGGAGGCAATCATTGATGTGGCTTCCCATACTTGGATTAATCATTGGAACTGTTCTCGGATTATCTACAGAAGTCCGAATCCCCGAAGAATATTCAAATTATTTATCGATCGCAGTTCTCGCTGCTTTGGATACTTTGTTTGGCGGGATTCGGGCAAATCTGCAAAATATTTATGATGAAAAAGTATTTGTTTCGGGTTTCTTTTTTAATATAATCTTAGCAGCAAGTTTAGCTTTTCTAGGTGTCCATCTTGGTGTAGACTTGTATTTAGCGGCAGTATTTGCTTTTGGAGTCAGGTTATTTCAAAATATTGCTGTTATTCG
Source organism: Bacillus sp. MUM 116 (assembly GCF_001866655.1). GTDB lineage: Bacteria > Bacillota > Bacilli > Bacillales > Cytobacillaceae > Neobacillus. Next base: position 105,922 of record NZ_MLYR01000046.1, on the reverse strand, counting down.
AAGAATTTTAATTGCAAAATGGTCATCTAACAAAGAAAAATTAGAAAAAAGTTGACGAATTTTAAAGGGAATCATTTAGTTGTGACGAATAATTTTATAAGATATGTAATTGAATCTGTTCTTGAACAAAATAAAATTGTTGTTCGACTGAAGGAATGCTAAAGGAGGTGCCAAAGAATGAACAGCAATGAAATATATGTTAGTCTTGACATCGGTACATCCAGTGTAAAAGTTATCATTGGTGAAATGGTCAATGACGCATTAAATATAATTGGTGTCGGGAATGTAAAGTCGGAAGGTTTGCGTAAAGGATCAATTGTAGATATAGATGAAACCGTTCATTCAATAAAGAAAGCAATCGAGCAGGCAGAAAGAATGATTGGGATGGAAATCAGACAGGTTATTGTCGGAATCACGGGGAATCATGTCATGCTTCAGCCTTGTCATGGGGTTGTCGCCGTTTCTAGTCCAAATCGAGAAATTACCAATGATGATGTTCTAAGGGTGATCGATGCGGCCCAAGTGGTTTCCATTCCGCCCGAGAGAGAAATTATCGGGGTAGTTTCCAAACAATTTATTGTCGATGGACTTGATGAAATTAATGATCCGCGTGGAATGATTGGCGTCCGTTTAGAAATGGAAGGGACCATTATTACCGGTTCTAAAACCATTCTGCATAATACACTTAGATGTGTTGAACGGGCAGGTCTGGAAATTCTAGATATAACCCTTCAGCCGCTCGCAGCCGGTTCCTTTGCCTTGTCAAAGGATGAAAAAAATCTCGGTGTGGCCTTAATTGACCTTGGCGGCGGTTCAACGACTTTGGCGGTCTTCGAACAAGGTCATTTGAAATCAACAAGTGTTTTGCCGGTAGGCGGAGATCATATTACAAATGATCTGTCAAAGGTTTTATGTACCTCTACCGAGGATGCGGAAAAAATAAAGATTAAAAATGGACATGCTTTCTATGATGAAGCTTCAGAAGATGAAGTTTTCAGTGTTCCGATTATCGGAAGCGATCAGCATCAACAATTTAACCAGCTTGAAATTTCGGACATAATCGAAGCAAGATTAGAAGAAATCTTTGACTTGATTTTACATGAAATGAAACGGAAAGGCTTTAATAATTTGCCTGGCGGGTATGTGTTGACCGGAGGAATCGCAAATATGCAAGGCGTACTGGAACTTGCCCAGGTGATATTGCAAAATAGAGTTCGCATAGCAATACCTGATTATATTGGAGTAAGAGAGCCTCAATATACGACAGCTGTTGGTTTAATAAAATATGCTTACAAGAATGCTAGATTACCAGGGGGGACTGTTGCTGCACCATCGCCAGTTTCGGAACCGATTGAAAAGAAAGTCCCAAAACAACAACAACAACAACAGCCAAAAGCAAAGGTAGAAAAGCAGCCAGAAGAAAAAATGTCATCAAAAGTAAAAAAAATCCTTGGTTACTTTTTCGAATAAGCATACGAAAAGGAAAATCGACGAATTAGGGAGGATTTGTCATGTTAGAGTTCGATACCAATTTAGATTCTCTTGCTACAATAAAAGTAATCGGTGTTGGCGGGGGCGGAAATAACGCAGTCAACCGTATGATTGAACATGGGGTTCAAGGCGTTGAATTTATTGCAGTGAATACGGATGCACAGGCCTTAAATCTATCAAAGGCAGAAGTGAAGATGCAAATTGGCGGAAAATTGACCAGAGGCCTAGGTGCCGGGGCCAATCCGGAAGTAGGTAAGAAAGCTGCTGAAGAAAGCAAGGAACAATTAGAAGAAGCTTTGCGCGGAGCGGATATGGTATTCGTTACAGCCGGAATGGGTGGCGGTACTGGTACCGGAGCGGCGCCTGTTATTGCTCAAATAGCCCGACAACTTGGGGCTTTGACAGTCGGTGTTGTTACCCGTCCTTTTACCTTTGAAGGTAAAAAACGTTCGACACAGGCATCCGGTGGAATTGCGGCTATGAAAGAAGCGGTAGATACCTTAATTGTCATTCCTAACGACCGTCTTTTAGAAATAGTTGATAAGAGTACACCAATGCTTGAAGCATTTCGTGAAGCGGATAATGTTCTTCGTCAAGGGGTACAAGGTATTTCTGACTTAATCGCTGTCCCAGGACTAATTAACTTGGACTTTGCGGACGTAAAAACCATTATGTCGAATAAAGGTTCGGCATTAATGGGGATTGGGATTGCATCTGGGGAAAATCGTGCAGCCGAAGCTGCGAAGAAAGCAATTAGTTCCCCATTACTTGAAACATCTATTGATGGTGCACAGGGTGTGTTGATGAACATTACCGGTGGTTCTAACTTGAGCTTATATGAAGTCCAAGAGGCAGCCGATATTGTTGCGTCAGCTTCTGACCAGGAAGTAAACATGATTTTTGGTTCTGTTATTAATGATAATTTAAAGGATGAAATCATCGTTACTGTTATTGCTACCGGATTTAATGAGGAAGTCATGCAGCCGAAAGCGGCCCGTCCATCATTTGGCCAGGTTAAACCATCAATCGGAAACGTTAAAAGAGAGCCAAAGCGTGAAGAATTTCCACAAGAATCAGTTCGAAATACAAACGCAAATGGTTCTCAGGAAGAAGCTTTAGATATTCCAACTTTCTTAAGAAATCGTAACCGTAGAAGATAGGATCTATTAAAAGAAAAGGTGCAGTCCATTAATGGACTGCGCCTTTTCTTTTATTGAATGATAAGGAAGAATTGCATCCTCTTTGAGAATTGTCCAGCTCCAGTCCATACATCGCTAAACAGGCACTTCCGCTTTTTTTTGGAAAAATACGACAAAATCCCTGACATCTAGTGAAAATTTCTGCTTTTTTGATTACAGAAAGTGACACACTTCAGCGCTCAATGTGAGTTATACTTTTTCCTAAACAAGATAAATACAGATTAATAGAAAAGGGAATGAGTGTTCATTATTATTTTTGGGGGAATCAATGAAGGGGGAAGCTGTTTGGTTGTTTATTTAGATATAATCTGGGCCCTAAACCTTTTATTTGATAGTCTACTCCTTTTTTTAACGGCGATTTTTTTAAAGAGAACAATTCGTTTATGGAGGTTGTTATCTGGTGGATTTATCGGGTCCCTGATCATCTTATTATCTTTTACACCCGTACATGACTATTCAAACCACCCGATTACAAAACTTCTCTTTTCCGTTTTGATGATTCTTGTCACGTTTGGATATAAACGTCTGGTTTTTTTTATTAAAGCACTAATGACCTTATATGTTTCAACGTTTTTAATTGGTGGTGCTCTAATTGGGGCGCACTATTTCCTTCAGACAGACTCCCTGTTGCTTGCGGGATTAAAGGGATTTGGGGATCCAATCAGCTGGATGTTTGTTTTTATCGGGTTCCCGATTGCATGGCACTTCTCAAAAAAGAATGTGGAAGGGATGGAGATGACGAAGATTCAGTTTGACCAAATTGTCAGTGTCAGCCTGACGATCAATTCTGAGACATATGTATTCAAAGGATTGGTGGATAGCGGAAATCAACTGTATGATCCTTTAACGAAACTTCCCGTTATGTTTATTTCAATTAAAAATCAAATGGAGGGAATGTCAGAACCAATAAAACAGATGGCAGCTAACACGGAGACGTTATTAATGGGAGAGGAAGAGTTTCCTTCAGATTGGCAAAACAAGCTTCGAATTATTCCTTATCGCGTGGTTGGACAAGAGCATCAGCTAATTATGGCGGTAAAGCCTGACTCTATTTTAATTGAGAAAAACGGTGATTGCTTTCTTTGTGAAAAGGGTCTTGTATCGTTTACTATGCAAGAGCTTTCTCCCGATGATGCCTTCCAATGCATCGTCCATCCAAAAATGCTTACTGGACCCAGACAGCCAGGGAAAACAGTGAAAGTAAGTTAATATTACTATACTCTGAAAAACATATTTTTAGAAGGAGGAACTTGCATGAAAAAATGGAGACTACGCTTGGCCTATTACTGGTATAAACTATTAATCAAATTAGGATTTAAAACGGATGAAGTTTTTTATATTGGCGGAAGCGAAGCACTACCTCCTCCATTAAGCAAAGATGAAGAAGAGCTGCTTTTAAAAAAATTACCTGGCGGAGATAAAGCGGCACGATCCATTTTGATTGAGCGAAATCTAAGACTTGTTGTTTATATTGCCAGAAAGTTTGAAAATACAGGGATTAATATTGAAGATTTAATCAGTATTGGTACAATCGGCTTAATTAAAGCTGTTAATACGTTTAACCCGGAAAAGAAAATTAAACTTGCTACATATGCCTCGAGATGTATTGAAAATGAAATTCTGATGTACTTAAGAAGAAATAATAAAATTCGTTCAGAGGTATCATTTGATGAACCATTAAATATTGATTGGGATGGTAATGAATTATTACTTTCTGATGTACTAGGGACAGATGATGATATCATTACAAAGGATTTGGAAGCAAATGTGGATCGTAAGCTTTTAACAAAAGCTCTTCATCAGTTAACAGATCGCGAAAAGCAAATTATGGAGCTTCGCTTCGGACTGACTAATGGGGAAGAAAAAACCCAAAAAGATGTGGCAGATATGCTGGGGATTTCCCAATCCTATATTTCGAGACTAGAAAAAAGAATTATCAAACGATTAAGAAAAGAGTTCAATAAAATGGTTTAGTCTTGGAAAAAAAGAAAATTTTTCTAAAGAAAAAAGCTAAGAATTTCGGGACATTATCATGATTTTCGCTTAATTAGGGTCAATCAGGTACAAAGGAAAAGTGCATATTTTTCCTGCTCAAGGAGATACTGTTTTTTGTACAGCAGCTCCTGTGAGGAGGGAAAAATGATTGACTCGAAATAAAGTTGAAATTTGCGGTGTGGACACATCAAAGCTTCCAGTATTAAAAAACGAAGAAATGAGATTACTCTTCAAGCAAATGCAAGAGGGCGATCTAACTGCCCGTGAAAAGCTCGTCAACGGAAATTTGCGACTCGTGTTAAGCGTTATTCAACGATTCAATAATCGTGGCGAGTTTGTTGATGACCTGTTTCAAGTCGGCTGTATTGGACTTATGAAATCAATAGATAACTTTGATTTAAGTCAAAATGTAAAGTTTTCCACTTATGCGGTACCTATGATTATTGGAGAGATTCGTCGGTATTTACGTGACAATAATCCGATTCGAGTTTCCAGATCCCTGAGAGATATTGCTTATAAGGCTCTTCAGGTTAGAGAACGATTAATGAGCGAAACATCAAGGGAACCAACTGCCGAGGAAATTGCGAAGGTGTTAGAAGTTCCCCATGAAGAAATCGTCTTTGCACTTGATGCGATTCAAGATCCAGTTTCTCTCTTCGAACCGATTTATAATGATGGCGGCGACCCTATTTATGTAATGGATCAATTAAGTGATGAACGAAATAAAGACATCCACTGGATAGAAGAGATTGCTTTAAAAGAAGGCATGCGCCGATTAAATGACCGCGAAAAATTAATCTTGAGAAAGAGGTTCTTCCAAGGAAAGACTCAGATGGAAGTAGCCGATGAAATTGGCATTTCACAAGCACAAGTTTCCCGCTTGGAGAAAGCCGCAATCCGGCAAATGAATAAAAACATCCAAAATTAAAGCTGTCCTTTTGGGCAGCTTTATTTAATTATCCAGCGCCTAGCCCCGCGAGGTTACTATCCTGCTCCTTCGGCAAAGCGCATTCGAAGAAGTACTGTTCACCTCGTCGCATGCCTTCAAGGATGAAAATTCAGTGATGGAGGCATCCCGATGAAGTTAAAGAACGACTTCACTGAAGGACCTAAAGCCTTGTCGGGGCTGACCAAGTCGCTTCCGCTTTTTCTTGTTCATTTTTAAATAAATCTCATTTTTTCATCATATATTCTCTATAGTATATAGAAAAATGGGAGTGAATAGGAATGGTTAAAATTTCTGATTTTCAAATAAAAGATGTTGTCAATGTATCGGATGGAAAAAGGCTAGGGAATATAGGCGATATTGAAATAAATTTATCAACTGGAAGAATAGAGGCCGTAGTTATAAGCGGGAGTGGCAGAGTCCTGGGTATATTTGGTAAGGATCAAGATATCGTTATTCCTTGGAAGAATATTATCAAAATTGGCCAAGATGTAATATTGGTTCGCTATAAAGGCTTTGAGGAAAAAGTTTCAGATGAAGCATAAAAAAGGAATCCATTAGCCCTTCGGTGACCATTTTTGCTATTCATGGTAAACTAAAGAAAAAAGAAGAGGTTAAAGAATGGAACCATTTTTTAAAGAAAATCAATCAGTATTTACCATACAAAACTGGATGGAGCAATTTCCAGGTTTAGTTGCCGGTATATCAACTAAAAATGGAGGAGACTCAAAAGGAGAATACGAGCAGCTAAACATGGGGTTTCACGTCGGGGACAACCCCGTTCATGTTTGTACAAACAGAGGGAGGGTAGCTGACATGCTGCAATTCCCTCTGAACCAATGGGTTGGGGCTGAACAAATCCATGATATTGTGATACAAAAGGTCACGAAGACAGATCGAGGAAAAGGATCTGTTGACTATGATCATTCTTTTAAAGGGACGGATGGATTTTATACAAATGAAGAAGGCATTTTATTAACGCTCTGCTTTGCTGACTGCGTCCCTCTTTTTTTTATCGCGCCAGAACACCGCATGATTGGAGCCGCCCACGCCGGATGGAAAGGAACAGTAAATGAAATTGCTTTCCAAATGGTTATGGCATTTAAAGCGGAAGGAATTAATCCTGATCAAATATTTGCGGCTATTGGACCGTCTATTTGTGAAAAATGTTATATTGTAGATGACCGTGTGATTCATTTTGTAGAAAAAGCACTAGAAGATGTCGAGAAAAAACCATATAATTTAGTAAATGAAGGTCAGTATTCATTAGATTTGCGTGAGGTTAATAGGCAAATCTTGATGAAAGCGGGTGTACCCGATCAAAATATTCTTGTGACCGGATTGTGCTCGAGTTGCGACGAAAGAGAATTTTTTTCTCACCGTCGTGATAGAGGCAGGTCAGGAAGAATGATGAGTTTTATTGGCTGGAAGGAGAGCTAAATCGTTTATGAAAGTAGCAGCAAAACTTGAACATATTAATCAGCAAATACTAGAAACATGTCGTAAAGTAAATCGTGACCCGAATGAAATTAAAGTAATTGCCGTTACCAAATATGTAAGTACAGAAAGAGCACAGGAGGCAGTCGAGGCTGGGATCTTAAATCTGGGTGAAAACCGGGATGAAGGCCTTCTTGCGAAATGGGAAGTGTTAGGGGACAAGCCTAATTGGCACTTTATAGGCACTTTACAAACAAGGAAAGTAAAAAATATCATCGGAAAAGTGGAATATATTCATTCATTGGATCGACTTTCATTGGCAGAAGAAATCAATAAGCGTGCCGAAAACCCGGTAAAATGCCTTGTTCAGGTGAATGTTTCTCAAGAGGAATCCAAACACGGGTTAACACCTGAAGAAGCAATCGTTTTTATTAAACAGCTGAAGTCTTTTGAAAATATTCGGGTTGAAGGTTTAATGACAATGGCCCCTTTCACAGACGACGAAAATGTGCTACGTGATTGTTTTCAAGCGTTAAGACAGCTGCGGGATCAAATTAAGGAACTTCATCTGGATTATGCCCCTTGTAAAGAGCTATCAATGGGAATGTCTAATGATTTTACGATTGCAATCGAAGAGGGTGCGACGATGGTAAGAATTGGAACAGCACTAGTCGGTGAAGATGATTAGGAGTGGATTGTGATGAGTATAAAATCAAAATTAAAAACATTTTTCTTTTTAGATGAGGAATATGATGAAAAAGAGGAAATCGTAGAAGAGGTTCAGCAACCGGTTCAGCAACCGGTGAAACAACTAAAGCCTCCGGTTAAACCGCAAAATGTCGTAAGCCTGCAAAGTGTACAAAAGTCTTCAAAGGTGATACTTGTCGAACCGCGAACCTACTCTGAGGCGACGGAAATTGCCGACCATTTAAAAAATCGCCGTGCCGTTGTTGTTAACCTGCAGCGAATTGATAAGGAACAAGGCCGGCAAATTGTAGACTTTTTAAGCGGTGCTGTTTATACCATCAGCGGAGAAATTCAAAAAATTGGCGATAGGATTTTTTTATGCACCCCTGATAATGTTGAAGTGTCAGGTAATATTACAGAAGCATTGATGAACGAAAGAGAATTTCAAGATACGAGGTGGTAAGCGGAAATGAATTTAATTTTTACTCTTTTAATTGATTTAATTGGAATCTATCGCTGGATTTTAATTATTTATATTTTAATGTCGTGGTTTCCAAATATGAGCAGCTCGCAAATTGGTTCTTTTCTTGCACGAATTTGTGAACCATTCCTTGAGCCATTCAGACGGATTATTCCTCCAATTGGTATGATGGACATCTCTCCTTTGGCGGCATTTTTCGTTCTATATTATGCTCCGGTTGGTTTAAGGGCCGTTCAAAGTTGGATTGGTTAAATCCGGGTTTTTAAGGGATGTAAGGAGACTTCTATGAATATTTATCAGCATTTTCGGCCCGAAGAACGGGATTTTATTGATCAGGTATTACATTGGAAGGATTATGTAGAAACCTCGTATGCTCCTAAATTAACTGATTTTCTTGACCCAAGAGAACAGCATATCTTAAAGGTGCTGATTGGGGAAAATGGCTCCATTCAATACCGTATTTTTGGCGGAAAGTCCGGAATGGAAAGAAAAAGAGCATTGATTATCCCTGATTATTTTTCGGAGAATCTCAATGATTTCCAAATTGCATTATTTGAAATTGAATACCCCGCAAAGTTTGTGACAATTGAGCATCCAAAAGTTTTAGGTACTTTAATGTCATTGGGCTTAAAGCGGGGAAAATTCGGTGATATACTTTTTGAAAATGAGAGAGTTCAATTTTTTACTTCGCAGGAGGTTAGTGATTATATTAAATTGAATTTGCAATCCATTGGACGGACCACTGTAAAAATAAAGGAACTGAAGCTTGACCAGGCAATTTCTGTTCACGATAATTGGGTTGAAAGCGAATTGACTGTTTCTTCTTTACGTTTGGATACGGTGGTATCCGGAATTCATCATTTGTCCCGGCAAAAATCACAACTCTTGATTCAGCAAGGTTTAGTGAAAGTGAACTGGACCGTAACCGAAAGCCCTTCGTTTGATTGTTATGCAGGTGATTTAATTTCTGTCCGTGGACATGGCAGAGTGAAAATATTGTCAATTGATGGCAAAACAAAGAAAGAAAAATGGCGAATGCATGTTGGAAAACAAAAATAATTTGAATTTCAGCAGGAAAATTGAAAACCTTGTCGAATATTACTTTTAATACATACGATGCAAACATTGATGGAGGTGGCATCATGCCCTTAACGCCGTTGGATATACACAATAAAGAATTTAATAAAGGTTTTCGAGGCTACGATGAAGATGAAGTAAATGAATTTCTTGATCAAGTGATTAAGGATTATGAATTAGTTCTTCGTGAGAAAAAAGAATTGGAAGATCGTTTGACTGAAATGAATGAGCGCTTAAGCCATTTTGTAAATATTGAAGAAACATTAAACAAATCAATTGTGATTGCTCAAGAAGCAGGGGAAGAGGTAAAACGCAGCGCGCAAAAGGAAGCGAAGCTGATTATTAAAGAAGCCGAGAAAAATGCAGACCGGATTGTGAATGAATCCTTATCAAAAGCTCGAAAAATTGCGATGGAAATAGAGGATTTAAAAAAACAGTCCAAGGTTTTCCGGACAAGATTTAAGATGCTGATTGAAGCTCAGCTAGATATGTTAAATACTGATGACTGGGACCATTTATTAGAGTACGAAATTGATGCTACAGAACTTAAAGTTCATGAAGAAGAAGATTCATTAGCTTGACGAATCGTAATGTTATAGCATATAATTTTCTAACAGATTAGTTAGATGGAAGATGACGGTGAAAGGGACAGTACAATTTTTCGAATGCTTTTTTAGCGAACCGGGGAGGGTGGAAGCCTGGTAAAGTGAAAAATTGGAAGATCACCCTTGAGTCCCGGGTCGAACTCCTTTAGGAAAGTAGACTTTGGCGTATTATTCACGTTACGAATGCTTAAGGGGATAGGTGCGATAAGTGCCTGTCTATAAGGGTGGTACCGCGGGAATAAACCTTCTCGTCCCTATATTGGGATGAGAGGGTTTTTTTATTTTTTAAATGGCTATTATGATTGATGTATAGAATCACAGGAGGAAGAAAAATGGATTATAAAGATACGTTATTAATGCCAAAAACTGAGTTTCCTATGAGGGGTAATCTTCCGCAAAGAGAACCCGAAATTCAATCGAAATGGGAAGAAGTCGATATCTATGCAAAAGTGCAGGAGCGGACGAAAGGGCGTCCAATGTTTGTCCTACATGACGGTCCTCCATATGCAAATGGTGATATCCATATGGGGCATGCGCTTAACAAAATTTTAAAAGATTTTATCGTTCGCTATAAATCGATGAGCGGCTACCATGCACCATATGTTCCCGGCTGGGATACACATGGCCTGCCAATCGAACAGGCGTTGACCAACAAAGGCGTTAAACGGAAAGAAATGAGTGTTGCAGATTTCAGAAAGCTTTGTACTGAATATGCATTGGAACAAATTGATAACCAACGAACTCAATTCAAGCGTCTCGGAGTTCGCGGTGATTGGGAAAACCCATATATTACCTTAAAACCGGAGTATGAAGCCCAACAAATTAAAGTATTCGGTGAGATGGCGAAAAAAGGCTATATTTATAAAGGTTTAAAACCGGTTTATTGGTCACCATCCAGTGAGTCTGCCCTTGCTGAAGCAGAAATTGAATATAAAGACAAAAAGTCACCATCAATTTATGTTGCTTTTAAGGTGAAGGACGGAAAAGGTGTTCTTGATACCGATACCCAAATTGTGATCTGGACGACAACTCCTTGGACGATTCCTGCAAACTTGGGAATTTCTGTTTATCCAGAATTGACCTATGTAGTTGTATCGGCAAACGGAAATAAATACTTAGTGGCTGAAGCCCTTTTAGAGGCCGTTACAAAAGAGATTGGGTGGGAAAATGCAGAAGTTATTCAGAAGGTAAAAGGTTCTGAATTAGAGAATATTATTGCTGCACATCCATTATATGGCCGTGATTCATTAGTTATGTTAGGGGAGCATGTTACAACAGATGCCGGTACAGGATGCGTTCATACTGCACCAGGCCATGGAGAAGATGACTTCTATGTCGGGCAAAAATATGGTTTAGATGTACTTTGCCCAGTGGATGATAAAGGGCATATGACAAATGAAGCACCTGGTTTTGAAGGATTATTTTATGATCAAGCGAATAAGCCGATTGCAGAGGCTCTGGAAAAAGAAGGAGCACTGTTAAAGCTTTCGTTTATTACACACTCCTACCCACATGATTGGAGAACAAAAAAACCAGTGATTTTCCGTGCAACAGCACAATGGTTTGCTTCCATTAAGGATTTCCGTAATGAACTCCTTGAAGCGGTTAAGGAAACAAAATGGGTTCCTGCCTGGGGGGAAACACGGTTATTCAATATGGTTCGTGACCGCGGTGACTGGTGCATTTCCCGTCAGCGTGTCTGGGGTGTGCCAATTCCGGTATTTTATGCAGAAAATGGCGTAGAAATCATCACTGACGAAACCATTAATCATGTATCTGAATTATTCCGTCAATTTGGTTCAAATGTTTGGTTTGAACGTGAAGCGAAAGATTTGCTTCCTGAAGGATTTACCCATCCTGACAGCCCGAATGGCAATTTTACAAAAGAAACAGATATTATGGATGTTTGGTTTGACTCCGGTTCTTCCCATCAAGCCGTGTTACTTGAAAGAGAAGATCTTGTTCGCCCGGCTGATCTTTATCTTGAAGGATCTGACCAATATCGCGGCTGGTTTAACTCATCATTATCCACAGCAGTAGCTGTTACTGGAAAAGCTCCATATAAAGGGGTGCTAAGCCACGGATTTGCCCTTGATGGAGAAGGTAGAAAAATGAGTAAATCGATTGGAAATGTTGTTGTACCGGCAAAGGTTATGAATCAGCTTGGCGCCGATATTCTTCGCCTTTGGGTTGCTTCAGTCGATTATCAGGCCGATGTTCGTGTTTCTGATGCGATTTTGAAGCAAGTGGCAGAGGTTTACAGAAAAATCCGTAATACTTTCCGTTTCTTGTTAGGAAACTTGGCAGACTTTAATCCGGCTTCTGATAAAGTTGCCTTTGAAAACCTGCGTGAAGTTGACCAATTTATGCTGGTAAAATTAAATAAATTGATTAAATCGGTCCGGAACGCATATGAAAATTATGAGTTCTCAGCCATTTATCATTCGGTAAATAATTTCTGTACACTTGATTTAAGTGCTTTCTATCTGGATTTTGCGAAAGACGTCCTTTATATCGAGGCAAAAGACAATCATGAACGCCGTGCGATCCAAACTGTATTATATGAGTCTTTACTTGCATTAACGAAATTGGTTTCACCGATTCTTTCTCATACAGCTGATGAAGTTTGGAAGTTTATCCCTGCTGTTCGGGAAGAAAGTGTTCAATTAACAGATCTTCCAGAGTATGTTGATTATGCAAATGCAAAAGAGCTCGAAGAAAAATGGACTGCTTTCATGAAACTTCGCGATGATGTTTTAAAAGCACTTGAAGAAGCCAGAAATGAAAAGGTTATTGGAAAATCGTTAACAGCAAAAGTTACGCTTTATGTAAATGACAAAACAAAAGCTCTTTTAGATTCGATTCACGAAAACTTACAACAGTTATTTATTGTCTCCGATTTTAAAGTGGCAGGATCTATGGAGGATGCTCCGGAAAATGCGCTTAAACTGGATAATACCGCTATTGTTGTTACCAAAGCGGAAGGTGAGACCTGTGAACGCTGCTGGATCGTTTCAAAAGAAGTTGGTCAAGATCCAGAGCATAAAACACTTTGCCCACGCTGTGCGCAAGTTGTAAAAGAAAATTATACACATTTAGCTTAAGATTAAGCCCTGTGAAAAGCACAGGGCTTTTAATTTTATCTAGCCTCAGCGCCTAGCCCCTCGAGGTCGCTATTCTATCCTGCTCCTGCGGCAAAGAATATTCGAGGAAGTACTGTTCACCTCGTCGCATGCTTGCAAAGATGAAAATTCAGTGATGTAGGCATGCCAATGAAGTCAAAGAACGACTTCACCGTCAGGTCCGCAAGCAGCTGTCGGGGTTGATCAAAGCGCTTCCGCTTTTAATTTTTTCCACCTCCGTTAATTGTTGTAGTGGTTGTCAAATGTTTGCCCGTGTCAGCTTTGACCTCCTGGAGATAATAAGGTAACACTAATTTAAACGGAGGTAACAACTATGAATGCCATGCAGGAAAAGCTGTTTTTGGAACTCCGTCAAACAAAAGAAGAAATTGAATATTCATTAAAAGGAAAGAGCAAGCAGGAGTGGATTACTTCGATTTTGGAGGAAGAGCTTGCAGACATTAATCTCGCTATGGAAAAAATGGAAAAAGGCCAGTATGGCCAATGTGAAATTTCCGGTGAATTATTGCCGGATGATTTATTAAGAATGATCCCCACGTTAAAGACAACTAAGGATTCAGAATCCTTAGTTAAGTATTATAAAAAACCGATAAATTCCTCTTTTTAACCCATCACATTGTCGTTTCGCCATTTATTATGCTAAAATGCTAAGGAAGTATGTTAAATGTGGAGGTATTTCTTAGTGTTTTATTACTTAATTGCGATTTTTGTTATTGTATTGGATCAAATTACGAAGTGGCTAATTGTAAGTAAAATGCAGTTTGGTGAAAGTATCACCATCATTGAAAATTTTCTTTATATTACCTCCCACAGAAATCGAGGAGCTGCATGGGGAATTTTACAAGGACAAATGTGGCTATTTTACGTTATCACATTAGTTGTCATTTTTGCTTTAATTTACTACCTGCAAAAAGCTGCCAAAGGGAAATGGCTGCTGGGGATTTCCCTTTCCTTTATGCTTGGAGGGGCAATCGGGAATTTTATTGACCGCGTAATTCGTAAGGAAGTGGTCGATTTTATTCATACGTTTATTTTTGGTTATAATTTTCCAGTATTTAATATTGCAGATTCGGCATTAGTAATTGGTGTAATTTTATTAATGATTTCGATGCTGCGTGATGAGAGAGAATCAAAGGAGAAATCTTATGGAGAAAATGGAACACACCATTCTTGAGGAACAAAAGGGTGACCGCATTGATAAAGTAATTTCAACCCTTGATTCAGAGTGGTCTAGAACACAAGTCCAGCAATGGATAAAGGACGGAAACGTTCTTGTTAATGGACAAGTGGTAAAAACGAATTATAAATGTGCAGTAAATGATGTTATTGAAATTACCATTCCAGATCCGGAATCCCTCGATGTCATCCCAGAGGAAATGGATTTGGATATTTATTATGAGGATAAAGATGTATTGGTCGTAAATAAACCAAGAGGTATGGTCGTTCATCCGGCTCCGGGTCATTTAACAGGCACCCTTGTGAATGGACTTATGGCACATTGCAAGGATTTATCGGGAATCAATGGAGTCCTGCGTCCTGGAATCGTACACCGAATTGATAAAGATACCTCGGGACTATTGATGGTAGCGAAAAACGATATGGCGCATGAAAGCTTAGTCAATCAATTAGTCCAAAAGACTGTAACCCGCAAATATAAAGCAATTGTTCATGGGGTTATCCCGCATGATTTTGGTACAATTGACGCTCCGCTTGGACGGGATCCGAAAGACCGGCAAAGTATGACTGTGGTTGATGACGGAAAACATGCGGTAACGCATTTTCATGTGCTTGAGCGCTTTAAAGATTATTCTTTTGTAGAATGTCAATTGGAAACAGGGAGAACACATCAAATTCGTGTTCATTTGAAATACATCGGCTATCCGCTTGCAGGAGATCCAAAGTATGGTCCGAAGAAAACACTTGATATTGACGGGCAGGCATTGCATGCGGGGGTACTTGGATTTGTTCACCCAAGAACTCAGGAATATCTGGAATTTGAAGCACCATTGCCGGATGATTTTGAGCGGCTGCATGAATATTTACGAAATAATCGTTGACACTTGGATGAAAAGTATTGTAAGATAACAATAGTTGAATATGACCTTTAAATCAGTCCTGTGAGGCTGAGAAGGTAACGGTTTATGAGATTGGGAAGATTATGCCTAATTTCAGAATTGTTAACCTCTCGCTGAGCAGCGGGAGGTTTTTTTATGAATAATCAAAAGGCACTTGTTCTTGATGAGCAGGCGATTTCGAGAGCGTTAACCCGAATTGCTCATCAAATTATTGAAAAAAATAAGGGCATTGAAGAATGTGTCCTTGTAGGGATTCGAACAAGAGGAATTTATTTGGCAGAACGCCTGGCAAAAAAAATTGAAGAGATTGAAGGTAAACCTATCCCAGTAGGAGAATTGGATATTACCTTATATCGAGATGATTTAACGAAGAGAACGGAAAATCAAGAACCACTTGTAAAAGGTTCTAATATTCCAGCAGAAATTACCGATAAAAAAGTTATTCTTGTAGATGATGTATTATATACGGGGCGCACGGTAAGATCAGGTTTAGATGCTTTAATGGATATGGGACGTCCATCCGTTATCCAGCTAGCAGTATTAGTTGACCGTGGCCATCGGGAACTTCCGATTAGAGCAGATTACGTAGGGAAAAATATTCCTACATCAAGTATGGAAAAAATCGTGGTTGAGTTAGCGGAAATTGACAAAGTTGATCAAGTTAGTATTTACGACAAATAAAGATATCCTTTTTAAATGCAGTCCCGTGAGGCTGACAAAGAGGAAAAAACCGGGTTATTATTCAAAATTCGGTAATTTTCTAACCTCTTTGTGCCATCATGGACAAAGAGGTTTTTTAATGAAAAATAGAACCAAACTAATGTTAAACACCTTTGCAAAACTGGAGGAGAAAAAATGGCAAACTCACCAATTTTAGGCGTAAAAGATGTTCCGAAACCGGGACAATGGTTAACTTTAAGTCTACAGCATTTATTCGCAATGTTCGGTTCCACCATTCTTGTGCCGTATCTAGTTGGATTAAGTCCAGCGATTGCATTGATCTCAAGTGGTCTTGGAACCTTAGCCTTTCTCTTAATTACACAATTTAAAGTTCCTGCCTATCTTGGATCATCATTTGCCTTTATCGCGCCAATTATTGCCGCTAAAACGGCCGGAGGACCAGGAGCAGCAATGGTCGGTACGTTCATGGCCGGGCTCATATATGGAATTGTTGCACTTGTTATTAGTAAGGCAGGTTATCGTTGGATCATGAAATTGCTGCCACCAGTCGTTGTTGGTCCAGTCATCATTGTCATTGGTTTAGCAATTTCCGGAACAGCAGTTGGCATGGCGATGAATAATCCAGTTACACATAAATATAGTCTGCTTCATTTCTCTGTTGCACTTGTGACGCTTGCAGCAACGATTGTTTTCTCGATTTACTTAAGAGGTATGTTAAGTATCATCCCAATTTTAGGGGGGATCATCGTTGGTTATATTTACGCTTTAATCGTAGGAATTGTTGATTTCAGTCCTGTTTTAAAAGCACATTGGTTTGAACTTCCAGATTTTATGTTTCCGTTCATAAGTTATAAAGTAAAATTCACTTTGGATTTAGTACTCTTAATGGTTCCTGTTGCTGTTGTTACCTTATCTGAACACATTGGCCACCAGCTGGTCCTAAGCAAAGTAGTCGGGCATGACTACATTAAAGATCCAGGATTACACCGCTCGATCCTTGGTGATGGAACAGCTACACTCATTTCTTCACTTATTGGTGGGCCACCTAAAACAACTTATGGAGAAAATATTGGAGTCCTTGCAATTACTCGTATCTACAGCGTTTATGTGATTGCCGGAGCAGCGGTTTTCGCCATCATATTTGGCTTTGTTGGTAAAATCTCAGCATTAATCAGCACCATTCCAACACCGGTTATGGGCGGCGTATCCATCCTTTTATTCGGAATTATTGCTTCTTCAGGATTAAGGATGTTAGTTGATAGTAAAATTGATTTTGGTGACAAAAGAAACTTAGTCATTTCATCTGTCATCCTTGTTCTTGGCATTGGCGGAGCATTCCTTAAAGTATCTGACTCATTCCAGATTCAAGGGATGGCCTTAGCAGCTATTTTCGGCGTATTACTTAACCTTATTCTTCCTGGAAGACCTCCAGTGAATGAAAATATGTTTGAAGAAGATGAATTAGTGAAAGAACGGAAATCAGCATAATATTGTTAACCTTTTAAATGAAGTCCTGAGAGGCTTATAAGGGTGTAGTACAAAGTTTTTACACCCTAATCATTTGGTCAGGGTGTTTTTTTTCATATCTAGAAGGGTGGGGATTTAATTGTTACAGCACTTATTAACCACAAATGAATTGAAGGTAGAGGAAATTTATAAAATATTAGAGGATGCACAGGGATTTGCGGAAGGAATGATATGGCGTCCGGAAAGGCAAATGTTTTCTGCGAACTTATTTTTTGAAAATAGTACAAGAACGAAATGCAGTT
Source organism: Bacillus sp. MUM 116 (assembly GCF_001866655.1). Classification (GTDB taxonomy): domain Bacteria; phylum Bacillota; class Bacilli; order Bacillales; family Cytobacillaceae; genus Neobacillus. The sequence goes on along the minus strand of NZ_MLYR01000046.1, from coordinate 88,336 downwards.
TTGAAGTAGCCGAAAGACGGTTAGGTTTGAATGTCATTCCTTTTGAAGTCCAGACGTCGAGCGTTCAAAAAGGGGAAACATTGTATGATACGGTTAAAACTCTTGAATCCATTGGAGTTAATACAATTGTCATTCGTCATCAACAGGATCGGTACTTTGACGATCTAGTCGGAAAGGTTAATATCCCGATTATTAATGGAGGAGATGGATGCGGTCATCATCCGACACAGTCGCTTCTTGACCTTTTAACCATCTATCAGGAATTCGGGGGATTTACTGGGCTAAAAATCTCCATTATTGGAGACATAAGACATAGCAGGGTGGCACGTTCCAATGCGGATACATTGACAAGACTGGGAGCAGATGTCGTTTTCTCAGGTCCGGAAGAATGGTTCGATAATTATAGTTTAAGTTCATCAAGATTTAAACCGATAGATCAAGCAATAGAAGATGCCGATGTTGTTATGCTTCTTCGTGTTCAGCATGAACGTCATCAAAAGAAGGGAAGCTTTACAGCATCTGAGTATCACAATAAATTTGGACTTACCCTAGAGAGGGAAAAGCGAATGAAAGCAAACAGTATTATTATGCATCCAGCCCCTGTAAACCGTAATGTGGAGATAGCTGATAGCTTGGTCGAATGCAAGCGGTCAAGAATCTTTAAACAAATGGAAAATGGTGTATTTGTTAGAATGGCTGTATTAAAAAGATCAATTGAAAGCATTAAAGGAGGATTTACAAATGAAACTACTTATTCAGAACGTCAATTATATAGCATTTGATGGTGAAAATAAATTATCAGATATCTTAATAGAAAATGGAATTATTACGAAAATAGAAAAGAACATTAATGTTGATGTTGATCGAAAGATAGATGCATCTGGGCTACTTGTTTCACCAGGTTTTATCGATTTACATATTCATCTTCGTGAACCTGGTGGAGAGAAGAAGGAAACCATTGAAACCGGTACAGAAGCAGCGGCCAAAGGTGGTTTTACCACTGTTGCAGCAATGCCTAATACAAGACCAGTTCCGGATTGTAAAGATCAAATGGAGTGGCTGCAAAATCGAATACAGGAAACTGCCAAAGTCCGTGTATTGCCATATGGTTCTATCACGATTCGTCAGCTCGGACAGGAAATGACAAATTTTAATGAACTTAAAGAAGCTGGGGCATTTGCTTTTACTGATGATGGGGTAGGGGTACAGTCCGCTGAAAAGATGCTCCAAGCCATGCGGAAAGCAGCAGAGCTTGACATGGCTATAGTTGCCCATTGCGAAGAAAATACCTTGATTAATAAAGGCTGTGTCCATGAAGGAACATTTGCAAAAAATAATGGATTAAACGGAATTCCATCTGTTTGCGAATCTGTCCAAATTGCCAGAGATGTGTTACTTGCCGAAGCAGCAGGCTGCCATTATCATGTTTGCCATATAAGCACAAAGGAGTCTGTCAGGGTGGTTAGAGATGCGAAACAAGCTGGTATTAATGTCACAGCAGAAGTAACTCCACATCATTTAATACTTTCACAAGATGACATTCCAGGACTTGATGCAAATTATAAAATGAATCCGCCGCTTCGTGATACTGCTGACCGGAACGCTTTAATTGAAGGACTTTTGGATGGAACAATTGATTTTATCGCAACCGACCATGCTCCACATACTGCTGAAGAAAAAAGTGAAGGGATGGAATTGGCACCGTTTGGAATTGTAGGGTTAGAAACGGCCTTCCCACTGCTTTATACACATCTTGTAATGAAAAATATTATCACGTTGGAGCAATTAATAGAATTTTTAACGAGAAAGCCGGCTGAAGCTTTTGGACTTCCATATGGAAAAATTGAGATTGGTGTACCAGCAGATCTTGTACTCTTGAATTTATCGGATGAACAAGTAATTAACCCGGATGAATTTTTATCAAAAGGTAAAAATACTCCATTTGGCGGCTGGAAATGTAAGGGCTGGCCGGAAATGACAATCGCAGAAGGAAAAATAGTATGGGAAAAAGGGAGTGTATCTAAATGAAGGCTCAGCTAATTTTAGAAGATGGATCAGTTTTTATCGGTGAAGGGTTTGGAAGCCATCTTGATACAGTTGGAGAAGTCGTCTTTAACACTGGAATGACAGGCTACCAGGAGATTCTTTCGGATCCATCCTACTGCGGACAAATTGTCACACTTACTTATCCTTTGATCGGAAATTATGGGATTAACCGTGATGATTTTGAATCCATAAATCCTGCAGTAAAAGGATTTATTGTAAAGGAAGCAGTCGAGTTTCCATCCAACTGGAGAAGTGAATTTACCTTAGATGAGTACTTTAAAATGAAGAAAATTCCTGGTATTTCCGGGATTGATACACGTAAATTGACAAGGATAATTCGTAAATATGGAACATTAAAGGGAGCCATTTGCAGTATTGATAAAGATGTTAATGTAGTCCTTAGCAGCTTAAGACAAACAAGCCTCCCGATTGATCAGGTAAGGCAGGTATCTACGAAAAATTCCTATCCGAGTCCAGGACGCGGAAAAAGGATCGTCCTTGTTGATTTTGGAATGAAACATGGAATATTACGAGAATTAAATGAGCGTGGCTGTGATGTCGTTGTCGTTCCATATCGTACAACTGCAGAAGAAATTCTTCAATTGCGCCCCGATGGAATCATGCTTTCGAATGGCCCTGGGGATCCAAAAGATGTTCCAGAAGCAATTCATATGATTAAAGAAGTTTTGGGGAAGATCCCGATATTCGGAATCTGCCTCGGTCATCAATTATTTGCTCTTGCCTGCGGGGCAGACACTAAGAAAATGAAGTTTGGTCACCGTGGATCTAACCACCCGGTAAAAGATCTTGCAACTGGAAAAATTGCGATAACATCTCAAAACCATGGCTACACAGTTGAAGAGGAATCAATAAAAAATACAAGGTTAGCTATCACTCATATTGCCTTAAATGATGGGACAGTCGAAGGATTGAAGCACCTTGACTATCCGGCATTTACCGTTCAATATCATCCGGAAGCATCACCAGGACCGGAAGATGCAAATGAATTGTTTGAACAATTTCTTACGATGCTGGAAGCTAATAAACAGGAGGTAACAACGAATGTCTAAACGTACAGATATTAACTCCATTTTAGTTATCGGTTCAGGCCCGATTGTAATTGGTCAGGCCGCAGAATTTGATTATGCAGGTGCCCAGGCTTGTATTGCCCTTAAAGAGGAAGGCTACCGTGTTATTCTTGTAAATTCAAACCCAGCGACGATTATGACGGATACAGAGATGGCTGATGCTGTCTATATCGAACCGCTGACAGTGGAATTTGTCAGCCGCATTATTCGCAAGGAACGTCCCGATGCACTTTTAGCAACACTCGGAGGGCAAACAGGCCTTAATCTTGCCGTTGAGTTATCAAAATCAGGAGTTTTGGAAGAATGTGGAGTAGAAATTCTCGGAACAAAGTTATCGGCAATTAACCAGGCTGAAGACCGTGAATTATTCAGGAGCTTAATGAATGAATTAAACGAGCCGGTACCTGATAGTGAAATTGTTCATGAATTAGAGGAAGCAAAGGCATTTGTTGAAAAAATTGGCTTCCCTGTAATTGTCCGTCCAGCTTTTACTCTTGGAGGAACAGGCGGCGGGATCTGTCATAGTCCTGAAGAGTTAGAAGAAATCATTACCAGCGGCTTGAAAAACAGCCCGGTTCATCAATGTCTGCTCGAAAAAAGCATCGCCGGTTACAAAGAAATTGAATATGAAGTCATGCGTGATTCGAATGATAATGCCATCGTTGTTTGTAACATGGAAAACATCGACCCGGTAGGAGTACATACGGGCGACTCCATTGTCGTGGCACCTAGCCAAACCTTAAGTGACCGCGAATACCAGCTGTTAAGAAATGTATCTTTAAAAATTATCCGTGCTCTTGGGATTGAAGGAGGCTGTAACGTTCAGCTTGCTCTAGACCCATATAGCTTTAACTACTACATCATCGAAGTAAATCCAAGGGTAAGTCGTTCATCTGCTCTTGCATCCAAAGCGACAGGTTATCCAATTGCCAAGCTGGCAGCGAAAATTGCTGTTGGTTTAACGCTGGATGAAATGCTGAACCCGGTTACAGGAAAAACCTATGCAAGCTTCGAACCGGCACTTGATTATGTTGTAACGAAAATTCCAAGATGGCCATTTGACAAATTTGAGTCAGGAAACCGTTCGCTTGGAACGCAAATGAAGGCAACAGGCGAAGTTATGGCAATCGGGCGTACATTTGAAGAATCGCTGTTAAAAGCAATCCGTTCTTTAGAAGCTGGTGTGTACCACTTCGAATTGAATGGTGCGGCGGATATCAACGATGAATTAATTGAAAAGCGGATCCGTAAAGCAGGGGATGAGCGTCTCTTTTACATTGCAGAGGGCTTAAAACGCGGTCTATCTATTGAAACTATTCATCAATGGAGTAAAATTGATTTGTTTTTCCTAAAGAAATTTGAAGGAATTATCGAGCTTGAAACAAAGCTTACTGCGAAACCTTTCGAAAAGGAAATTCTAATTGAGGCAAAACAAAAAGGATTTACGGATAAAAAGATTGCAGAACTATGGAATAGTAAGGAACAAGATATCTACAATCTGCGCAAGGAGACTGGGATTGTCCCGGTTTATAAGATGGTAGATACATGTGCATCAGAGTTCGAATCGGAAACTCCATATTATTATGGAACGTATGAAGAAGAAAATGAGTCTGTTGTCACAGGAAAAGAAAGTGTAGTGGTTTTGGGTTCCGGACCAATCCGCATCGGTCAAGGAATCGAATTTGACTATGCAACGGTTCATTCTGTGAAGGCGCTAAAAGAAGCCGGCTATGAAGCTATCATTATTAACAATAATCCGGAAACTGTTTCGACTGATTTCAGTATTTCCGATAAGCTCTACTTTGAGCCGCTTACCATTGAGGATGTAATGAGCATCATTGATTTGGAAAATCCAATTGGAGTTGTCGTTCAATTTGGCGGACAAACCGCAATCAACCTTGCATCAAAGCTTGAAGAAAATGGAGTTAAAATCTTAGGAACAAGCCTTAAGGATTTGGACCGTGCGGAAAATCGCGATAAATTTGAACAAGCCCTTGAAGAGCTAAACATTCCGCAGCCTCTTGGTAAAACAGCCTTATCGGTGGAAGAAGCACTAATAATTGCTGAAGAAATTGGTTATCCAGTTCTTGTCCGCCCTTCCTATGTCCTTGGCGGCCGGGCAATGGAAATTGTTTACCGTAAAGAAGAACTGCTTCATTATATGAAAAATGCTGTGAAGATTAATCCTGAACACCCTGTGTTGATTGACCGTTACTTAACCGGGAAAGAGATTGAAGTCGATGCAATTTGTGACGGTGAAACGGTATTGATACCGGGAATTATGGAGCATATCGAACGCGCCGGGGTTCACTCTGGTGACTCGATTGCAGTCTATCCGCCGCAAACACTTTCCGAAGAGGTAAAACAGACTCTTGCTGAATATACGGTGAAATTGGCAAAAGGATTAAATATAATCGGCTTACTAAATATTCAATATGTTTTAGCCGGCGATCAAGTTTATGTACTAGAGGTTAACCCGCGTTCGAGCCGTACGGTACCGTTTTTAAGTAAAATTACAAATATCCCGATGGCGAAAATTGCTACGAAAGCGATTTTAGGTGCATCCATTATCGAGCAAGGCTATATGCCAGGACTTGTTTCAGAAAAGGAAGGCGTATTTGTAAAGGTTCCAGTCTTCTCATTTGCGAAATTGAAAGATGTCGATATTACTTTAGGGCCTGAAATGAAATCAACAGGTGAAGTAATGGGTAAAGATGTAACTTTAGAAAAAGCTCTTTATAAAGGGTTAGTGGCATCTGGAATGAACATCCAAAAGTTTGGAACGGTATTATTTACGATTGCAGATAAAGATAAGCATGAAGCGTTGCAGCTTGCGAAACGGTTTTCGGCCATTGGCTATCGTCTCATGGCAACTAGCGGAACCGCTAGCCTATTAGAATCTGCCGGTCTACCGGTTAAAGTAGTTGGTAAAATTGGTTCAGAAGGAAAAACTTTGTTAGATGTTATTCATCATGGCGAAGTACAATTCATTATTAATACATTAACAAAAGGAAAGCAGCCGGAACGTGATGGATTTAGAATTCGCCGTGAAGCCGTTGAAAATGGCGTTCCATGTTTAACATCATTAGATACTGCTGATGCAATTCTTAAGGTAATTGAGTCAATGAACTTCTCTACTGAAGCGATGACAGTCGAGAAAAAAAGAGAGGCGGTTTTGACATGATCCGCAAAGAGATGTGCAAAATCATTAGCCAAGAAGAAATAGCTCAAGATATTTATGAGCTTACCGTGGCAGCCGAGTTTGTTAAGGATATAACTGCTCCCGGACAATTTGTCCATATTCGCGTTACAGGCGGATGGGATCCATTATTGCGACGACCAATTAGTATTTCATCCTACGATGATGAAAAATTTACGATGATTTATCGGAAGGAAGGTCAGGGCACTGGGTTGCTTGCAGAAATGAAAGCAGGTTTGGAACTTGATATTTTGGGACCGCTTGGAAATGGGTTTCCGGTTGAAGAAGCAGCTGTAGGCGAAACAGCACTGCTTGTTGGTGGAGGCATTGGAGTGCCTCCTCTCTACGAGCTGTCCAATCAATTACGTGCTAAAGGGGTCAAGGTCATTCATATCCTTGGATTTCAAACAAAATCGGCAGTATTTTATGAAGAAAAGTTCGCGGAAAATGGCGAAACCTATATTGCTACTGCAGATGGATCCTATGGGCATAAAGGATTTGTTACTGATGTAATGAAGGAATTATCATTTGATATTATTTATACTTGCGGGCCGACACCAATGTTAAGAGCCATTGAACAAGGCTATTCTGAGAAGAAATTATTTTTATCGTTAGAGGAACGGATGGGCTGTGGTGTAGGGGCATGCTTTGCATGTGTGTGTAAAACGGACGATTCAACTACTTCCTATAAAAAAGTATGCATTGATGGACCTGTTTTCCGTGCCGGGGAGGTTTTAATATGAGTCGCTTAGATGTTAAACTGCCAGGTTTAAACTTAAAAAATCCGATTATTCCTGCATCAGGCTGTTTTGGGTTTGGCAAGGAGTATAGCAAGTTTTATGATTTAAGTGTTCTTGGAGCGATCATGATTAAAGCAACAACAGCGGAGCCAAGGTTTGGGAATTCGACACCTCGTGTAGCAGAAACCTCTGCTGGAATGTTGAATGCAATCGGGCTGCAAAATCCTGGTCTAGAAAAAGTAGTTTCGGAAGAACTGCCATGGCTCTCGCAATTTGATGTTCCGATTATCGCAAATGTCGCGGGCTCCCTTGAGGAAGATTATGTAGCGGTTGCGAAGGAAATTTCAAAGGCTCCGAACGTTCATGCCCTTGAACTTAATATTTCTTGTCCAAATGTAAAAACAGGTGGAATTGCTTTTGGAACGATTCCCGAAGTAGCAAAGCAATTAACCCGTAAAGTCAAGGAAGTTTCCGAGGTACCGGTTTATGTTAAGCTTTCTCCCAATGTAACCAATATTGTGGAAATGGCTAAAGCAGTGGAAGATGGCGGTGCAGATGGTTTAACGATGATCAACACACTCGTGGGAATGAGACTCGATTTAAAAACAGGAAAACCGATTCTAGCCAATCGTATAGGTGGTCTCTCAGGCCCAGCAGTAAAACCGGTTGCGATCAGAATGATCTATGAGGTCAGTCAGGCAGTTAACATTCCAATCATCGGCATGGGCGGGATTGCTACTGCAGAAGATGTGATTGAATTTTATTATGCCGGAGCAAGTGCTGTGGCTGTTGGTACAGCCAACTTCGTGGATCCATTTGTTTGCCCAACGATTATTGAAGAATTGCCTGTGTTGTTAGATAAATTGGGATTTGATCACATTAGTGAGTGTCAAGGAAGGAGCTGGAAGCAGCATGAACAACTCGCTTATCATCGCTCTTGATTTTGCGAATGGAAATGAAGTAAAACAGTTTTTACAGCCTTTTAGTGGTAAAGAGCTTTTTGTAAAAGTAGGCATGGAACTGTATTACCAGGAAGGCCCTTCAATCATTAATATGTTAAAGGAAGCTGGGCATCAGATATTCTTAGATTTAAAACTTCACGATATCCCCAATACCGTTAAAAGTGCCATGAGAGGTTTAGCTCACCTTGATTGCGATCTTGTAAATGTCCATGCTGCCGGAGGAAAGGAAATGATGCAGGCAGCATTGGAAGGCTTAGAGGCTGGAACCTCTGCTGGCCGTAAGCGCCCTGCTTGTATTGCGGTGACACAATTGACCAGTACTTCTGAGGAACAAATGAATCGCGAACAGCTGATTCCTGGTTCATTGATGGATTCCGTTCTTCACTATGCAGCGTTGACAAAGGATGCAGGTTTAGATGGGGTCGTTTGCTCAGCTTGGGAAGCAGGAGCCATTAGGGAAAAACTCGGTTCGGATTTTTATACAGTAACCCCGGGGATTCGCATGGTTTCCGATCATATCGGAGATCAAAAGCGCGTGGCAACTCCGGAATTTGCTAGAAATACCGGTGTCACTTCCATTGTCGTGGGGCGTTCGATTACAAGGTCGGCTGACCCATTAAAAAGTTATGAACAATGGATGGAAGCATGGAAGGGAGTAACAATATGAAACATTTGATTGCAGAAAAACTTTTAGAAATTAATGCGGTTGCGTTAAAACCGAATGATCCATTTACTTGGACTTCAGGTCTTCGCTCCCCGATTTATTGTGATAACCGTTTAACTCTATCTTACCCTGAAGTGCGCAGAGCGATTGCAGACGGGTTAAGTAAACTGATTGTTGAGAAATTCCCTGATGCAGAGGTTATCGCCGGAACAGCAACTGCCGGCATTCCGCATGCAGCTTGGGTGAGTGAACTAATGAATTTACCGATGTGTTATGTTCGTTCGAAGCCAAAAGGCCATGGAAAAGGGAATCAGATTGAAGGGAAAGCTGAAAAAGGACAGAAAGTTGTTGTAGTTGAAGATTTAATCTCAACGGGCGGCAGTGTAATTACAGCTGTTCAGGCATTAAGAGAAGCAGGTTGTAACGTGCTTGGAGCTGTATCGATTTTTACTTATGGACTTGGAAAGGGGAAAGAAGCATTCGAGCAGGAAGGAATTGCTGCAGCCTCTTTAACGGACTTTGCAACATTAGTCGAAACAGCAATCGAAAAAGGCTATATTAGTGAAAACGATAAAGACAGCCTTTTAACTTGGAGCAAGAACCCAGCTGAATGGAGTAAGCGGTTTGAATAAAAATGTTAAGACCCCGGAATCCCGGGGTCTTTTTAATGTTTTTTCAATTTTAATACCAATTCTTCGTCCGGAGTTACATAAACCGTCTGCTGATTATCATAAATTACAAATCCAGGCTTAGCCCCGCTCGGTTTTTTAACAAATCGAACTCTTGTAAAGTCCACTGGGACCGAGCTTGAATTACGCGCCTTACTATAGTATGCGGCAAGTACTGCTGCCTCTAAAATCGTATCATCGGAAGGTTCCTTAGTGCGAACCACAACATGTGACCCCGGGATATCTTTCGTATGGAGCCAAACTTCATCCCTTGCAGCCAATTTATTGGTTAAATAATCATTCTGCTTATTATTTTTTCCAACAATTATCTCAGTTCCATCTGTTGCTATATAATGGTCGAGCACAGGCTTTGCATTTTGCCCCTTTTTTCCATTACGTTTCTGGCGGTCGCGGATATAGCCTCCTTCAACAAGCTCTTCTCTAATCTCAACAATATCTTTAGGTGATGCACTTACGATCTGTTGCATTAAAGTATCAAAATATGCTACTTCTTCAAGTGCCAATTCTATTTGTTCTTCGACAATTGATACCGCATTTTTGGCCTTCTGATATTTTGAAAAATATTTTTGTGCGTTTTCTGAAGGTGACTTTCGTGGGTCAAGCGGAATCACAACGGTTCCACCCGATTCATCATAATAATCAAGAACCTCTATTTCCTTCATCCCTTTTTTAGCAGCATATAGGTTTGCTGTTAACAGTTCCCCGAAACGCTGAAATCGATCCGCTCGTTCGGCATCACGTAAGGTGACTTTTAACTTGGTAATTTTTTTCTCATTCTTCTCCTTTTCATTGATAATAAAACGTTCAATATCATTCCCTTGCTGCTTCACTCTGTCGCGCTCTGCCTTGCCAAAATAAAAACGATCCAGCATTTCGCTAAGGGTTGGAAATTCTTTGAATTCTCCCTTTAAATGTTGAAGCGGAAATAAATAAAACGAATCTTTTCCGGCTGATGATATAATCGTCGGAGTAATATTGCCATTTTTAATCTGGTTAATCATACTTATAAACGTTTTTGGCAGTGTTGTGCGATTAGCAAGTCCGCTTTGAAGAACGGCTTCTTTTGCAAATAACGGAGATATTCCGGAAAATTGTTCAACAAGCTGCCGATCCAGCATGCCGCTATTAAAATCCAGCTTCTTTAACACGTCCTCTTCCATTGCTTGAAAGGGATTTTGCTTATTTTGTTCAGGAGGGAAGACATACGGCTGTCCTGGTAAAATAGCCCTGTAGCTGTTAACCGCGAAGGAAACGTGTTTAATACTATCAAGGATGAGATTCCGGCTTTTATCAACTAATACAATATTGCTGTGCCTTCCCATAATCTCAATGATTAATTGCTTGTAACTAATATCCCCGATTTCGTTCCGGCCTTTAATTGCAAAAACAATCATCCGATCATTATCTACTTGGTATACATCTTCTAAAATATATCCTTCAATATGCTTCCTGAGAAGCATGCAAAACATAGGAGGTTCACTTGGATTTTCATAACCTTCGTTTGTCAGTTGAACTCTCGCATAGCTTGGATGTGCGGATAAAAGCAGCTTTTGGTTTACGCCATTCGCACGGATTGTTAATATTACTTCATTTTTATAAGGCTGATGAACTTTATTAATCCTTCCCCCTTTTAAGGAACGGGAAAGTTCATCGACCATTGCTTTTGTAAATAAACCATCAAATGACATGGAAAAACATCCTTTACAATCTTCTATACATCAATTATATCGTACTCAATTAAAACCTGTCTTATTTTAAACTATATAATAGCATTTTTTGGGACGAGTCTGAATATGTATTCTATTAAGTATGTCTATTAGAGGGGGAAGTGAGATGGTCGGATGAAGTTCCATGAAATGGAGATTAAACAAGTAGAAAAGGTCTTAGAAACCGACTTTTCTTCTGGTTTATCAACGGAGGAAGTAAAAAGGCGTATTGCCCAGCACGGTTATAATGAATTGGACGAGGGAGAAAAGCAATCGGCTTTACTCTTATTTTTTAGTCAATTTAAAGATTTTATGGTCCTTGTGCTGCTGGCGGCGACTTTAATTTCCGGTCTGCTTGGCGAATATATTGATGCAATTGCCATTATCGCAATTGTCATTATTAATGGGTTTTTAGGATTCTTTCAAGAACGAAAAGCAGAAAAATCATTGCAAGCATTGAAGGAATTATCAGCACCGCAAGTTTCAGCACTAAGGGATGGTCAGTGGATTAAAATTCCTTCAAAAGAAATTATAATTGGCGATATCCTTAAATTTACAAGCGGAGATCGGATTGGCGCAGATGTCCGTATCATTGAATCGAAAAGCCTGGAAATAGAGGAATCAGCCCTCACTGGTGAATCTGTTCCTGTGTCTAAATCGATTGAGGCCTTACAAACAGCTAATCCGGGAATTGGTGATATGGAAAATATAGGTTTTATGGGCACGATGGTTTCAAGAGGCAGTGGAACAGGGGTTGTTATTGGTACCGGAATGAAAACAGCAATGGGGCAAATTGCTGATTTACTGCAAAATGCTGAATCACAGGAAACACCTCTGCAACGCCGTTTGGAGCAGTTAGGGAAAATTTTAATCACGGTAGCCTTATTTTTAACTTTGCTTGTTGTGGTAATTGGGGTTATTCAAGGTCACGAATTATATGAAATGTTTTTAGCGGGAGTTTCACTGGCGGTTGCAGCAATTCCTGAAGGTCTTCCGGCTATTGTAACGGTCGCATTATCGCTTGGTGTTCAAAAGATGATTAGGAAAAATGCAATTGTTAGAAAAATACAAGCAGTCGAAACACTTGGATGTGCCTCCGTTATTTGTTCCGATAAAACGGGAACGATGACGCAAAATAAAATGACGGTTACTCATCTTTGGAGCGGCGGACATACATGGACGGTGGACGGAGTCGGATATCAACCGCAAGGGATGTTTTATCGGAATGAAAAAACAGTGCATCCCAAGGATGAGAAAGCATTGCAGCAAATGCTGATTTTTGGAATGCTTTGTAATCATTCTGAATTAGTCATGAATGAAGAGGAAATCATTCTTGATGGTGATCCAACAGAAGGGGCCCTCCTTGTCAGTGCTATGAAAGCAGGATTTGATCGGCCTGCCCTCTTAAAGGAATTTACGATTATCAATGAATTTCCATTTGATTCAGCAAGAAAAATGATGAGTATGCATGTCAAGGATAAGCAAGGAAGACATTTTATTGTAACGAAGGGTGCTCCAGATGTCATTTTAGGAAATTGTGAATCCATCCTTTGGAACGAAAAAACACAATATTTGGGACAGGAAATACAGAATAAAGTTCAGGATGCGATTAACGGGCTGGCCGCAAAGGCATTAAGAACGATTGCTATTGCCTTTAAACCGGTTCCCGCCAATACCGTTATCTTAAGTGAACATGAAGCGGAGAAGAAATTAACCTTTATCGGTGTCCAAGGAATGATTGACCCGCCAAGGCCCGAAGTGAAAGATGCGGTAAAAGAATGTAAAGACGCAGGTATAAAAACGGTTATGATTACCGGTGACCATGTGATTACGGCAAAAGCGATTGCCACGCAGCTTGGAATTCTAACGAATAAAAGCAAGGTTCTGGATGGGAAGGCATTAGCCCAGATGTCAGTAGAGGACCTTGAAAATGTGGTTGAAGATGTTTCAGTTTTTGCCAGGGTTTCACCGGAACATAAATTAAAGATTGTAAAGGCATTACAAAATAAAGGACATGTTGTCGCGATGACAGGTGATGGTGTTAATGATGCACCAGCAATCAAAGCGGCAGATATTGGCGTTGCAATGGGTATTACCGGTACCGATGTTGCAAAGGAAGCATCGGCGCTTGTATTGTTGGACGATAACTTTGCGACCATAAAGGCAGCTATTAAAGAAGGAAGAAATATTTATGAAAATATCCGGAAATTCGTCCGCTATTTACTTGCTTCCAATGTAGGAGAAATCTTGGTGATGTTATTTGCCATGATTCTGGGTCTTCCGTTACCATTAGTACCTATTCAAATTCTTTGGGTAAACCTTGTAACAGACGGCTTGCCTGCGATGGCACTGGGGCTTGACCAACCTGAGGAGAATGTAATGAAACGGAAACCCCGCAGTCCAAATGAAGGTGTTTTTTCAAGAGGTTTGGGCTGGAAAGTGGTTTCAAGAGGATTTCTAATTGGACTAGTCACATTGCTTGCCTTTATGATTGTCTATCATAACGACTCAAGTCGTCTTGAATATGCACAGACAATTGCGTTTGCAACACTCGTTATGGCGCAGTTGATTCATGTTTTCGATTGCCGCAGTGAAAAATCGGTCCTTTCGAGGAATCCGTTTGGAAATCAATATCTCGTTTGGGCAGTAATTTCTTCTTTATTACTTGTACTGGTGGTCATTTATTATCCGCCATTACAGCCTGTGTTCCATACACTGCCGATTTTAGCCAAGGATTGGCTATTAATCTTGGGTTTATCTTCGATTCCAACTTTTTTACTGGCCGGTTCATTTTTGTTAAGAAAAACAAAATAAAGTATGATATAATCCAAAAGGTAGTAGAGGAAACTCTATTACCTTTTTTATCGAAACCGATCATCTAATGTAGATTGGATGTGTAAGCAGAATGGTTATTAGCATGACAGGGTTTGGAAGAAGTAAAAAGGAATCGGAGTCATTTTCGGTAATTGTTGAGGTGAAAACAGTTAACCACCGATTTTGTGAATTCAATATTCGGATGCCGAGGCAGCTCTTGAAAATTGAAGATAAACTGAAGAAAACAATAAATCAGCAAATCCGCCGGGGCAGAGTTGAGGTTTATGTGAGCATTGAAGGAGAAAGTGCTGTTACCCGCAAGATTCATGTTGATTGGAAATTAATTGAGGAATATTACCAATTTATCAATAGTGCCCGTGAAAAGTATGAGATTGAAGGAAAAGTAACCCTTCAGGATTTACTAAATAATAGTGAACTTATACATATCGAAGAAAGTGAAACAGGGAATGAAGAGCTTGAAAATTTAGTTCTTGCTGCAACGGGGGATGCGGTTCAATTATTAAAACAGATGAGGCTGGCCGAAGGCGAGGAACTAAAAAAGGATTTACTCTCTTCGTTAACTCAATTAGAAAAAAAGATTAACGAGCTTCAGGAGTACGCGCCGCTTGTTCTTCAGAGCTATCAAGACCGCTTAATGAAAAGAATGCAGGAACTGCTAAAGGGTCAAATAGACGAAACAAGAATTCTGACGGAAGTTGCCGTATTTGCTGATAAAGCAGATATTAATGAGGAGATTACACGTCTAAATAGCCATATCGGGCAATTCGGTCAAACGCTGAATGAAAAGGAGCCGATTGGAAGAAAGCTTGACTTTCTTGTACAGGAAATGAACAGGGAGGCAAATACAATCGGATCCAAAGCCAATGATGCCAGCATTGCCAAAAAGGTAGTGGAAATCAAAAGTTTGCTTGAAAAACTAAAGGAACAGGTTCAAAATATCGAATAGTTCCTGTTTAGAAAAAGTTTTCCACGGTCAAAATATATTATTGATGATTGGATGAGAGACATGTCAATTAAATTGATTAATATTGGATATGGGAATATTGTTTCGGCCAATCGAATTATTTCAATCGTTAGCCCGGAATCTGCTCCAATAAAAAGAATTATTCAAGATGCACGGGACCGGGGTTCCCTGATTGATGCTACATATGGACGACGTACACGTGCTGTAATTGTTATGGATAGCGACCATGTTATTTTATCAGCGGTCCAGCCAGAAACGGTGGCACATCGATTAGCCGACCGGGATGAAATTATAGATGAAGGGTAGGATGTAAGAAATATGCAAGAAAAAGGATTACTCATCGTACTTTCGGGACCATCAGGAGTTGGAAAAGGAACGGTTCGAAAGGAAATATTTTCACATCCTGATACAGCCTTTGAATACTCCATATCGATGACAACACGTCAGCCGCGTGGAGGCGAGGTGGATGGAGTCGATTATTTCTTTAAGACACGAGAAGAGTTTGAGAAATTAATTGAACAAGGGAAGTTATTAGAATATGCTGAGTTTGTCGGTAACTATTACGGCACACCGGTAGATTATGTGCGTGAAACCCTCGATAACGGAAAAGATGTATTTTTAGAAATCGAGGTGAAAGGTGCCCGCCAGGTTCGTGAAAAATTTCCAGAAGGATTATTTATTTTCCTGATGCCGCCAAGTCTTTCTGAACTGAAGAATCGGATTGTAACACGAGGAACGGAAACAGAAGACTTAATTCATAATCGTATGCTGTCTGCACGGGAAGAAATTGAAATGATGGAATTATATGATTATGTCGTGGAAAATGATCAGGTTGAGCTCGCTTGTGAACGGATAAAAGCGATTATCATGGCAGAGCATTGCCGCAGGGTACGAGTTGAGCATCGCTATAAAAAATTGTTGGAGGTTGAATAGAATGTTATATCCTTCTATTGATTCATTACTTGAAAAGATTGACTCAAAATATTCGCTTGTTTCCGTGGCAGCAAAACGCGCCCGTGTTATGTCGCAAGTAAGAGATGAAAGAATGCCTAAATATGTTTCCTATAAATATGTAGGAAAAGCACTTGAAGAAATTTACAGCGGTGAACTTACCTACCGTATTTCCAAAAAACCAGAAACATCAGCGGAATAAGTAAACCTTATTTCTACCGGAAAACAAAAAAGAAGGTCTGACGGCAAAGGAGCTCCTTATGTGTCAGACCTTTTTATTTTTACTCTAATGAACGAATTTTGTAGAATTACAGAGGAAAAAGATGAAATCTTGGTTTTTTTCTAGCATAATAAAAGTAATGAATTAGTGTGGAATAGAAGCGGGGGTTCTTTATGTTACAAGATAAAAAAATCGTATTAGGTGTTACTGGAGGAATAGCTGTATATAAAGCCGCTGCCTTAACAAGCAAACTAGTACAGGCAGGCGCACAGGTAAAAGTGATTTTGAGTGAATCTGCTGCAAAATTTGTAACCCCATTAACCTTTCAAGCATTATCACGAAATGAAGTATATATCGATACATTTGATGAAAAAGATCCAAATGTAATTGCCCATATCAATCTTGCAGATTGGGCAGACCTCATAATCGTTGCCCCGGCAACAGCTAATACCATTGCCAAACTGGCAAACGGCCTTGCCGATAATATGCTGACAACGCTCCTTTTGGCGACTACGGCACCTGTATGGATAGCACCGGCCATGAATGTACATATGTATGACCATCCGGCGGTGAAAAAGAACCTAGCCACTTTAGCAGAATTTGGTTATCAGTTTATTGAACCGGGTGAAGGCTATCTTGCCTGCGGCTATGTTGGGAAAGGGCGTTTGGAAGAACCTGAAAAAATTGTAGAGTTGGTACTTACGTTTTTCCAAAAAGAATCACCCTTGTTAAAAGGAAAAACTGTCGTCATTACTGCAGGACCGACTAGGGAGAAGATTGACCCGGTACGGTTTATTTCAAATCACTCAACAGGAAAAATGGGTTTCGCTCTTGCAGAACAAGCAAGGAAAAATGGTGCAAATGTTATTTTGATTTCCGGACCCGTATCTCTGCCAAATCCTGCTGGAATAAATGTAATAAGGGTTGAAAGTGCTGAAGAAATGTATAAAGCGGCTCTCAAGTTTTTTGAAGATGCTGATGTTGTCATTAAAACAGCCGCTGTTGCCGATTATCGTCCAAAAATCGTTCATGATGAAAAGGTTAAAAAACAACCGGGGAATGCGGTAATTGAGCTTGAAAGGACCAAGGATATTTTAGCTGAGTTAGGAAAAAGGAAAATTAAGCAAGTGCTGATTGGTTTTGCTGCTGAAACCAATAATGTCGAGGAATATGCCCGCAAAAAATTACATGCCAAAAATGCCGATTTAATTGTTGCCAATAATGTTAAAGCAGAGGGTGCGGGATTTGGAACGGAAACGAATATTGTGACGATGTTTAAACGAGATGGAACGGTTAAAGAATTGCCAATGATGACAAAGCATGATGTTGCCGAAAAAATTATTGAAGAAATTTCTTCTCTTCTAAAGGACATGGCGGAAAATGAAAATTGCTAGTGTTATTGTGGATGTTCCAACTAAGCAAACCGATAAACCCTTTGACTATTTAATCCCTCATCAATGGGAGGATACGATTCAGCCGGGAATGAGGGTAATCGTACCATTTGGTCCGAGAAAAATACAAGGGTTTGTGACCGAACTGAAGAACCATTCAGAGTTTAAACAGTTACGAGAAATATGTGAGCCAATGGATCTTGAACCTGTCTTAAATAAAGAATTATTGGATCTTGGAAACTGGCTGACGGAAAATACCCTTTGTTTTAAAATTTTTGCCTATCAAGCGATGCTGCCCGCAGCTTTAAAGGCAAAATATCAGAAAAAGGTTAAACTTGCCGTCGGTGTTGAAAGGCATGATTTGCCGGAGCCGCTCCCATCCTTTTTTCATCAGGACGGAACGATCTATTGGGACGAGGCTCTTAAATCCGGGATTGTTCCTACGCTCCAGAGGGAAGCGGCTAAAGGACATCTTGAAGTCATCTATGAGGTAAAGGAAAAACTTAAAAAAAAACAAATTAAAAAAGTAAGGCCATCGATTTCTCTTCCTGAATTAATGGTTGAAATGGAACGAATCCCGCAAAGGGCCGCTAAACAAAAAGAAGTCCTGAAATATTTTATTGAAAACAATCGTGAAGTTGAATTAAAACAATTATTGGATCATTTGCACACGACGAAAAGTACAATTAATGCGTTAATTGAAAAGAATCTTCTTGTTGAATGGGATGAAGAAGTTTATCGTGACCCATACGAGCATCGAACATTTGAACGGACGAAAAGCTTGGCCTTAACCGTGCAGCAGCAAGCGGCAATTGAACCGATTTTAAAGGCAAATGACGAAAACCAGCATAAAGTTTTCTTACTTTATGGTGTTACAGGGAGCGGTAAAACCGAAATCTATTTGCAATCTATTCAAGATTGCCTTGAAAAGGGGAAAGAAGCGATTGTCCTTGTTCCGGAAATAGCTCTCACTCCGCAAATGGTTAATCGATTTAAAGGAAGGTTTGGAGATTTAGTTGCGGTCATGCACAGCGGTTTGTCAGCCGGTGAAAAATATGATGAATGGCGGAAAATTCAGCGCCGGGAAGTGAGTGTGGTGGTCGGAGCCAGGTCAGCCATCTTTGCACCATTTGAAAACCTTGGAATAATCATTATCGATGAGGAACATGAAACAAGCTATAAACAGGAAGATATGCCGCGCTATCATGCACGTGAAGTGGCAATAAAACGTGCGAAAACTTATGGCTGCCCTGTTGTGCTCGGCAGTGCGACTCCTTCTCTCGAATCATTTGCGCGTGCACAGAAAAAGGTCTATGAGCTTTTGTCATTGCCTAACAGGATGAACAATCAAGCCCTCCCATCAGTGGAAATCATTGATATGCGTGAGGAATTGCGGGAAGGAAATCGGTCGATGTTTTCGCGAAGCTTATTCGAAAAGCTGAAGGATCGATTGGAAAAAAAACAGCAGTCTGTTTTATTTTTAAATAAACGTGGTCATTCTTCTTTTGTTATGTGCCGTGATTGCGGTTATGTAATTAATTGTCCGAATTGTGATATTTCATTAACCTATCATCGGGCGAGTGAACAAATGAAATGCCACTATTGTGGGTATGAAAGCTATGTACCGAAGCAATGTCCGGAATGTTTAAGTGATCATATTCGTTATTTTGGAACAGGTACACAAAAAGTGGAGGCGGAACTGGGCAAAATCCTTCCCGAAGCACGGATAATCCGCATGGACGTAGATACGACCGGTCGAAAAGGGGCACATGAAAGACTTTTACAAGACTTTCAGGACGGTAAGGCAGATATTCTTTTAGGTACACAAATGATTGCTAAGGGGCTCGATTTCCCGAACATTACGCTTGTTGGCGTCCTTTCAGCAGATACAATGCTGCATTTGCCAGACTTTCGTTCTTCTGAAAAAACTTTTCAATTATTAACACAGGTCAGCGGGCGGGCAGGAAGGCATCAATTGCCGGGAGAAGTGATTATTCAAACCTATACACCTGAGCACTATAGTGTTGAACTCGCAGGAACCCAAGATTATGACCTTTTCTACCAAAGGGAAATGATGGTCCGGAAAGTCCATCATTATCCGCCATTTTATTTCTTAACCCTGATTACAGTCAGTCACGAGCAGTTGATGACAGTCGTTTCGGTAACCGAAAAGATTGCGGGTTATATCCGCTCGCAGGTTTCGAATGAAACAGTTGTTTTAGGACCAACAGCCTCGCCTATTCCCCGTATTAATAATAGATATCGTTATCAATGTTTGATAAAATACAAGCGGGAACCAGACCTTTCCAGAACACTTAAAACGATTCTTGATCAATATCAAAAAGATACGGCCCATGGATTACATGTCTCGATTGATCTAAATCCATTTATTTTAATGTAGTTCACTTGATTATATAGTCTTTTAGATTACGAAAAGAAACTTTTGGTGAAAATAAGTAGTAATAATATTCTTATTTTTTATTTTTCGATTTAGAAAATTGTCTAGCACAAGCGTCCTGCCCCTCAAGGTTGCATATCTGCTCCTGCGGCAAAGCATATTCGAGGAAGTCTGTTCACCTGGTCAGATGCCAGCAAGGATGAAAAATCAGTGATGTAGGCATGCCGATGAAGTCTATAAAACGACTTCACCGAAGGAACTAAAGCCTTGTCGGGGCTGACCAAGGCACTTGCGCTTTTCTTATTTGGAGGAACAACTTTGACGATACGTAAAATAGTAAATTACCCTGCGGAAATTCTTGAGCAGCCGTGTAAAGCTGTTACAAAGTTTGACCGGAAGCTTGGAAAATTGCTTGATGATATGTATGATACGATGATTCAATATGATGGAGTCGGGCTGGCCGCTCCGCAAATTGGACTTGACGAGCGAATTGCCATTGTCGATATTGATGATAATCATGGTACCATTGAAATGATTAATCCAAGGCTTTTAGAATCCTCGGGGGAACAAACTGGGCCAGAAGGCTGTTTAAGTTTTCCCGGACTTTTTGGGGAAGTCTCAAGAGCCAATTATGTAAAGATAGAAGCATTAAATCGAAAAGGGAAAAAATATACTTTTGAAGCGGAAGGATTCCTTGCAAGGGCAATTCAACATGAAATGGATCATCTTGATGGAGTCTTATTCACTTCAAAAGTAACTAGATACCTTGAGGAAGACGAGTTAAAAGGAGAAGAACAATAAATGACCAAAATTGTTTTTATGGGTACGCCAGATTTTTCCGTACCAGTATTGCGCCGAATCATCGAAGACGGCTATGATGTCATCGGAGTGGTGACCCAGCCGGACCGTCCGGTAGGAAGAAAAAAAGTGTTAACCCCTCCGCCGGTAAAAGTAGAAGCCATAAAGCATGGAATCCCGGTCTATCAGCCTGAAAAAATACGTGAAAAAACAGAACTTGAGAAAATTCTTGCATTGGAACCGGATTTAATTGTAACAGCGGCATTTGGACAAATTTTACCAAAGGAACTTCTTGATGCACCTTCTTATGGATGTATAAATGTTCATGCCTCCCTGCTTCCTGAACTGCGTGGGGGAGCTCCCATCCACTATGCGATTATCCAAGGCAAAAAGAAAACAGGAATTACAATTATGTATATGGCGGAAAAGCTTGATGCCGGGGATATCTTAACACAAGTTGAAGTCCCAATAACGGGGGAAGACAATGTAGGAACTATGCACGATAAATTAAGTAAAGCAGGTGCAGATTTGTTATCTGACACAATACCGAAGCTATTGGCAGGCACTCTTACCGCGATTCCGCAAGATGATGCTGCTGCGACTTTTGCCTCAAATATAAAACGGGAACAAGAAAAAATTAATTGGAGCAAATCTGGGAAGGATATCTATAATCATATTCGCGGTTTAAATCCTTGGCCGGTAGCTTTTACGTTAATAAATGGTCGGGTTTTGAAAATTTGGCAGTCTGAAAAGGTAAAAGCTCCGAAAAGTGAGGCACCAGGGACGATTGTTGAAATTCAAGAAGATAGTCTGGTGGTTAGCACGGGAGACGAAACTGCGATTAAAATAACCGAACTTCAGCCATCCGGGAAAACCAAAATGACGGCTAAAGATTTTTTACGAGGAGCAGGTTCGAAAATTTCAGCAGGCGAAAGACTTGGGGAGTAATATGACAACAAAAAGAAAAAATGTACGTGAAGCTGCACTGGATTTATTGGCAGCGATTGAAAAAAATCAATCTTACAGCAACTTGCTATTAAACAGTACGATTGAGAAAAACCAAATCCCTCCTATTGATGTAGGATTACTGACGGAACTGACCTATGGAACGCTTCAAAGGAGAATGGCGCTGGATTTCTTTTTAAAACCTTTTATAAATAATAGCAAGAAATTGGAATTTTGGGTTCCTCATCTCCTAAGACTAACGCTATATCAAATGGTCTATCTAGATAAAATCCCGGACCGGGCAGCGATTCATGAAGCAGTTGAAATTGCGAAAAGGCGGGGCCATAAAGGGATTGCCGGCTTGGTCAATGGTGTTCTAAGGAGCATTCAGCGCGAAGGGATTCCGTCCCTAGACGAGATTAACGATCCAATTCAGCGGGTTTCCATCGCAACAAGTCATCCTGAATGGCTTATTGCGAGATGGGTAGAACAATTTGGCTATGAAAAGACGAAAGAAATGTGTGAAATGAATGTTCTGGCGCCATTACAAACGGCTAGAATCAATCTGGAGAAAACCACAATTAGAGAATGTATCGAGGAGCTTGATGAGGAAGGATTCCTAATCGAAAAGAGCCTAATCATCCCGGAAGCAATTCGGTCATTAAAGGGAAATTTAGCCGCATCGAATGCCTTTAAGAAAGGGTACCTCACGATACAAGACGAAAGCTCGATGCTTGCAGCTTATGCCTTGGGCGCCCAAGTGAATGAAAAAATATTGGATGCCTGTGCAGCACCCGGTGGAAAAAGTACACATATCGCCGAAAAAATGCACAATACAGGTGTCGTATATTCAATTGATTTGCATGAACATAAGGTAAAATTAATTCAAGATAACGCTAAGCGTTTACGTTTAGGTAATATTAAAACAATCGTAATGGATTCAAGGAAAGTTGGAGATCAATATCCTGAAGAATCCTTTGACAGGGTTTTGCTCGATGCACCATGCTCAGGTTTAGGGGTAATCAGAAGAAAACCCGATATGAAATATACAAAAAAAGAAGAAGATATCTTACAGTTAAGTGCCATTCAAGAAAAATTACTAAAAGCCGTTTCCCCTTTAGTGAAACAAGGTGGAATACTTGTCTACAGTACATGTACCGTTGATAAAGAAGAAAATGAAAAAACGATAAAAGCATTTTTACTGGATCATCCTGAATTTGAAGGGGATTTAACCTTAAAAGACCGTATGCCGGAAGCCATTCAATCTTTGATTACCGGTTTTGATTTGCAAATTTTCCCTCAGGATTTCGGCTCGGATGGCTTTTATATTGCAGCATTAAGAAAGAAGGGGTAACAAGTTGGAACAATTAAATACAACAGAGAGTAAAACGACATTAGAAAATAAAAAACCATCCATTTATTCTTTGCAGCTTCATGAATTAAAGGACTGGCTGTCAGAAAACGGAGAAAAGCCATTTCGCGCCGAACAAATTTTTGATTGGTTGTATAAGAAAAGAATTTCTTCCTTTGAAGAGATGAATAATTTATCAAAAGAGCTGCGGGAAAAACTCGACAAGCATTTTGTTGTCACTACTTTAAAAACTGTCATTCAACAAACATCGTCGGATGGCACGATAAAATTTTTATTTGAGTTGCATGATGGCTATTCCATAGAAACAGTACTCATGCGGCATGAGTATGGGAACTCGGTTTGTGTGACCACACAAGTAGGATGCCGAATCGGCTGTACCTTCTGTGCATCAACATTGGGTGGATTAAAAAGGCATTTAGAAGCAGGAGAAATCGTTGCCCAGGTTGTCAATGTACAGCAGGCACTTGATGAAACAGATGAAAGAGTAAGCTCAGTTGTCATCATGGGGATTGGAGAACCGTTTGACAACTATGACAATATGCTTTCTTTCCTTAAAATCATTAATCACGATAAAGGCTTGAATATTGGTGCACGTCACATCACTGTTTCTACTAGCGGGATCATTCCGAAAATTTACCAATTTGCTGATGAAGATATGCAAATTAATTTTGCTATTTCTCTCCATGCTCCAAATACCGAATTAAGGTCAAAATTAATGCCAATCAATAAAGCTTATAAACTTGATGACTTAATGAAAGCAGTACGATATTATATCGATAAGACCGGAAGACGGATTAGTTTTGAATACGGACTTTTTGGCAATGTGAATGATTCGGTAGAACATGCTGAGGAGCTTGCTTCCTTGTTAAAAGGGGTAAAATGCCATGTGAATCTTATCCCGGTTAACTATGTTCCGGAAAGGGATTATGTCCGTACCCCAAGAAATCAAATTTTTGCTTTTGAAAAAACGCTTAAAAAGCATGGAATAAATGTAACAATTCGCCGGGAGCACGGCCATGATATTGATGCTGCATGTGGACAACTTCGTGCAAAGGAGCGTAAAGAGGAGACGAGGTGAAGATAAGTGAAAGCTGTTTTTAAAACGGATCAAGGAAAAGTACGACAAAATAATGAAGATAATGGCGGGATTTTCCAAAATAAGGATGGACACTTTCTTGCGATTGTAGCTGATGGCATGGGGGGCCACTTGGCGGGCGACATTGCCAGTGAAATGACTGTCGCACACTTAAAGGATTTATGGGACCAATCAGAGGGGTTGCTAACAGCCGATTCGGCGGAAGAGTGGCTTAAAACGAATATCAATCAAGTAAATAAGCTGTTGTTTGAGCATTCAAAAAATAATCCTGAATGTGAAGGAATGGGAACAACCATTGAGGCCATTATTGTAACAGACAGATTTACCACTGTTGCTCATGTTGGTGACAGCCGCTCCTATATTTTAAATGAAAGCGGATTTCAGCAATTAACAGATGATCACACCCTTGTGAACGAGTTGGTTCGATCTGGACAGATTTCAAAAGAGGATGCGGAACATCACCCGAGAAAAAATGTTATCCTTAGGGCTTTAGGTACTGAACAGGAGATAAAAATTGATATCAAAACCATAATGTTTGAGGAAGGAGATTTTCTTCTTTTATGTTCCGACGGCCTGTCAAATAAGGTTAAAGAACAAGAAATGGTTCAAATTCTCCAAAACGGAGATATCCTTGAAAAGAAAGCAGAAACACTTATTAAAATAGCCAATGATAATGGCGGCGAAGATAATATCACCCTGATCATATTAGCGTTTGATGACGATGAAAGAGGGTGAAAATAAATGATTATTGGGAAAAGAATAAGCGGACGCTATAAAATCCTTGAAATGATTGGCGGAGGTGGCATGGCAAATGTTTATTTAGCGCATGATATGATTTTAGATCGTGATGTTGCGGTCAAAATCCTGCGCCTTGATTTCGCCAATGACGAGGAATTCATTCGCCGCTTTCATCGAGAAGCCCAATCCGCAACTAGTCTGGTCCATCCCAATATTGTTAGTATTTACGATGTAGGTGAAGAAGATTCTATTTATTATATTGTTATGGAATATGTCGATGGTCAAACATTAAAGCAATACATACAGGGGCGTTCACCGCTTCCTGTTGAAGAGGCAATAGATATCATGAAACAATTGACATCTGCCATTACTGATGCCCACCAAAATCATATTATTCACCGGGATATTAAACCACATAATATTTTGATTGATCGAAGTGGGAATGTGAAAATAACCGATTTTGGGATTGCGATGGCCTTAAGTGCTACAAGTATCACGCAAACTAACTCCGTTTTGGGTTCTGTTCATTATTTATCACCAGAACAGGCAAGAGGAGGTATGGCGAACCGAAAATCCGATATTTATTCACTGGGTATTGTGATGTTTGAATTATTAACAGGCAGACTGCCCTTTTCGGGTGAGTCAGCTGTTTCGATCGCTTTAAAACATCTTCAATCGGAAACACCTTCACTAAGAAGATGGAATCCAAACATTCCGCAAAGTGTTGAAAATATTGTTTTAAAAGCAACCGCAAAGGATCCATTCCTTCGCTATAATAGTGTGGATGAAATGGAGGAGGATTTAAGAACAGCCCTTAATCCGGAAAGAATGCATGAGCGGAAGTTTGAGATTCCTGTTGATAATGAAGCAACGAAAGCAATCCCGGTTATCACGAATGATCGGCCATATCCAAACCACGATGAAACATTGGTTCATAATACTGATAAAAACAACATTAAACATCACGAACAAGTGAAAAATGGAAATAATAAAAAGAAACGTAAAAAATGGCCGATTGTTTTGATTTCCACTTTTATCATTCTTGCACTTCTCGGACTTTTTTCTTTTTTATATTTACCCGGCCTATTATCTTCAAAAGATATAAAAATTCCGGATGTTAGTGGAATGAATGTTAACGATGCAGTTTCAAAGCTTAAGTTAGAAGGGCTTCAAGCTGGTGATAAAATCGAAATAACCGATGAAACAGTTGTGGAAGGACATGTGATTAAGACGGACCCTAAAGCCGGGGAAACGGTAAAAGAAAATCAAAAAATTACGCTTTATATTAGTTCAGGGAAAGAAAAATACCTACTGTCAGATTATACGCAACGGCAATATAATGATGTCGTTCAATTGTTAGAAAGAAAAAACTTTAAAGATATCATTAAAACTGAAGTATATGACGACAGTGATCCAGGGACCATTATTAGTCAAAATCCGGTTAGCGGAGAAAACATCGTTCCGGAGGATACAGTTCTTAAGTTTGAGGTAAGCAAGGGACCGGAAACCTTTGCATTAAAAGACTTGAGACAATATACAAAAAAAGCGGCACAGGATTATGCCGATGAAACCGGACTGACTATTGATACATCTGAAGAAAAATATGATGATAAAATTCCGGAAGGTATGGTAATTTCCCAATCACCTGAACCAGGAGCACAATTAAAAAAAGGTTACAATATTTCTGTCGTTATTTCGAAAGGAAAAGAGGAAAAACCGCCTAAAAATGTTTCAATCGAATTGAATATCCCTTACCAGCCTGTAACACCGGGAACACCACAAGAGATTCGAATTTTTATTGAAGATATGAATCATAGTATGACAGAACCGGCTGAAAGTTTTGCGATCACAGCGGACACAAAAAAAATAATTGAATTAAAAATTCCTTATGGGAAAAAAGCGGGATATAAGGTAATCAGGGATAATGAAGTCATCATTGATGAAAATAAGAAATACTCAGATGAGGAATAATAGCCGAAAAGCATGAAAGAATCCAAACTATTTATTAAAGTAGTAAAGACATGTAAGAGGCAGGGAGTGTTGCTATGCCAGAAGGTAAAATTGTCAAAGCATTAAGTGGCTTTTATTATGTCCTTCATAATGACGAATTAATCCAATGCCGCGGAAGAGGGATTTTTCGAAAAAATAAGATTACCCCTCTGGTTGGAGATGAAGTCATCTTCCAAGCAGAAAATGATCAAGAAGGATATATTCTCGAAGTAAAACTAAGAAAAAACGAGTTAATTCGTCCGCCCATTGCAAATGTTGACCAGGCTATTCTCGTTTTTTCAGCGGTTGAACCGGACTTTAGCACGGTTTTATTAGACCGTTTTCTGGTCTTGGTAGAATTTAATCATATTAAGCCGCTTATTTGTATTACAAAAATGGACCTTACGACCGAGGAAGAATTACAAACCATATCAGAATATGCGGAACAATATCGAAAAGCCGGATACGAGGTAATCCTTACTTCTTCGGAAACTGAGACAGGAATTGAACGTCTCAATCCTCATGTCGAGAATAAAATATCCGTTTTTGCAGGTCAATCGGGTGTGGGCAAATCATCATTATTAAATGTCCTGCGACCTGATCTTGAATTGAAAACCAATGATATATCAACCCATCTTGGCCGGGGCAAGCATACAACGAGACATGTTGAGTTGATCAAAATTGGTAATGGTCTAATTGCTGATACACCTGGATTTAGTTCGTTGGAGTTCATCAATATTGAGGCCGAAGATTTAACCTTTTGTTTTCCGGAAATCGAAAAGGCGAGTGAAAATTGTAAATTTCGCGGCTGCCTTCATGTGAGTGAGCCAAAATGCGGGGTAAAAGCAGGAGTGGAATTAGGCGCGATTCCATCCTATCGTTATGAGCACTATTTGGATTTTTTAAAGGAAATTAAAGAGAGAAAGCCGAGGTATTAAACCATGGTAAAAATTGCACCTTCAATCCTTTCAGCAGATTTTTCAAAATTGGGGGAAGAAATTTTAGCGGTAGAACAAGCAGGAGCAGATTATATACATGTAGATGTTATGGATGGTCATTTCGTGCCGAATATTACGATTGGTCCTTTAATCGTAGATGCGATTCGTCCTGTCACGAAGCTTCCGCTTGATGTTCATTTGATGATTGAAAATCCCGACCAATATATTGAAGCTTTTGTAAAAGCGGGAGCGGACATTATCACCGTCCATGTTGAAGCATGCCGCCATCTCCATCGGACCATCCATTATATTAAATCTTTGGGTGTAAAAGCGGGGGTAGTTTTAAATCCAGCGACACCAGTGGAGACAATTCAGCATATTATCGCAGATGTTGAAATGGTATTATTAATGTCCGTTAACCCGGGATTTGGGGGACAAAAATTTATACCTGAAGTTTTGCCTAAAATTAAAAAGGTAAAAGAACTTGCTGAACAAAAGAGACTTGACCTAGAAATTGAAATTGACGGTGGAGTAAATCCTGAAACGGCCAAACTTTGTATTGAAGCAGGAGCAAATGTGCTTGTGGCAGGTTCGGCTGTATATAATCAAAGTGATTATGCAAAAGCAATATCTATGATTCGAGGATAATCTGAAAAAGCCGGCGAAAGCTGGCTTTTTCACTATGGAAAGTAGGGCTTACATGATTATTAACATCTTGGCTGGTGGGCCTGAAGAGGATCTGCCTGATTTAGATCTTTATTCAGATGAAAATGTAATATGGGTAGGTGTGGATCGTGGGGTTTATCAACTTTTGAAACGAAATATTACACCCGAAATTGCTTTTGGAGATTTTGATTCGGTTACACCTGGGGAACTTGATTTCATTGAAGGGAAAGTTAATAAACTGAATCGATTCGAGCCTGAAAAAAATGAAACGGATATGGAGTTGGCCTTGGACTGGGCTATAAATCAAAATCCCGATAAAATCCGTCTATTTGGAGCAACCGGAGGCAGACTCGATCATCTATTTGCCAATGTTCAATTATTAATTCATTCATTGTTAAAGCAAAATCAATTGTCCATCCATATTATAGATCGCTCTAATGAGGTTTGGGTAAAGGAACCGGGAAGCTATAAAATAGAAAAAAAATCAGATAAAAAATACATTTCTTTTATACCCGTTACCCCCAATGTTGAGAATCTTACACTTGAAGGCTTTAAATATCCATTAAAAAATCAGCATATTTCCCTCGGCTCCACACTATGTATTAGTAATGAACTTATTAGTGATCATGGTACTTTTTCATTTTCTGAAGGCATATTAATAGTGATAAGAAGTCATGATTAATATGGTACTGATTTCATTTGATTGAATAATATGGTAAGGGCTTTGAAAAAGAGATGTGGATGACGTTGAGGAGGGACAGTATGAAATTTTATACGATTAAACTGCCGAAATTTTTAGGCGGACTTGTCCGAGCGATGATTGGGGCTTTTAAGAAAAACGAATAGATATATTGAGTTGAGCGCCCGTTATCCGGGTGCTTTTTGTTTGATAAGGCTCTTTTCGTAAACTTTGTTGCTTTGGACCTTAATAAGGATCAAATACTTAAGTTTCTAGGCAATTTTCGCAAATGTTCTTACGAAAAGATGCCACGAAGCATTTAGTTATACGTGTTGATGAACTTATACGAAAAACAACAATCTATGCGAAAATAGCCTTTGATAAAAAAATAATTGCAAAAGAAAAGGGCATCCTAATTGGATGCCCCACATTTCTTTATTAAACGCGCTCTACTTTACCAGATCTTAACGCTCTTGCAGAAACCCAAACACGCTTTGGCTTTCCGTCAACAAGAATACGTACTTTTTGTAGGTTAGCACCCCATGTACGCTTGTTTGCGTTCATAGCGTGAGAACGTGCGTTACCAGTTGTTGTTTTCTTTCCAGTTACTACACATTTACGTGGCATAATGATTTCCCTCCTTAACACCAAAAGCTATATAGCATTTACATTTTCAGATGCTTTCATCTGGATATAGAAAAATGGCCGTGCCATATTTTCTAGTCTAAAGATACCTTAATAATTTATCATACAACCTGTATGATTGCAATACTTGTTAAGAAAGGTTTCAAGAAAAATTCCTTGACAACAGAAAAGCGGTTGGCGCTTTAGTGGACAAATCTCATAGCGAATGAAATAAAACCTAATGCGAAAAAGCTCAGAATAATAACAATGACTTTTATTATTCTAATGTCTATAGTAAAATGACTGTAAGTCAAGGAGCAATTTCCAAAAGGGGGAACGATTCATGTCCA
The DNA here is from genome assembly GCF_001866655.1 of Bacillus sp. MUM 116. Taxonomy (GTDB): domain Bacteria; phylum Bacillota; class Bacilli; order Bacillales; family Cytobacillaceae; genus Neobacillus. Next base: position 58,288 of record NZ_MLYR01000046.1, on the reverse strand, counting down.
TTGAATTAAAAACAAAGTTCGGACAAATTGATATTTCAAATGAAGTAATCGCTACCATCGCTGGAGGAGCAGCAATCGATTGTTATGGAATCGTCGGTATGGCATCAAAAAATCAAATTAAAGACGGTCTTACAGAAATATTAAGAAAAGAAAATTTTACACGTGGAGTTATTGTTCGCCAAGATAATGAGGAAGTACATATTGATATGTATATAATCGTCAGTTATGGAACGAAAATATCCGAGGTTGCCCACAACGTGCAATCAAAGGTAAAATACACCCTCGATAAAACTGTTGGACTTGCCGTTGACTCGGTAAATATTTACGTTCAGGGAGTTCGAGTGACGAACCCATAAGTTCGTAGTACGAACCTCAGTAAGGAGGAAGGTTTGTGTCAATAACAGCTTTAGATGGAAAACGTTTTGCGGAAATGGTGATTCAAGGTGCAAATCATCTTGCTGCAAATGCAAAAATGGTAGATGCGTTAAACGTTTTCCCCGTGCCCGATGGTGATACCGGTACAAATATGAACCTATCCATGACTTCGGGGGCAAAGGAAGTTAAAAACAATGTTCAAGAACATATAGGGAAAGTGGGAGTAGCCCTTTCCAAGGGGTTATTAATGGGTGCCCGCGGGAACTCGGGGGTTATTCTTTCTCAATTATTCCGTGGTTTTGCCAAGGCGGTTGAAAATAAATCTGTCATTTCCGGCAAGGATTTTGCTCAAGCTTTGGAATCGGGAGTAGAAACAGCTTATAAAGCAGTCATGAAACCTGTTGAAGGAACGATTCTTACAGTTGCCAAGGATTCAGCAAAAAAGGGAATCCAGGCTGCGCAAAACACGGATGATGTTGTTAAAATAATGGAGGAAGTATTAAAGGAAGCAAAAGCTTCTTTAAAGCGGACACCTGATTTACTTCCTGTTTTGAAAGAAGTTGGAGTAGTGGATAGCGGCGGTCAAGGTCTTGTATTCGTTTATGAAGGCTTTTTAGCAGAATTAAAAGGGGAAAAGCTCCCGGATTCACCTGCTGCCCTGCCTACTCTGGAAGAAATGGTCAGTGCGGAACATCATAAAAGTGTGCAAAGTCATATTAATACGGAGGATATCGTATTTGGATACTGCACCGAATTTATGGTGAAATTTGAAAGTGAAAAAGTGGCGAAAAATCCTTTTAAAGAAGAAGTATTTCGTAATGATTTGAGTAAACTGGGAGACTCATTACTCGTTATAGCTGATGAAGAACTGGTGAAAGTGCATATCCACTCAGAGCTGCCAGGAGAAGTTTTGACCTATGGACAGCGTTATGGAAGTCTCATTAATATGAAAATTGAAAACATGCGCCAGCAGCATTCCAATATTGTTGGTGAAACACATACACCCCTCGTCTCGGATAAACAAACTCCACAGAAAGAAAAAGCAGAATATGGGATTGTTACCGTTTCAATGGGCTCAGGTATTGCACAATTATTCAAAAGTATTGGAGCAAATGCTGTGATTGAGGGCGGCCAAACAATGAACCCAAGTACCGAGGATATTGTGAAAGCTGTTAAGCAAGTAAATGCGAAACAAGTTTTTATTTTACCTAATAATAAAAATATTATTATGGCGGCACAACAGGCTGCAGATGTTACCGAGGAAGACATTTATGTGATTCCTTCCAAAACGGTACCTCAAGGATTATCAGCATTATTGGCTTTCAATTCATCAGCAAATGTAAAGACAAATGAAGCAGCAATGACGGAAGCCATGCAGCATGTAAAAACAGGCCAAATCACCTTTGCGGTCCGCGATACTCAGATTGATGGCTTGGAAATTGAAAAAGGTGATTTCATGGGAATCGCCGAAGGCAAAATTATTGTGAAAAACCAAGAAAAGGTGAAAGCAGCGGAAGAGCTTCTTTTGAAAATGCTTGATGAAGATTCTGAAATTCTAACGATTCTTTATGGTAAAGATGTATCAAAAGAGGAAGTTGATGCGCTGGTAGAATTTGTGGAAGAGAAGTATAGAGAGGTTGAAATTGAGATCCACAATGGTGCTCAGCCATTATATTCTTTTATCTTTTCAATTGAATAAGGAACAGATACAATAGAAGGGGGGGGCCCCTTCTTTTTATATTCACGGAAGGTTCTTACCTCTCTTTAAAGTTTTTTAAAATAATTTTAATTGAATAGATAGATTAATAATAGGGGAGAGAACTCATTTGAAATATAGAAGCGTCTTTGACATTATTGGACCTGTAATGATTGGACCATCAAGTTCGCATACAGCTGGAGCGGCGCGCATCGGCAGGGTAGCAAGGAGCTTGTTCGGAAGAGAGCCGAAATGGGCGAATATTTCTTTATATGGTTCTTTTGCGAAAACCTATAAGGGGCATGGGACAGATGTTGCCATTGTTGGCGGACTATTAGATTTTGATACCGATGATGTCAGGATTATTAATGCCATGGATATTGCAAAGGAAAAAGGAATTAAGCTTCGCTTTATAGAGGAAGACGCCGTAACAGATCATCCAAACACTGCAAGGATCATTTTAGGTGATCATAATGGGGAGCTGGAACTTGTTGGGATTTCCATCGGCGGCGGGAAAATTGAAATCACCGAGCTTAATGGATTTGAACTTAAGCTATCGGGCAATCATCCGGCCATTTTAGTGGTTCATAATGATAAATTTGGTACGATTGCAAGCGTTGCGAACACTCTTGCCAAATACCAAATCAATATCGGTCATATGGAGGTTTCGCGAAAAGAGGTTGGAAAATTAGCCCTAATGACGATTGAAGTAGACCAAAATATTGATGATAAACTCATTGACGAATTAGAACAGCTTCCGAATATACTGAAAGTAACAAAAATCGTTGATTAAAAGAAAAAACGGAAACGCCTTGGTATGGGGGCTTAAACCAAGAGTCCTTAGGCGCTGGAGCTGGACAATAGCAGTATCCTAGAGGAGGAAAACCTGTGTTTCGAAATGTAGCTGAACTTGTGGAGCTTGCAAATAGCCAAAATAAAAAAATCTCAGATATCATGATTGAACAAGAAGTCACAGTAACCGGCCGGTCCAGAGAAGAAGTCATTGCTTTTATGGACCGTAATTTGCGGGTCATGGAGGAAGCGGTTGAACGTGGAATCAAAGGTGTAAAATCCCACTCTGGTTTAACCGGCGGGGATGCAGTGCTTCTTCAAGAGTATATTAAAAAAGGAAATTTTTTAACAGGAGAAACCGTACTTGATGCCGTAAGTAAAGCGGTTGCCACAAATGAAGTGAACGCGGCGATGGGGACAATTTGTGCGACGCCTACAGCAGGGTCTGCAGGAGTAGTTCCGGGTACACTATTCGCTTTAAAAAGTAAATTGAATCCGACTAGAGAGCAAATGGTATCATTTTTATTTACAGCAGGTGCTTTTGGATTTGTGGTCGCAAATAATGCTTCGATTTCCGGTGCTGCCGGGGGGTGTCAGGCCGAGGTAGGATCAGCTGCAGGAATGGCTGCAGCAGCGATTGTAGAAATGGCAGGAGGAACACCAGACCAATGTGCCCATGCAATGGCGATTACATTGAAAAATATGCTAGGTCTTGTATGCGATCCTGTTGCCGGTTTAGTAGAGGTACCATGTGTTAAGAGAAATGCGATGGGGGCAGCGAATGCCATGGTTGCGGCCGATATGGCATTAGCGGGGGTTACCAGCCGAATCCCATGTGATGAAGTTATCGAGGCGATGTATAAAATTGGACAGAATATGCCGACAGCATTAAAAGAAACTGCGCAGGGAGGTTTGGCGGCAACACCGACAGGACGCAAATTGGAAGCGAAAATCTTTGGTATGCCGCTGGAAGAAAAGTGAATCTTGAACTAACCCAATCCGTATCCGTTTTAAAAGGAATTGGCGAAGAAACGGCAGAGAACTTGGCGGAAATGAAAATCTACACCATTTACGATTTATTGGAGTATTTTCCTTATCGTTATCAAGACTATCGCCTCCGCGACCTAACAGAGGTAAAGCATGACGAAAAAATAACGGTAGAAGGGAAGGTTCATAGTGAGCCTTCTCTTGCCTATTATGGAAAAAAAAAATCCAAACTGACCATTCGACTATTTGTTGACCGATATTTAATCAAGGTAGTTTTTTTCAACCAGCCCTACCTGAAAAATAAATTAGTTCCCAATGAAACTATTACCGTAACGGGAAAATGGGATGCACACCGGCAAACGATTACAGCTAGTGAAATGCAGGCGGGGCCAAATGCCAAGGCGCATGACTTTGAGCCTGTATATGCCTTAAGAGGAAAAATGACGACAAAAGGAATGCGGAAATTTATTAGCCTTGCTTATCAGCAATATGGAAATATGATTGAGGAAAATCTTCCGTTTTCACTATTGAATAAATATCGTCTGCTAGACCGCCGCGATGCACTCCGAGCCATGCATTTTCCTGTTAATTCGGATGATGTCAAACAAGCAAGGCGCCGTTTTGTTTATGAAGAATTTCTTTTATTTCAACTTAAAATGCAGGCATTAAGAAAATTCGAAAGAGAGCAATCACCAGGATTAACGCAAAACTATTCGCTGCCAAAATTAAAAACTTTTATAGATTCTCTACCTTTTCCGTTAACCAATGCTCAAAAACGAGTCGTGAACGAAATATTGGCAGATTTAAAATCCGGATTTCGGATGAACCGCCTCCTGCAAGGTGATGTCGGTTCAGGGAAAACAGTTGTAGCTGCAATCTGCTTATATGCAAGTGTGACAGCGGGTTTTCAAGGTGCGTTAATGGTGCCAACCGAAATATTAGCAGAACAGCATGCTGAATCGCTTAAGAGTTTATTAGACCCATTTGCATTTCGCACCGAGCTATTGACTAGCTCCGTAAAGGGAAAACGAAGGCGTGAAATCCTCCAAGACCTGGCGGAAGGAAAAGTGGACATTTTAATTGGTACACATGCGCTCATTCAGGACGATGTATCCTTTAAAAAACTTGGTTTTGTCATTACCGATGAGCAGCATCGCTTTGGGGTTGAACAGCGAAGGGTGTTACGGGAAAAAGGTGAGAATCCCGATGTTCTGTTTATGACCGCAACTCCTATCCCCCGTACTTTGGCGATTACCGTATTTGGTGAAATGGATGTTTCCATTATCGATGAAATGCCGGCAGGAAGAAAAACGATTGAAACCTATTGGGCAAAACCGGAAATGCTTGATCGTGTCCTTGGTTTTGTTGAAAAGGAACTGGCCAAAGGCCATCAAGCCTATGTCATTTGTCCATTAATTGAAGAATCGGACAAGCTCGATGTTCAAAATGCCATTGATGTTCATATAACCCTTTCGCAGTACTTTCAAAATCGTTATCGGGTGGGGCTTATGCATGGCCGTTTAAGTTCAGATGAAAAAGATACAGTTATGAAGGCTTTCAGCGCAAATGAGGTTCAAATCCTTGTATCCACAACGGTGGTGGAAGTGGGTGTAAATGTTCCGAATGCGACAATGATGGTGATTTACGATGCTGAAAGATTTGGACTCTCTCAGCTGCATCAGCTAAGAGGTAGGGTTGGGAGAGGCAGTGATCAATCCTATTGTATCTTACTTGCTGCTCCAAAATCCGAAGTTGGTCAGGAAAGAATGAAAATTATGACGGAAACCAATGATGGCTTTGTTCTTAGTGAAAAAGATTTAGAACTGCGGGGACCAGGGGATTTCTTTGGGAAGAAACAAAGCGGGATTCCGGAATTTAAAGTGGCAGATATGGTCCATGACTATCGTGCGCTTGAAACGGCCAGAAGCGATGCGGCTCTGTTAATTCAGTCAAATGCGTTCTGGTCTTCTCCCGAGTATGAATTTTTACGAAACCAGCTTGAGGAAACGGGTGTATTAGAAGGGGAAAAATTGGACTAAATCTAATTAAACTTATGAATAATAATAGGAAAAGCAGAGAGCAAGTGTAAAAAGTATTTCTTGCAATCTGCTTTTTCTACTTTTATACTACTATTAGTACCTAGTCATAAGAGCTCGGACGGTGTAAAATCATGAGAAGAAGTAAAAAAGAACGGCAGCAATTGTTAACCACAACCATTAAAGAAAATCCATTCACGACGGATGAAGAGCTTGCGGAGAAATTTCAAGTAAGTATTCAAACGATCCGTCTTGATCGATTAGAGTTATCAATCCCTGAACTTAGAGAGCGAATTAAAAATGTAGCGGAAAAACGATTTTCTGATGAGGTTCGCTCATTGCCACTTGAAGAAGTTATAGGTGAAATTATTGATATAGACTTAGATCGAAGTGCAATTTCCATTTTGGATGTGAAGCAAGAGCATGTTTTTAAACGGAATAAGATTGCCCGCGGCCATCATTTATTTGCACAGGCAAACTCATTGGCCGTCGCGGTTATCAATGATGAACTTGCCTTAACTGCGAAAGCAAATATTCAATTTAAACTTTCCGTTAAGCAAAATGAACGGGTTATTGCGAAGGCAAAGGTTTTGAAAATTGATGCAGACCTCGGAAGAACCTTTGTTGAAGTCAATAGTTATGTGAATAATGAGCTAGTTTTTACCGGAGAATTTGAAATGTACCGTTCGAAAAATCATTAAGGGATGAGACAAATGAAACTTGCCATTGATGCAATGGGCGGCGACCATGCCCCTAAGGAAATTGTTCTTGGAGCGGTAAAAGCGGTTCAGGAATTTTCTGATATACATATTACACTTGTTGGCGATGAAAGCAAAATTAAGGAACATATAACAAATCATGAAAGAATTTCAATCCTCCATACAACCGAGGTTATCCTTGGGACGGATGAACCAGTACGGGCAGTACGCCGGAAGAAAAATGCCTCGATGGTGTTAGCGGCCCGGCAAGTTGCTGAAGGCAATGCGGATGCCTGCATCTCTGCCGGTAATACAGGTGCATTGATGGCGGCAGGACTGTTTGTGGTTGGCAGAATTGAAGGGATTGATCGTCCAGCTCTTTCGCCGACATTACCAACGATCGGTGGCGAAGGTTTCCTTCTTTTGGATGTTGGAGCAAATGCCGATGCAAAGCCGGAACATTTATTGCAATATGCCATCATGGGATCGATTTATAGTGAAAAAGTACGAGGAATTGCAAAACCTCGAGTCGGATTGTTGAATATTGGTACAGAAGAAAAGAAGGGCAATGAACTTACGAAAGCCACCTTTGAAATATTAAAAACAGCCAACATCCATTTTATTGGCAATGTTGAAGCGCGGGACTTGCTAGAGGGCGCGGCTGATGTGGTTGTAACAGATGGTTTTACAGGAAACATGGTATTAAAAACAATCGAAGGAACTGCCCTTTCCATGATGAAAATGTTAAAAACAGCTTTAATGAGCAGCTTTACAAGCAAACTGGCCGCTGCTGTTTTAAAACCAAATTTGTATTCACTGAAATCTAAGCTTGATTATTCAGAATACGGCGGTGCAGCTCTTTTTGGCATAAAAGCACCTGTGATTAAAGCACATGGGTCATCAAATGCACAGGCTATTTTTAGTGCGATCCGCCAAACGAGAGAAATGGCAGGAAATGATGTCGTTGGACTGATAAAAAATGCAGTAGAGGAAACAAATGTTTCTAAAATTGAACTGTAAGAAGGAGTGCGAAAATGGGTAAGATTGCATTTGTGTTTCCGGGACAGGGTTCCCAAACAGTAGGAATGGGAAAAGAAGCCGCGGACCAAAATACCGAAATTATGAGTTACTTTACAAAAGCCGATGAAAAACTGAATATCCCTTTAAGTAAAATCATTTTTGAAGGACCCCAGGAGGAACTTACATTAACGGTGAATGCCCAGCCGGCATTGTTAACAACCAGCATAGCACTTTTATCGTTGTTTCAAAAATCAGGGATTCAAGCTGATTATCTTGCAGGACACAGCCTTGGAGAGTATACGGCTCTTGTTGCTTCGGGTGCTCTAACTTTTGAGGAGGGAGTGTATGCCGTCAGAAAAAGAGGAGAGTTTATGGAAGTTGCTGTTCCGAATGGTGAGGGAACAATGGCGGCAATATTAGGTCTTGACCGTGAAAAGCTTTCAGCTGCATGTAAGGAAGTGGATGATTCAGGTTTTCCTGTATCACTGGCTAATTTAAATTGTCCTGGCCAAATTGTGATCTCCGGTTCACGAAAAGGGGTCGAGCTTGCGGGGGAAAAGGCAAAAGGAGCAGGTGCTAAACGCGTAATTCCACTTGAAGTAAGCGGGCCTTTTCATTCTTCACTTATGAAACCGGCGGCAACTGAGTTAAAGGGTGTTTTAGATGGATTAAATATGCAGGATGCAAAGATTCCTGTCATCGCAAATGTTTCGGCAGAACCAATGGAGCAGGCTGCTGAAATCAAGGAGAAACTAATTGAACAGCTATATTCCCCGGTTTTATGGGAAGATTCCGTTCAGAAAATGATTGAACTGGGTGTAGATACATTTATTGAAATCGGACCAGGGAAGGTTCTATCGGGATTAATCAAGAAAATTGATCGTTCCGTTAAAACCTATTCCGTATCAGATGAAGCAAGCTGCAAGGATGTAATCGAAGCATTAAAGGAGGGGCAAATATGAGTTTAGCAGGAAAAGTAGCACTTGTAACAGGGGCATCTAGAGGAATCGGCCGTGAAATTGCTTTGGAGCTCGCGCGACAGGGAGCAAATGTGGCAGTGAATTTTGCCGGAAATGAGGCAAAAGCGAATGAAGTAGTGGATGAAATAAAAGTGCTTGGCTGTGATGCTTTTACAGTAAAATGTGATGTTTCCAATTCTGAAGAAGTAGCTGCAATGGTCAAAGAGACGATTGAGCGATTCGGAAAGCTGGATATACTTGTTAATAATGCCGGAATTACAAAAGATAATTTATTAATGAGAATGAAAGAAGAAGAATGGGATGATGTCATCAGCATTAATTTAAAAGGGGTCTTCCTTTGCACAAAAGCTGTAACGAGACAAATGATGAAACAGCGTTCAGGTAGAATTATCAATATCGCTTCCATCGTTGGTGTCAGCGGTAATCCTGGCCAAGCGAACTATGTTGCAGCAAAGGCCGGCGTAATTGGTTTAACGAAAACAACGGCAAAAGAATTAGCGGCAAGAAATATTACAGTTAATGCGATTGCACCGGGTTTTATTACTACCGATATGACGGATAAATTAACAGAGGACATCCAAACCGAAATGCTTAAGCAAATTCCGTTGGCCAGATTTGGAGTGCCTAAAGATATCGCCAAAGTTACCGCATTCCTTGCATCAGACGACAGTTCTTACATGACTGGGCAAACGCTTCACATCGATGGCGGAATGGTAATGTAAATAGAAAAGCGGAAGCGCCTTGTTCAGGGGCGACAAGCATAAGACGAGCCGAGAGGAAGGTTGTTTTTTTAACCTTCTTGACGGATTGGCTTATGAATCGAGCCCCTAGGCGCTGGAGCTGGACAGTTATCAAAGTCAAAAACATAATAATTTTTTAAAACGACATTTATTATTTCAAGCAAATACTCTATAATAGCTTGAGGGGAGGTGAACAAGCATGGCAGAGGTATTAGAACGTGTAACAAAGATCATCGTGGACCGTTTAGGTGTAGACGAGTCTCAAGTTAAGCTTGAAGCTTCTTTTAAGGAAGATCTTGGCGCTGATTCCCTTGACGTAGTTGAACTAGTAATGGAATTGGAAGATGAGTTTGATATGGAAATTTCTGACGATGATGCTGAAAAAATCGGCACAGTTGGTGATGCTGTTAATTACATAAATAGCAAAAAATAATCGTTGGATTTCTTAAAAGTTGGCTCCGTTTTCAAACGGGGCTTTCTTCAACTTGGCAGTTTTCGAAAGCACTGCCAAGTTTCTTTGCGTTTTTAACGCAATTTTTTTAAACTGTTACTAGCAGGTGTATGAAAATAAATTGCAAGGTGGAGACTTTCATGCGCAAAAATGGCAAGGAAAAAGAAACAAGCAATCGCGCAAAAGAAAATCTATTCAAGGATTTTCAAAGATTTATTGGTATTCAATTCGAAAATGAAAAGTTATTAAAACAAGCTTTTACTCATTCATCCTATGTGAATGAGCATCGCAGGAAGCCATATGAAGATAACGAAAGGCTTGAATTTTTAGGAGATGCCGTACTTGAACTCACTGTTTCACAATTCCTTTTTAAAAAATATCCCATGATGAGTGAAGGGGAATTAACCAAACTCCGGGCCGCAATAGTTTGTGAGCCATCACTTGTATCTTTTGCAAACGAACTTTCGTTTGGCAAATTTATTTTATTGGGAAAAGGTGAAGAAATGACTGGAGGTAGAGAGCGTCCCGCATTACTTGCAGATGTTTTTGAAGCTTTTATTGGGGCGCTTTATTTGGATAAAGGAATTGATACGGTAATCGAGATTCTTGAAAAAGTGGTTTTTCCAAAAGTAAATGCGGGTGCTTTTTCTCATGTGATGGATTTTAAAAGTCAGCTTCAGGAACTTATTCAACGCGATGGGACAGGCGTGATTGAATATCGCGTTCTGCAGGAAATTGGACCGGCGCATAACAAAGAGTTCGTTTCCAGAGTCTCATTAAATGGGGAAGAATTAGGAACGGGCACTGGTAAATCCAAAAAAGAAGCAGAACAGCATGCAGCCCAGATGGCGCTTGAAGTATTAAAAGGGAAAACAACCATGTAATTTCATCGAAATGCGCTTTAAGGGAGGATGACAAAGTGTTTTTAAGGCGGTTGGACATCATTGGATTTAAATCATTCGCTGACCGTATCGGAGTGGATTTTGTCCCCGGCGTAACGGCGGTGGTTGGACCGAATGGCAGTGGAAAAAGTAACATTACGGATGCAATCCGCTGGGTGCTTGGGGAACAATCAGCAAAATCATTGAGAGGGGCAAAAATGGAAGACATTATTTTTGCCGGCAGTGATTCAAGAAAGCCGCTTAATTTTGCAGAAGTAACCCTCACCTTAGATAATCAGGACCAGGGGCTATCGATTGATTATAATGAAGTAAGTGTAACAAGAAGAGTAACACGTTCAGGTGATAGTGATTATTTCATTAATAAACAGCCCTGCAGATTAAAGGATATCGTAGACCTTTTTATGGATTCCGGTTTGGGAAGGGAAGCCTTTTCGATTATCAGCCAAGGAAAGGTAGAGGAAATCTTAAACAGTAAGCCAGAGGACCGAAGGACAATCTTTGAAGAAGCGGCAGGAGTATTAAAATATAAAAACCGTAAGAAAAAAGCAGAGGGGAAGCTTGAGGAAGCACAGGAAAATTTAAATCGTGTGACCGATATTCTCTACGAGCTTGAAAGCCAGGTGGAGCCGCTAAAAATTCAAGCCTCAATTGCAAAAGACTTTCTGGAGAAAAAAGAAGAACTTGAAAAAATTGAAGTAGCCTTAACGGTGTATGAAATTGAGGACCTGCATCATAAGTGGGAAAATCTAAAGCGGCAGTTAGAGGAACATCAACAGGAAGAATTGAAGCTTTCGACCGAGCTACAAAAGAAAGAGGCAAAAATTGCCGAAACAAGGGACCATGTTACAGCAATCGATGAGTCGATTTCCGATCTGCAAAATGTTCTCCTTTATGCAAGCGAAGAGTTAGAAAAATTGGAAGGCAGGAAGCAGGTTTTAAAGGAACGAAAGAAAAATGCCGCTCAGAATAAAGAACAATTAATTAAAAATATTGCTGAATTAACGGAGAAAGTAGAACAACTTAAAAAAAACCGCGACACTCAAACAGAATCAGTTCGGACTTTTAGTGAACAGGCCCAATTACTAAAGTCTCAGTTAAAGCAAAAGCAGGAGAAGCTCCAATTATTTACGGAGAACATTGATGAAAAGATTGAATCATTAAAAAGTGAATATATTGAACTTCTGAATGATCAAGCAGGGGCTAAAAATGAATTGAGGATGACGATTCAGCAACTTGAGCAGCAAGAAAAGAAAAGCTTACGGCTTGATGAGGAAAATGGCAGATTTATTGAGGAACGAAAGCTTGCGGCAGATAAGAAATTAACGATTCAAACCAAATTAGAAGAAATCCAGGAAAAACTGGCAGAACATGTTGTTTTATTCCGCGACCAGCAAAAAAAGCTGGAGTCAATTAAAAACAATTACCAAAAGCAAGAAAAAACCTTGTACCAGGCCTATCAAATTCTCCAACAGGCAAAATCAAGAAAAGAAATGCTTGAAGAAATGGAAGAAGACTTTTCAGGTTTTTTCCAAGGGGTTAAAGAGGTTTTAAAGGCGCGCGGGAAAAAATTAACTGGAATTGAAGGCGCTGTTGCCGAGCTTGTTTCAGTACCAAAGGAATATGAGACTGCACTGGAAACAGCCCTGGGAGGTGCCTTGCAGCATATTGTTGTTGATACGGAGCAAAATGCACGGGCAGCCATTCAATTTCTAAAACAAAATTCGTTTGGACGCGCGACATTCTTGCCGCTTAGTGTCATAAAAGGACGGCCGTTGTCATCTTCCCAATTGTCATCTATTGAAAATCATTCTTCTTTTATTGGGACTGCTGTGGGTCTGGTTCAGTTTGAACAAAAATATGCGGAAGTAATGAACAATCTTCTTGGTAATGTAGTCATAACCAAGGACCTAAAGGGAGCCAATGAATTGGCAAAAATCCTGCAATATCGCTGCCGCCTCGTTACAATTGACGGGGATATTGTAAATCCTGGCGGTTCTATGACCGGAGGTGCCCTTAAACAAAAAAATTCCTCGCTTTTATCACGAAAAGGTGAGCTGGAAGCTTTAAAAGCAAAGCTTGCCATAATGGAGGAAAAAACAACTGCTTTAGAAAAAACGGTAAAAGCGTTAAAAGAAGAAGTTCAAATAAATGAGATTCTTCTTGAGGATATCCGCAAGACGGGTGAGGAATTAAGGGTAAACGAGCAATCGCTAAAAGGGGATTTACTTGGTGCAGAGCTTGAGGAAAAAAACATCAATGAGCGTTTAAGCATTTATGATTTGGAAAAAGGGCAATTCCTTGAAGAGCAAGATCGATTGGCGCAGAGAAAAAGCGAATTGTCCTCTGCACTCTTAAACTATCAAGACAAGATTGCCGGTATGGAAGAACTTATTGCAAAGTTAACTGAACAAAAGACCAATGATTTATCTTCGAAAGAAACATTAACAAACGAAATGAATGAATTAAAGGTTGAGTTTGCTTCTAAAAATGAGCAGTTGACGAATGCAAAAGAACGATTGTCCATTACCAATGAAGATTTGGGTGAAAGTGAACAAAAGTTAGCAATTCTAACGGACGATTTGCAATTGTTATCTTCAGAAATGACAAATAGTTCTTCCGGGGAAGAACTATTAGAGGAACAGGTGGTCAGGAAGCAACAGGACAAACAAGAAACGATTGAACTTATTTCATCGAGAAGACAAGAACGTTTAGAACTTCAAACGAGCCTTGAAGATCTTGAGCTCGAAGCAAAAGAGCTCAAACGGCTTCATCGTGGTATGACGGAAGTGTTAAAGGATGAAGAGGTCAAGATTAACCGTTTGGATGTTGAGCTTGAAAACCGTCTTACCCACCTAAGAGAAGAGTATTTATTATCCTTTGAGGGAGCAAAAGAACAATTCCCATTAACCGTTCCAATTGAGGAAGCACGCAAAAAGGTTAAATTAATTAAATTAGCCATTGATGAACTTGGCAATGTAAATCTTGGGGCAATTGATGAATATGAACGTGTATCAGAGCGATATGAATTTTTAAAGGAACAAAAAAATGATCTTCAAGAAGCAAAGGAAACGCTTTTCCAAGTAATTGAAGAAATGGACATGGAAATGAAAAAACGCTTTGAGCAGACCTTTGAAGGAATTCGCAATCATTTCGGACCGGTATTTCGCACCTTGTTTGGCGGTGGACGTGCCGATTTAAAGCTAACTCAACCTGAAGATTTATTAAATACAGGAGTTGAAATTGTTGCGCAGCCGCCGGGAAAAAAATTGCAGAACCTTGGGTTGTTATCCGGAGGCGAAAGGGCGCTGACCGCCATTGCCCTGCTATTTTCAATCTTAAAGGTTAGGCCGGTGCCATTTTGTATTCTTGATGAGGTTGAGGCAGCCCTTGATGAGGCGAATGTTCACCGCTTCAGTCAATATTTAAAAAGATACAGCTCGGAAACCCAGTTTATCGTCATTACCCATCGCAAAGGGACGATGGAGGAGGCGGATGTTCTTTACGGGGTAACGATGCAGGAATCGGGTGTCTCAAAGCTAGTGTCTGTTCGGTTAGAGAATACACAGGAGCTTGTTGAATCTTAAGATAGGGAAGTGAAATCATGAGCTTTTTTAAAAAATTAAAAGATAAAATTACGAAACAAGCAGATTCTGTAACAGAAAAGTTTAAGGAAGGCCTTACCAAAACACGCGATAGTTTTTCCGGAAAAGTAAACGACCTTGTTGCGAGATACCGAAAAGTCGATGAGGAATTTTTTGAAGAATTGGAAGAAATCTTAATTCAGGCAGATGTTGGCTTTGAAACCGTGATGGAATTAATTGATGAACTGAAAATGGAAGTAAAACGACGCAATATCCAAGACCCGAAGGAAGTTCAAAGTGTAATTTCTGAAAAATTAGTGGATATTTATAATGCAGTTGGAGAGCAATCTTCCCAATTAAATATTCAACCGGAGGGGCTTACTGTTATTTTATTTGTCGGTGTAAACGGGGTTGGAAAAACAACGACAATTGGAAAGCTGGGCCATAAATTCAAGAGTGAAGGGAAGAATGTCCTGATGGCCGCCGGCGATACCTTCCGCGCCGGTGCGATTGAGCAGCTGGAGGTATGGGGTGAAAGGGTAGGAGTTGATGTCATCAAGCAAACTGAGGGTTCTGACCCGGCAGCGGTTATGTATGATGCCATTCAAGCAGCCAAGGCCCGCAAGGCAGACATATTATTATGTGATACAGCCGGCCGCTTGCAAAATAAAGTAAATTTAATGAAGGAATTGGAGAAAGTCAAGCGGGTAATCGAACGAGAAATTCCTGGGGCACCGCACGAGGTACTTCTTGTTCTTGATGCGACTACAGGACAAAATGCACTTATTCAGGCAAAAAACTTTAAAGAAGTAACCAATGTCAGCGGAATTGTTCTTTCAAAATTAGATGGAACGGCAAAGGGCGGAATTGTCCTTGCGATCCGCAATGAATTGAAAATTCCGGTGAAATTTGTCGGTCTGGGTGAAAAAATGGATGATCTGCAGGAATTTAATGCAGAACAGTATGTATACGGCTTATTCGCCGATCAAGTGGAAAAGACAGAAGAATAATTTCTAACAAAAGCAGTATTTTCAAAGTACTGCTTTTCCTATATAAAAATTGCCAATCTGTTAAAATATCAAATACTTATCGTTGTAAAGGCATAATCTTGACAGAGACAGTCTCACTGTGTAAACTACTTTTGTAAAGGCTTTTCACTTAACAAGGGGGGATTAGCATGCTTGAGAAAACAACGCGGATGAATTATCTTTATGATTTTTACTATTCGCTGTTAACACCAAAACAGCAAAGCTATATGTCTCTCTACTATTTAGATGATTACTCACTTGGAGAAATTGCTGAAGAGTATAATGTCAGCAGGCAAGCCGTTTATGACAATATAAAACGGACAGAAGCAATGCTGGAGGAGTATGAGGAAAAGCTGCTGCTGTTTCAAAAATTTCAAGAGCGCAGCAATCTATTAAAGCGTGTAAGAGAATTGCTTAATGAGGAACACCCTTCAAAACTGGCAATGCAAGAAGCAGTAGCCGAGCTTGAGAAATTGGATTAGGAGGCGGCATGAATGGCATTTGAAGGATTAGCCGACCGACTGCAGAGTACCATTCAAAAAATCCGCGGCAAAGGGAAGGTCTCCGAAGCGGATGTAAAAGAAATGATGAGGGAAGTCCGTCTTGCCTTATTGGAAGCAGACGTAAACTTCAAGGTTGTCAAAGAATTTGTTAAAAAGGTCAGTGAACGTGCCGTAGGGCAGGAAGTACTGAAAAGCTTAACTCCAGGACAGCAAATCATTAAAATCGTTAATGAAGAGTTAACGGAATTAATGGGTGGAGAGCAAAGTAAAATTGCCGTTTCTAATCGTCCGCCGACTGTAATCATGATGGTGGGGTTGCAGGGGGCTGGTAAAACAACCACGACTGGTAAACTTGCCAATCTTCTACGGAAAAAGTATAACCGGAAGCCATTACTAGTTGCTGCCGATATTTACCGTCCAGCTGCTATCAAGCAGCTGCAAACACTTGGTAAGCAATTAGACATGCCGGTATTCTCGCTGGGCGATCAAGTAAGTCCAGTGGAAATTGCCAAGCAGGCCATTGCACAGGCAAAGGAAGAGCATCATGATTATGTCTTAATTGATACAGCTGGACGGCTCCATATTGATGAAGCCTTGATGGACGAGTTGAAGGATATTAAAGAGCTTACAAAACCGGATGAAATCTTCCTTGTTGTCGATGCGATGACAGGTCAGGATGCCGTTAATGTTGCCCAAAGCTTTAATGAGACTCTAGGGTTAACTGGTGTTGTTTTAACCAAGCTGGATGGGGATACCCGCGGCGGTGCCGCACTTTCAATTCGTGCCGTTACCCAAACCCCGATTAAATTCGTCGGACTAGGCGAGAAAATGGATGCCATTGAACCGTTTCATCCTGAACGGATGGCATCGCGTATTCTTGGAATGGGGGATGTGCTGACACTTATTGAAAAAGCACAGGCCAATGTCGATGAGGAAAAGGCGAAAGAACTTGAACAAAAAATGCGGACAGCATCATTCACTCTTGATGACTTTCTGGAGCAATTGGGTCAGGTTCGTAAACTGGGTCCACTTGATGAATTATTGAAAATGATGCCAGGTGCAAATAAAATTAAAGGCTTGAATAATATTCAAATCGATGAAAAACAAATTGCCCATGTTGAGGCGATTATCCGCTCAATGACAAAAGAAGAGAAAATTCATCCTGAAATTATGAACTCGAGCCGCAAAAGAAGAATTGCCAAAGGAAGCGGAAGAACAGTCCCTGAAATAAACCGCTTACTGAAACAATTTGAAGACATGAAAAAAATGATGAAACAAATGTCAGGAATGCAAATGAAAGGCAAGAAAAAAGGCGGATTTAAATTTCCGTTTAAACCTTTCTAAACGCGTAAAGAGAAAAACCTTTACAAGCTAATTTCTTTCTGATAATATTATTTCTTGTGTGAAACATATTCGGAGGTGCTTATTTAAAATGGCAGTTAAAATTCGTTTAAAACGTATGGGAGCTAAGAAAACTCCTTTCTATCGTATCGTAGTAGCAGATTCTCGTTCACCACGTGATGGACGTTACATTGAAATCGTTGGAACATATAATCCAGTTGCACAGCCAGCTCAAGTTCAAATCAACGAAGAATTAGCTCTTAAATGGTTACAAGATGGTGCTAAACCATCTGATACAGTTCGTAACCTTTTCTCTAACCAAGGCATCATGGAAAAATTCCATAATGCAAAATTAAGCAAGTAAGGGTTAGCAAATGAAACAATTGATCGAAACAATTGTTAAGCCCCTGGTTGATTTTCCGGATGACGTCCGTGTCGATGTAAATGAAGAGGATCAGCGAATCACCTATCATTTATCTGTTAATAAGACTGATATTGGTAAAGTGATTGGAAAACAAGGGCGCGTTGCAAAGGCCATTAGAACTGTTGTTTATGCAGCAGGATCATCACAACAGAAGAAAATTTTTCTAGAAATTGGTGAATAGCTTTTTGCATCTAGATAAAAGGGAGGGATAAACATCCTCCCTTTTTTGATAAACTTTTTTAGCTCACTTATAGGATGGGTAAAGGAGACCTACTAATGCAAATTATTCAATCTGTTGTGGTTAAGCAGGTTTTAACAGAAAAGAGCAAAGAAAAACTATTTGAGACATTTCGTGCTCAAAAACTGCAGCTTCAAAAGGAACGCGACCAGCTGCTCTTTGAAATGAAACGTCTGGAAAAATCAAAGAATTTTTCTGCGGGCGCACTGAAAAAACATTTTGAAAAAGAAATTCAAATGCGCCAGGATAAAGAGAAACTCCTTGATTTTCAAATCGAACAATTACATATTCTGCCCATAGGCAGTGAATTAAAGGAAAAAGAAGTTCAAGCCCTTATCGAGATTAAGGTTGGAGACATATGGGGAGACGAAAACGGACAACCTACGATTATTATCCGAGATGGGATTATTGATGAAATACGATTGAGGTGAAGGACGGCATGCAGAAATGGTTTAATGTCGGAAAGATTGTCAATACTCACGGTATCAGAGGGGAAGTAAGAGTTATTTCAAAAACAGATTTCCCTAATGAACGATACAAAACCGGAAATGTTCTTTACTTATTTTTACCGAAAGCATCGGAGCCGATTGAATTAACGGTAAAAAGCCACCGTACCCATAAAAACTTTGATTTACTTACATTTGAAGGCTTGGAAAATATCAATGATGTGGAAAAGTTTCGAGATGGAATTCTCAAAGTTCCCGAATCCCAGCTTGGTGAATTGGAAGAAGATGAATTTTACTTTCATGAAATCATTGGCTGTCTGGTGGCGACCACTGAAGGCGAAGAAATTGGTAAGGTAACTGAAATCCTAACCCCAGGTGCAAACGACGTCTGGGTCGTAAAAGGAAAGGGCGGTAAGGAGACCTTAATTCCCTATATTCAAGATGTTGTAAAGAAAGTGGATAAGAAAGAGAAGGTCATTTTAATCGAACCGATGGAAGGGTTACTTTCATGATGAAAATCGATATCCTCACTCTTTTTCCGGACATGTTTACAGGAGTATTGGGGCAATCCATTTTACACAAGGCTGCAGAAAAATCTGCGGTTGAGTATAATGTTGTAAACTTCCGTGACTATGCCGATAACAAACATAACACAGTTGATGACTATCCATATGGAGGCGGTGCAGGAATGGTTCTCAAGCCACAGCCGATTTTTGATGCCGTGGCGGACCTAAAAGAAAAAGCAGCCAGTCTGAATCCGAAAGTCATTTTACTCTGCCCGCAGGGGTCACGGTATGACCAAAGAAAAGCGGAAGAATTGGCACGCGAGGAACATTTAATTTTCATTTGCGGACATTATGAGGGCTATGATGAAAGAATTCGTGAGCACATTGTGACAGATGAAATATCCATCGGGGATTATGTCTTGACAGGTGGAGAATTAGGCTCAATGGTTGTCATTGATAGTGTTGTACGGTTATTGCCGGAAGTATTAGGTAACGAAGAATCCCACTTGAAAGACTCCTTTAGCACAGGACTTCTTGAACACCCGCATTACACACGTCCGGCTGATTTTCGCGGGGTAAAGGTTCCGGATGTTTTATTATCCGGAAATCATAAGTTAATAGAGGAGTGGCGAAATAAAGAAGCTTTAAGGCGAACGCTATTACGCCGGCCGGATTTATTAGACAAAATAGAATTGACGTGTGAACAGGAAAAATGGCTGCAAGAAGTGAAAAATGAGTCTGAATAGTATTGCACAGATAAACTGTTTATGTTATGATACTTCTTGTGACTTGAGCTGATATTTTGTCAGGCTGGTCTTATAACGATGTTCCGCTGCAAGAAATAGGTAAATAGATATGCAAGAGCATCTGTTGGAAGGAGTTGAATACGATGCATAAATTAATCGAAGAAATCACAAAAGAACAACTTCGCACTGATCTTCCTGCGTTCCGTCCCGGGGATACTGTACGTGTACACGTAAAAGTTATCGAGGGTACTCGTGAACGTATTCAGTTGTTTGAAGGTGTCGTGATTAAGCGTCGTGGTGGTGGAATCAGCGAAACTTTTACAGTTCGTAAAGTTTCTTACGGAGTAGGCGTTGAACGTACTTTCCCTGTAAACACACCAAAAATTGCGAAGCTAGAAGTAATTCGCCGCGGTAAAGTCCGCCGTGCTAAGCTTTACTACTTGCGTAAACTTCGTGGTAAAAAAGCAAGAATTAAAGAAATTCGTTAATATGAAAATAAAAGAGCTTGCTCTGCAAGCTCTTTTTTCTGTAGAAAAGCTGAAGCTCCTAGGCGCTGGAGCTAGACATTAATCAGGTAGTATGTTGATAAAAATATTAAAGTTTAATTAAAAAACTTGTCCCATCGTGTTAAATCTCTTGAAGTTATGTAAAATATGCTTTATAAACTTATTTTTTAGCAAAAGATTGGTGGGAAAATGAATGACAAAAAAGAAAAATGAACTTTGGGAATGGACGAAAGCACTTCTGATTGCGGTAATCTTAGCGGCGGTAATTCGCTATTTTTTATTTGCTCCAATTGTGGTAGATGGATTGTCGATGATGCCGACACTTAAAGACCAGGACCGAATGATTGTAAATAAGTTCAGTTACAAAGTTGGGCAGCCGCATCGGTTTGATATCATTGTTTTTCATGCTCCTGAGCACAAAGATTACATAAAACGCGTAATCGGCCTTCCTGGAGACCGAATTGAATATAAAAACGATACTTTATATGTAAATGGGAAAGCGTATAAAGAACCATATTTAGATAAATATAAAAAACAAGTTACAGATGGACCATTAACAGAGTCATTTAAACTTGAGGAAACGGCTGTTGGTCAAAAGACCGTTCCAAAGGGTGAATTATTTGTCATGGGAGATAATCGTCGTTTCAGTAAGGACAGCCGCCATATTGGTGCCGTCCCAATGAGCAAGGTAATCGGCAAAACAAGCATTGTTTACTGGCCGCTTAAAGATGCACATATTGTCAAAGTGAAATAGAAGATGAGAGGTGGTGGCTAATTTGACGATCCAATGGTTTCCGGGCCACATGGCCAAGGCTCGCAGAGAGGTCACGGAGAAATTAAAGCTGGTTGATATCATTTTTGAATTGGTGGATGCAAGAATCCCATATTCTTCAAGGAATCCAATGATTGATGAAATTATTCAGCATAAACCAAGACTGGTTTTATTGAATAAAGCAGATATGGCCGACCAAGAGACAACAAAGGAATGGATTGCCTTTTTTGCCGAAAAGGGCATACATGCACTTGCGATTAACTCACATGCAGGAGTCGGGATGAGAGAAATTGCTCATGCGGCTCAAGAAATTTTAAAAGAGAAATTTGCGCGGTTAAAAGCTAGGGGTGTGAAACCAAGGGCGATTCGGGCAATGATTGTCGGGATTCCCAATGCAGGTAAGTCTACGCTGATTAATCGGCTTGCCAAAAAAAATATTGCCAAAACCGGCAATACTCCGGGAGTAACAAAATCCCAGCAATGGATTAAAGTCGGTAAAGAGATGGAATTATTGGATACCCCAGGGATATTATGGCCTAAATTTGAGGACCAAGAGGTCGGAATGAAGCTCGCGATTACAGGTGCAATCAAGGATACGCTTTTAAACCTGCAGGAGCTGACGATTTACACCATCAAGTTTTTGGAAAAAAACTACCCTGAACGCTTAAAGGAGAGGTATCAACTTGATACAGTCCCGGAAGATGTTGTCGAAGTGTTTGATCATATTGGGAAATTAAGGGGCTGTTTAATGGCCGGAGGCTTAGTGGACTATGATAAAGTAGCCGAGCTCGTAATTCGGGAAGTAAGATCCGAGAAATTCGGTTCAATCACGTTTGAACGGCCAAAAGATATATTTGCTAACGAAGAAACCAAATAAATCTGGCTCTCCATTTGGGGAGCTTTATTTATGAGGAAAACTAGGTGAACTAAATGAAAAAACAATCGATTCCTGAAATTGAACAACAATTGATGAAGATAACAGATGAATCGGATCCTTATTTACTCATGTTAGAAAATGATGAGCGCAAAGGGGTCCAAACCTGTATTAAGAAATGGAAAAAGAGACAGGAACAAGAGCAATTTCTTCAAGCGAAATTTTTTGAAATGAATCACTATGAACGAAAATACCATGCTGAGGGGTTTCAGCTTATTGCGGGTGTGGATGAAGTCGGAAGAGGACCGCTTGCTGGTCCGGTTGTATGCGCCGCAGTTATTTTACCAGAAGATTTTTTCTTACCGGGTATTGATGACTCCAAGAAACTTACTGAAAAAAAGCGGGAAGAATATGATAAAATCATTCGGAAAGAAGCAATTGCCTTTAGTATTGCAATGGTTCATGCAAAAGAGATTGATGAACTAAATATTTATCAGGCGACAAAAAAAGCGATGAAATCCGCGATTGTGTCCTTAGAGCCTAAACCGGATTTTTTGTTGATTGATGCCATGAAACTTGACACCCCTTATCCTGCTGAGTCGATCATTAAAGGGGATGCCAATAGTGTTTCCATTGCTGCAGCCTCCATCATTGCAAAGGTTGCGAGGGACAGACTGATGATAGAATTATCGATAGAGTTTCCTGAATATGGATTTCAACATAACATGGGCTATGGCACGAAAGAACATATTTTAGCCATAGAACAGCATGGGATTACCCCTTACCATCGAAAAAGTTTTGCACCCATTAAAGATTCTATTGCAAAATATTGATGGAAGCACATAAAAAAGGATAAAGGGTAAATGATATTAAACAGGCCTAGGCCTGTTTTTATTATTTCTATAAAACAATTGTCTACCATAAATGGAAGGAATTATATGACGAAAACAGGCAATTTAACATTGGTTAAAATTGTATTTGTATAATGAATATAATTTTTAAGTATATTGGTGGACAAGGTATGTGACATTATATACAATGTAAACGGAGTCAATTTTTAGAAGAGTTTGATAGGAGGATGGGAAATGAATATCCATGAGTATCAGGGGAAAGAAATCCTCAGAAAATATGGGGTAGCAGTTCCAAATGGTAAAGTCGCGTTCACAGTTGAAGAAGCGGTGGAAGCTGCAAAAGAACTAGGCACACAAGTATGCGTTGTTAAAGCGCAAATCCATGCTGGCGGACGAGGTAAAGCCGGCGGTGTTAAAGTGGCAAAAAACCTTGATGAAGTTCGTACATATGCAAACGAAATTCTTGGTAAAACCTTAGTAACACACCAAACAGGTCCTGAAGGTAAGGAAGTAAAACGCTTGCTTATTGAGGAAGGCTGCGATATTAAAAAAGAATACTATGTTGGTTTAGTATTAGACCGTGCAACTTCTGCTGTAGTGTTAATGGCTTCTGAAGAGGGCGGAACAGAAATTGAAGAAGTTGCGGCAAATAGCCCTGAGAAAATTTTTAAAGAAGTAATCGATCCGATTCTTGGCTTAATGCCATATCAAGCACGTCGTATCGCATTCAATATCAATATCCCAAAAGAATTAGTTAACCAAGCTGTTAAGTTCATGACTGGTTTATACAATGCTTTTGTTGAAAAGGACTGCTCGATTGCTGAAATCAATCCATTAGTTGTAACTGGTGACGGAAAAGTTATGGCGTTAGATGCAAAATTAAACTTTGACTCTAATGCACTATATCGCCAAAAAGATGTTTTAGAATATCGTGACCTTGAAGAGGAAGATACAAAAGAAATCGAAGCATCTAAATACGATTTAAGCTACATCGCGTTAGACGGAAACATCGGTTGTATGGTTAACGGTGCCGGTCTTGCAATGGCAACTATGGATATTGTAAAACATTACGGCGGAGATCCTGCTAACTTCCTTGATGTTGGGGGCGGTGCAACAGCTGAAAAGGTAACAGAAGCATTCAAAATTATCCTTTCAGATCCAAACGTAAAAGGTATTTTTGTTAATATCTTTGGTGGAATCATGAAGTGTGATGTTATTGCTGAGGGTGTTGTCGAGGCGGCAAAACAAGTTGGTCTTTCTATTCCTCTAGTTGTTCGTTTAGAAGGAACAAATGTTGATTTAGGAAAGAAAATCCTTAAAGAGTCAGGCCTAAACATTACTGCTGCTGAATCCATGGCAGACGGAGCACAAAAAATCGTTTCATTAGTGAAATAGGATCTTAAGAAAGGGGAATTAACGTGAGCGTTTTTATTAATAAAGATACCAAAGTAATTGTTCAAGGGATCACAGGTGGAACGGCTCGTTTCCATACTAAACAAATGCTTGAATACGGTACAAAAATTGTTGGGGGCACCTCACCTGGTAAAGGTGGACAAGAGGTAGAAGGAGTACCTGTATTTAACACAGTTAAAGAAGCTGTTGATGCTACAGGCGCTACTGCTTCAGTTATTTATGTTCCTGCACCATTTGCAGCAGATTCTATCATTGAAGCTGTGGATGCAGAATTAGATCTGGCTATTTGTATTACTGAACATATTCCTGTATTGGATATGGTTAAAGTAAAACGTTATATGGAAGGCAAGAAAACTCGTCTTGTTGGTCCTAACTGTCCAGGTGTTATTACTGCTGACGAGTGTAAAATTGGCATTATGCCTGGATACATTCATACTAAGGGCCATGTTGGTGTTGTTTCACGCTCCGGAACATTAACATACGAAGCGGTTCATCAATTAACACAAGCTGGTATCGGTCAAACAACAGCTGTTGGTATTGGTGGAGACCCTGTAAATGGTACAAACTTTATTGATGTTTTAAAAGCATTTAATGAAGACCCTGAAACTTATGCAGTTATTATGATTGGTGAAATCGGCGGTACAGCAGAAGAAGAAGCAGCTCAGTGGGTTAAAGCAAACATGACAAAACCAGTTGTCGGCTTTATCGGCGGACGTACTGCACCTCCAGGAAAGCGTATGGGCCATGCAGGTGCCATCATTTCAGGCGGTAAAGGAACAGCTGACGAAAAAATCCGTGTCATGAACGAATGCGGCATTAAAGTGGCTGACACTCCATCTGTAATGGGTGAAACATTAATCGAAGTATTAAAAGAACAAGGCTTATATGAAAAGTGCAAAACGCACTAAGAACTAACATAGAAGACAACTAAGACCAACAGATAGTCCCTCATACTGTGAGGGGCTATTTCTTCTACTTAAAAAAATTAGGCTGTGTTAAAGGACGTTGTTGATTTTTTAACACATTGTTGACTGGAGTGGAAGGTACCAAGACTCCTGCTGGAGTACGGGGCTGAGGAGACCCCACAGGAGCGTAAGCGACGAGGAGACTCCTCGGACCCGCCCTAAGGTGCGCGAAGTGCCTGGAGCTGAAATCAACAGACTAGTTTAACACAGCCAAAAATTAAAAAGGGAGGATCCAATCTTGGACGATTTTAAGGAAAAATTAATTCACTTGCTCCATTACCCCAATATTTCATGGAATGCTGTCTATCAAATGTTGAAAAAAGATCCCACTCTCCATTCTCTCTATCACCTGCGACCACAATCACTACAACAACAATCTTCATTTCCGCTATTAAATACCTTTCAAGAGACGGGACAGCCTTCAATTATTACTTTCCAATCTGAAATCATTCATGAACAAATTCGCCAATATGAAACAAATGAAATTACTGTAATTTCGATTTTTGACAAGGAGTACCCAGCTGTTTTAAAAGAGATTTATCAGCCTCCATGGGCACTATTTGCAAAGGGAAATGTATCTTTATTGGAAAAACAGCCTAAGCTGGCAGTTGTGGGATCGAGGCAGGCAACGCTTTATGGAAAAAATGCAATCCGGCTTTTATTTCCTAAATTAATTGATGAAGGGATCCTGATTGTCAGTGGACTTGCCAAAGGAATTGATGCCTTGGCACATGAAACTGCCATTAAAAATGGCGGGAAGACGATTGGCGTAATCGCTGGAGGAATTTATCATATTTATCCAAAGGAAAATATGAATCTGGCATTGGAGATGATGAAAAATCATTTGATTGTTTCAGAATATCCACCTGACACAAAGCCGCTTAAATGGCATTTTCCCGCCCGAAATCGAATTATCAGCGGACTTTCAAATGGCACTTTTATAATAGAAGCTAAGCGTAAAAGCGGCTCGCTAATAACAGCGAATTATGCAGTGAATGAAGGGCGTGAGGTTTTTTCACTCCCAGGAAGTATTTTTAATCCCTTTTCTATGGGGACAAATGATCTAATTCAGCAAGGAGCAAAGCTTGTGACAAGTGCGGAAGATATTTTAGAAGAGCTGAAATTATAAAACCCTATTTACCAATATTGAAGCAAATAATGACTAAAAAATTTGAAAAATAGAAGGTTTTTTCGTATTTTTTGGAGAAATTACCTAAAATAACTTGAAATTATTTCTATTCTGTTATACATTTTCCATCAGAAGTTTCATGGAAAAATGAATCGTAACAGGTAACAACGATTTCTTAAAATGACATGTTCATTGACAAGATCAAGGAATATGTTCAATAATAATGGATATTTTGATATTTATTTTTCATTTTAAGCATAATTTGAATATCAGCAAAATAATATTGTCGATAAAACGAAAACTTTGGGATAAGTCATTTTTGTAAAGTATTTTTCCAATCCATATTTTTAATACTGGAATAAAAGGAAAGCTTGTCAAATTGTAAGCATCTTAGAAACAGGCTTTTGCCGATTTTAAGGCGCTTCCACAGTTCTTCTATCCCTCTTAAGGAGGATTACTTGAATGTCTGATTATCTTGTAATCGTAGAATCGCCAGCAAAAGCGAAAACGATTGAACGGTATCTGGGAAATAAATATAAAGTAAAAGCATCGATGGGTCATGTCCGTGACCTGCCAAGAAGCCAAATGGGCGTAGATGTTGAAAAAAGCTATGAGCCCAAATATATAACCATTCGCGGGAAAGGTCCTGTTCTTAAGGAATTAAAATCCGCTGCTAAAAAAGCGAAGAAAGTCTATCTGGCGGCTGACCCCGACCGCGAAGGGGAGGCTATTGCATGGCATCTTGCCCATAGCTTGGATGTTGATATACATTCTGACTGCCGTGTGGTCTTCAATGAAATTACTAAGGATGCTATAAAGGAATCCTTTAAGCACCCCCGTCCAATCAATATGGACCTTGTCGATGCCCAGCAGGCCCGACGGATTCTTGACCGCTTGGTTGGTTATAATATTAGCCCGCTGCTTTGGAAAAAGGTCAAAAAAGGGTTAAGCGCAGGCCGGGTTCAATCTGTTGCCGTAAGGTTGATTATTGACAGGGAAAAGGAAATTCAAGCCTTTGTTCCTGAAGAATATTGGACTATTGAAAGTGAAGTAGTAAAAGGGAAAAATCAATTCCGTGCCGGTTTCCATTCGATTTTGGGTGAAGAAAAAACTGAATTACGTTCGGAAGATGATGTTCAAAATGTTTTAAATCTGATCGAAGGTAATCAATTTACGGTAACCGCTGTCACAAAGAAAGAGCGGAAAAGAAATCCTGCTCCGCCGTTCATCACTTCTTCCTTACAGCAGGAAGCAGCGCGGAAACTTAATTTTCGTGCTAAAAAAACCATGATGTTGGCACAGCAGTTGTATGAAGGGATAGAACTTGGCAAAGAAGGAACAGTCGGTCTCATTACATATATGAGAACAGACTCAACCCGTATCTCGGATGTTGCCCAAGCAGAGGCGTCTGAATATATTTTAAAAGAATATGGTGAGCAATATTTAAAAGAGCAGCAAAGAAAAGAGAAAAAACAAGCTGGGGCTCAGGATGCACACGAAGCAATTCGTCCGACCAGCACATATAGGGATCCGAACAGTTTAAAAGAATATTTATCGAGAGACCAATTACGCCTATATAAATTAATTTGGGAACGTTTTTTGGCCAGTCAAATGGCCCAGGCTGTAATGGATACGATGAGTGTGGATTTACAGAATGGTAAGGTTCTATTCCGGGCAACAGGTTCGAAAATTAAATTTCCGGGATTTATGAAGGTGTATGTGGAGGGCAGTGACGATCAAGTAGAAGAAAGAAATAATATGCTTCCAGATTTAAAAGAGGGCGACGAAGTGTTCAAAAAGGATATTGAACCAAAGCAGCACTTCACGCAGCCTCCGCCAAGATACACGGAAGCAAGGCTCGTCAAAACCCTTGAGGAACTTGGCATCGGCCGTCCATCTACATATGCCCCAACATTGGATACGATTCAAAAAAGGGGATATGTCGCCCTTGATAACAAACGTTTTGTGCCAACTGAATTAGGAGAGATTATCACAGAATCGATTCTAGAATTCTTCCGCGATATTCTGGATGTTGCATTTACCGCCCGGATGGAGAAGGGATTAGATTATATTGAAGACGGCAAAGTCCCTTGGGTGGAAATTATCCATGAATTTTACAAGGACTTTAAGATTGATTTAGAGAAAGCCGAAAAGGAAATGGAATCGGTTGAAATAAAAGATGAACCTGCAGGTGAGGATTGTGAAAATTGTGGAAGCCCAATGGTTTTTAAAATGGGACGATACGGAAAATTTATGGCCTGCAGCAATTTTCCGGACTGCCGAAATACAAAGCCAATTGTCAAGGAAATTGGAGTTACTTGTCCAAATTGTAAAGAAGGATCCATTATCGAAAGAAAAAGTAAGAAGAAACGCCTTTTCTATGGATGCAATCGCTTCCCTGAATGTGATTTCATTTCATGGGATAAACCGTTGCCAAGAAACTGCCCGAAATGTGATTCGTATCTAGTTGAGAAGAAATTAAAAAAAGGTGTTCAAGTCCAGTGTCCAAATTGTGATTACAAAGAAGAGCAACAAAGCTAAGAGCGTGGCCAAGGGCCTGCTCTTTTAATTTTACAGTGTTTTTACAATCTTTTTAAACCAAAAAACTTTTTTGTTTTTCATTCGTATAGTACAATGCAAGATGGACTTATTTGGGGGAAAAGTATAGTATAGGTGATTAGAGTAATAAGAAAGCGGCTTTAGGAGGAAATTCATGAAAGATATTACAGTAAATGTAATTGGCGCCGGTTTAGCAGGCAGTGAAGCAGCCTGGCAAATTGCAAAAAGAGGGATTAAAGTTCATCTCTACGAAATGAGACCTGTTAAGCAAACGCCTGCTCATCATACAGATAAATTTGCAGAATTAGTCTGCAGTAATTCGTTAAGAGCGAACACCCTAACGAATGCAGTTGGTGTGTTAAAGGAAGAAATGAGAAGGCTTGATTCGGTGATAATCGCCTCTGCTGATGCCTGCTCAGTGCCTGCAGGAGGTGCTTTAGCGGTGGATCGGCATGAATTCGCGGCAAAAGTTACGAACATGGTTAAAAACCACGAGAATGTCACGGTCATCAATGAAGAAGTCAGAGAAATTCCCGAAGGACCAACAGTGATTGCCACTGGACCGCTGACAAGTCCTGAACTTTCAGCTAAATTAAAAAATTTAACTGGAGAAGAATATCTTTATTTTTATGATGCTGCAGCACCTATAATTGAAAAAGAAAGCATCGATATGGATAAGGTATATTTAAAATCACGCTACGATAAGGGAGAAGCTGCCTATTTGAACTGTCCGATGACAGAGGAAGAGTTTAACCGGTTTTATGAAGCCTTAATTTCTGCTGAAACCGTCCCATTAAAAGAATTTGAAAAGGAAATTTTCTTTGAAGGCTGCATGCCAATAGAAGTAATGGCTGCAAGAGGCAAGAAAACCATGCTTTTTGGCCCATTAAAACCAGTTGGTTTAGAGGATCCGAAAACGGGGAAAAGACCTTTTGCTGTTGTTCAGTTGAGGCAGGATGATGCGGCCGGAACCCTATTTAATATTGTTGGGTTTCAGACGCATTTAAAATGGGGTGCACAAAAAGAGGTTATCCAGCTCATACCAGGGTTGGAAAATGCTGAAATCATTCGTTATGGGGTAATGCACCGCAATACATTTATCAATTCACCAAAGGTTTTAAAGGCAACCTATCAATTTCGTGAGCGGGATGATTTATTGTTCGCTGGGCAAATGACAGGGGTTGAAGGATATGTCGAGTCAGCAGCAAGTGGATTAGTTGCGGGGATCAATGCAGCCCGAATGATTGAAGGGAAGGAACCGCTTGAGTTTCCAGTGGAGACCGCAATTGGCAGCATGGCCCATTATATCACTGCGACCAATGCAAAAACATTCCAGCCGATGAATGCCAATTTCGGCCTTTTTCCTGATTTACCTGTCAAAATTAAGGGGAAACAGGAGAGAAATTTACAGCATGCAAATAGAGCGCTTGAAACAATTCAGAACTTTGTGAAAGTTTTGTAAAATTTCTTGCAAGCGCTATGGAAGTATGTTACGATTTAGTAGGCCTTGCGCAGTAAAAGCATGTCAAATGTGAATGTTTTATTAACATTCCTTCTTGAATATTTACAAATGGAGAAGAATTATTCAAAATATACAATTGAACATTTTCAATATGAAAATAATGAATTTATTGTTCACGTTTGAACAAGGATTCACAGTGTTTTTTCATTTTTTAGGTTAACGGGAAAATATAGAATACTCCAAAAGAGGAGGGTCTTAATTTATGGAGCAATTTCATGCTACTACGATTTTTGCAATTCACCATAACGGTGAATGTTCGATGTCTGGTGACGGGCAAGTAACATTTGGAAATGCTGTTGTGATGAAGCACACTGCAAGAAAAGTAAGAAAGATTTTTAATGGTAAGGTTTTGGCGGGTTTTGCCGGATCCGTTGCCGATGCTTTTACATTGTTTGAGTTATTTGAAGGAAAGCTAGAGGAATATAACGGAAACCTTCAAAGAGCTGCAGTGGAGCTTGCAAAAGAATGGCGCAGTGATAAAATGTTGCGAAAGCTTGAAGCGATGTTGATTGTTATGAACCAGGAAAGCCTGTTGCTTGTTTCCGGTACAGGTGAAGTGATTGAGCCTGATGATGGGATTCTGGCGATTGGGTCAGGCGGTAACTATGCATTAGCAGCAGGAAGATCCTTAAAGAAATACTCAGGGGATCATTTGTCT
Organism: Bacillus sp. MUM 116; assembly: GCF_001866655.1. Taxonomy (GTDB): domain Bacteria; phylum Bacillota; class Bacilli; order Bacillales; family Cytobacillaceae; genus Neobacillus. The sequence continues at coordinate 27,549 of NZ_MLYR01000046.1, read as the reverse complement.
GCAAAAGAAATTGCCAAAGCTTCTTTAGAAATAGCCGCTGAAATATGTGTGTACACAAATCACAATATTATCGTTGAAGAGCTATAACGGGAAGGGAGACCTAATTCATGGAAAAAACAACCAATTTAACCCCGCGCCAAATCGTAGAGAGACTCGACCAATATATTATAGGGCAAAAGGATGCGAAAAAAGCTGTAGCTGTTGCCCTTAGGAATCGATATAGAAGAGGCCTATTAAGTGAAAAATTACGGGATGAAATTATTCCGAAAAATATTTTGATGATTGGACCTACTGGTGTTGGTAAGACAGAAATTGCCCGCAGAATTGCCAAATTAGTCGGTGCTCCATTTGTAAAGGTCGAAGCTACCAAATTTACTGAAGTTGGATATGTTGGCCGCGATGTAGAATCTATGGTCCGTGACTTGGTAGAAACTTCCGTGCGATTGGTGAAAGAAGAAAGAATGCTGAGTGTCAAAGAACGTGCAGAAGAAAATGCCAATAGCAGACTCGTTGATTTGCTCGTTCCATCTGGTAAAAAATCTGCAAGTTATAAAAATCCGCTTGAAATGTTGTTTGGTGGAGGAAACTCTCAAAATGAATACGAATCCACACAAGCAGATGATTATTCAATTAATGAAAAGCGGAAAATTGTGAAGGAAAAGCTTGCATTAGGACAGCTTGAAGATGAAATGGTTACCGTCGAAGTAGAGGAGCAGGCCCCTTCCATGTTTGACATGCTACAAGGGTCCGGAATAGAGCAAATGGGCATGAATATGCAAGATGCTCTTAGCAGTTTTATGCCAAAAAAGCGCAAAAAAAGAAAATTAACGGTCCGGGAAGCAAGAAAGGTTTTAACGGGTGAAGAAGCACAAAAGTTAATCGATATGGATGAAGTAACGTCAGAAGCTGTTTATCGAGCTGAACAAAATGGTATTATTTTCATTGATGAAATTGATAAAATTGCAAGTAAAAATTCTGGTGGTTCTTCTGCAGATGTTTCTCGTGAAGGAGTGCAAAGAGATATTTTACCTGTTGTAGAAGGGTCAACAGTGGTAACCAAATATGGTTCGGTTAAAACAGATCATGTATTATTTATTGCAGCAGGGGCATTCCATATGGCAAAGCCTTCCGATTTAATTCCGGAATTACAAGGCCGTTTCCCAATCCGGGTTGAATTAACAAAATTAAATATCGAAGATTTCTTTAGAATCCTTATTGAGCCGGATAATGCTCTAATTAAGCAATATCAAGCATTATTGGAAACAGAAGGTATACAAATTGAATTTTCTGACGATGCTATTCGTAGAATAGCTGAAGTGGCTTTTGATGTGAATCAAAATACCGATAATATTGGAGCAAGAAGACTCCACACCATATTAGAAAAGCTTTTAGAGGATTTATCCTTTGAAGCTCCTGATATTACAATGGAGAAAATTACGATTACGCCACAATATGTCGATGATAAACTCGGAGCAATTTCAAAAAATAAGGACTTAAGTCAATTTATACTTTAAAGAGGGTGTTACCAGCCCTTTCTTATGGGGAAACAAAAAAACACCTAATAAGTTAAAAAATGATTGTCATATAAAATTTAATATTGGTTGCAGATAATTAGGAGGAAGAATTAAATGGATTTACTGTCTAAAACAAGAAAAATCAATGCATTATTACAAAAGGCTGCAGGAAAGCCGGTAAACTTTAAAGAAATGGCTGAAACACTTAGTGAAGTGATTGAGTCAAATATTTATGTTGTTAGCCGTCGTGGTAAATTATTAGGGTTTGCAGTTAGTCAGCATTTTGAAAATGAACGCATGTCAAAAATGTTAGAAGAGCGTCAATTCCCTGAGGAGTATACGAAAGGTTTATTTAATATTCAAGAAACATCTCCAAACCTTGACGTGAACAGTGAATATACTGCCTTCCCGGTTGAAAATAAAGACCTTTTCCCTGAAGGGTTAACAACTGTTGTTCCGATTATTGGCGGCGGTGAGCGTTTAGGAACATTAATCCTTGCAAGAGTTCAAGAAAAATTCCTTGATGATGATTTAATTCTTGCAGAGTATGGTGCAACTGTAGTAGGTATGGAAATACTACGTGAAAAAGCAGAAGAAATCGAAGAAGAAGCAAGAAGTAAAGCGGTTGTACAAATGGCAATTAGTTCATTATCTTATAGTGAACTTGAAGCAATTGAACATATTTTTGAAGAGTTAAATGGTCATGAAGGTTTATTAGTTGCATCCAAAATTGCTGACCGTGTTGGGATTACCCGTTCCGTTATTGTCAACGCTTTAAGAAAGCTTGAAAGTGCGGGAGTAATCGAGTCTCGTTCTCTTGGTATGAAAGGTACGTATATTAAAGTCTTAAATGATAAGTTCCTCGTTGAACTTGATAAATTAAGATCCAATTAAAAGCAGATGCTAAAGACGAATCCCCTATTGGAAAAATAGGGGATTATATTTTCTTTAAGTAATTCTTGATTTGTAATCAATAGTTATGCTATATTATTTCATGGTGTTAATACACACGCTTGTTGATTTAAGCAGACGGTGCTGTTTAATGAACAGTTTCTGTTTAAAAATGAGATGAGCGGAGGAAAACAAACCATTAGGAGGAACAAAACATGTCAGTTATTTCTATGAAACAATTGCTTGAAGCTGGTGTACACTTTGGACACCAAACTCGCCGTTGGAACCCAAAAATGAAGAAATATATCTTCACTGAGAGAAACGGTATCTACATCATCGACCTTCAAAAAACAGTTAAGAAGGTAGAAGAAGCTTACAACTGGGTAAAGGAACTTGCTGCAAACGGCGGAACAGTTCTTTTCGTAGGTACAAAGAAACAAGCTCAAGATTCTGTTAAAGAAGAAGCAGCTCGTTCTGGTCAATACTATGTTAACCAACGCTGGTTAGGTGGTACATTAACAAACTTTGAAACCATTCAAAAGCGTATCGGCCGATTAAAAGATATCGAAAGAATGGCTGAGGATGGTACATTTGATGTATTACCTAAAAAAGAAGTTGTTCAATTGAAGAAAGAACAAGAACGTCTTGAAAAATTCCTAGGCGGAATTAAAGATATGAAACAGCTTCCAGATGCATTATTCATCATTGATCCTCGTAAAGAGCGTATCGCAGTTGCAGAAGCTAAAAAATTAAACATTCCTATCGTGGGAATCGTTGATACAAACTGTGATCCGGATGAAATTGATGTAGTTATTCCTGCGAATGACGATGCAATCCGTGCAGTTAAACTTTTAACTGGTAAAATGGCAGATGCAATCCTTGAAGCAAAACAAGGTGAAGAATCAGCTGTAGAAGTTGAAGCTTAATTTAATGTAGTGAACGATAAAAAGGTGATAAGAGGGAGACCCTTTATCACCTTTTTTTAAAGAAGGTTTATCTTAGGATTGATTGGCAAAGATATGAATACATAGGATATAAGGAGGAAGTACATTATGGCAGTAACGGCTCAAATGGTTAAAGAACTACGTGAAAAAACAGGCGCAGGTATGATGGATTGTAAAAAAGCTTTAACAGAAACAAACGGTGATATGGACAAAGCCATTGATTACCTACGTGAAAAGGGAATTGCAAAAGCAGCAAAGAAAGCAGATCGTATCGCTTCTGAAGGAATCACTTCCATTTTAACTGAAGGTAACGAAGCTGTTATCCTTGAAGTAAACTCAGAAACAGACTTTGTTGCTAAAAACGAAGGTTTCCAAACACTTGTTAAGGAACTTTCACAACATCTATTAAACAATAAACCAGCAACTGTAGAAGAAGCTGCTGAACAAAAAATGGATAATGGTGCAACAGTTACTGAACATATTAATGCTGCAATCGCAAAAATTGGTGAAAAGCTTTCCCTTCGCCGCTTTACAATCGTATCAAAAACTGATAACGATGCATTCGGTGCATATCTTCACATGGGCGGCCGTATCGCTGTTTTAAATGTGCTTGAAGGAACTACTGATGCAAATGCTGCAAAAGATGTATCAATGCATATTGCTGCATTAAATCCAAAATATGTATCTCGTGATCAGGTTTCCGCAGAGGAAGTTGAACGTGAACGCGAAATTTTAACACAACAAGCTTTAAATGAAGGAAAGCCTGAAAATATCGTAGCGAAAATGGTTGAAGGACGTCTTGGAAAATACTTTGAAGATGTTTGTGTTCTTGACCAGGCTTTCGTTAAAAACCCTGATCAAAAAGTACGTCAGTTTGTTGAATCAAAAGGTGCTACCGTTCGCGAATTCATTCGTTATGAAGTAGGCGAAGGCATCGAAAAACGTGAAGATAACTTCGCAGAAGAAGTTATGAACCAAGTAAATAAAAAATAATTTAAATAGGGAGCACATTGTGTTCCCTATTTTTGAAGGAACTGAAAACTCAAAAGTTAATAATACATAAAAATACGGAGGTTTATATGGAAAGTCCTAAGTACAAACGCGTCGTTTTAAAATTAAGCGGGGAAGCACTTGCAGGAGAATCAAGCTTTGGAATTAAACCTTCCGTGATTAAATCCATTGCTGTTCAAGTAAAAGAGATTGCTGAACTTGGAGTGGAGGTAGCTGTTGTTGTAGGCGGCGGCAATATTTGGCGTGGGAAAATCGGAAGTGAGATGGGGATGGACCGGGCAACCGCTGATTATATGGGAATGCTAGCAACAGTGATGAATTCCTTGGCACTTCAGGATAGCTTAGAACATTTAGGGATAGAATCACGTGTACAAACATCGATTGAAATGCGCCAGGTGGCAGAACCCTATATAAGACGTCGTGCTATTAGACATCTAGAAAAAAATCGTGTAGTAATTTTTGCAGCAGGTACTGGAAATCCATATTTCTCGACAGATACAACCGCAGCATTAAGGGCAGCAGAAATTGATGCAGAAGTCATTTTAATGGCAAAAAATAATGTGGATGGTGTATACTCCGCAGACCCTCGTGTAGACAAAAATGCAACAAAATATGAGGAACTTTCTTATCTTGATGTAATCAAAGAAGGATTGGCCGTCATGGATTCCACTGCTTCTTCTTTATGTATGGATAATGATATTCCGCTTATTGTTTTTTCAATTATGGAACAAGGAAATATTAAACGCGCAGTTATGGGTGAAAAAATTGGAACAATTGTTAGGGGGAAAAACTAATGCCAAAACAAGTCCTATCCACCGCAAAAGATAAAATGTCGAAGGGGATTCAAGCATTTTCGCGAGAACTTGCAAGCATTCGTGCTGGAAGAGCCAGTGCATCTCTATTAGACCGAGTAACCGTTGATTATTACGGAGCAGCTACTCCAGTGAATCAAGTTGCCGGAATTACAACTCCTGAGGCAAGACTACTTGTCATTCAGCCTTATGATAAATCAATTCTTGGTGATATTGAAAAAGCGATCCTTAAATCTGACCTAGGCTTGAATCCTTCCAATGATGGTTCGATAATTCGGATTGCGATTCCACAATTAACGGAAGAACGCCGCAAAGAGCTTGTTAAAGTAGTGAAAAAAGAAGCAGAAGAAGCAAAAGTCGCCATTCGCAATGTCCGCCGTGATGCGAACGAGGACTTAAAAAAGCTAGAGAAAAATGGCGAGATTACTGAAGATGATCTTCGTGGATATTCTGATGATATTCAAAAATTAACAGATGAAAATATTAGCAAAATAGATAAAATAACAAAAGACAAAGAAAAAGAAATTATGGAAGTATAAACAAATTACAAAGCAGGGGGACCCTCTATTTTAGGGGGTTTTTTCACTATTTAAGCGAATATTCCTTTTGAAGATTTATATGGAAGTTTCTGAATATTATTCTTAATTCCTTTTATTTTACATAAGTTAGTTATTAGAAGATATCTTTACGGTTTTTTGGTATGATAAAAACATGCTAAAATAATAATTCATAGGATTTATTTACTGGTTCGATTAGAGAAAAATCTATTATCGGAGTATATGATTAACTTAATATGGAGGAGCATTGTCATGTTTAATAAAATAAGGCTTTGGAAGAATCAAAATAACTCTTCCACACTCCGAGAAAAAATAGAAGAAGTTAAAAAATTCCAAATACCTGAGCATGTTGCCATTATTATGGATGGGAATGGGCGATGGGCAAAGAAAAGGGCTTTACCACGTGTGGCGGGTCACCATGAGGGTATGAAGGTTGTCCGCAAAACAACCCGGCTTGCCAATGAACTTGGAATTAAAACCTTAACCTTATATGCCTTTTCAACTGAAAACTGGAAGCGTCCAAAAAATGAGGTTGAATATATCATGAAATTACCTGAGGAGTTTTTAGGTACATTCCTTCCAGAATTAATTGAAGAGAATGTTCAAGTGAAAATGATGGGATATAAAGATATGCTCCCTGTACATACATTACACGCGATTGAAAAAGCTATTGAAGAAACAAAAAATAATAATGGACTTGTCTTAAACTTCGCGCTGAATTACGGAAGCAGGGCTGAAATCATTGATGCAGTCAAACAAGTAGTAAATGATTGCAATAATGGTATAATGAATCAAAATGATTTAAATGAAGAGGTTTTTTCTTCGTATCTGATGACAGCAAACATGTTGGACCCTGATTTATTAATTCGTACAAGCGGTGAAATTCGCTTGAGCAATTTCATGCTTTGGCAATTAGCCTACACAGAATTTTGGTTTACCGATGTATTGTGGCCGGATTTTCGTGAAGAGCATCTGCTTGAGGCAATTAAAACATTTCAGAATCGTCAGCGCCGGTTTGGAGGAGTTAGTCCATAAAGGTGTGAAAATTAGATGAAACAAAGAATTATAACAGCAGTCGTCGCTGCCGCTCTTTTTATTCCAATTGTGTTTTATGGAGGACTTCCATTTGTCCTTTTATCTTATTTTTTAGCCACTATTGGTTTGTATGAGTTATTAAAAATGAAAAATCTCTCATTATTTACCGTGCATGGCTTTTTGGCAACATTGTTTCTTTGGGTACTCTTATTCCCGAAGCAGTATGAACACGTTATGAATACTTTTTATTATTCAAAAACAGAATTGGCGATTGCTTTTGTACTGTTACTCTTGGCCTATACGGTGATTACAAAAAATAGATTTACTTTTGAAGATGCAGCATTTTCTTTAATGTCAGCGGTTTATGTCGGGATAGGGTTTTATTTCTTCATGGAAGCACGTGATGCTGGTCTTGTTTATATTTTTTATTCCTTATTTATCATGTGGGCTACGGATTCAGGTGCTTATTTTATCGGTAAAGCAACTGGTAAGAACAAATTGTGGCCGGAAATCAGTCCAAATAAAACGGTTGAAGGCTCCATTGGCGGTGTTATTTGCGCTCTTGTTGTCGGTGTTTTATTTGCTTTATTTTCTAATTTTAATGCAACATTGATTGAAATATTAGGGATTACCATTGTGTTATCCATTTTTGGACAAATTGGAGATTTAGTTGAATCGGCATTTAAACGTCACTTTAATGTAAAGGATTCCGGAAAGATTTTACCTGGACATGGCGGGATTCTAGATCGATTTGACAGTTTATTATTTGTCTGGCCATTGCTGCACTTTTTCCACCTTTGGGGCTAATTTTAGCCTAGCTACAGCGCCTAGGGGCTCGAGTCATAAGCCAATCCGTCAAGAAGGTTAAAGAGCAACCTTCCCGCTGGCTCGTCTAATGCTTGTCGCCCCTGAGCAAGGCACTTCCGCTTTCTTTTTAGGAGTTGAATATAGTTGAAAATAATTAGTTTATTGGGAGCCACAGGATCGATTGGCACTCAAACTCTAGATATAATTCGTGAGCATCCTGATCGCTTTCAGTTAGGTGCCATGTCTGTTGGAAAGAATATTGAATTGGCAAGAAAATTCATCCACGAGTTCAAGCCGCGGCTTGTTTCGGTACAGAATTATCAAGATTGTACAACGTTAAATGCTGAATTTCCCAATACGAAATTTACATTTGGTGATGAGGGATTGATTGAGGTTGCGATTTACGAGCAAGCGGAGATCCTAGTGAATGCGGTACTTGGGAGTGTAGGACTTAACCCGACATTACAAGCAATTGAAAATGGGAAAGTTATCGCAATTGCCAACAAGGAAACGCTTGTTACAGCAGGTCATCTTGTCATGGATGCTGCGAAAAGAAATCATGTACCCCTTCTTCCTGTCGACAGTGAGCACTCAGCAATTTTTCAAGCCTTACAAGGGGAAAAACATAAGAATATTGAAAGATTAATTTTAACGGCATCAGGCGGCAGTTTTCGAGATCGTTCCCGAGCAGAATTGCAAGATGTAACGGTGGAGGATGCGTTAAATCATCCAAACTGGTCAATGGGTGCAAAAATTACCATCGACTCGGCAACGATGATGAACAAGGGCTTGGAAGTAATCGAGGCCCATTGGCTGTTTAATATGCCTTATGAAAAAATTGATGTCTTGCTCCATAAAGAGAGTATTATTCATTCAATGGTTGAATATCATGACAGCAGCATAATTGCCCAATTGGGGACACCGGATATGAGAGTGCCCATTCAATTTGCTCTCACCTATCCAGATCGTGCCCCGCTACCTTCCTCAAATCGGTTAAATTTAGCGCAAATAGGAAAACTGCATTTTCAGGAAATGGATGTAGAACGCTTTCGCTGTTTGCAATTTGCCTATCATGCCGGTAATGAGGGAGGAACGATGCCAACTGCCTTGAACGCTGCAAATGAAGTGGCTGTTGCAGCATTTTTGGAAGGGAAAATTCGTTTCTTGCAAATTGAAGAATTGATTGAAAAAGCATTAAATGCACATCAAACAATTGAACACCCGAGCTTGGCTACCATTCAAGAGGTTGACAAAGAAACGAGACAATATGTACGCTCACTTCTATAAGATAAGATCCTGGCGCCTGGGTAATGGTGCTGAATCGTTATCGAAGTTAAAAGTTACTTCCTTATCCTGATAAAAGGTGGTTTTACTATTGACAACAGTTATAGCCTTTATTGTAATCTTTGGCGCACTTGTCTTTTTTCATGAATTAGGTCACTTAATTTTTGCAAAAAGGGCAGGTATTCTTTGCCGGGAATTTGCAATTGGCTTCGGCCCAAAGGTCTTCTCACATAAAAAAGGGGAAACAACGTATACCATTCGCTTGCTGCCAATCGGTGGATTTGTCCGTATGGCAGGTGAGGACCCTGAAATGGTTGAAATCAAGCCAGGGTACCGTATTGGTTTATTATTTGATAAAGATGAAAAGGTAAATAAAATAATTCTTAACAATAAAGAAAAGTACCCTGATTGCCGGATCATCGAGGTTGAATATGCTGATGTGGAGAAGGATCTTATCATCAAAGGATACCCGGATGACGAGGATGATCAACTCAATACCTTTGAGATTCATCCAAAAGCAATGATTGTTGAAAATGGAATTGAATCCCAAATTGCTCCGCTTGATCGCCAATTTGGATCGAAAACGTTATGGCAAAGAACGATGGCCATTTTTGCAGGACCAATGATGAATTTTGTACTGGCATTTATCATTTTTATTGTGATAGCTCTTTTACAAGGGGTTCCTACCAATGATTCCAAATTAGGAGAAATTACCTCTGACGGAGCTGCAAAAGCTGCAGGACTTCATAAGGGTGATGTGGTTCAAAGTATTAATGGTGCAGAGGTAAGCAGTTGGGCTGATGTAGTGGAAATTATTCGAAATAGCCCAAATAAAAAATTAGATTTTACCATTACCCGTGATGGAAAAGAAATGGATGTTCAAGTAACACCAATTGAAAAAACGGTTGATGGAAAGAAAATGGGGTTAATTGGTGTTTACAGCCCTGTTGAAAAATCACCAATTCAAGCCATTTCATCGGGATTTAAAGATACGTATTCTTGGACAACGCAAATTATCATGATGCTTGGAAAATTGGTTACTGGTCAATTTTCTATAAATATGCTTTCTGGACCGGTCGGGATTTATCAAGCTACCGATACAGTAGCGAAATCAGGTATTTATTATTTAATGAAATGGGCTGGAATCTTAAGTATTAATTTAGGGATCATGAATTTACTGCCAATACCGGCGCTTGACGGCGGCAGGTTAATGTTTTTTGCAGTCGAAGCACTTAGAGGGAAACCAATTGACCGTCAAAAAGAAGGGATGGTTCACTTTATCGGGTTCGCCCTATTGATGCTCTTAATGCTTGTCGTAACGTGGAATGATATTCAAAGATTTTTCTTATAAAGTATAGGCACCATTTTATGGTGCCTATTTTTTTGATCAAAATTTGTTGAAGTTTCCTGTCGAATTTAGCCGAATCATTTTGTTAGTTATGATATAATTACTTTCTGAATAATAGAGACATGAGATTTTTAATAGATGGGAGAGAGAATGATGAGCGAAAATGCCTTAGGCAATAAAGAGCGATTCTTACTCTTGCTCCAGCAGCTCCAAATGCAAGAAGATGCTGTGGTGGCACATTTTCCAAATGCACAAATTGAAAAACTGATCGTTGAAAAAAAAGCCCGCAAGTGGCATTTTCAATTTTTATTAGAAAAAATCCTTCCCTATAATGTATACACTCGCTTTACGACCCAATTGGAAAGAGCATTTTCAAATATTGCCCGTATTACGTATGATATTAATGTTACGGAGCCCACCTTTTCACCAGAGTTATTATTGGAATACTGGAACCATTGCATCCAACAAATCGATGGTATAGCCCCGCCTTTATTAAAGCTATTAAATGAACAAATCCCTAGCGTGAACGGGAATAAACTTTCAATTTCAGTAAGAAATGAAACGGAAGGGCTTGCACTATCGCGAAAATATGGCGGGGTAATCAGTAATATCTATCAATCATTTGGTTTTCCGGTTCTTACAATTGATACAACAATTCAAAGTAAGGAAAAGAACGAGGAGTACGAAAAGTTTTTACTGGCGAAACAAAAGGAGGACCACGAACGCGGTGTTCAAGCACTTATTGAGCTGCAGAAGAAGGAAGCTGAAAAAGAGCAATCTGGAGTTGAAGTTCCGGAAGGACCGCTCAATATTGGTCTTACCATTAAGGATGATCAAGATTACCGCACGATGATTGATATCGTGGACGAGGAAAGAAGAGTGACACTCCAAGGGTATATTTTTGATGCAGAAACGAAGGAACTTCGAAGCGGCCGGACCCTGTTAACCTTTAAAATTACCGACTATACGAGCTCAATTATGGTGAAAATGTTCTCGAGAGATAAAGAGGATGCAGCATTATTTCAGCTTGTTAAAAAAGGTATGTGGGTTAAGGTAAGAGGAAGTATCCAAAATGATACATTCGTCCGAGACCTTGTGATGATTGGAAATGATATCAATGAAATAAAACCAAACGGCCGAAAGGATACAGCACCGGAAGATGAGAAAAGGGTTGAACTCCATCTGCACACACCGATGAGTCAAATGGATGCTGTTACACCAGTAAGTGCCCTAATTGCACAAGCCAAAAAATGGGGCCATAAGGCGATTGCCGTTACCGACCATGCGGGGGCCCAATCGTTTCCGGAAGCATTTGGAGCAGGAAAGAAGAATGATATAAAAATTCTATTTGGTATTGAAGCCAATTTAATCGATGACGGTGTACCGATTGCTTATAATGATGCACATCGACTCCTTACAGAAGACACCTATGTTGTTTTTGACGTCGAAACCACTGGACTTTCAGCGGTATACGATACAATCATTGAACTTGCTGCCGTTAAAGTAAGAGATGGAGAAATCATCGATCGTTTTGAGTCATTTGCAAACCCTCATCACCGATTATCGGCAACAACGATTAATTTGACAGGGATTACCGACGATATGGTCGAAAATGCACCAGAAGTAGCGGAGGTAATCAGAAATTTCCACGACTGGGTTGCAGATTCTGTTCTAGTCGCCCATAATGCATCCTTTGATATGGGATTTCTAAATGTCGGCTACAAAAATATTGGTCTTGAAAAAGCGAAAAATCCGGTCATTGATACGCTGGAGTTAGGGCGTTTTCTTTATCCTGAACTCAAAAACCACCGATTAAATACATTGACTAAAAAGTTTGATATCGAATTGACCCAGCATCACCGTGCTATTTATGATGCAGAGGCAACAGGATATTTATTGTTAAAAATGCTTAAGGATGCCCATGAAAAAGGAATTGAATACCACGATCAGTTCAATGACAACATGGGGAAAGGGAATGCCTATCAGAGAGCACGTCCTTATCACTGTACGCTGCTTGCCCAAAATGATGTTGGATTAAAAAACTTATTCAAATTGATTTCGATCTCGCACCTTGAGTATTTTTATCGTGTACCAAGAATTCCTCGCTCTGTCCTTCAAAAATATCGCGAAGGAATCCTTGTCGGTTCAGCCTGTAATAAAGGGGAAGTATTTGAAGGGATGATGCAAAAATCTCCTGAAGAAGTTGAAGCATTTGCCCGCTTCTATGATTATCTTGAGGTGATGCCGAAACCAGTGTATGCACCAATGATCGAAATGGAATTAATCCGTAATGAAAAAGCGTTAGAAGAAATTATTGGAAATGTTGTGAAGCTTGGGGACAAACTTGGAATTCCCGTTGTTGCGACAGGAAATGTTCATTACTTAAATGAAAATGATAAAATCTATCGTAAAATTTTAATCAATTCTCAAGGTGGCGCCAATCCACTAAACCGTCATCAGCTTCCGGATGTGCACTTTAGGACAACGAATGAGATGCTCGAGGGATTTTCGTTTTTAGGTGCGGAAAAAGCGAAGGAAATAGTTGTAACCAATACAAATAAAATTGCGGATATGATTGATGTTATAAAACCAATTAAAGATGATTTGTATACACCGAAAATTGAAGGCGCCGATGAGGAAATGAGAGAAATGAGTTATGCCATGGCCCGGAAAATTTATGGTGAACCTCTTCCGGAGATTGTGGAAGCCCGTCTGGAAAAAGAATTAAAGAGTATTATTGGCCACGGCTTTGCTGTTATTTATTTAATTTCTCATAAGCTTGTAAAAAAATCGCTTGATGATGGCTATCTTGTTGGTTCACGTGGATCTGTCGGTTCATCATTAGTTGCAACGATGACGGAGATCACAGAGGTAAATCCTCTGCCGCCGCATTATATTTGTCCAACCTGTAAACATTCCGAGTTCTTTAATGATGGTTCTGTTGGTTCAGGTTTTGATTTACCTGATAAAGATTGCCCGCAATGCGGCGGGAAATACCGGAAGGACGGACATGATATTCCGTTCGAAACCTTCCTTGGCTTTAAAGGAGATAAGGTACCAGATATTGACTTAAACTTCTCAGGAGAGTACCAACCTCGTGCCCATAACTATACAAAGGTCCTTTTCGGAGAGGATTATGTCTATCGTGCCGGAACAATCGGAACGGTTGCCGATAAGACTGCCTTTGGTTATGTAAAGGCTTATCAGCAGGATAATAATCTCCATATGAGAAATGCGGAAGTAGAAAGACTTGCTTCCGGATGTACGGGAGTAAAACGAACGACAGGACAGCACCCGGGGGGAATTATTGTTATCCCGGATTACATGGATGTTTATGACTTTACACCGATTCAGTTTCCTGCTGACGATAAAAATTCCGAGTGGAAGACAACTCATTTTGACTTCCATTCGATTCATGATAATGTTTTAAAACTTGATATACTGGGGCACGATGACCCGACTGTAATCAGGATGCTTCAAGATCTAAGTGGAATAGACCCTAAAACAATTCCCACAGATGATCCGGAAGTCATGAAGATATTTAGCGGAACTGAGTCGCTTGGCGTAACCGAACAGCAAATTATGTGTAAAACCGGAACCTTGGGAATCCCTGAATTTGGTACACGATTTGTTCGGCAAATGCTTGAAGATACAAAACCAACGACATTTTCTGAGCTCGTGCAAATTTCAGGACTTTCCCATGGAACGGATGTATGGCTTGGAAACGCCCAAGAATTAATCCATAACAAAATTTGTAACCTAAGTGAAGTAATCGGCTGCCGCGATGATATTATGGTTTATTTAATATACCAAGGACTTGAACCCTCCTTTGCCTTTAAAATTATGGAATCCGTCCGTAAAGGGAAAGGCTTAAGTGAAGAAATGGAAGCGGAAATGCGCAAAAATGAAGTGCCGGAATGGTATATTGATTCCTGTAAAAAAATAAAATATATGTTTCCTAAGGCCCATGCTGCAGCATACGTGTTAATGGCCGTAAGGATTGCCTATTTTAAAGTCCATCTCCCGCTTCTTTATTACGCAGCCTATTTCACAGTACGTGCTGAGGATTTTGATGTGGAAGCAATGGCGCGCGGTTCCGAAGCCATTCGGGCAAAAATTGAGGAAATTAATGCGAAGGGTCTTGAGGCGTCAAACAAGGAGAAAAACCTCTTGACCGTTATGGAGTTAGCGCTGGAAATGTGCGAAAGAGGATTTTCATTCAAAAGAATCGATTTATACAAATCTTCCGCATCAGAGTTTATTATAGAGGGAGATTCATTAATTCCACCGTTTAATTCCATCCCTGGCTTAGGAACAAACGTTGCCTTAAGCATAGTAAAGGCGAGGGAAGAAGGGGAATTTTTATCAAAAGAAGACCTGCAGCAGCGCGGAAAAGTATCCAAGACCATTCTAGAATATTTGGACAAACAGGGGTGCTTGGAATCCCTCCCTGAACAAAACCAGCTATCCCTTTTCTAGGGACGTATGAAAATAACCTCTTCGTTTCTTGATGTCTAGCTCCAGCGCCTAGCCCCTCGATGGTCTATAGCCGATCCGTCAAGAAGGTAAAGAGCAACCTTCTCTCCAACTCGTCTTATGCTATACCTGAGGCTGACCAAGGCGCTTCCGCTTTTCGTGTTTGCATATATATGTTGACTATGGTATAGTTTTATTGGAAATACTAAGAAATACTCTCGTATGCAAGGAGTGGGGAAACCCACTCTTTCTTGTTTGTAAAAAGGGTAATTGATAATTCTTTCCGTGAACTACATACAATATGGGTGAAAAAATCGGTAAAAGGAGGTTAAGCATGAGCAAAGTAATAGAAATAGTAGAAAAGCTGGCAGAACCAATTCTTCAAGAACTTGGCTTGGAATTAGTCGAAATTGAGTATGTAAAAGAAGGAAAAAGCTGGTTTCTCCGAGTATATATCGATAAAGAAAAAGGCGTAGATATTGAAGACTGCGGAGTAATGAGTGAACGTCTTAGTGAAAAACTTGATGAGTTAGATCCGATTCCCCATAATTATTTCCTTGAAGTGTCTTCACCTGGTGCTGAACGTCCTTTGAAAAAAAGCAGGGATTTTGAAAAAGCGATTGGAAAAAATGTATTTATAAAAACATATGAACCTATTGATGGTGAAAAAAGCTTCGAAGGCGTATTACAAGGGTTTGATGGGCAGACCGTAATAATAGAGGTAAAAATAAAAACCCGCAAAAAAACCATTGAAATTCCGTATGAAAAAGTAGCTAATGCACGCCTGGCTGTTTCTTTTTCATAATTATGAAATTTAAATAAAAGTTAGGGGGATACAAGCAAATGAGCAGCGAATTATTAGATGCTCTTACAATACTGGAAAGAGAAAAAGGAATTTCCAGGGATGTTCTAATCGAAGCGATTGAAGCGGCATTGATTTCAGCTTATCGCCGTAATTTTAATCAGGCACAAAACGTTAGAATCGATTTGAATTTACAAACAGGGTCCATGAGGGTTTTTGCCAGAAAAGAAGTCGTGGATCAGGTCTTTGATCCTCGCCTTGAAATTTCAATTGAAGATGCGCGAAGAATTAATCCAAACTATCAAGTTGAAGATATAGTAGAGATGGAAGTAACTCCGAAAGATTTTGGCAGAATTGCTGCTCAAACTGCGAAACAAGTGGTAACACAGCGTGTAAGAGAAGCAGAGAGAGGCATTATTTATTCTGAGTTTATTGACCGAGAAGAAGATATCATGACAGGAATTGTTCAAAGACTTGATTCCAAATTTATCTATGTAAGCCTTGGGAAAATCGAGGCACTGCTTCCAGTGAATGAACAAATGCCAAATGAACGATACAAACCGCATGATCGTATTAAGGTATTTATTACAAAGGTTGAAAAAACCACAAAAGGCCCGCAAATCTTTGTATCTCGTACACATCCAGGATTACTAAAACGATTATTTGAAATCGAAGTACCTGAGATCTATGATGGAACGGTTGAAATTAAATCAGTTGCCCGTGAGGCTGGAGATCGTTCAAAAATCTCCGTGCATTCCGATAATCATGAGGTTGATCCGGTAGGTTCATGTGTTGGACCAAAGGGAACTCGTGTTCAAGCTGTTGTAAATGAGTTAAAAGGGGAAAAAATTGATATTGTCAAATGGTCTGATGATCCCGTAGTGTTTGTTGCAAATTCTTTAAGCCCCTCTAAGGTTTTAGATGTAATGGTAAATGAAGCGGATAAAGCAACAACAGTGGTTGTACCGGATTATCAACTTTCTCTTGCAATCGGTAAACGCGGTCAAAATGCAAGATTGGCGGCGAAATTAACTGGTTGGAAAATTGATATTAAATCGGAAACAGAAGCACGTGAATTAGGGATTTATCCACGTGAAGAACCAATAAGGCTCTTTGATGATCAAGTTGATGAAGATACTTTTGATTTTGAAGATGAATTAGATTAACAGGTGGAGGTGAATGATTGTGAACACTCAAAAAAAAGTTCCAATGCGTAAATGTGTGGCAACAGGTGAAATGAAGCCGAAAAAAGAACTTGTTCGCATCGTTCGCTCAAAGGAAGGTGAAGTATCCATTGACCTGACAGGTAAAAAATCAGGCAGGGGTGCATATCTTTCAAAGGACAAAGAAGCTGTCCTTCAAGCCAAGAAGAAGAATATCTTATCAAACCATCTACAGGTTTCTATAGATGAATCATTGTACGAAGAGCTATTAGAGTTGATAGAGAAGGAGAACAGACTATCCAAATGAACCAGCAACAATGGATGTCATTGCTTGGCTTAGCCAATCGAGCACGTAAAATCACATCAGGTGAGGAGCTAACCGTCAAACAGATTCAGAGGGGTGGCGCAAAGCTCATTTTATTATCAGCAGATGCATCTGGAAATACAACCAAAAAAATTACAGATAAGTGTAAATCATATAATGTTCCATTAAAAATTGTGGAAAATCGCCATCTTCTTGGCCAGGCAATTGGTAAAGAAGCCCGCGTTGTTGTAGCTGTATTGGATGATGGATTTGCTAAAAAATTGGTGACGTTGCTCGATTAAATTTAGCGGGGGTGAAAGAATGAGTAAAATACGTGTTTATGAATATGCAAAAAAACATAATGTTTCAAGCAAGGACGTAATTACAAAATTAAAAGAAATGAATATTGAGGTTTCTAACCATATGGCAACAATAGAAGATGCAGATATCGTAAAGCTGGACGCAACCTATAATAAAAACACAAGCAATACACAACAGAAGCAAACAAAGCCGCAACAACAAAATCGTCCCAATCAAAGACAACAGCAGGGAGTAAAGCCACAGGTGCAGAGTAAAACAAGTCCAAAGGCTTTTGAGGATGATGACTCAAAGAGCGCTGCTCCAAGCAAGGTAAAAGTAGTCTCTCCTCCAAAAACGGGTGAAGGTAAAAAGCAAAACCAGGAATTCCAATCAAAGGAAAATAAAGTATTCAATTCTGGAAAAGGTAATAAAAAGCCTTTTAATAATAATCAACATCGCAATAATAATAACAATCGTAAAAAGAACCACGCACCTGTTCAACAAGCACAGCCACAAAAGAAGAAAGAAAAAGAACTTCCGGCTAAAATTACGTTTAGCGAATCTTTGACTGTTGGAGAGCTTGCTAAAAAAATATACCGTGAGCCATCGGAAATTATTAAAAAGCTCTTTTTACTTGGTGTAATGGCTACAATTAACCAGGTATTAGACAAAGATGCGATTGAATTGATTGCAAGTGAATACGGTGTTGAGGTTGAAGAAGAAATCAAAATCGATACAACCGATTTAGAGGTTTATTTTTCTGAGGATACCGCTGAAGAGCTTATAGAACGACCTGCTGTTGTTACGATTATGGGACACGTTGACCATGGGAAAACAACATTACTTGACTCTATTCGTAATACAAAGGTAACTGAAGGAGAAGCAGGTGGAATCACCCAGCATATCGGTGCCTATCAAGTAGTTGAAAATGGTAAGAAAATTACCTTCTTAGATACACCGGGACACGCTGCCTTTACAACGATGCGTGCTCGTGGTGCAAAAATTACCGATATTACTATTCTTGTTGTTGCCGCAGATGACGGTGTAATGCCACAAACAGTTGAAGCGATTAACCATGCGAAGGCTGCCGAGGTTCCAATTATTGTTGCTGTTAATAAGATGGATAAGGAAGCCGCAAACCCTGACCGTGTTATGCAAGAATTAACAGAACATGGCTTGGTTGCAGAAGCATGGGGCGGGGATACTATCTTTGTACAACTTTCTGCAAAAACAGGGGATGGAATCGATAACCTATTAGAAATGATTCTTCTTGTAAGTGAAGTAGAGGAATATAAAGCGAATCCAAACCGGAAGGCTTTAGGTACTGTTATAGAAGCTCAATTAGATAAAGGGCGCGGGTCAGTTGCAACTTTATTGGTTCAAAACGGTACTTTAAAAATTGGAGATCCAATTGTTGTTGGAAATACTTTTGGCCGTGTTCGTGCAATGGTGAATGATAAAGGACGCCGTGTTAAAGATGCTGGTCCATCGACTCCTGTTGAGATTACAGGGTTAAACGAAGTGCCTCAGGCTGGAGATCGTTTTGTTGTTTTTGATGATGAAAAATCAGCTCGTCAAGTTGGGGAAGCACGTGCACAGCAGGCACTTGCAGCGCAACGTGGTGAAAAGTCCCGCGTTAGCTTAGAAAACTTATTTGAGCAATTAAAACAAGGCGAAATGAAGGACTTGAATGTTATTATTAAAGCGGACGTTCAAGGATCAGCCGAAGCTGTTGCTGCTTCCTTAATGAAAATTGATGTAGAAGGCGTTAATATTAAAATTATTCACAGCGGAGCAGGTGCGATTAATGAGTCCGATATTACGCTAGCTGCGGCTTCGAATGCGATTGTGATTGGTTTTAATGTACGTCCGGATGCAAACGCTAAGCGTGCAGCTGATGCAGAGGATGTAGACGTACGTCTGCACCGCATTATTTATAAAGTAATTGAAGAAATTGAAGCGGCTATGAAGGGTATGCTTGACCCTGAATTTGAAGAAAAAATCATTGGTCAAGCTGAGGTCCGCCAAACCTTTAAGGTCTCCAAAGTGGGAACGATTGCCGGTTCATATGTTACAGATGGTAAAATTACCCGTGACAGCGGCGTTCGTTTAATTCGTAATGGGGTTGTTATTTTTGAAGGTGAAATTGATGCCTTAAAACGATTTAAGGACGATGCAAAAGAAGTTTCCCAAGGGTACGAATGCGGGATTACGATTAAAAACTTCAATGATGTCAAAGAAGCAGATATTATTGAAGCATTTGTAATGGAAGAAGTAGAACGGAAATGATCATCGGCACGGCCGTATGTGAATGCATCATCTATGATGCCCATTCTTTAAAGGATAAGCGTTCCGTTCTGCAGCGAATCCTTACTCGGTTAAGGCAAAAATATAATGTTTCTGTTTCGGAAGTTGATTATCAGGATGTATGGCAAAGGACCAAGATTGCCATTGTTGTGGTTACTTGTGCAAGGGTTTCGACTGAGCAGGAACTGCAAAGTGCCTTACGGTTTATTGATTCGTTTCCAGAGATAGAGAGGACGATCACCGATATTGAATGGCTTTAGATTAAGAGGTGAATTTGATGAGCCACAGAGCAAATCGTGTGGGAGAACAAATGAAAAAAGAGCTGAGTGACATCATCGGACGTAAAATTAAAGATCCTCGGATTGGTTTTGTGACGGTTACAGATGTCCAAGTTACAGGAGATCTCCAACAAGCTAAAGTATATATATCTGTATTGGGTGATGATGAACAAAAGGAGAATACTTTAAAAGGTCTTGCAAAAGCCAAAGGCTTTATTCGCACAGAAATCGGCCATCGTATTCGACTGCGGAAAACACCTGAAATTATCTTTGAATTCGATGAATCCATTGATTACGGAAATCGAATTGAAAACCTTCTTCATCAATTACACCATGAAGAAAAACCACTTCATAAAAATGATGAAGACTAGATATCAATGGATAGACAAATGTCTATCCATTTTTTTGATAAGGAGTGAGCTAGTTGGAAGGTATTTTACCATTATTTAAGCCAGCCGGATTGACGTCACATGATTGTGTTTTTAAATTACGAAAAATATTGAAGACAAAAAAAGTTGGGCACACTGGGACACTTGATCCGGATGTAACCGGAGTTTTGCCAATTTGTATTGGAAAGGCAACAAAGATAGCGGAATACATAACAGATGCCGGCAAAGCGTATGAGGGAGAAGTGACAATCGGGTATTCAACGACAACCGAGGATGCATCAGGAGAGGTAGTTGAGGAAAAACCAGTTGACCGCTCGTTTTCCAGAGCGGAAATTCTTCAAGTCTTACAATCCCTGACAGGAGAAATTGAACAGACACCCCCGATGTTTTCAGCAGTAAAGGTCGATGGTGTACGCCTTTACGAATATGCCAGAAAAGGGATTATTGTGGAACGCCCTACACGTAAGGTTTCGATTTATTCAATCGAATTGCTTGATAAAAGGGAAGAATTTAGTGGACAAACAATCACTTTTCGTTTTCGTGTCAGCTGCAGCAAAGGGACCTATATTCGGACACTTGCAGTAATGATTGGGGAACAATTAGGATTCCCAGCACATATGTCAAAGCTAGTCAGAATCCAGTCCGCTTCATTTAAGTTAGAAGATTGCCTCACATTTGATGAAATAGAAAATTTAATGCAGTCGGGTACTATAACAAGTGAATTAAGACCCCTTGAATCAGCAATTTCCCATTTGCCGAAATACGTAATAAATGATACAGTAGCAGAGAAAGTAAAGAATGGTGCAATTTTACCGATTCCAGAACATCTAAAAAATAGTAACGGACCTATAGTCACTGAAACGAGGGAAGGACAGGCACTTGCTATCTATGCAAAGCATCCTAGCAAGTCTGATTTGTTAAAACCAGTTAAGGTGCTAAGAAACAATCAAGATCAATAAGGGTACGGTATAGAAAGAGTGAGTTTCAAGTGGAAGTAAAGAAGCTTAATTTTCCGAATCATATAGAGAAAAGTGAATTACCGCCATTATCAATGGCACTTGGATATTTTGACGGGGTACATCTTGGACATCAGCAAGTCATTTTAGAAGCAAAGAGACAAGCGAAGGAAAAAGGACTGAGTAGTGCGGTCATGACATTCGACCCGCATCCATCCGTGGTGCTGGGGAAATCTGAACAGCATGTTCAATATATTACGCCAATAACAGAAAAAATTCAAATTCTTGAAAAAATGGGAATTGATTATGTATTCGTCGTTCATTTTACAATAGAGTTCGCCAACCTCCTTCCACAGGAATTTATCGATCAATATCTCATTAATTTAAATGTAAAACATGCCGTAGCTGGTTTTGATTTTACCTACGGCAGGATGGGGAAAGGGACAATGGAAACATTGCCATTCCATTCAAGAGGTCAATTCACTTTTTCAGTCATTCCAGAGTTAACTAAGAAGAAAAAAAAGGTAAGTTCAACCCGGATAAGGAAATTATTAAAAGAAGGCATGACGAATGAGCTTCCCGATTTTTTAGGTAGATACTATACAACGACAGGGTCTGTTATTCATGGCGATAAACGGGGAAGGACCATTGGTTTTCCTACCGCCAATGTGAGTGTTGAGGATGTATATCTTTTGCCTCCAATTGGAGTTTACTCGGTAAGAATGGAAGTAGATGGTAAGTGGTATAATGGGGTTTGTAATCTTGGATATAAACCTACCTTTAATAAAGAAGAAATCAAACCCTCAGTTGAAGTCCATTTATTTGAGTTTAATCAAATGATTTATGGTAAAGAGGTTAAGATCGAATGGCATCAATTTTTACGGAAAGAACAAAAGTTTTCGGGTATTGAAGAATTAATCGCTCAAATTGAAAGAGATAAACAATATGCGGTAAATTACTTTAAAAAATTCGACAAAGTCTCCGAAAATTGTAGTGAATCAACCTCTTTCTTACATTAAAATCAAGGTTTCTCTTGCATTTTTCATGGAAACATTGTATTCTTATTAACGTATTAAAAAACCTTTGCTTGGCAAGTCGAGTCACCGACGCTTGCTCAGTAACAGGGGATTCTATTTTTGGAGGTGAATTAGGATGGCAATCACTCAAGAGCGTAAAAATGAAATTATCGCTGAGTATAAAACTCATGAAAACGACACTGGATCTGCAGAAGTTCAAATCGCTGTCCTTACTGAATCAATCAACAACTTGAATGAGCACTTACGTACTCATAAAAAGGATCACCACTCACGTCGTGGTTTGTTGAAAATGGTTGGTAAGCGTCGTAATCTTTTAACTTACCTACGTAACAAAGATGTTCAACGTTACCGTGTGCTAATCAATAAGCTTGGTCTTCGTCGATAATCAACAGAAGCGGGATTTTTCCCGCTTTTTTGTTAGTTTTTTAACGAAGTTTTCTATTAAAGAATCCTCTATACATATTTAAAATCGCGAAATTATGTGCATACTAATTTTATATTTGGAATTTCTAACATAAGCTATTTACGGCTTTTTATATATGAAAAAAGATGATACTACGAAAAAAATTTTCGAATCATCCTCTGAAATGATTTTGACCTGAGAGGGGTAACAATATGGAACAAACGAAACATGAGTATTCCATGGAGTGGGCAGGCCGCAAGCTGACTGTCGAAATTGGACAATTAGCAAAACAAGCAAATGGAGCTGTCCTTGTCCGTTATGGTGATACAGCAGTTTTAAGTACAGCAACTGCATCAAAAGAACCAAAAAATCTAGACTTTTTTCCGCTAACTGTAAACTATGAGGAACGTTTATATGCTGTTGGGAAAATTCCAGGAGGTTTTATTAAACGCGAAGGCCGTCCAAGTGAAAAAGCCATTTTAGCCAGCCGTTTAATTGACCGACCAATCCGTCCATTATTTGCTGATGGATTCCGTAATGATGTACAAGTTATCAGTATTGTCATGAGTGTAGATCAAGACTGCTCTACTGAAATGGCAGCGATGTTTGGTTCTTCTTTAGCGCTAAGCACATCTGATATACCGTTTGAAGGTCCAATTGCCGGAGTTGTAGTCGGACGGGTAAATGGGGAATTTGTGATTAATCCGACTGTGGAGCAATCAGAACTTAGTGACATCCACTTAACCGTTGCTGGTACAAAAGATGCAATCAACATGGTTGAAGCAGGTGCAAACGAGGTACCAGAGGAAATTATGCTGGAAGCCATTATGTTTGGACACAAAGAAATCAAACGCTTAATTGAATTCCAAGAGAAAATTGCTACTGAAATCGGCAAAGAAAAAATGCAGATCACGCTTTTCGAAATTAATCAAGAACTTGAAGCAGAAGTAAGAGCAATCTGCGAAGCAGATATGATTAACGCCATTCAAGTTCAAGAAAAGCATGCCCGTGAAGCTGCAATTACAGAAGTGAAAAAACATGTTTTAGCCAAATATGAAGAACAAGAAACAACAGAAGAGAATTTAAAGCAAGTGAAACAAATCCTTGACAAAATTGTTAAAGGTGAGGTTCGCCGCTTAATTACAGTTGAAAAAGTTCGTCCTGATGGCCGTAAAATAGATGAAATCCGTCCATTATCATCACAAGTTGGACTGCTTGCACGTACACATGGTTCCGGATTGTTTACACGCGGTCAGACTCAGGCTTTAAGCATTTGTACACTTGGTGCAATGGGAGATGTTCAGATTCTTGATGGCTTAGGCATTGAGGAAGAAAAACGCTTTATGCATCATTATAATTTTCCTTCCTTTAGTGTTGGGGAAACGGGTCCAATCCGCGGTCCAGGCCGCCGGGAAATCGGTCACGGGGCATTGGGAGAAAGGGCACTTGAACCAATTGTTCCATCTGAAACAGATTTTCCTTATACAATTCGTCTGGTATCAGAAGTTTTAGAATCAAACGGTTCCACCTCGCAGGCAAGTATTTGTGCAAGTACTCTAGCCATGATGGATGCAGGTGTGCCGATTAAAGCCCCGGTGGCAGGTATTGCTATGGGTCTAGTAAAATCCGGTGAACATTACACTGTTTTATCGGATATCCAAGGAATGGAAGACCATCTTGGCGATATGGACTTTAAAGTAGCAGGAACGTCTAAAGGGGTAACTGCACTTCAAATGGACATTAAAATTGAAGGTCTGTCCCGTGAAGTTTTAGAAGAGGCACTTCAACAAGCGAAAAAAGGAAGAATGCAAATTTTAGATTCAATGCTGGCAACCCTTCGTGAACCTAGAACTGAGTTATCAAAATTTGCACCGAAAATTTTAACCATGACCATTAACCCGGATAAGATCCGCGATGTTATTGGACCAAGTGGAAAACAAATTAATAAAATTATCGAAGAAACTGGTGTGAAAATTGATATTGAGCAAGATGGAACCATCTTTATCGCATCAGCAGACCAGGAAATGAATCAAAAAGCGAAGAAGATTATTGAAGATATTGTCCGTGAAGTTGAAATTGGTCAAATGTATCTCGGCAAAGTAAAACGGATTGAAAAATTCGGCGCATTTGTTGAAATTTTTGCCGGAAAAGATGGATTGGTCCATATTTCCGAACTTGCCGAAGAGCGGGTAGGAAAAGTAGAAGATGTTGTGAAAATTGGTGATGAAATTCTAGTTAAAGTCACTGAAATTGATAAACAAGGCCGCGTTAACCTTTCACGGAAAGCTGTTTTGAAAGAACAGAAAGAAAAGGCTGAAGAACAGCAATAATGGAAAGCCCTGGTCTTGTTAAAGCTTCCAGGAATTAGAAAGTCAGGGTTCACCCTGACTTTTTCCATGTACTATTTGACGGATCAGGGTGCTTGCGCTTTTGAAGTTCTACCTTGTCCCCTTCTTTCATAATGTTTATGGAAGGGGGAAAGGAAAGATGAAAAAAGCTGTTACTTTTATGCTTATTTGTTTGGCTGGGTGGATCTCGGTAAATAATCCAATTGTAAATCCATATGTGGAAACATTGAAGGAATCCGCAATTATGGTTTCAAAGCAAAATTCCAATCCTCTTTATGAAAATATTGTAAAAAACGCTGCCAAATATGAGATTCCACCCTCTGATGCCAAAATAGATCGGGTTTGGAAGGCAATTCCAGGATATAATGGGTTGAAGGTTGATATTTTAGCTTCTTATAAAAAGATGAAAAATAAAGACCAATATGATGAAAAGAAATTGGTCTTTACCCAAATAAATCCAAAGGTACATTTAAGGGATTTACCTCCCTCACCTATCTATAAAGGACACCCGGATAAACCGATGGTTAGCTTTATAATTAATGTAGCATGGGGAAATGAATATTTGTCAGATATGCTCGCCACTTTAAAAAGACACCATGTCACAACCAGTTTTTTTCTGGAAGGGAATTGGGTTAAAAAAAATCCTGAACTTGCCAAAATGATTGTGAGTGCTGGCCATGAAATCGGCAATCATTCTTATTCCCATCCGGACATGAAAAGGCTTACTGCTGGACAAACGAGATCTGAATTGATTAAAACGAATGAAGTAATTGAGGCTGCAACAGGAGTCAAATGTGAATGGTTTGCACCTCCAAGCGGAAGCTATAGGGATGAAACAGTTAGCGTCGCAAATGATCTTAATATGGAAACCGTCATGTGGACTGTTGATACAGTGGACTGGAAAAAACCAACTCCGGATACATTGATTAACCGTGTAATGAGTAAAATCGGGAATGGTTCAATGGTTTTGATGCATCCAACTGAAGCTACAGCAAAATCGCTTGACAGTTTAATCACATTAATTGAGAAAAAAAATCTTACCATTGGTACCGTCTCAGAGTTAATGAGCGAGGAAAGATTGATGAAATAACATTCGGGAGAATAGAATAAAATAGAAGTATGAGTTTTTAGAGTCGTTATATTCAGGAGGAATTCGATGATAAATAAATACACATGCCAAAATGGAGTAAGAATTGTATTAGAACAAATTCCTACCGTGAGGTCTGTAGCAATTGGTGTATGGATAGGAACCGGGTCCAGGAACGAGAGTCCCGAAAACAATGGGATTTCCCACTTTTTAGAACATATGTTTTTTAAAGGTACAACCACACGGTCTGCAAAAGAAATTGCCGAATCATTTGATAGCATTGGTGGTCAGGTAAATGCTTTTACTTCAAAAGAATATACATGCTATTATGCGAAAGTCCTTGATACACACTCTAAATTTGCTCTGGATGTATTAGCGGATATGTTTTTTAATTCAACTTTCGTTGAAGAAGAATTAAACAAAGAAAGAAATGTTGTTTTAGAAGAAATTAAAATGTATGAAGATACTCCTGATGATATCGTACATGATTTATTAAGCCGTGCTGTTTATGAGAATCATCCACTAGGCTACCCAATCCTTGGAACAGAAGAAACACTTAATACATTTACGGGTGAAAAGCTAAAGGAATATATCCATGACCGCTATACTCCGGAAAACGTCGTCATTTCCATTGCCGGAAATGTTTCAGATGCATTTATTTACGAGGTAGAAAAATATTTTGGTTCCTATTCTGGGGGTAATCATGAGACCCATGAAAATACACCAGTGTTTCATTCCAATCGTATATCCAGAAAAAAAGATACTGAACAGGCCCATTTATGCATCGGTTTTGAAGGACTAAAGATTGGACATGAGGATATTTATAGTTTAATTATCGTTAATAATGTCCTTGGCGGCAGTATGAGCAGTCGATTGTTCCAGGATGTTCGGGAACAGAAGGGGTTAGCCTATTCAGTTTTCTCCTATCATTCTGCTTATCAAGATAGTGGGATCGTTACAGTTTATGGGGGAACAGGGGCCAAACAGCTTGATTTATTATATGATACAATCCAAGAAACACTAGAAAAATTAAAACAGGATGGTATTACTGATAAAGAGATTACCAATACAAAAGAACAATTAAAAGGAAGCTTAATGCTGAGTTTGGAGAGCACCAACAGCAGAATGAGCCGTAATGGGAAAAATGAATTATTGTTGAAGCGTCATCGTTCATTAGATGAAATTATTGAACAAATTGATCAAGTAACCAAGCAAAGTGCTAATGAGATGGCAAGTTCGGTTTTTACCGATAAATATTCAATTACATTAATCAGTCCTGATGGAGAGCTTCCAAAGGACCTAAAATAAAAAGGGAACAGTTCGTGAACTCGAACTGTTTTTTTATAGTCTAGCGCAAGCGTCCTGCCCCTCGAGGGAAAAAATGAACTGCTTTTTTCCTAGGTTGCTTAGGCCCTGACGATGAAGTCAAAGAACGACTTCACCGAAGGGCCTAAAGCACTATGCCCGAGGCTGAACAATGCGCTTCCGATTTCTTG